>JBBAJU010000001.1:0-38936 GCA_040403845.1 Sediminibacterium sp.
CAAGTAATTAGCTGGAGCAGTGCTGGTAAAATGGGTTTCAAAGGTTCAAAAAAGAATACTCCTTATGCTGCGCAAATGGCTGCTGCTGACGCTGCTAAAGTTGCATTGGATGCAGGTTTAAAGCGTGTTGATGTATTCGTTAAAGGGCCAGGTGCAGGACGTGAAGGAGCGATTCGCTCTATTGCACAATCAGGTATTGAAGTAACTTCTATCAAAGACGTTACCCCTATGCCACACAATGGTTGTCGTCCTCCAAAACAAAGAAGAGTATAACAACCCTAAGCCCCAACAGGGGTAGTGGAAATAATATTGAGCCACAAGGTTTCATTTATCAAAAGGTTGCCCGATTCATTTTTTACGATTTTTAACCGATCGAAGCAACGAATTCAAAAAAAATCGAAATGAAAATTTAAACTATGGCACGTTACACAGGTCCTAAGACCAAAATCTCCAGAATCTTTGGCGAACCTATTTTAGGAAACGCAAAGTGGTTAGGAAAAAACGCTAACCCTCCAGGACAGCATGGTGCTGCCCGTAAACGTAAAACTTTAGGCGAATACGCCCTACAGTTAAGAGAGAAACAAAAGGCAAAATACACTTATGGTGTATTGGAGCGTCAGTTCCGTAAAACTTTTGAAGAAGCTCAGCGTTTAAAAGGTGTTACCGGTGAAAACCTGATTAAATTATTAGAAGCTCGTTTAGACAATACAGTATTCCGTATGGGGTTAACTGCTAGCCGCCCTGAAGCGCGTCAATTAGTTAACCACAAGCATATTACTGTTAACGGCGAAATCATGAATGTACCTTCTTACACATGTAAGCCAGGTGATATTATTGCATATCGTCCTAAAAGTGCTGACAATTCTGGCATTACTAGCAAAACCCGTGGTAAGAATCCAAAGTTTGGCTGGTTAGATTGGAACGAAACCGAAAAGAAAGGTACGTTCATTACTATGCCAGAGCGCGAGCACGTTCCTGAAAACATTAAGGAGCAGTTGATCGTAGAATTGTACTCTAAGTAATTTTTTCTATTCACCTAATAAGTAAAACACGTTTTAAAATGGCAATATTAAGCTTCCAAAAGCCAGACAAAATCGTTCTTCAGAAAGCAACTGATTTTGAAGGTCAGTTTGAATTTCGCCCTCTTGAGCCAGGATACGGTTTAACCATTGGTAACGCACTTCGCAGAGTACTGTTGAGTTCGTTAGAAGGTTATGCTATTGTAGGTATCAAAATTGATGGTGTTGACCATGAGTTTGCTACTATCAAAGGCATCACCGAAGATGTTACCGAAATGATCCTTAACTTAAAGCAGGTTCGTTTTAAAAGAAATGCTGATATAGAGTTGACTTCTGAGAAGATTAACTTGTCTGTAAAAGGCCGCAGCGAATTCACTGCAGGAATGATTGGGGAGCAATCTCCTAGTTTCCAAGTAATGAATCCAGATTTGTTGATCTGTACAATGGATCCTACTGCTAAGCTAGACATTGAATTGACGATCGCAAGAGGTCGTGGATATGTTCCAGCTGAAGAAAATAAAGTAAAAGATGCTCCATTTGGTTACATCGCTATCGATTCTATTCACACACCTATCAAGAACGTTAAATACGCTATTGAAAACTATCGTGTTGAGCAAAGAACCGATTATGAGAAATTAATCTTAGATGTTGCTACCGATGGAACTATTCATCCTGAAGATGCTGTAAAGCAAGCTTCTCGTATTCTTATTCAACATTTGATGATCATTACTGATGAAAACATCACTTTTGATAACAAAGAAGATAAGAAAGAAGATGTTGTAGATGAGCACGTTTTACAATTACGTAAAGTATTGAAGACTCCTCTAGAAGATTTAGATCTTTCTGTACGTGCATTCAATTGCTTAAAAGCTGCTAAAATCAACAGTTTAAGCGAATTGGTACAGTACGAGCAAGAAGATTTGATGAAGTTTAGAAACTTTGGTCAAAAGTCTTTATCAGAAATTGAACAAGTATTAACAGAAAGGGGTCTAAGCTTCGGTATGGATCTTGCAAAACTTGGTCTAGATAACTTAGATAATTAATTCATCACGTTGTTCTGAAAATTTCAGAATAACATCCTCCACATATCCTGACACGGTGTGGAGTTAAAACTTAAATGTCATGCGTCACGGAGACAAAATCAACAACCTAGGCCGTAAGAAGGCACACAGAGTAGCGTTATTGCAAAACCTTGCAAGCCAATTAATCACGCACAAGCGTATTGTTACTACTTTAGCAAAAGCTAAAGCATTAAGAACTTATGTTGAGCCATTGATTACTAAGACTAAAAAGAATGATTCTGCAACACAGATCAGTCACAATCACCGCTTAGTATTTGCTGAGTTACAAGATAAAGCTGCTGTGAAAGAACTTTTTACTGTTGTAGGTCCTAAAGTTGCTTCACGTCCGGGTGGTTACACTCGTATTTTGAAACTCGGTATTCGTCCGGGTGATAACGCAGAAAAAGCAATGATTGAATTAGTAGACTTCAATGAAATCTACGGTAAATCTGTTGCTACTGCAACCGAGCCAGCTAAGAAAACTCGTCGTAGTCGTGCTCCTAAAAAAGCAGAAAACGAAGAAACTGTAGTTGCTCCTGAAGCTACTTCAACTGAAGAAAAAGCCGCTGAATAATTTATGAAGTGGTATTAAAAATAAAAGGCAAAATCGTTTCGGTTTTGCCTTTTTTCATATAATCAATGTTAGCAACTTCATTGGTTTTTTTAATAAAATTGATTTTCTTTTGCACTCATAATAGCAACTATGCCACAGTCTACTACATCTAGAAAACCCGCAATATTAGTTCTTGCAGATGGACATGTTTTTCATGGTTTATCATTTGGTAAAATCGGAATAGCTACTGGTGAAATTTGTTTTAATACCGGAATGACTGGATACCAAGAAGTATTCACTGATCCAAGTTATACCGGTCAGGTTTTGATCATGAATACCGTACATATTGGAAACTACGGGGTAAAAGAAACTGATGTTGAAAGTAGTTCTGTAAAAATTCACGGTTTGATTGCTCGTAATTTAGAAGAGCAATTTAGTAGGCATCAAGCTAATCAAGACCTCAATGCTTATTTAGTGGATAATCATATTGTTGCTATTGACGGTATTGATACTAGGGCGTTGGTGGCACATATTAGAACAGAAGGAGCCATGAATTGTATCATTTCATCAGAAGATGTTACAGTTGAGCAATTGAAAGAGCAATTAAAAGCAGTGCCGAATATGGATGGGCAAGAATTAGCAAGTACAGTAAGTACTACCACAGAATATGAAATGGGGGATACTAATTCTGCTATAAAAGTTTCTGTACTAGATTTTGGCGTAAAACAACATATTCTACAATGCTTAGTAAGCAGAGGGGCACATATTCGCGTTCATCCTGCAAAAACAACATTCAATAGGTTAAAAGAATTTAATCCTACTGGTTATTTTATTTCAAATGGACCCGGTGATCCTGCTGCAATGCCTTATGCTGTTACTACCGTAAAAGATATTCTAGCCGAAAAAAAGCCAGTGTTTGGTATTTGTTTAGGACATCAATTATTAGCATTAGCTAATGATATCCCTACCTTTAAAATGCACCATGGGCACAGGGGCTTAAATCATCCAGTAAAAAATATTATTACAGGTCAATGTGAAATAACCACCCAAAACCATGGTTTTGGAGTTGACCCTGTTGCGGTGAAGAATCATCCTAATGTAGAAGTTACTCATGTTAACTTAAATGATGAATCTATTGAAGGAATTAGATTGAAAGATCGCCCCGCTTTTAGTGTTCAATACCATCCTGAAAGTACTCCTGGTCCGCACGATAGCCGTTATTTATTTGATCGTTTTGTAGAAATGATGCAGTAATTTCAATCAATGAAAATAGTCATCATTAACGGACCTAATTTAAACTTATTAGGTAAACGTGAGCCAAATGTGTACGGGAATTTTAGTTTTGAAGCTTATTTTGAGCAGCTTCAATCTACGTTTTCTTCTATTGAATTAGTGTATTTTCAATCAAATATTGAGGGCGAGTTAATTGATGCATTACAATTACATGGGTTTGATTCTGCCGGTATTATTATAAATCCTGGCGGGTATACACATACCAGTGTTGCCATAGGCGATGCAATTGCTGCTATCACAGCTCCAGTGATTGAAGTGCATATCAGTAATATACATGCTAGAGAAGATTTTAGAAAAATCTCGCATGTTTCTGCTAAAGCGGTTGGTACCATTGCTGGATTAGGTTTGAGTGGTTACACGTTGGCCATCAATTGGCTGATGAATCATAAAGGGGCTTAAACATTGAACCATTAATTTTTTTGTATTTTAGCTTTTAAATTATTCAGCCACCCCCTCCCAATGCTGCTGGTTAAATCTTATACTAAACCTGTATTATACCTAATTGGTATTAATATCATCATCAAATTAATGTTGGCTCCCTTATTAGAGCTAGGCAATGATGAAGTATATTATTGGACATATCTATTGAGGCCAGATTGGAATTTTTTTGATCATCCTCCTATGGTGGGATGGATGATGCGTTTATTTACTATTAATGGCTTGTGGGCTTCTGAAATATCTTTGCGTTTAGGTAGTATAATAGCATATGCTATCTCAACATGGTTCATTTTTAAAATTGGGAAGCTTTTGTCTAGTGAACGAATGGGCTGGTATGCTTCCATTTTATATTCAGCTTCTATTTATGCTGGTTTTATTGCTGGTTTTTTTGTTTTGCCCGATTCGCCTCAAATGCCTTTTTGGACAGGCGCACTTTATATTATGGCGCATTTAATGCTCCGAAAATCTGATGAAAATAATTGGAGTATTTGGATTTTATTAGGGCTTGTAATTGGACTTGCTACACTTTGTAAAGTTCATGCATTATTTCTTTGGGCAGGTTTTGGCTTATTTATATTGATTCAAAAAAGAGAATGGTTAAGTAATCCTCGACTTTATATTGCTGCGCTGATCACTATTTTATGTTTAGCACCCATTTTATATTGGAACATAGAATATGACTTTATTACCTATCGTTTTCATTCTGAAAGGGTTAGTAATACCGGTATTCGGTTAAGTACTTTTTTTCAGGAAATAGGGGGTGAGTTGCTGTATCAAAATCCGATTGTATTTGTATTAGTATGGATTTCGGTAGTGTTTTTTGCATTGAAAAAAATCCGATTCAAACTCAATAGAATTGGTACTTGGTTAATTTGTATGAGTATGCCCATGTTATTGATTTTTTGGGGTATTGCTTTATTCAATCCTACTTTACCCCATTGGACTGGACCTGCTTATATTCCACTCTATTTTTTTGTTGCTTGTTGGTTTGAACAAGGCAAGCCAATCTTTTTCCCAATTGTATTTAAGTTCGCAATGGCATTTGTTGCTACTGTCTTAATGGTTGCAATCATAGCGGTTCAATTTTCTCCAGTCAATTTTGGCTCTAAGTCTCCTGAAGCTTATGGTGAGTATTGCCCTACATTAGACTTGTCTGGATGGAAGAACCTTGGTGAAAATTTTAAGCAAATGGTTGCAGAAGACGTTCAAAAAGGCGATATGAAGAAAGATGCGATACTGGTAACAAATAAATGGTTCCCTGGTGGTCATTTAGAGTTTTATATTTCTAGACCAATGAAAATGCCATTGATTGGAATTGGACAATTACAAGACCTTCATCAGTTTGCTTGGTTGAATAAAGATCGTCCTGGTTTAACATTAGGAATGGATGCTTATGCCATTGTTCCTTCTAATTTGCCTTTAAATGTAGCGGATGCGTATGGGCCTTATTTTAAAAAAATTGAAAAACCGGAAAAGTTGTTGCAGCAAAGGGGTGGGGGCGTAGTAAGGTATTTTTATGTTTACCAATTAAAAGACTGTATAAAGATTCCTACTCCATTAATTCCTTAATTTTTTTGAACAGGAGATTGAAGGATAATTTCTTTTTCTTTTTTACCCCAAAGTTTTTCAAAATCTCTTCTATAAGATATACTAGCACCTGTTCTATTTCGTCTTCCAAAATTTGAGCCACTAATATCCAAGCTGTTTTTGTTAAAAACAATGGCCCTTAATTTTCTGTCCTTGGTTAAGATGATTTCTATAGTCAGGTCTGGTAACCATTGAAAATTTCCATTTTGAACACTTGAACTAGCACCTAAATTAAAATCGAGGTCTCCTCCAAATGTTACAATTACATTGTTATTTAAAAAGCTTTTTCCTAACTTGAAATTTACCCTTGATCTATCTAAAACACTGTTGTTAGATTGAACTCCACCCGCACTTGTTCCAAAAATGCTTGAACTATTATACAATGATGCGCCTAAATCGAATCTTAAACTCCGATCTCCTGTAAGCTTGTATAATAATCCAGATAAAGCCTTATTCACTTCGTTTGTTAATACTTGAGATAAGGTATTAATACCCAATGAACTAATATTATAAGGATTGCTACCACTTCCATTGCTGAACTCGCCAGGAGGAGCAAAAGTTCCAAACACAATCAAAAATGAAACTTGTTTCAATATTTCATTTTCATCTCTTTGAATTCTATTTAAAAATGCAGCAAATTCGTTGTCGTTTTTAACAGGGCTTCCTTGTGGAAAGTCTAATCTAAAACTAATATCAGGTTTGCTCAATTGATTTCTTAATTCTGCAATTACATATACATCACCACGATATCCTTTAACTGATCCGCTGAAAATATTATTCCCAATTAAATCGGATAAGGATATTCTTTCAGCTGTGTATTGTGCATCAATACTCATGAAAGCCTTTAATGGGTCACCATTCCATTCAATATAATTGTTTGAATTGGGTAAGAGTTCAAATGGTTTTTTTAGTAAGGATTGAAAGTTGAAATCGTAATTTCCTCTTTCAATATTATACCTGCCTTTAATGGATAAAGGTTCTACAGTTCCTGCTTTTATAATTAATCTTCCATTACCAACTGCTTTGATGATATCACCATTGATTTCATCCAGTATAACATCTATCACCACTTTATTATTGGCTGTAACATCAAGATCAACCGTTAAATTGAAATTGCTTTTTTTACGTGAAGCTTCTAATTCAGTTCCATAAGTTTTAAAAACAATAAAGTCTGCAGAACCACTTTCTTTACTTTGCTTATTCGGAAGGGTAATATGGGAACTATCATTTGCTTCTGCAACAATGGTCATTCTACAGTCCGATTCTGGCCCTTTAAAACTTAATGAGGCTTTTCCAATTGCCTTTCCATAAAACTGTTGGTTGTCTTTGGCTTTGGTATCAATCATTAATAATTTCTCTGTTCTAAGATCGAAATCAAAAGCCATATTTTTAAAGCCCTTTTCAATTAACTTACCACTTACAAAACCAGTATTCCCATAAATATCTTTGATATTGAATCGGCCAAAGTCTATCCCATCTTCTCTAAATTTAAGTTCTGCTGAATCTATTTTATATTCAACTTGGGTGAATTCTACTTTTAGCCCTGCGTTTCTCAAACTAATATCTCCAATTAGTTGAGGAGCGTTTAAGTCTCCGCTGATTTGTAAATTTCCTTTTGCTATTCCACTTAAATTACTAAAGAGCCCAGTAAGTAAGCTTTCTATGATATCTATCTTTGTTTCATTTAATTGAATATCGGTATTAAATGAGTTTCCTGATGTGTCTTTGGTATTATAAGACCCATTTGCACTTAAATTATAGTTGATATTGGGCGAATTAACTTTAAAAGGAATTAAGCCTGTTTTACTATCATATCCTGCATCTATTTCTACTATCCCAATTGAGTCTTGTTCGTAACTAAATTCGGTTGCCTTTAAATTTGCTTTCGCAACAAAATCTCCAAAAAAGTCGGACAGTTTTACTTCACCACTAACCACTCCTTCCAACGTCTCTTTTTTCATGAAAAGAGACGTAATATCTCCTAAGACTATATTTTTTAATTGAACATTCAGATTGCTGGTATTTCCTCCATCTTCTTCTTCTGTTTCAACAGCAATTTCTTGAAAACCTCCCTGCGAAAATTTTAAGTTGTTTGCTCGTAATAAATTTTTTCTAACAATCAGTTCTCCCTTTTCTTCTATTGACCAGCGTTTGTCATTTAAAACAAAACTTGAAGGTTTAAACTGAACCCTTACCCCATCTTCTAAAGTGTATACATCTGCTAATAAAGCAGCATCATCTAATGTACTATTAGCACTGGTATTGATTGATACAATGGAGTGGTCATTTGCAGAAGTGATATTAATAACAGAATTAGGTAAGTTTAAACTATCACTTATTTCAAAATTTTTAATATTGGTAGTGATGTCCAAAGAGTCAAAGTCTCCCTTCCCATCCAATTGAAAGCCTGTTGCAGCATATTGATCGTATTTTCCATAAGGGATATATGCACTCACGCTCAATGCAATATTTCTGGTATCAATCGATCCTTTGAAATTGACATCATTAAAGCCGCTAATTCGATGGGTGAAAATTTTAAAATAGGGTTCTATGTAAAAGCTATTAAAACTAAAATTGAATTGTTGATTCTTAGGCGTTGTTAATGGTGATTTCACATAGGCTGGGTAATAGTTGTGCAAGAATGCCTGAAAACTAGATGGCAGTTCTTTAATATTGAATTTGCCTTCAATAGTTGCATTAAAATCATTACTCCCAACATGTATTGTTTTAATTGAATCCCGATAAGAAGAACTAATATTCAGTGAGTCAAATTGTATACTGGTTTTGGGGTTTTGTATATTGGCGTTTAAAAATTTAGCTGAACCAATAAATTGGTCAACATTATTACCTGTGAAATTGACGTCTAAAAGCCCAGCAATTTTAATTTCATCGTTAATTAATTTTAATGCATGTAAATCTGCTTTAGACAAATCTCCAACAATGTTGAACAAAGGTTCATCTTTGCTAAAATCTATTTCTAAGTTGCTGGTAAAACCCAAGTTAGGGTCGTCAATTTCTAATTCTCCATTAAAGGACTTTCTTTGTATGGTTCCGTTGGCAATAATATTTGTATACAAATAATGATTGTACTCAACCGAATGAACAACCCCGTCAAATTTTGTTTTTAATCGATCTATATTAAAACTACTTCCGGTTAATTTGCCACTAAAATTGATTAAACCCAATGAGTCTACTTTTAAAAACTTTCCGAGGTCAAATCGCTTCGTACTCATGAATCCATCAAAACTAGGCTCTCCCTTATTGGGTAAAGCCAAGCTGATATTTGTTTGTACTCCCCCTAATTTGGTTGAAAAAACACCCGATGTATTGAAATTTTGAATCGTGCCTTTAAAGCTTCCCCTATAAATGATATTTCCTAGTGCAGCCAAATCTGGATTGATAACTCCTTTCATAGCTGGTATGAATACCCCTAAATCATAGGCGTTGGTAGATAAAGTGCCGTTACTAAAATCAATTTGCGTAGTATTAATATACGGCAAACCCTTCATGGCTAAATTGCCATTTAGTTGTGTGCTTGCTCCAATACTGGCGTTTAATGCAGACACTTTAAAGTCGGATACAGCGCCTATAAAATTACCACCTAACTGCAATTGTTTATTTAATCCTTTTAACTCTGCAGCAAAGTAGGCAATATCATCACTATGAATATTTGAATTAGAAAATTGCGCAACCATTTTCACTTTATTAATATAGTCGGCAAAATCTTTATTGAAATCCTTGTAAAGCATTGCATAGTAATTCCCTAGCTTACTTTTGTTGGTTTGCAAGTCTAAATTGCGAAACTCCATTATTTGAGGAGTGAATCGAATGTCTGCAGCTAATCTTTTCAGCTCAAATCCACTACGGTCTTTTACACTTAAATTGGCTTTAGATAACATGGTGTCTTTGCGCATTTCAAACGTCAAGACTCCATTTAATTTAAAAAGTTCTATATGCGATTCGTCAAATCCTTTTTTTGCTCGATTGGTATTTCCTTCAATGAATAAAGAGCCATCTTTAATCTGAATTTTTTTAACTTTTATACCAATTCCGGCTTCGTTAAAATACATTTCCTTGCCATTATAGTAAGGTGTAATCCGTTTTAATTTTGCGGGTCTTAATCCGTCTAAATTTTGAAGTGTTACAGCTGGTTTGGTGAGAATAACTTCATTGATCAAATATTGATTATTAATAAAATCAATTTTATCTGCATCAATGATTAATGCTCCTACTTTAACGGTATTTTGTGAGCCAATCCATAAATCGTTTTGAAAAAAATGAACATTCTTAAGGTCAACTTTCTTGAGATTTAACTCAAACGTTTTCTTTTTCTTTTTAGGATTCGAAGGTGTACTAAAGTAATCTGCAATAAATTGGTAATTCCACGTTGAATCTTTCCTTTGCAATTTAACTACTGCATTTTCTAAACCGATGTATTTCAGTTCGGCTTTGTCTTTTAAAAAAAACCAATCCGTAATATTTACCTTTAAACTTCCTGCATAAAGAATGGTATCTTTTTTTTGATCTCTTATAAGCGTCCCATCCATACTTATTTTACTGAAAAAAGAAATACTTATGCGATCAATCCTGACTTCTGTTTTTAGCGCTTTGCTAATCTTATTGGTTGCAAATTTTACCAACGCATTCTGAACCAAGTCTGTTTGTATGGCCAAATAAAGTAGAATTAGTACGGTTAATACTATCAGTACAATTTTTCTTAGTATGGTAAAAAATTTTGCCAGTGCAATTATTTTAAATCGATTTAAAAATGAATCACCCCAATTGATTAATAAGCAGGATTAACCCCTGTATAATTGGAAGGTGTTATCTGCTTGAGTTCTTTTTTTAAAGCTGCACTTATTTTAAGGGAATTGATAAATTGGTGTATTGCCGCCTTATCTATCTTTTGTTTACCCCTTGTCAAGTCCTTTAACGCTTCGTAAGGATTCGGGTAATTTTCTCTTCTTAATATTGTTTGAATGGCTTCTGCTACTACAGGCCAATTATTATCTAAATCGGCTTTAATGGCATGTTCATTTAATATAAGTTTGGATAACCCCTTTTCTAATGATTCGATTGCGATAGAAATATGTCCTACTGGAACTCCCATATTTCTTAACACAGTTGAATCAGTTAAATCTCTTTGTAATCTACTTATCGGCAACTTGCCGCTTAAGTGCTCTAGTAAGGCATTGGCTATTCCAAGATTGCCCTCTGCATTTTCAAAATCAATAGGGTTTACTTTATGTGGCATAGCAGAAGATCCAACTTCTCCTTTTTTAGTTTGCTGCTTAAAGTAATCCATGCTGATATAAGTCCAGATATCTCTACATAAATCAATTAAAATATTATTGATTCTTTTTAACGCATCAAAATGAGCTGCCAATGAATCATAATGTTCAATTTGGGTAGTAAACTGCATCCTTTGTAAGCCTAGTACTTCTTCAACAAACTTATTCCCTAAGAGTACCCAATTTTTCTTTGGGAATGCTATATGATGTGCATTAAAATTACCGGTTGCCCCGCCAAACTTTGCTGCGTAAGGAATGCTGCTGAATAATTCAATTTGATTGTGAATACGTTCTACAAATACCATGAATTCTTTTCCTAATCTGGTAGGTGATGCCGCCTGCCCATGAGTTCTTGCCAACATTGGAATATCTTTCCATTGTGCTGCAAGGCCATAAATCATATTTTGTAAATTGATGATAGCGGGTAAATATTCATGCTCCATGGCATGTTTCCAACTTAATGGAATAGCGGTATTATTTATATCCTGAGAAGTTAATCCAAAATGAATCCACTCTTTTAAATGGCCAATTCCCGCTTTTTCTACCTGCTCTTTCAAGAAGTATTCTACTGCTTTAACATCGTGATTGGTAACAGACTCTAGCTGTTTAATTTGCTTGGCATGATCTATGTTAAAATCGGCTAACATAGTTCTGAGCGCATTTCTTGCTTTTAACGGCAATCTGAAAAATTTCTGGTCTGCTAGAAAAAAGAAATATTCTACTTCTACCAATACCCTGTATTTGATTAATGCATACTCTGCAAAATATTCATCTAAATGCTGTGCTTTTTTCCGGTATCTACCGTCGATGGGTGAAATGGCTGTTAATTGAGTCAGTTCCATATGATTTTTAAATAGGGAATAGTTAAATAGTATAATTAATCTTTTCTTTGTGCAAAAGTAGCTGAATTGAACAAGAAGATACGTGTTGGGGCCGTAAGTTATTTAAATACCAAGCCAATGATGTTTGGTATTAAAAGGTCGGGTTTATTAGACCGAATTATCCTTACAGAAGATTATCCCGCCAGAATTGCAGCAGACCTCAAGAACGATCAAATAGACATTGGGCTTATACCGGTGGCTATGATCCCCTCCATACAAAATGCACATATTGTAGCAGACTATTGTATTTCGGCAGAGGAAGATGTGGCATCTGTTGCTATTTTTAGTGAAGTCCCTTTAAAAGAAGTGGAAAAGGTTTTATTAGACTACCAAAGTAGAACCTCTGTGAATTTAGCTAGAATACTCTTAAAAGAGTATTGGCAATTAAATATTGAGTTAGAATCAGCTTCATTAGATTTTAGAGATCAAATTAAAGGAACCACTGCTGGGGTTGTTATTGGAGATAGGGCTTTAGAGCAGCGTCTTATATCACCCTATATGTATGATTTAGCCACTGCTTGGAATAATCACACAGGATTGCCTTTTGTTTTTGCAGCTTGGGTAGCCAATAAGCCCATTGATCCTGATTTTATTGACGCTTTTAATAGGGCTTTAGGATATGGGTTAAAACATTTAGATGAAGTAGTAGCGGAACAATCTTTTCCAACCTATGATTTAAAAACTTATTATACCCAAAATATTCAATACGATTTAACGCCTGAAAAGTTAAGTGCTATTGATTTGTTTCATCAAAAATTAAATCAATTACCCTCAGCGGATCTTACATGAATACCATAACCGTCATAAGTATTTGTTTTAATAATCTGGCCGATTTGCAAAAAACTTGCCAATCAGTGGACGAACAAACTATTCTTCCTGATGAACATTTAATTATCAATGGATCTTCCAACAATTTGATAGCTAATTGGTTAGCTAACAATCCACAGCCTGCTTATAGAAGATGGATCAATGAAAGAGACAAGGGTATTGGAGATGCTTTCAATAAGGGTATATTAAATGCGAATCATCCAATTACCCATTTATTACATGCTGGGGATAGCTATGCTTCTGAAAATGCACTATCTGTTGTGAAGTCTTATTTTAACGAACACCCATTTGTTCAATGGACTAGTGGGAATATCAGGGTAGTAAGAGGTGGCCAAACGGTGGTAGTAGGTAAGCCTTTTGAAGCTGCTAAACTTTATCGAGGGATGAGAAGTGTAGCGCATCCTACCTGGTTTGTGAAGAAAGAAGTGTATGACCGTATTGGGCTTTTTAATAACGATCTTAAAATAGTCATGGACTATGATTTAATGTGTCGTATTGCAAACGAGCCTTATGGTTACATTAATGAAACCATTTCCATTTTTGATGATTCGGGTATTAGTACTAGAAATTATTTACAATCTTTAAAAGATAATATTACTATTTACGAACACTATTTTGGTTTTTCAATAAAATGCAGGATTTGGCAATTCCGATTGCGCATTTTGCACTGGTTATTACAAACAATTTTTGGAAAATGGTTGTTTAAAATCAAAAAAGGATTGGGGTTGGCCAATGCATAAAATCATTTAAGGCTTTACTGCAGACCTTCCTGTCTCATCCATTCTATGCAATAGAATCCCTATTTGATTTGTGGCTAAATATTCGTCTACTGCTTTTCTAGAGCCTTTCCAAAAACCATAATCATCAATAATCAGGACGCCTTTTGAAACAAGTAGGGGATACAGCTGTTCCATTTCGTGTTTAGTAGACTCATACCAATCTGTGTCTAATCTTAGCAAAGCAGTGGTGCCTGGTAAAGTTGCAGGAATTGTTTTTAGAATATCACCTTGAACAAAATGTATTTTTTCTGTTGGATACCCTGTTAATGCTATATTTCTTTTGACTTCATCTAAACCAGAGTAAGCCCAAACTACACTCTCTGTTTTTTTATTGGCATCCTGTTTTAGCTGCATTGCTGCGTCTCTATTCAACTGGTCTACGTCTTCTGCTGTAGGCGCTGTCATTCCTTCAAAAGTATCGTATAAATATAAGTCTCTGTCGTTAACACCCATTGCAAGCAATGTTTCTGCAATAGCCATCATTGAGCCTCCTTTCCAAACGCCACATTCTACTAAAGCCCCAGGAATTTGGTTTTTTACAACGTATTGTACACTTTCAATTAAGCCGTATAAACGTTCAGGACTCGTCATGGTATAAGGCCTTACTTTGGCTATAATTGTTTGATGGATTGTCTCAAAATCTGGAGGCAATGCGGCAGTTTGTTCTTCTTTTCCAAAAAATACTTTGATTGCCTTTATCGGTTTTAGTTTCATCATGTCTAAATTAAACAGCTAAAATAGTTTCTTTTATAGAGACTGGTACAGTTTGAGTGTATGGTTGGCAGTTTTGTCCCAATTAAAGAATTGAGCCCTGGCATGCCCTTTATGAACCAATTCATTTTGCAGGGAAATATCAGTTAACAACAAGCTAATTTTTTCACTCAAATCTTCCATGCTATTTGGGTTGATTAAAACCGCCGCGTCATGCGCAATCTCACCGGTACTGGAACCAGCAGATGTAATCACAGGACAGCCGCAAGCAAATGCTTCAATGATGGGTAGTCCAAATCCTTCATAAAGGCTGGGGTAAACCAATAGCTGTGCATGGTTATATAAAGATGCCAGTTGATCGTTATTTTGTATGGGTTGATAAATAACTCTGTTTTCTAATTCTAATTTTTTAAACTGGGTTAATTCTGCACTTTTAAATGCACCACCGCCAGCACATACCAAAAAAAGGTCTTTATTGGCTTGCATTATTGGAACAATACTTTGAATCAATCGATCAAAATTTTTATAAGCATATCGTTTACCCGTATAAAGAATGTATTTCTGCTCAATGATTTTGGGTAAACTAAATCGGGCAATATTTTGACTAAAACTATTCCCATGATAAATCGTTTCAATTTTATTGGGATGAACACCACATAATTCAATTAAATCATTTCGGGTATTTTCTGATACAGCAATGATTTTATGGGCTTTTTCTATATGCTTTGCTCTTAATGCGATGATATTTTCGTAAGCTGGTTGACCTTTGTGAAACCGTTCATCTATCATGTCATGAATGGTAATGACCAACGGTTTGCCGGCAGTTCTGTTCAAAGATGTTTTGCTATAATAAGTTGGGTGAAATATATCAAAGGGTTGCATTCTTGAAGCGAAACTGTCGTAAACATCCGAAATCATTCGATTCAAGTCTTTTTTCCCTTTAAAATGCAACTCATTCCAGAAATTCTTTCCTTTTAATTGTTCTAAAAAAATATTGTCTGCAGATAATATATCTAGCTGTATATGGATACCAGGTTTCTGTTGTAAGTTAAAAATGAGTTCATAAAAATAGCGGGATATACCCCCATAAGGTTGTTCACAAAAAATCTGGTAATCATACCTAATTGTCATATTCCGTATCTTGCCTTTCAATTGCTGCATTTGATAATATGGTACCTACAAACTTCAATCCCACATACAAACATCCACTTTATTTTATTCGAAAGGGATTATTACGCAAAATTAGTTTATATGCACCACAACTAAAGGGTAAACTACTTGATTTTGGTTGTGGCGAAAAGCCATATCAGTCTTTATTCACAAATGTTAAAGAATATATAGGGCTTGACTATAATGGGGAAGGTCACGATCATCAAAATGAAGCGGTTGACGTTTATTATGATGGTATCACCATTCCATTCGAAAATGAAGTATTTGATTCGGTTTTTACGAGTGAAGTCTTCGAACATGTGTTTGGGCTGCATCAAATATTACCCGAAATCAATCGCGTAATGAAGCCAGGTGCGCAAATATTGATTACTTGTCCTTTTGCATGGGAAGAACACGAAATACCAGTGGACTATGCAAGGTATTCGCAGTTTGCATTGAAAGATATGTTAGCAAAAAACGGTTTTAAGGTATTACTTATAGATAAGAATGGTCATTTCATGAGTGCCTTACACCAACTATTCATTTTGTATTTGCATGATCATTGGATGCACCAGGTTCCTGTTTTGCGGAAGTTTAACTTGTTTAAAAAAATAATGCGTCAATTAGTAATCCCGATCATGAACTGGGGTTTTAATGTGGTAGAAAGTTTTTGGCCCAAATCGGATCGGTTTTATTTGAACACTATTGTGATAGCAGAAAAAATTACTCCCAATCAATAGCATGAAAAAAATTCTTTACACCGTTTGTTCTGCTAATCATTTAGCTCATTGCAAAACAATGGCTGACTCATTTATTCAGCATAATCCCGCTTACGAACTATATATTATTTTAATCGATCAGATTAAAGGGAGATTTAATTTAAATTCATTTAATCGTTATAATATTATAGAAATCAGTGAATTAGATGTTCCCGATTTTGAAATAATGGCTGCTCAGTATAGTGTAATTGAATTGAATTGCGCCATGAAGCCTTTTGTTGCACAATGGATTTTTGAAAAGCATCAACCCGCTATTCTACTCTATATTGATTCGGATACTTGGATTTTTTCTTCTTTTGAAAATGTAGAAAAAAGTTTAGAACAATACGATTTAGTCATTACCCCTCATTTTACCAATGCCTATCCTGATATCCATTTATTACCTAGAGAAAGGGATATTCTACGATCAGGTTTATACAATGCAGGATTTATTGCGATGAAGCCCTCCGAAAACACATTTTCATTTTTGAATTGGTGGTCGGGCCATATGAAAACAGAATGCTATTATAATTTTGCAGAAGGAATGGGGGTAGACCAAATATGGATCAATTTGGTTCCACTTTTATTTAACCATGTTCTTATTCATACAAGCCCCGGTTTAAATGTTGCTTATTGGAATTTACATGAACGAAAAATATCGGAGTCTGGTGGAAAATATTGGGTGAATTACGATACCCCCTTATGTTTTTTGCATATTAGTGGCTATCAGTTTGATCATCCTACCCAAATTTCAAGGCATCAAAATCGATATTCGGTAGACAATCATCCGGTTTTACAAAAATTGTTATTGGATTATGCCAAAATAGTACAATCAAATGGATATGACTTTTTTTCAACGATGGATTGTGCTTTCGCTAAAAAGAAAAAAAAGAGTTTGGGTATCATGAAAACGGTTAACCAATTCCTGAAACCATTGGGTATCAAAATTGCCAATATTTAATGGCCTGTTCTGCCTGTTACTACAGGTTTATTTTTCTTAGCTTGTTTTTTATTAAAATCTGCAACTTCTTTAGGGAGTACTTTTACAGCTTGTTTCTTGGAAGTGTCTAAAGCTTGATTTGGACCAATATTATTCATTTTAGCTGTCGTATAGTCTTCCTTTAATTGCCCCATAACAAATTCTTGTGTTTCAATAAGGGCGCCAGAAATAGGGGAATAGGTTTTCCAGATTCCATGTTTAATTGAATTGCCCTCATTTTTAACAACTATACGTTCATATTGATTGGGGTTAGCAGGATCAACAACATCTAATGTGTCAAACGCTTTATCTGGGTTAACGGCTCTCCAACTTTCTTCTCGCTCTAGTCCTGAAATAGTGAAATATAAACATCTTCCATTTAAGTTCCCCCACTTATAATTCTCTTGTGCAAGTAAATCTCCCATTAAGTTGAAGGAACGCCATACGCCCTCTTTTTTATCATTTTTAAATATGCCTTCCGATTCAAATCCTGGTTCACCTCTTAATTTAGGGGTAGTTATTACCCATTTTCCTTGCTTTAATCCCTTGGTATCTGTACAATTTAAAGTATCCCCATTACTAGATAATTTGAATGTTTTGCACTGTGCGTGTAAAAAATTCACCGAAAAAAGGAGCAGAGGTAGCAATAGAAATCTCATATTACTTACATTGAGGATTGAAAATACAAAGCCAACATGAAAAAAACATTATTAGCACTGTTAATCATTTCTTCATTTTTTGCTGAAGCGCAGGTTAAACCAACACCTGCAGCGGAAAGACTCAAGAATATTGAGTTGCGCAAAAAACTAAATTTAGAATCTGTAGCCAATAAAACTTCTTTTAGAAATATTGGTCCTAGCGTTCAAAGTGGAAGAGTGGTAGACATTGATGTTAACCCAACTGATCCAACAGAGTTTTATGTAGCATATGCAACTGGTGGGTTATGGCATACTGTTAATAATGGGATAAGCTTTAATCCCATTTTTGATTCAGAAGACATTATTGGAATTGGTGATATTGCTGTAAACTGGAAAAACAGAGAAATTTGGGTGGGTACTGGTGAAGTAAATAGCAGTAGATCTACTTATGCAGGTTTAGGGGTTTATAAATCTAGTGACAATGGTAAAACTTGGACATGGGTTGGTCTTGCAGATAGCCATCATATTGGTGAAATTAAATTGCATAGTACCGATCCAAATACTGCCTGGGTGGCCGTTTTAGGGCATCTTTACTCCCCCAATAAAGAAAGAGGGATTTATAAAACGACTGATGGTGGAAAAACATGGAAGCAAACGCTATTTGTAGATGAAAATACGGGTGCAGTGGATTTAGATATTAACCCCGCTAATTCTAATGAATTATATGCAGGCATGTGGTATCGCACGCGTAAAGCCTGGGATTTTGAAGAAAGCGGTAAATCAGGTGGTATTTTTAAAAGTACTGATGGAGGAGAAACCTGGCAAAAGATTTCTCTTGATGGAGCTGGTTTCCCTACTGGAGATGGTGTTGGAAGAATTGGTTTAGCGGTTTATCCTAAGAATCCTAATATCGTTTATGCGGTAGTAGATAATAATGAAAAAAGAGCTAGTTCTGCTGCTACAACTTCTACAGATACTAGTGCATATACATTAAATACTTTTCAAGGGATTACCAAAGATCAATTTGCCGCTTTAGACAATAAAAAGTTGAATGCATTTTTACGCAGCCCTAGGTATCGTTTACCCGCTGCTTATACCGCTGAAAATATTAAAGCTGGTGTAGCTGACGGTAAGTATGCACCAAATGTAATTTGGGATTATTTATATGATGCTAATACAGCCTTATTAACTGGCACTGTAAAGGGCTGTGAATTATATAGAAGTGATGACGCTGGTAAAACCTGGAAGAAAACACATACTGAACCAATCAATATTTATAGTTCTTATGGATATTATTTTGGTAAAGTATTTGTAAGCCCTATGGATGAAAATAAAGTAGTATTAACTGGTGTGGATTTACTAATGAGTTCAGATGGTGGAAAAAAATTCAAGTCTATTAATGGACCTTCCGTTCACTCCGATCACCATTCTTTTTGGTTCAGCAATGTTAAAGACAATCATGTTATTAACGGGAATGATGGTGGGCTAAATATGAGCTATGATGCGGGAAAGAATTGGTCTAAATTAAACAGTCCTTCTGTTGGTCAATTCTATGCAATTGAAGTTGATATGGCAGTCCCTTATAATGTTTATGGTGGTTTACAAGATAATGGGACTTGGTATGGTTCTAGTAAAAATATTGAAGATAATGGTTGGCATGGTTCAGGAAATTATGCTTTCAAATCAATCAATGGAGGAGATGGAATGCAAGTTCAAGTAGATTGGAGAGATAATCGAACAGTTTACAGCGGCTCACAATTTGGAAATTATAATAGACAAGTGATAGGTGCAGTTGCTAGTGGAAGAGGTCCAAGAGGAAGTACTGTTAAACCCAATAGAGAATTAGGGGAATCTGCATTGCGTTTTAATTGGCAATCACCAATCATATTGAGCAGACATAATCAAGATGTATTTTATTTTGGCAGTAATAAGTTCCATCGTTCTTTCAGCAAAGGAGATAGTTTGGTTACTATGAGTGCCGATTTAACGACTAATCCACTACAAGGAGATGTTCCTTTTGGCACTTTAGCTACTATAAGCGAAAGTCCTATGCGTTTTGGGTTGATTTATACTGGCTCTGACGATGGATTAATTCATGTAACCAAAGATGGAGGATACACTTGGAGCAATATTAATGGTAAACTCCCTAAGGGATTATATGTGAGCAGGGTAGTGGCCAGTAAGTTTAAAGAAAGTAGGGTTTATGTAACCTTAAACGGATATAGAAATGATCATTTTAATGCCCTTGTATATGTGAGCGATGATTATGGAACAACATGGAAGCAAATTGCAAAAGATCTTCCATATGAATCTGTAAATGTTTTAAGAGAAGATCCTACCAATGAAAATATCTTATATATTGGAACTGATGGTGGATTATATGTAAGTTTAAACGGTGGAAATTCTTGTATCATGTGGAGCAAAGGATTGCCTTATAGCATTCCGGTTCATGATATTGCCATTCAACCAAGAGACAATGAGATTGTTCTAGGCACACACGGCAGAAGCTTATACGTTGCAGGTTTAAGTGAAATTCAAAAAGCAGCTAAATAATTTTAATTGGGCTGATTTTATATGATTAATCCCGGTTACCGTTGGTGGCCGGGACTTTTTGTTTAAGCACCCATACATCTTGTCCGCCCATTTTTTCGGGATGTAATTTACCTTCCCAAAACTGTTCTATGTCAAAATAGGGTAGCAGTTGTTCTTTTAAAAAATTAGCATCAAAATAGGTGGTCATTAACCGATGTCCCCTCTCATTATATGAGTTAGTAAATACTCCTTCAAGATCTAGTTGTTTTTTGTCTTTTCTGTTGAGTTGATTAACATAATGAGTACCATGTGTTGAGAGAATGGCTTTGCCTGCTGGAGTTAAAATTCTATTCAATTCTTTAAGCCAAGTCAAATATTCATTCTTTTCAATATGGGTAAGTACGGAAATGCCATATACTAAGTCAAAATAACTACTTGGATAGGGTAGTGATTGATGGTGGATGCAATCAAAATAAACATGGTCAATATTTTTTCTGCACCAATCCAATGTTTCACAATCAATATCTGCTCCATAACATACAGCACTTGGTTTGAAACTTTGTATATGCCTGATTACTCTACCAGTTCCACATCCCCAATCTAGCACAACTGGGTTAGTTAATTTTGTTAGTGCGCCCCAGCTAATCATTTCATTGGCAGCTAAACGACCATCTTCATAATACTTTTTATAGTTGAGTTGGAAGGTATTAAAAAGCGCTCTGTCTTTTGGAAAGACAAAGCGCTTTAGTTTTTTTTTGAAAATGCGATTATTCTTTGAATGTCTTATTTGATGAAAGCGGAAATCTAATTCGTTCATTAATTGGGTTGCCCCAATGATTGAAAATATTTTTTTTCCCGCTTTTTTAATTTGACCATTCATTTTCCAAAGTTACTTCTCTGGAAACAAAACTCCATTGAATCTATTTTTGTTGTCGAATACGATGGTTGCAATTTTTTTAATGTCTTCAATACTTACTTCAGCAACAATATTTTTATAATTCAAGAAGCGACTAGGGTCATTTTCTTGAAAATAAATGCCTTGTAAAACACCAGACCAATAGCGGTTATCCTTCATATTTACTGCATATTTTTCCAATAACGATTTCTTCACTTTATCTAAATCTTTTTGCTCTGGTCCGTTCTGTTTGATTTTTTCAATCTCGGCTGTTGCTGCAGCACTAAGCTTTTCAACATTCTCTGGTCCGCAAGGTAATTGTAGCGCCATTGAATATCCTTCATAAGGAAACTTAGATAATGAGCCATTTATTCCTCCACCATAAATGCCACCAATTTTTTCTCTTAACTCTTCAATGATTTTAATATTAAGTATTTCTGCCAACATTTCTGTGTGTAAAGCTTGTGCTTCAGAATACGATGCATCGCCAGAATATATACTAAAAATGAAGCTCTTAGGTTCTTTTCCTTTATAGAATTTCAAATCTCTTTGACCAGTTATAGTGCGTACCCCATTGTCTACAATCTGACCTTTTTTGCCTTTAGAAGGAAGTCCTCCAATATAATTGGCCAATAATGGCTTCACTGAATTAAGGTCTATATTTCCTACCAAAATAAAGGTAAAGTCATTGGCATCATTGGTTTGCTCCTTATAAATTTCTATAGCCCTATCTAAATTAATTTGATCAAAATCACTTGCAACCGGAAAAACAGATGGTGCCAATGGGTTCCCTGCATACATGATTTTAATTACAGAATCAATAAATGCACTAGTTGGGTCTGCCATCATGAATTGAATTTGGCTTTTGGTTTTTTCCCTCCAAGAATTAAATAAAGCCTCATCCTTTCTGATTTGGGTAAAGTTTAAGTACATCAATTGGAACATCGTTTCCATGTCTTTAATGCTACTGTTTCCACTTACTCTTGCGCTCAGTGCATTTAATCCAACATTGGCATTTGCTGTTTTGCCAGACATGAATTTTCTTAAGTCAACTGGATTAAAGTCTCCAATTCCCATTTGCTGAATGGCTGCAGTGGCATAGTTTGCGCTGAATTTGTCGGCCACACCATATGCATTCGTTCCTCCTTTTTTAAATCCGGTCAAAATAATTTCATCCTGTTTAAAATTGGTGTTCTTGATGATTACACGAGTTCCATTGCTGTAAGTTAATTCTGTTATGTCTAAAGCTTCATTCTTACTTTCCCTTACTAAAGTTCCAGCTTTGGGGATATTTTTTAATAAAACATTCGCAATTGCTTTTTCCTCATATGCTTTAACTGGAATGCTTGATGCATTTGATGCAACTGCAATTAATTGTGATGCAGATGGTAAGTTGAAATCGCTTTTTTCTGGTCCTTGAACAGATACAAATACTTTGTCGTTCTTTTTTAATTCATTGGCTAATGCATTCACTTCTTCCAATTGAACACCTGGCATCAAACTATTCTTGTATTCAAATTCACGTTCAATACCAGGGATTGGTTCTTGTTCTAAGAAATTACGAATATATTCTTCTACTATTACGCCTGATTCTGTTTTATCTCTGTTATTGTAAGATCTTTCAATGGAAGCCAATTGTTGTTTTTTAGATCTATCTAATTCATTTTGAGTAAATCCAAACTTTTTGATTCTTTCAATTTCAGTTAGTACTGCTAATAAAGCAGTATCAGGTCCTTTGGGGCCCGGTATAGCAAATCCATTGAATGCTTCATATCCTCTAGCGTAAGAACCAAAATTACCCCCAGCAAAACTGAAAGGAGGGTTACTACTTTGAGCTAGTTCATTCATACGTTGGTTAAGCATGCTAGTGAACAATGATTTAATGATGCTGCTTCTACGATAATCTTCAATGGTTAATTCAGGTTTTGTTTTAACAGTAGAATAGTTCAATTCAATTTGAAAATTGGTTGCTTCTTTATCGGTAACTACCAATGCATCGTTTTTAGTTCTAGCAGGAACGGTAGCAGCAATTCTTGGTCTAGGATTGGCCGGGTTTTTTAATCCGCTAAAATATTGAGTGATTAATTTTTCTGTTGCCGCAACATCGATATCCCCAACAACCATTACCGCCATTAAATTAGGGCGATACCAATCCGCATAAAATTGTTTGATGGCACTGTGTTTAAATGTTTTTAATATACTGTCTTTTCCAATTGGTAAACGTTGTGCATATTTTGATCCTTCATATTGCTTTGGATAGATTTTTCTAAACATTCTATCTTCTGCCCCTTTCCCTAATCGGCTTTCTTCTAAAATGATACCTCTCTCGTCATCAATTTGCTTTCCTTCAAAACTGATTCCACCTGCCCAATCTTGTAAAATTTGTAATCCCTTTGTAAAGTTATTGGGATCACTTAACGGAATAGGTAATATGTAAACTGTTTCATCAAAACTGGTATATGCATTTAAATCTGCACCAAAATCTACCCCAATGCTTTGTAGGAAATTAACCAATTCATTTTTTTTGAAATTTTTGGTGCCATTAAAAGCCATATGCTCGGTAAAATGTGCCAAACCCTGCTGATCATTGTCTTCTAGTATGGATCCTGCATTCACTACTAAACGGAGTTCTACTTTTTTTTCGGGCTTAGTATTCTGTCGAATATAATAAGTTAAACCATTGGCAAGCTTGCCTACTTTAACTTTGTTGTCTATCGGAATTTTTTCCGATAAATTCAGTTGAGCACTTAATTGTAAAGTGATCGAAATACATAACAGCAAAGCAATTGCTGAGAATGAGAATCTTTTCATCATAAAAAAAGGTTGTACCGCAAGATACAACCTGGACTTAAATGATGATGATAATATTATAATTATAGAGAATATTTTAATTATTGCTTTAACACTTCTTGAATGGGGTGTCCAATATTGCCACTTGGCTCTTGAATTTTTAATAAATTAGCTAGCGTTGCTGCAATATCGTGCATATAAACTCTATTGCTAGACCTCCCTTGTTTAATTCCAAATCCATACCATAGAAGCGGTATATGGGCATCATAGGAGTACCATAATCCATGTGTTGTACCAGTAGCGCCGCCATCGATATAACCAGACTTTAAAACCATTTGAATGTCTCCACTTCTGTTATACAAATACCCATTGGCTAATTTTTCTCTAAGGTACTGTGGCATTGGACTAGTCAATATTTCACTAGTTGGAAATGCATTTAAGATGTAATCCTTTTTCATTAAATAATGAACCATGAACTGGTTGATTGCTTTGGTGTCTGCGTTTAAACTATCAAGCAAGTCTCTATTGTAATGAACTTGATAGTTAAATAAACTCACGACTAATTTATCGATGCCAAATTTTTCTTTGATGGCCGCATTCATTTCGGTTAAAGCAGCTTTGTCGTCTAATAACCCCCCTGGTAATTTGTTTTCTTTCATAAAGCCTGGCACGTGCGCCACAGCATGGTCTGCGCTTAAAAATGCGGTGTACTTTCCTTTTCCTACCGTAGCATCTAAGAAGTCAAACATTCTACCTAATTCTTCATCTAGTTTAATATAATTGTCTACCACTTCCCAAGAATTGGGGCCAAAACTGTGTCCAATATAGTCGGGTGATGAAAAGCTTACTGCTAACATGTCTGTAACTGCGTCTTTGCCCATATCTTCTGCTAATACTGCTGCTTTCGCTAATTCCACAGTTATTGTATTTCCCCATATTGTAGTGCTCAATTTTCCAAACCCTTCATTGGCAGTTCTGTTTAAAACATAAGGCATTTTTGTTTGATTGGCCCCAAATGGTTTGCTTTCGTAGTTTTTTTCGTCCGCTGTTGCGTAATGCAAATATTGTTGATCAGTTAATGATTTGTTCCAGCCTAATTTCATTAAAGAATCAGGAATTTGTCTATCATTAAATTGTTTCACCCAGTTAGGTAATTCTTTAAAGTAGTAGGTGCTTGTAATAAAATTGCCCGACTTTGCATCAAACCAATAAGCCCCGTTTGCACTATGGCCAGCAGGTAATATGGCACCTCTATCTTTAATAGCAATACCAATTACTTTGCTTTTGAAATTAGTGGCCATTCTTAATTCATCTGCAATGCTGGTAGTAAGCATATTTTTAGGACTCATTTTCCCATCACTTGCCCCTGCTGCACCTACACCATCCACTGTTCTATCTTCACTGCAGTAGACATTTCTTTTTAATTGGGTATCATACCAAGCGTTACCGGTGATTCCATGAATTGCAGGAACGGTTCCGGTATAAATTCCAGTATGCCCACAAGCGGTAACTGAAGGTGTATAGCCAATTTGACAATTGTCATTACTAAATCCTTGGTTCATCATTCTACTAAAACCACCATTGGCTTTGAATAGTGGGGCAAATCTTTCTAAGTAGTCCCATCTCATTTGGTCAATTACGATCCCTACCACCAAACGAGGTGCTTTTTCTGCCGATTGAGTAAGTTTAGTCTTTTGGGCTTCTACTGTTGTTGAAGAAACGGCTAATAATGAAAGAAATCCCAAACCTGATTTTATACTTTGTTTAAACAAGGGATTAAAATTTAATATGAATAGTAAAATAAGGTTTGCAAGATACAGTTTGCAATACAATATGCCTTGTGCTTTGGTGCTTAATTGCTAATTTCGCAAAAATTTAATAAACCAATCAATTGTTTGTATGGCAGACATTTTTGAGAAATTGTTGAAGAATGCAGGTCCTCTGGGCCAACACCGCGAAAGAGCACATGGGTATTTTGCTTTCCCAAAATTAGAAGGTGACATAAATAGTCGCATGAAATTCCGCGGTAAAGAAATGATTGTATGGAGCCTAAACAATTACTTAGGATTAGCCAATCATCCAGAAATCAGAAAAGTGGATGCGGATGCTTCAAAAGAATTTGGTTTAGCTTACCCCATGGGTGCTAGAATGATGAGTGGAAATTCCAATTATCATGAACAGCTAGAAAGAGAGTTGGCAGCATTTGAACATAAAGAAGATGCCATCCTAATGAATTTTGGTTATCAAGGTATCATGAGTGCAATTGATGCAGTTTGTGGTCGTCATGATGTAATTGTTTATGATGCTGAAAGTCATGCATGTATTATTGATGGACTAAGATTACATCCTGGTCATAGATACGTGTTTAAACACAATGATCTTGACGATTGCGAAAAACAATTAACGAGAGCAACTCAATTAATTGAGAAACAGGGTGCAGGTGGAATTCTATTAATTACTGAAGGTGTTTTTGGAATGGCCGGAGACCAAGGTAAATTAAAAGAGATAGCTGATTTAAAACATAAATATCAATTTAGGTTATTGGTGGATGATGCTCACGGATTTGGTACTTTAGGACAAACGGGTGCAGGTGCTGGAGAAGCTCAAGGTTGTCAAGATGCAATTGATTTATACTTTTCTACTTTTGCAAAAAGTATGGCTTCGATAGGTGCATTTATGGCTGGAGATAAGGCAATCATTGATTTTATTCGTTATAATATTCGTAGTCAAATTTTTGCTAAGAGTTTGCCTATGCCAATTGTTATTGGCAACTTAAAACGTTTGGATATGCTACGCACCATGCCAGAGTTAAAAGAAAAACTTTGGAGTAATGCATTGAAATTACAGAATGGCCTAAAAGAAAAAGGATTTGATATTGGAAATACCAATACCCCTGTTACCCCTGTTTATATGAAAGGTGGGGTAGAAGAAGCTACTGCTATGGTAATGGACTTAAGAGAAAATTATGGCGTATTTGCTTCTATTGTTGTTTATCCTGTAATACCAAAAGGACATATCATTTTCCGATTGATTCCTTCTGCGGCGCATACTGATGCAGATATTGATGAAACACTTAAAGCATTTAGCGAAACCAAAGCCAAGCTAGATGCTGGAGCGTATAAAGTTGACCTGATTCCTGATATGGCAGAGAGTAAATAATTACTTTCTTTCTAGTCTGTTCTTGTTAACGAAAAAATTAAAAGACCCGTTCCGATAATTCCGGACGGGTCTTTTAATTGAAACGAAAAAGCATCAACAAAGGAAGATGCTCATTTTCATTTATAATTTGTTTATCAATTCTTTAGCCATTCTAACATAGTCTGCATTCTTTGCTTCAGTAGCAATTGCAATGCATTTTTCTGCACTTGCTTTAGCATCTGCTTTTTGACCCATGTCTTTTTGAATCTTAGCAGTTAATAAAAACAACCAAAATGCTTTTGGATTGGCTTCTGTAGATTTAATTGCGTTTTGTAAAGCTTTTGCATAATCCTTGTCCCACTCATAATAAAAATTAGCAGCTGATGAATATGCATTTGGATTTACTTTTTCTGCACCTAATGCTGCTTCAACCTGCGCACGAATTCTATCTTTTACATTGGTACTGATAGGAATACTTACCACTGCTTTACCCCAAGTAAGATGCAATTCTATACTTTCTGCTTCTACATTAGCAAACTGGAAAGTAAAAGTTTCTACACTGCTGTTGGTTTTTGCAGCTTTTACTTTAAAACGTACAACGTCTTCACTTTGTTTGTATCCATCTGTTCCCCAGTTGGTTAAACCCTTGTTTACAACTACTTCCCAATATTCGGTACCAGGAACGGTATATAATACATAAGCACCTGTATCTAAGGTAGATCCACCCATGGTTACTTTGTCGGAAAAATGTATTCTGGTTGCAGCATTAGCACCCGTTCTCCACAATTGGTTTAAAGGAGCCAATTCTGAATTTTCTTTTAACATGGATCTTCCCTTAATATTTGGACGAGAATAAGTCAACTCAATTCTCCCCATTCCAAAATCTTGACTGATTTTTTGAGTGGTGCTAGGTTGTGGCATTCTAATTTGTGCAAATCCAATTACGCTGCATAATAGCGCGGCTGCAAGCAAAGTCTTTTTCATATTCAATAAATGTTTGAACGTCAAACTTAAGTTTTCCGTAACAAATGCAGCAATATTTTTAAGAATTTCGGCTAAATAGCGAATGATTTAACAATTTCATCATGATTTAATGAAGCCGCAAAGGCTATTTAAATCCTGGATGAAAGCGTTGTAAAGTATCTTTTAAAAAATGACTGTCTAAGTGGGTATAAATTTCAGTAGTGGTGATACTTTCATGCCCTAACATCTCTTGTACTGCTCTTAAATCGGCACCACCTTCTACCAAATGTGTAGCAAATGAGTGCCTAAACGTATGCGGCGAAATGGTTTTGGTGATTCCAGCTTTTAATGCAAGGTCTTTAATAATGTAGAAAATCATCACCCTGCTTAATTTATTACCTCTTCTGTTTAAAAATAAAAAGTCTTCAGCACCCACTTGTATGGGTTGATGCACCCTGATTTTTTCTTTATATATTTTTATGAATTTAATGGCATCTGATCCAATAGGAACTAGTCTTTCTTTATCTCCCTTCCCTGTTACTTTTAAAAAACCGACGTCTAAATAAAGTCCTGATATTTTTAAGTTAACCACTTCGCTTACCCTTAATCCACAACTGTACATGGTTTCTAGAATGGCTTTGTTTCTACCGCCTTCTGGGCTGCTTAAATCTATCTGGCATATAATTGATTCAATTTCATTAAAGTGTAGGGTGTCTGGTAGTTTTCTTTTTGATTTTGGGGCATCTAGTAGAAGAGAAGGGTCCGATACGCAAATTTGTTCTACAATACAATATTTAAAAAAACTGCGTATCCCTGAAATAATTCTTGCTTGTGAAGTGGCGGTCATGCCTAATTCGCTCACCCATTTTACAAAGGCTTGAAGGTCTTTTAATGCTATTTCTGAAGGAGCTAGGGTTTGATTAGTGGCTAGTAAAAAAGCGGTAAGCATTTCAATATCATGCAAATAGGCTTCCACAGAGTTTTCGCTCAAAGATTTCTCTAATTGTAAATAAGCCTTAAATCCTTTTTTATATGCATTCCACATGATTGATAAAGATAACAGCTATATGATTATATTCGCTTTTAGTCTATTTTAAAAGTACGGCAGTTTTATGCAAGTTAATCTACGATCATTCAAACAAAAAGTTCATCATCATGCTAAGGGCATGAAAAAGTTTTTAGGTAAACTGGAAAAAAATCCCCCTAAGGGCCTAGATAAAATGGCCGAAAAAATTGATGCCGAAGTTTGGAAAGAAGTAGACTGTTTAAGTTGTGCTAATTGCTGCAAAACGATGAGCCCTACTTTTACAGCAAAAGATTTGAAAAGGATTGCAGCACATGTAGATATGTCTGTAGCGGAATTCAAAGAAAAATGGCTCTATTTTGAAGAAGGAGATGGCGATTGGATGAATAAAAAACAGCCTTGTCAGTTTTTAAACTTGACTACCAATATGTGTAGTATTTATGAAGTAAGACCAGATGATTGCGCAGGGTTCCCGCATTTGAAGAAGAAGAAAATGGTTGAATACATTCATGTACACCAACAAAATATTAGTTACTGCCCGGCAACTTATAAAATGGTAGAAAAGTTTCAGGAATTATTGAAGCCTGCAGGCAAATAAAGTTTTTGAATAATTTGATTTGCTTAACGATCCAACACTAGTTTTGCAATTCTACCACCACCACCTGCTAAATAAATGGCATTCCCTTTTTTAGCTTTTTGGACTACATGGAAACTTTTTTTCGAGATATTTTCCCAGTTAATGCCTCCGTCTTTGGAAATATCAACTCCTGAAGTGCCACATGCTACCAAGGTTTTGCTGGTTAAGTAAATTACACAAGATCGATATCCAAAGGGTGGTGTTTGTGGTTGATTAAATTGAACACTCGGTTCTAATTGAACTGCTATAGCGTTGCCAGCTCTTAAAGTATCTTTTGCAAAATCTCCTCCCACAATAAAGGCATTTTTGCCTGATGGACTAATGGCAATTGAGTTGGCCCCGGTAGACTCTTTACCTTGTAAAAGTGGTAATGGATATTGATCCCGCTGGTCTCTTGCATTGAGTAACCGAGAGACTTTGCCACCTGTTACCATTAGGGTTCCGCCTTTAAAAATAGTTTTGGATTCGCTTATTTGTAAATTGGTACCGCTGGATGCAAAGAATGCTTCACCTTCATTTAATACAATCCCATCTATTGGATTGGTCTTCCATGTTTCGCCCTCATTCATACTCATTGCAAAAAATGATTTGCCATTTATTGGATCACCTATTACTTGAATGTTTTTACCAACAGCATGCATTGCGTCTAAAAACATTCCTTTAGTACTGTCTTCAAAAACTTTATACCAATCTTTGCCACCATTCACCGTTTTTAAAATGACTGCTGGTTCTGCAACAGCCATAATAATTGCTTTTTGGTCATCATATGCTTCTATGTCTCTAAAATCTCTTTTTTCAAATCCTGGAACAACTATCCAATTGAATGTTTTACCCCCATCCATTGATTTTCCTACCGTGCCCCCACTTCCGCTTACCCATACAATTTGATTAGAAACTACGCTCAATCCTCTAAGACTTATTTTTTTCCCTTCTGATAGCATTTCAATTACTTCATTAGATTGACCAAATGCGATGCTGTAATTATTCAGAACCAACAAGAACAAAAAGATTTTTATATATGCTTTCATACATTCATTTTTGCGTAAACAAGAACAAGTTAAATTAATTCCGTTTTAACAGTATAATTAAATTAGTATATGATTCCCTATTGGATGAGCCGAACGCAGTTGCTTTTAGGTGATGAACCTATTCAATCTTTAATGAATAAACATGTATTGGTAGTAGGTCTTGGAGGGGTAGGAGGAATTTGCGCAGAAATGATTGTGCGCTCAGGGGTCGGAAAAATTACCATAGTAGATGCAGATACAGTTGATTTAAGTAATGCCAATCGACAAATTCCAGCCTTACATTCCACTGCTGGTAAATTGAAGTCTGAAGTAATGGCTGAACGTCTAAAAGATATTAATCCTCAATTAGATATCATTGTTAAGTCAATTTATATTAAAGATGAACTTACCCAAGAACTATTGGATGAAGCCCCATATGATTATGCAGTAGATTGTATTGATACATTGTCTCCCAAAGTTTTTTTTATAAAGGGTTGCCTAGACCGAAAAATTCCTATTGTGAGTTCTTTAGGGGCTGGCGGTAAATTAGATCCTTCTCAAGTGGTTATTACTGATATCTCTAAAACCTATCAATGTAATTTGGCCAGTTATGTCAGGAAAAAATTACATGGCTTAGGAATCTATAAAGGGTTAACAGTGGTTTTTAGTGCAGAAAAAGTAGACCAATCTAAAATTATTGAAACAGAAAAAGCATACCCAAAGAAGTCAATCATTGGTACCATGTCTTATATGCCAGCCATTTTTGGTTGTATGGTTGCAAGTGTAGTAATTAGAGGGTTATTGCAAAAAAATTAATAAAGCAAATATGGTTGTACCATTGCCCTCCATTCCTTCACGCTGGTTTCTTTGGTGCATTGATGAATAAATGAATGCATGGGTAAGTCAAATAGTTTTTCTGCATTCAATAAGCCAGAAAGTTTATCTAAATGTTGAATACCTCCTGGATTTACAAAGGTTTTATAGGGTGCCCATTTAAATTCATTTGGATGTAATGCCTTAATGAGTTTGATCAATAATAGCCCAAAAAATACAGGTTTAAATTGATTGGGATCTTTTACTATAAAATGAACTCCATTACATTCTTCCCCTTCAAATTTGCTATGTTGTGGTATAAATTGAATTAGTCTGCAGGCTAATTCATCATCCATAAATAATTTTATCTGTTCAGCAAGTGCTGGGGCATTTAACCATGGAGCTCCTACCGCTTCAAATGAAAAATTAGTGGATCGGCCTTCTGATAAATTGGTGGCTTCTAAAAAACATAATCCAGGATACAATATGGTTGTAGAAGCAGTTTGGATGGCTGGAGAGGTTGGAACAAACGGAATACCCCAATCCACCTGAAACATGGCTCTTTCCCAATGTTGACATGCTATAATTTGAAGAGGAGCATTTATTTTCCTTTCTGAATTATAGTATTGAGCCAATTCACCTAAAGTGCATCCATGTCTGATAGGCATAGGCCATCTTCCTATAAAAGAGGAACTTGCATCATTGAGCCAAGGACCTTCGCATAGTTCAAAATTTCCAGAAATAGGATTGGGACGATCTAATACCACCAATTGAATAGAATGAGTGGCCGAGGTTTCTAAAAGATAACTTAAGGTCCATAAATACGTATAAAAACGAACTCCTACATCGGGTACATCAAATAAGAGTATATCAATATCTGCTAAGTCTTCTGCAGTGGGGGTTAATTTTTGACCATACAAACTAATAATGGGTAAATCAGTTAATTCATCAACCCCATTAAGCATAGGAGCTCCATCTGCACCTGTTGCAGAAATTCCATGTTCAGGTGAAAATAGTTTAGTTAAATTAAATCCTGCTTTTTGTAATGCTAGTCTAGAGGGTGCCATTGTTTGCGTAGAGGCAGCCTCATTAGTGATCATTCCTATACGATGGTTTTTCCATGAAACAGAATCTGATTGTAGCAATACGTCAACGCCAAATAATACCGACATGATAAAAAATTTAATTAACCCTTCTCTTGCTTAAAATTCATTGCTTTTTTTAATTCTTCTACCACATTAAAAATAATGGGGCATCTATCGTAATGCATAAAAGTGGTGAATACCCTTCTTTTAAAATGGGGTAAATGTAGCGCAGGAAATTCTTTACATCCTTCAAAACGATACTCGTATACCGTACATTTATTGTCTTGTAAAAAATGACAAGGCATTTGGTTCATAATCATCATGCCATTACTGCCTTTCTCTAAATATTTATGATCAAAGCTTGGTCGATCCATTTTTAAATGGCTCGACAAATGATCCGCTTCCGCTTCATTTAAACATACCATTAAACTTTTACAACAATTTCCACAATCTGTACAAGAGATGGTTGGGCTAATTTGTGCGTCTAACTCTTTTACTTTGGCGTCTATGGCTTCGTCATTAAATTCCTTGATAAATGCGGCAAATTGGTCATTCTCTTCTTGGTGTTCAATAGCAAACGCTGCAATTTGTTGGAGGTCGGTTTGAGGTAAAAATGGGCTATTCATTCGGGTAAAGGTACTATTTGGCCTATAAAATCCACCAAAAACAGCTATTTATCCACATATAATTGGCATTTGTAGAAAAGTAAAATTGGGCTGAGATTTGAGGGACTTAGATTTGCCGTAAGCAAAAAAGGATCTTAAATAGGAATTATGGCAGAAGACAAGAATTTGGTCAGGTACGATGAAGACTCGATCCGGTCATTAGACTGGAAAGAACATATTCGTTTGCGCCCAGGAATGTACATTGGAAAATTAGGAGATGGTTCAGCTGCAGACGATGGAATTTATGTGCTCATTAAAGAAGTTATTGATAACTGTATTGATGAATACACCATGGGTCACGGCAAGCAAGTTGAACTTACCATTGAAGGTAAAACAGTTACAGTAAGAGATTATGGCCGCGGTATACCATTGGGTAAAGTAATTGATGTAGTTAGTAAAATTAATACAGGTGCTAAATACGATAGTAAAGCTTTCCAAAAAAGTGTTGGTTTAAATGGAGTGGGTACCAAGGCGGTCAATGCGCTTAGTAGTCATTTTTTAGTTACCTCATTTAGAGAGGGTAAATGCAAAACAGCTGAGTTTGAAAAAGGGGAATTGGTGAAAGACCATAAAGAAGTAAAAACCGATGAGCCAAATGGCACTTTGGTGGTATTTACTCCGGATGACTCTGTGTTTAGAAATTTCCATTTTATCCATGAGTACTTAGATAATCAGCTTTGGAATTACTGTTATTTAAATGCTGGCCTTGCCATGCATTTTAATGGGAAAAAGTATGTCAGTAAAAATGGGTTATTAGATTTATTACAGCGCAAAACAAACCCTGATGAATTAAGATATCCAATTATTCATTTAAAAGGAGACGATATTGAAATTGCCCTTTCTCATAACAATGATTATGGAGAAGATATATTTTCTTTTGTAAATGGTCAATATACCACCCAGGGCGGGACCCACCAGCAAGCATTTAGAGAAGCCTATGTAAAAGTGATTAGAGATTACTTTAAAAAGGATTATGATGCATCCGATATTAGAACCAGTATTGTTGCTGCTGTTTCTGTTCGGGTACAAGAGCCAGTTTTTGAGAGTCAAACCAAAACTAAGTTAGGGTCTCAAAATATTGCTGAAGGTGGGCAAAGTATGAAGTCTTTTGTTTTAGATTTTTTGGCAAAGCAACTAGATAATTTCTTACACCGAAATCCTGCCACTGCAGATGCCTTAAAAAAACGAATCGAGCAGAACGAAAGAGAACGTAAAGAATTAGCGGGTATTAAAAAGTTGGCCAATGAAAGAGCCAAGAAAGCCAATTTGCACAATAAGAAATTACGTGATTGTAGGGTGCATTTAAACGATGAACTTCCTGCAAAAAATAAGGAAGCTTTTATTGCAACACAAAAAGATACAACCATTTTTATCACCGAAGGGGATAGTGCAAGTGGAAGTATTACCAAGAGCAGAAATGTAGATACGCAGGCCGTTTTTAGTTTAAGGGGTAAGCCATTAAATTCATTTGGTGAAACCAAAAAAGTGGTTTACCAAAACGAAGAGTTTAATTTATTGCAACATGCATTAAATATTGAAGATGGTTTAGAAGGTCTTCGCTATAACAATATTGTAATTGCTACAGATGCCGATGTGGATGGTATGCATATTCGTTTGTTATTGATGACCTTTTTTTTGCAATTCTTTCCAGATCTTGTTAAAAAAGGGCATGTATACATTCTAGAAACGCCACTTTTCAGGGTGAGAAATAAACAAGAAACGATTTACTGTTACGATGAAACAGAGAAGCAGGCTGCAACAAAAAAATTGGGGAATAAGCCTGAAATTACCCGATTTAAGGGCTTGGGTGAAATTTCGCCAGAAGAATTTGGTCGATTTATTGGTAGGGATATTCGATTGCAGCCAGTTATTCTTGAACAAGGAGACCATATCCAAGAATTCCTTGGTTACTATATGGGAAAAAATACCATGGAGAGACAAGATTTTATAATTAATAACCTTCGGGTTGAACTTGATTTAATTGATTAAAAAAAGAATAGATGATTCATATTGTTTTTGAAACTGCTAATGTTAAAGCTTTGCAGACTGCCATGGAAATGGACGAGTTATTGCAAGGAGAAATATTGGAGATTAAAGATGACTTCGCTGTAGGACCAGTTGAAAAAATTTACGAAACCGAAGGATACCAGCAGCGCCGCGATTGGTGGAAAACGGTTCTTGCGTTTTCTCCTTACGAAAACCAATTAGATATTGTAGATGATAAATTAACCGTTCATCAATTAACCAATGCCTTAAGCCAAAATGAAGCGGAAGAAGCTTGGATATGGATGGGGCAAAATGCACATGATGTTGCTGGATATTATTGGCTCATGAGCCAGTTATCTGCATTTGCAGGAAGGATTCAGGTTTTATATTTGAACAACCTGCCTTTTTTTAATGAGAAGGGAAGTATTTTTTATCCGACCCATCTGCACGAAATTCAACCAAGAGAATTTTTAAAAGCGAAGAAGTTAGCAAGACCTATTACACTTAGTGAATTTGAATTGGATCCTGACGAATGGAAAAAAATAAGTGCTGAAAATGCGATGGTTCGTTTTTTAGAAGGAGGAAAAAAAATTTCAGGCAAAGACGTGAACTTTTTTGATAAGTCTATACTAGCTCATATAACTAAAGATGCCCAGAAATTAAGTAAAGTTATTTCATCAACCTTAAGTAAAATGCCCGTACAAACTGGTGATGCATTTTTGGTTTGGCGACTAAGGGAATTGGCTAATCAAGGAGTATTAAACATCAATGGAGATCTTTCTAAGGGTTGGAAAGATTTAACGGTACAATTGGCAATTGCATAAAGTAGAATTAAGTAAAAAGAATGGCTAAAGAGAATATAGATAGAAGGGTTTTTGAAAATGAAACCGGAGTTCAGGGGCAGTATAAAAACTGGTTTCTAGAGTATGCATCTTATGTAATACTTGAAAGAGCTGTGCCAGCACTAGAAGATGGCTTAAAGCCAGTGCAAAGAAGGATTCTTCATTCCATGAAAGAAATGGATGATGGAAGATTCAACAAAGTAGCTAATATAATTGGTCAAAGCATGCAATACCATCCACATGGTGATGCTAGTATTGGCGACGCATTGGTTAATCTTGGGCAAAAGGATTTGTTAATTGAAACCCAAGGAAACTGGGGCGATGTTAGAACCGGGGACTCTGCTGCTGCTTCTCGTTATATTGAAGCTAGATTGTCCAAGTTTGCACTTGAAGTTGCATTCAACGCAAAAACAACCGAGTGGCAGTTAAGCTATGATGGACGTAAAAATGAGCCTGTTAACCTACCCATGAAGTTTCCTTTGCTATTGGCACAAGGAGCAGATGGAATTGCGGTTGGTTTGTCAACCAAAATTTTACCTCATAATTTTTGTGAACTAATTGATGCTTCTATTAAGTATTTAAGAGGCAAGAAATTTGAGTTATATCCCGATTTCCAAACTGGGGGAATGATTGATATATCTGGTTATAATGAGGGTAAACGAGGCGGCAAAGTAAGAGTAAGGGCGCATGTTGAAGAGTTAGATAAGAAGACTTTGGTGATTAGAGATGTGCCTTATGGTGTTACAACCACTCAGCTGATGGAAAGTATTACTAAAGCGAATGAACAGGGTAAAATCAAGATCAAAAAAGTTACCGATGTTACTGCTAAAGAAGTTGAAATTCATATTGACTTAGCAGCTGGCATTTCACCTGATATTACCATCGATGCATTGTATGCATTTACCGATTGTGAGGTAAGTATTTCTCCTAATGCCTGTGTTATCGAAAATAATAAACCCAGGTTCATGGGTGTTCAGGAGTTATTGAGAAGCTCTGTTGATAATACGAAAAATTTATTGCAACGTGAATTAGAAATAAGACTCAGTGAACTAGAGGACAAATGGCATTATACTTCTTTAGAAAAAATATTCTTCGAAGAAAAGATATATAAGGAACTAGAGCAAAAACATGAAACCTGGGAGCACGTTATTGAAGCAATTGATAAAGGGTTCGCTCCATTTAAAAAGAAGTTGAAAAGAGCAATTGAGCGAGACGATATTTTAAAGTTAACGGAGAAGCCTGTTAGAAGAATTTATCGTTTAGATATTAATGAATTGAATCAACAAATTAAAGGCATAGAATCTGATATTCAAGAAGTGAACCATCATTTGGAACATTTGACTGATTATGCGGTTGCTTACTTCGATAATTTGTTGAAAAAATTTGGAAAAGGGCGGGAACGAAAAACCGAAATAAAAGAGTTTGATACAATTCAAGTAAAGCAGGTTGCTATTGCCAATACCAAATTGTACATCAATCGAGCAGAAGGGTTTATTGGAACTGGACTTAAAAAGGATGAATTTTTATGTGAGTGTTCCGATTATGATGATATCATCGCATTTACTAAAGCGGGTATCATGAAAGTGGTTAAAGTGTCTGATAAAACTTTTATTGGGAAAGACATCATACATGCCGCCATATTTGAAAAGAATGATGAACGTACTACTTATAATATGATTTACTTAGATGGCAAATCGGGGGTTAGTTACGCGAAACGTTTTAATGTAACTGGTGTTACCAGAGAAAAGGAATACGATTTAACGAAAGGGTCAGATAAAAGTAAAGTACATTATTTAACTGCGAATCCAAATGGAGAAGCCGAAACCTTGAAGATTGTCTTAAGTCCTAATTGTACTGCTCGTATAAAAGAACTTGATTTTTATTTTGAAGAATTAGAAATCAAAGGAAGGGGGAGTATGGGTAATCAGGTTACCAAGTATCCAATTAAAACGGTAAAATTAAAAGAGGCTGGCAAGAGTACATTAGCAGGTAGAAAACTTTGGTTTGATGATAAATTTGGAAGGTTAAATACAGAAGAGAAAGGCCAATATCTGGGTATGTTTGAGGATGAAAAAATCATTGTAATTTATCATGATGGTTCTTACGAGCTAACTGATACAGAAATTACACAAAGATTTGAACCAGAGAAAATAGCGTTGGTTGAGCAGTTTAATCCTGCAAAAACCATTACTGCAGTTTATCTAGATGCAGATAAAGGACAATACAATATCAAGCGATTTAAAATCGAAACGACTACTTTAAAAACACAGTTTGTCTTTATTAAAGAAGGTAAAGACAATCGATTAGAGGCAGTTACTACAGAACAAGAGCCCATCTTAGTGGTACAAACAGGAAGAGGTCAACAAATCAGAAAAGCCAAGTTTAAAGTGGCCAATATGGTAGAGGTAATGGGATGGAAAGCGGTTGGGGCAAAATTGACCGACTTTAATAAGAGTATTGAAATGGAATGGGAAGTAAGACCACCTGCTGATACTGCACAAACAGAATTATTCTAAATTTGAATTATGGAACCAGTTAAAGTGGGGCAATACAATACATTGCGAGTGAATAGAAAAGTAGAGTTTGGATTTTAT
>JBBAJU010000001.1:39036-51257 GCA_040403845.1 Sediminibacterium sp.
GAAAAAGTAGAGAATCTGATGCGAAATGAGGAGTTATCGGTTAAAGAAATGGAGCAGGTAGACTTATTGGTTTATCGTACCTCAGAGCTTGGATATGTTATGATCATCAATAACAAACATATCGGCATTTTACATGGGAATGAAGTATTTCAACCTCTTGAAATTGGCGATAAGGTAAAAGGCTTTATCAAAAAGATTAGGCCCGATAATAAAATTGATTTGGTATTAGGGAAACCTGGATATGCAAAAGTGGAAGATGAAACAGCCAAAATTCTACGTCTTCTCCAAGAAAATAATGGCTATCTCCCGTACAACGACAAGTCTGATCCCACTGATATCTATTCTTTTTTTGGAATGAGTAAGAAAGCTTTCAAAATGACTACGGGAAACTTATATAAGCAAAAAAAGATTGCTTTTACCCAAACTGGAATTCAATTAATTGAACAATAATTTAACTAACGTGTGTTAGTTAAATTATTAACTTTGCGCTTCAAAATCATTTACTATGTCTACTAAAGTTGTTTACATTGTTTCTGCTGTTAGAACTCCACTAGGAAGTTTTGGAGGTAGTTTGAAAGATTTTTCTGCCACTCAATTAGGTGCAGTAGCCATTAAAGGTGCTATAGCAAAAGCAGGAATAGATGGAGCTTTAGTAAATGAAGTGTTGATGGGTTGTGTTATTCAAGCCAATACCGGTCAAGCTCCCGCAAGACAAGCAGCAAAATTTGCAGGTTTGCCAGATGGGGTAATTGCTACTACCGTAAATAAAGTTTGTGCCAGTGGAATGAAAGCCATTGCTCAAGGTGCGCAAGCTATTCTGTTAGGGGACGCAGATATTGTTGTTGCAGGTGGAATGGAAAGCATGAGTAATGTTCCTTATTACAGCCCAAATATGCGTTGGGGTAATAAATATGGCAATGTTCAATTAGTAGACGGATTGGCTAAAGATGGATTAACGGATGTGTACCATAATACTGCAATGGGTAATTCTGCAGAATTATGTGCAAAAGAGTGTAATATTTCAAGAGCAGATCAAGATGCTTTTGCCATTGAAAGCTATCAAAAAAGTCAATTAGCTTGGAATAATGGTTGGTTTAATGAAGAGATTGTTCCTGTTGAAATACCTCAAAGAAAGGGAGATCCAATTCTCTTTTCTAAAGATGAAGAACCATTTAATGTTAAGTTCGATAAAATTCCTGAGTTAAAGCCTGCCTTTATTAAAGACGGTACTGTTACAGCGGCTAATGCAAGCACTATGAATGATGGCGCTGCAGCAGTGGTTTTAATGAGTAAGGAAAAAGCCGAAGAATTAGGTGTTAAACCCTTGGCAATTATAAAGTCTTATGCAGATGCAGAGCAGGCCCCAGAATGGTTTACAACTACTCCGTCTTTAGCCATACCTAAAGCGGTTGCAAAAGCTGGCTTAACGATGGACCATATAGACTTTGTTGAGTTAAACGAAGCATTCTCTGTAGTAGGAATTGCCAATACCCAAAAATTAGGCTTAAACCCTGCAAAAGTAAATGCACACGGTGGAGCAGTTTCTATCGGCCATCCATTGGGTTGTAGCGGTGCTAGAATCATTGTTACATTGATCAATGTATTGAGACAACAAGGCGGTAAAATTGGCGCTGCTGGTATTTGTAATGGTGGTGGAGGTGCTAGTGCAATGGTAATAGAACTAGCCTAGTAATTACTAATTCCTACCCTTTGTTGGATATATTCGTTATTAATGGCAGCTTTTAGCATAGCCATTGCTAAGTCTCCTGCGTTTATTCTAAAGTGATTAGGGTCTGGTGCATAGTTAATGCTAGTGATGTAAATACCAGTTTCATCTTTATCATGAATATCTGCAGGGCAAAAAAAGCTCCAGTCTAAATTGCTCTCTAGCAATAATTCAAATGCTTTTAAATGTTCCATGCCTACTGCCAAATATTCTTCAGGATAGTCATCTGCATGAAGCAATAAGGTATTGTCTTCAGCATTTAATACACCCATTCCTCCTAATGCAATAATCCGTTTCTTTCCTTTTTTCTGCATTTGGGTAATGATTTGTTTCATCCCCAAACTTCTTGTTTTATCAGAACCATCGGAGGACCCGCCTAATACAGAGAAAATCACATCTGCTTTGTCAATTGCTTTAGCAACATCTTTTTCATCAAAAAGGTATCCTTTTTGTGCGGTCAGGTTTTCATTCAAATTGTCTTGATCAATTAATGATTCAACATTTCTTCCAAAGGCAGTCACCTGAAAACCATTGTTTAAAGCTTGTTGAACAATTCTTTTTCCTACCTGACCAGTTGCGCCAAACACAGTGATATGCATATAAAACAGATTTGTTTGAAAACTAGGCTACCTGTTCGGTTATCTCATTCATGTTGATGCCTTGATGACTTTCATCATAAATGCACGTTCCATTTTTAATCACAAGAATCTGCGGGGATTCATGGTATACATTGAATTGATCTGCAATTGCGTTAGAGATATCCCGATACTTGATCAAGTCAAGGTAATAAAAATCAGTGTTTGTTGGAGCTTCCTCTCTTTCTAGTCTATTTAATGCCATTGAACTAATACTGCAACGGGTACTATGTTTAAAAATTACTTGAGGCGTATCAAAAGAATTTTTATTGATACTATCTAGTTGAGCCATATCTGTTAAAGAAATCCAATTCATGCAAATATATTTTTTGCAAAATTAAATCTTTTATAGCTTATCCTCTGAAATATCGCGGGTTTGTAGTTGGGCAACCTTTCCCCTTAACCGATGCGCAAGAACTCACAAGAATGCTTGTAAAAGCGGCAAGTAAAATGATGAAGCAAATCTTTTTCATACGTTGGGCTTTGTGTTGGAAGCTGTATTTTGCACTTAAACAAAGATATAGATTCAGTTCAATATGCAGCCTGTAAATGCTATTGATATAGTTAAAAATATAAAATTCTATAAATATAAACGTATGAAGGTTCATTTTATTTCAATTGGAGGGAGTGTAATGCATCAATTAGCCATTGCATTAAGTAAAAAAGGCTACCAGGTTACCGGAACAGATGATGAGATATTTGAACCCGCTTTAAGTAATTTAAAAAATGCAGGGCTATTGCCTGAAAAAATAGGATGGGATGAAAACAACATTCAACCCGATTTAGATGCCGTTATATTGGGTATGCATGCACGCTCGGAAAATCCCGAGCTATTGAAAGCCAAAGCGTTAGGGTTAAATATTTATTCATTTCCCGAGTACATTTATAAAGAGTCATTACAAAAAAAGCGAGTAGTGGTAGGGGGGAGTCATGGTAAAACCACTACTACCAGTATGATCATGCATGTACTTAAAAAGCAGCAGTTGGCTTTCGATTATTTGGTGGGAGCAAAACTGTCTGGCTTTGAGCAGTCTGTAAATATTACCGATGCACCAGTTATTGTATGCGAGGGAGACGAATACCCTGCAAGTGCCATAGAGCAAAAACCCAAATTCCATTTTTTATATCCTCATATCGCTATTCTAACAGGGATAGCTTGGGATCATATTAATGTTTTTCCAACTTTTGATTTCTATTTAGAACAATTCACCATTTTTATCAATCGAATTGAAAAAGGAGGGTTATTAATTTACAATGATTCAGATCCCGTTTTAGCAGAAGTAGTTGCTAATTGTAAACGAGAAGATATACAATATCAACCTTATCGTGTTCCAGCTTTTAGTATTGATAATGGTATTACTACTATTCAAATAGGCGATTATACAGGAACATTAAGTGTGTTTGGAAACCACAATCTAATGAACTGTTTAGCTGCTTATTATGCTTGTGCTGCAATAGGTGTTACTGCCCAAGATTTTTTAGATTCTATGAAAGACTTTACTGGTGCAGCTAAAAGATTGGAGTTGTTAGAGTCAAATGATACAATGTGTATCTATCGCGATTTTGCACACGCACCAAGTAAAGTGAAAGCAACTGTTCAAGCGGTTAAACAGCAATTCCCTCAAAGAAAATTGTATGGAATACTTGAATTACATACATATAGCAGTTTAAATGTCAACTTCATGAATGAATACAAGGGGGCATTGAATGAGTTGGATGAAAGTGTGGTGTTTTATTCTAAACATGCATTGGAAATCAAGCAAATGCCTGATTTGCCTGCAGAAAAAGTAGTAGAAGGCTTTGACAAACCTGGGCTTATAGTTATGAATGATAAAGCTGCATTAGAAAAATGGCTATTATCTATCCCTAATCATGATGTAAATATTCTATTCATGAGTAGTGGTAATTATGATGGATTAAACATAAATTCGTTGGCTAAAGACATCATATATAATCATCCTGAAGGATAACAATGAAATTAAATTTAACCAGACCCATCGCATTTATTGATCTTGAAACTACAGGTGTTAATATCAGTAACGACAGAATTGTTGAAATAGCTATTATAAAAATCTTGCCAGATGGTACAAAGCAAGTAAAACGTAAGTTAATTAATCCACTCATTCCTATTCCTACTGGTGCATCTGATGTTCATGGTATTACTGACGAGATGGTTAAAGACGCGCCAAGTTTTAAACAGGTTGCCAATGAAATAAAACAATTCATGGAAAATTGTGATATGGGAGGATACAATAGCAATCGTTTTGATGTACCCATGTTAATTGAAGAGTTTTTAAGAGCCGGTGTTTCATTTTCTGTGGATGGTAGAAAGTTAGTAGATGTGCAGAAGGTATTTCATATGATGGAACAAAGAACGCTTGGGGCAGCGTATAAATTTTATTGTAATAAAGTGTTAGATGGTGCTCATAGCGCAGAAGTAGACGCAACTGCTACTTGGGAAGTATTAGAAGCACAAATTGAACGCTACCCTCAAATAGGGGATTCAGTAGAAAGCATTGTTAAATTTACTGGCGAAGACGATATTGTAGACTTTGCAAGAAGATTTGTGAAAGAAAATGGTGTAGAGGTCTTTAATTTTGGAAAACATAAAGGGAAGCCAGTTACACAGGTATTAAAAGAAGAGCCTCAATATTATGATTGGATGATGAAGGGTGATTTTGCTATGAATACCAAACAAAAGCTTACTGAAATTTTAAATAGAACTTTACTGAAGAAATAACTTTGGAAAAAATCGTAATCATACCCACATTTAATGAGAAGGATAATATTGCTTCCATTATTCAAGCTGTTTTTTCCTTGAATCTTGGTTACCATATTCTAGTTATCGATGATGGGTCACCTGATGGTACTGCTGCAATTGTAAAAGAACTTATTCAATTGCACCCCAATGAATTATTTCTCGAAGAACGAAGGGGCAAGCTTGGGCTAGGAACTGCCTATATCCATGGATTTAAATGGTGTTTAAATAGAGCCTATCAATATATTTTTGAGATGGATGCAGATTTTTCTCATGATCCAAAAGATCTAGAAAGATTGTATTTATCCTGTAAAAACGATAGGGCACAAGTGGCTGTGGGCAGCAGGTATGTAAAGGGTGGGCAAACAGAAAATTGGCCATGGGACAGGCAATTGTATTCTAGAGGAGGGGCGCTATATACCAAAATGCTTACATGGATGCCAATCCAAGATCCTACTGCAGGATTTGTTTGTTATAAAAGAGAAGTACTAGAAGCCATTAATTTTGATATGATTTCTTTTGTTGGCTATGCATTTCAAATTGAAATGAAATTTGCTGCTTGGAAACTGGGTTTTATTATTAAAGAAGTACCCATCATTTTTAAAGACCGAAAAATTGGGGTTAGTAAAATGAACAAGGGTATTATTAAAGAAGGTGTTTTAGGTGTAATAAGTATTCAATGGCAAAGCATGTTTAAAAATTATCGCAAAAGGGTTAAAGCAACCTAAATTCCATTTTGAAAAAAGCACTCATCAAATTACATATCTCTGTTTTTTTAGCAGGCTTTACCGGCATATTAGGGGTATTGATTAGTTTGAATGAAATGAGTTTGGTATGGTATAGAATAATGATTACCGTAGTAAGCTTATCGGTATTATTCAAAATAACGGGTAAGTCTGCAACACTTCCTAAGTCTACCGTAATACGATTTTTATTAATTGGCTGTTTAATTGCATTGCATTGGGTGGCATTTTATGGGAGTATTAAATTATCCAATGTATCAATTGGATTGGTCTGTTTTTCTGCAACGGGATTATTTACTGCATTGTTAGAGCCCTTATTGGTTACTAAAAAAATTCAATGGACAGAAGTTGGATTAGGTTTAATTAGTTTGTTAGGGATTTATTTGATTTTTCATTTTGATCAGCGATATCAAACCGGAATTATTGTTGGAATAGTATCTGCATTTTTAGCCGCATTGTTTTCAGTGCTTAATAAGAAGCAAGTAAATAATACCGAACCCTTGGTGATTATGTTGTACGAGCTTGCCGGAGGCTTATTGGTCCTCACTTTGTTGATGCCAGCTTATGGATATTTTTTTCCTGAAATGAGTTTGATTCCTACTTTATCAGACTGGGGATGGCTATTGGTCTTGAGTTGGTTATGCACTATTGTAGCCATGCAGCTAATGCTAGATTCTTTAAAGAAAGTGTCTGCATTCACCCAAAATTTGAGTTTAAACTTAGAGCCAGTTTATGCCATCATCATGGCATTTGTTTTATTTGATGAGAATAAACAATTGACTAACAGTTTTTACTATGGTGTAGCCCTAATTATTTTATCGGTTGTTTTACAAATGATTAGAGTACTGACCAAAAACCGCACTAAAATTCAATGATGAACCCAATTGTAGGGGTAACATTTCTATCATTATTTCTTAGAAAAAATGGTATTGCATTACTTCCATTTGCTTGAATGGGTTGTCCATCAGTTGTAAGAAATCCTGTGTTATCTGCATTGCGTTGAAACGTATAGGAATCTTGAGCAGGGCTACTGGCCAGATACCAGTTGGTAATGTCTAAAAATAAATTTAAAGTGAATCTTTTGTAATACCATTTTTTGTCAATTCTAATATCACTACTATTGAATGCATTTAAACGTTGGGTATTAATATTATTGAAATCAGGAATTCCGGTTCCTAGTGCTAAATAGTTTTGTCTGCTAGCAATTAAATCAAATGGGGTATATGGCACACCACCTTGGTATCTGAACTTTAAACCAATTTCCCAGTTGCGTTTCAATTTATATCCAAGCACTGCACTCAATAAATGTCGATTATCCCATGAACTAGGTATATAACTAGTATTCGCATTGGTATATTTACTAACAAACCAAGTATAACTCAGTACTCCATAAAATCGATTGGTCAATTTTTGCTGCGCAAAGAATTCAAATCCATAGGCTTTACCCTTTCCAGTGGTACTAACCGCTTCGTTGCCTAGTACGTTAAAATCTGCCCCTTGATTAGATAAACTAATACCATTTCTAACACTGATTGGGACATTACTGTATTGTTTGTAAAAACCCTCAAATGTAAATCTTGTAGAAGAAGATGGTAAGTATTCAAATCCTGCAACATAATGGGTGCTCTGTGTATAATTGGTGTTTTTATTGACCAATTCATTATTGTTGTTTCTGTATCCTAGAGCAGTATAGGGCAGCATTTTAAAATAAGTGCCTACCGATGCATTAAAAGTGATTTTATCTGTGATTACATAACTAGCGGCAATTCTGGGCGATAAAGTTTTCAATGGATTCATCCCTGTTTTAGTAAATGTATTTTGATCAAATCGGATGCCTGCACTAAGCCCTAATTTGTTATCTAAAAAACGTTTGCCTACTTGCGTAAATGCACCCATTCTGGCAAATTGAATAGTACTATTGAAATTATTAATGACAGCGGGTTGAATAATATTATTGTTGTTGTCTACAATGGCATTGCTAATTAATTGATTGGTATTGTTAGAAAAGGATACCAGTTGAGCTACCAAACCGTAACTTAATTTAAACCCATTGAAGTTTTGATTAACGTCAAATCTTAACTTGTTTTCTACCTCTGATGAATTTAATGCAAGCGTTTTATTGCCTCTAATGGGGCCAAGATTGTTTTCATATTTTTCTAATTGGTTGTTGAAAGCGTTTCTACTCAGCGCTAAATTCCAATAGCCATTATTTAATTGATGCCTTATTGAAGCTCCTATTGTATAGTTCCATTGTTGAATAGATGGGTTACTATTTAAGACATATAATTTTTCAGGAGTAGCTTCTTTCGGTGCCGCAAAATTGAATTCATCAATGGCACCTACTCCTAATAATGTGAGGGTCGTTTTTTTACTTAACTGATGCGAAATTTTGTATTGAAAATCCCAATAATTAGGTCTAATGGGTAAGTCAATGGCTTTGAATAGTAGCTGCAAATAACTTCTTCTTGCAGATGCCAAGAAAGTAGTTTTTCCAGACTTTCCAATTGGTCCATCAAAAGTGGTAGCCAATTCTGTTCCACTCAAACGTATATTACCCTGGACTCTGTTATTGTTTCCTCTTTTTTGTTTAAATTCAAAAACAGACGAAAGCGTATTATCGAATCTTGCATCAAATGCAGAGGAAGATAATTTTACTTCTTCAATAAAGCTTACGTTTAAAATTCCAGTAGGGCCTCCTGCACTTCCTTGTGTAGCAAAGTGGTTGATCACCGGTATTTCTATTCCATCCAAATAAAAAACATTTTCGTTAGGAGCACCCCCTCTAATGATAATGTCATTTCTAAATCCTGCAGTACTGGATGACCCTCCCACACCAGGTAATGCTTGTATTACCCTAGAGATATCAAAGTTCCCTCCAGGGTTGGCTTTAATTTCTTCGCTGGTTAATCTTTGAACACTTAAGGGAGTCTCCAATGTAGCTGCTTTAGCAGATCTATTTCTATTAGTACTATTAACAGTAACTGCCGCCAACTCTTGAATGGAAGACTCTAACTCAATTACCATCGTATTTTCGTTACCACTGGCAATTGTAACATTAAATTTAGATTGAGTTGTATATCCTAATGCGCTGAAAATGAACGTGTAGTATCCTGATTTAATTTGGGTGAATTGAAATCTCCCTGCACTGTCTGTTACTACGGATTTATCTAGTTGTACCAACTTTACCACTGCACCTTGTATGGGTTTTTGTAATTGCTTATCTAGAATGATTCCTGAATATATCCCTGTGTTTTGTGCATTTAAATCTAAAAAGGAGTAACATGTTATCAGTAAAAAAAGAAAACGTTTCATAATTCATCCATTTATCAAATACCAATCAACAACAATAGGTTTTGGCTATTGTTTAATTATCTTCGGAATATTCAAAAATAATATGAACATGAGAATCACCACATTTATTGTTTTGTTGTTCCTTGGCATAACAAGCTATGGTCAAAAAAAACCTTTAGACCACAGTGTTTATGACGGATGGCAGAATATTGCAGAACGTTTAATTAGCGATGATGGAAAATATATTGCTTTTACGGTTACACCCCAAGAAGGAGATGGGCACTTGTATATCAAGAAGAAAGATGGATCGAATGTGGCAGAAATAGCAAGAGGGTACAATGCCAATATAACCGACAATAGTCGTTTTTTAATTTGTAGGATAAAACCCTTTTTTAAAGATACAAGAGAGGCTAAAATTAAAAAGAAGCGTCCTGAAGAAATGCCAAAAGACTCATTGGCAGTGGTAGATTTATTGTCTGGGAAAATCACCAAAGTGGCACAGGTGAAGACCTTTAAAATTGCAGATGAACAAGCTGTTTTTTTAGCCTATCACTTAGAGAAAAAACCGGCAGCCCAAGCTTCAAGAGCCCCACAATCAGATAGCGCTACTAAACCAGCAGCGCCCGTTGCTCCAACCACACCAAGAGCTGCTGCAGAACCTTTTGAAGAAGGTACAGATTTAGTAGTTCATCATTTATTAACTGGGGATACCGTTGTATATAATTTGGTTAGTGAATATTTCTTCAATAAAAAAGGAAATATTTTATTGCTTGAAACCACCAAAAAAATAGGCGATACCAAAATTAAACCTCAGGTAATTAAAGTTGACTTGATCAATAAAAAATCATCTATAGTGTTAGCTGGTTTTAATGATGCCAAGGGATATAGAATGGATGAATTGGGCAATCAGTTGGCTTTTATAGCAGAAAGAGATAGCAGTGCTAAATCGTTGCAAAAGTTTTACAAGTTATTTTATCATAAAAATGGAGCTGACAGTGCAGTACTGTTAGTGCAAAAAAATACGAGTGGAATGCCTGCTAATTTTACTTTAAGTGAGAATGCACAAGCAATCAGCTTTAGTAAATCGGGAAGTCATTTGTTCTTTGGTACTGCTCCAGTATTACCAGTAAAAGATACCCTTACCCCTGACTTTGAAAGAGTAAGTGTAGACGTTTGGCATTATAAGGATGATTATTTACAACCCTTACAATTGCGTAATCTACAGCAAGAATTGAATAAAGCATATTTGGCTAGGTTCGATTTTGATAAAGGTTCAGTAGTCCAAATTGGTAGCTCTGCTTTTAGAAATATTATTCAAACCAATGAAGGCGATGGTGCTGTTTTTTATGGCGTTGCCGACGAGGGTAAGAGAACTGCATCTCAGTGGCAGGGTGCTTCATTTTCAGACATTTATGCAATCAATCCATTAACTGGTAGTAAACAGCTTATTTTGACCAATATAAAAGGGAATACCTATCCTTCTTCTACAGGAAAATATTTGGTGATTTATGATGAAGTAAAAAAGAAGTATAGTTCCTACAACAGTGAATCTCAAAAAATGACTTCTATTGCTGCTGATATTAAAATGCCTTTATATGATATTGAAAATGATGTACCCGATGATCCCAATGCTTATGGTTTGGCTGGTTGGATAGAAAATGACGAATCATTATTGATTTATGATCAGTTTGATATTTGGCAAATTGATCCTTTGGGAACTAAATCTTCTATCAATATTACTGGTGGTTTAGGTAGAAAAAATAATCTTGTCTTAAGAAATATCACGCTAGACAGAGAAGCTCGATTTATTAAAAAGGATCAGACTCTATTATTAAATGTATTCAACCAAAAAAATAAAGGCAGTGGTTTGAAAACACATGTAATGGGTACTCTTTTTGAAATAAATGCTTCAAATGCAACTTTGCCTACAAGAATATCAGCTGTGTCTAAAGCTAAAGAAGCTGATGTCATTAGTTTTGGAACGGAGACTTTTCAGCGCTCTTCTAATATTGCTGTGATTGATTGGAAGCCTAATTCAATTTTACAAGATGTACAGAATGCACTTTCTTTGCACCAACCTAATCCGCAACAGGCTAATTACAATTGGGGTTCTGCTGAGTTGTTTACTTGGAAAGCTTATACCGGAAAAATAACTGAGGGCATTGTTTATAAACCAGAAGATTTTGATCCAAAGAAAAAGTATCCAATGATTGCTTATTTCTATGAAAGAAGCAGTGATGGATTATACGGATACAGCGCTCCTGCGCCTACTCCTTCTAGATTAAATATTCCATTTTTTGTGAGTAGGGGATACATCGTTTTTGTTCCAGATATCTGGTATAAAACGGGTTATCCTGGGCAAAGTGCTTATGATTATATTGTAAGTGGAACAAGAGCATTGGTTGCAAAAGGCTATGTAGATAGTACCAAGTTAGGATTGCAGGGCCAAAGTTGGGGCGGATATCAGATTGCGCATTTAATCACACGCACCAATTTATATGCTGCTGCTTGGGCTGGTGCGCCAGTTGCGAATATGACCAGTGCTTATGGTGGAATCCGTTGGGGTACTGGTTTGAACAGACAGTTTCAATACGAAAAAACACAGAGTAGAATTGGAGCTACTTTATGGGAGAAGCCTAATTTGTATATAGAAAATTCACCGTTGTTTTATTTCCCTAAAGTGAAAACGCCTGTGGTGATTATGCACAATGATGCAGATGGAGCTGTGCCATGGTATCAAGGTATTGAAATGTTTACAGCCCTTCGCAGATTAGGGAAACCTGTTTGGATGTTGAATTACAATAACGAAGACCATAATTTAGTAGAACGTAGAAATAGAAAAGATATTCAAATTCGCGAACAACAATTTTTTGACTATTTATTAAAAGGGGATAAGCCTGCTAAATGGATTGCAGAGGGAGTTCCAGCTATTCTTAAGGGAAGAGATTGGGGGCTAGGGTATTAATAAATGCAGTTATATCATTCATGTTTACTTTCTTGAAAAATAATGAATACTTAGATGCAATACAGTTGGTTCAAGACAGGGTAATTATCAATACCTACGCATT
>JBBAJU010000001.1:51357-98727 GCA_040403845.1 Sediminibacterium sp.
GCATTGCAAAAGGAATAATGAAGCATAAAAAAAGAGTCCCAAATTTTCAGGACTCTTTTTTTAATCAATTATTTTGTATTCTTCACGTATTTCTCTAGCCATTGAAATTGTTCCCAAAGTGTGTGTAATACATTTTCTTTTCCTCTGTAGCCATGTGCTTCATAAGGTAAGTATACAAACCTAACTGTTCCTCCATTTCCTTTGATTGCGGCAAACAATCGCTCACTGTTAATTGGATAGGTTCCTGTATTATCATCTGCTTCTCCATGTATTAACAAAATGGGTGTTTTAATTTTATCAGCATAACTAAAGGGGCTCATAGCATAATATAGTTCAGGAGCTTCCCAATACGTTCTGTCTTCATTTTGAAATCCAAATGGCGTAAGGGTTCTATTATAAGCCCCACTTCTCGCAATACCAGCTTTAAACCAATTGGTATGTGCCAATAGATTCGCAGTCATAAATGCGCCATAGCTATGTCCACCCACTGCCACTTTGTTTTTATCAGCAATACCTAATCCTGATAAATGCCCAATGGCTGATTCTGCGTTTAGTTTTAATTGTTCAATAAAATTATCATTGGGCTTTTTGTCTTTTCCTGCTGCAACAATGGGCATTTCAGCATTGTCTAATACTGCGTAACCTTGTGTAATATAGTAAATAGGAGAGCCCCAGCTTAGAGTAGTGAATCTGTCTTTACTGCCTCTTATTTGAGCTGCATCTGCAGCAGAGTTAAATTCTCTTGGATAAGCCCAAATAATCAATGGTAACGGCCCTTGTGCTTTGTTGTATCCAGCAGGTAAATAAAGATCACCCGTTAAGTCTACACCATCTGCTCTTTTGTATTTTATTTTTTCTTTAATCACCCCTTCTAATGCTGGATAAGGATTGGTGAAATTGGTGATTGCCTGATCAGCTATTTTTAACTTAAGATGCTTGATATAATAGTTGGGAACGTCTTTTTGAGACTCTTTTCTGCTTAATACCGTTAAATTATTTGCATCTAAAATTTCTACTACATATTCATAGACTCCTTCATTACATCTCCAGATGATTTCATTTTGCTTGGTGGCTATGTCAAATTTTGCTAAGAAGGGTAGATCCCCTTTTGGTGATGATCCTGTAGGATTATTCATTAATAATTTGGTACCATTATCAATTGTTGTGATAACGTTTCTGCCATACTTATTTTTACTAGTAACTGGAGAGCCAGGGTTACCGTATGCGTCTGTTTGATTTCGCTCTAACAACAACTCCAAAGTTCCTTTGCTAGAATTAAACAAATTGACACGAATCAATTGTTTGCTTCTAGATATTTCATTGACTAATGCAATGTTTTCGTTTCCCCAAGTAGTTCCGCCATAACGTAATTTAGTTTTGAAAAGGAGCTTGGCGTTTCCCTCAAATGGAGCGGAAATTCCATATACAGCATCTCTATATTCAACTTGTTTTTTAATTAATCCACTATCTAGTGGCTCAGCCCAAGTAATGGTAGCAGCCTCGTCATCTCTCCAGTCAAAACTTCTTGGAACATTTTGAGTGTTATCATATCCAGAAGGGGTGCCTTCCGTTGAAGGTAACTCTGCTAAAACTTTTACTATTTTACCTGTTAAATCGGTTACCAACATTTTAGAAGGGAAACCATTTGCAGTTACTAGATAAGAGAAAGGTTGTTGTAGTTGTTTTTGTAGTAAATACTTTTTATCAGGAGATAAGCTAAAACTGCTTAAGATGCAAGGTTTGCCAGATAGGGTTTCTATTCCATTTTTATTGATAACTAATTGTGATGTTGCATAAAATTGAAATAGTTGTTCATCATAAGGGCTTTTGATCAAGTCTTGATAGGTGGGGCTAGGTGCTGCTTTCCCTAAGTTTTGCTGAATAGTAGGACCTTTTGGCGTGATGGGCTTTTTGGGTGTATTTGCAGCTACCGATACAGTGGATTTGTATAAAATAGTATTATCGTCTACCCATGTATAAGGACTGCCTAAAACGGTGTTGAGTGCTCTTTTACTAACTAAACTGGCTTTTTTTGTAGCAATATCAATAACGTATAATTCAACTTTGCTGCTACTAGTATGTGTAAATGCTATCTTATTTTCTGAAGGGCTCCATGATACAGACCCCGCTAATAGATTTGCGGGCAATCCAGTTATTGTGTAAACTTTATTGTCTTTTAAATTTTTGAGTAAGAAATTATTAATAAAAGTTTGTCTGCTGGGTGAGAAATTATTGGGGTTGAGTCTTAAGCCCGCAACCCTAATTTCAGGTTGCCCCAATTCTTCAACGGTAGGATAGGAATTTCTTTCTGAAAGCAGCATCCAAACGGCTTTACCGTCTATGCTTACTGCAGGTGTAGGTTTTGCAAGTAATAAATCTTCAATTACTTTTGGTGGGGTTTGGTAACTGGCAGCCTCTTGCGCATTCACCAGTGCTGTACTAACAAGTAGTATTAATACAGTCAAGCAATTTTTAATCATTTTCATGTTAGCTTAATTTAATTGAGCAATTCTATGCCGCTCAAATTACCAATAATTAGTCTAGTAAATTCAGCTCAAGTAAGTTCCTGAAAAAATATTTGTCATTATTGAAATAGCAACTTAGTTTTGCCACTCAATGATAAAGAGCCTACATATACATCACCATCATATGCATCCCAAAGGGTAGGCATCGGTGTATTTGTAATAATATATTAAACACTAGCTTACCTACCGGTAGGCTTTTTTTTTGCGTTAACATCAGTAATAAATTAATATGAAAAATAATAATCAAAACAGCAAATTGAGACTAGCCATTCAAAAAAGTGGAAGATTGCACGATGATTCTATGCGTTTGTTGAAGGAATGTGGAATAGAGATCAGTAATGGGGTCAACAAGCTAAAAGCAGATGCAACTAATTTTCCGATTGAAGTGTTTTTCTTGAGAGATGACGATATTCCACAATACGTAGAAGATGGAGTTGCTGATATCGGATTTGTTGGTGAGAATGTGGTTTTTGAAAAAAATAAAAAAGTAGAAATTGAGGAAAAACTTGGTTTTGGTAAGTGTAGACTAAGTATGGCTGTCCAAAGAAATGAAGTGTATGAAAATGCTCAGTTTTTACAGAACAAAAAGATTGCGACTAGTTATCCCGTGATTGTATCCAATTTTTTAAAAACAAAAGGGATAGATGCAGAAATTCATGAAATCAGCGGCAGTGTAGAAATCGCTCCTGGTATAGGTTTGGCTGATGCAATATGTGATTTGGTAAGTAGTGGATCAACCTTATTTATGAATGGGTTAAAAGAAGTGGAAGTTATTTTTGAGTCACAGGCTGTTTTAATTAAAAACAATTCATTGAATGAATTAAAGCAGCAATTATTACAAAGACTTATTTTTCGCATCCAGTCTGTTAAAAAAGCAAAAAACAATAAGTACATATTGTTAAATGCTCCTAACAATAAATTGGATGAAATTATCGGTTTATTGCCAGGCATGAAAAGTCCTACCGTTCTACCCTTGGCAACAGAAGGTTGGAGCAGTGTACACAGTGTGTTAAATGAAAATGATTTTTGGAATATTATTGAGCAATTAAAAGCGGCTGGTGCAGAAGGCATTTTGGTTGTTCCAATAGAGAAAATGATTATATAAATTATGATGAATATTATTCAATTTCCCGATAAAATCAACTGGGTCAATATTATTAAAAGACCTGTTGCTGATTATAATTATCTCAATGATAAAGTTGCCGCGGTTTTAAACGGAGTAAAGCAGGGTGGGGATCATGCCATAAGCCAATACACATTGCAGTTTGATGGGGTAGGTTTAGAAAATTTTCAAGTTACCGAATCTGAAATACTTAATGCAAAAACACAATTAGATTCAGCTTTGAAAGTAGCTATTGAAACAGCTGCAGAGAATATTCGAAAGTTTCATTTAACACAGGTAAGTCAAGCGTTGCCGATTGAAACTATGCCGGGTATATCTTGCTGGCGCAAATCGGTAGGGATAGATAAAGTGGGATTATATATTCCTGGAGGATCTGCTCCATTATTTTCCACCATTCTAATGTTGGGGATTCCAGCACAAATAGCTGGATGTAAGCAAGTCATTCTTTGTTCTCCTCCTAATAAAAATGGGGATTTACACCCTGCAATCATTTATGCGGCTAATTTGGTTGGTATTAAACAGTTGTTCAAAATAGGTGGAGTTCAAGCTATTGCAGCAATGGCATACGGAACGGAAACCGTACCACCTGTATATAAAATATTTGGACCAGGGAATCAGTATGTAACTGCAGCAAAGCAGATGGTACAGTTGAATGGGATTGCCATTGATATGCCTGCTGGACCTAGCGAAGTATGTGTGTTAGCCGATGATTCAGCAGTTCCCGATTATGTTGCAGCTGACTTATTAAGTCAGGCAGAGCATGGGGCAGACAGTCAAGTTTTACTGGTTAGCACTTCTAAACAATTAATTGATGCTGTAAACCAATCATTAGTAAGTCAATTAGCGCTTTTGCCTAGAAAAGAGTTGGCATTACAAGCACTTCAAAATAGTCGTGCTGTTTTGATGAGTCATTTATCTGATGCGGTAGAATTAGTAAATGATTATGCTGCTGAACATCTGATTATAGCATGCCAAAATGCAAATGAAATTGCAGAACAAATTTCTAATGCTGGTTCTGTATTTATTGGTAATTATTCTCCCGAATCAGTTGGCGATTATGCCAGTGGGACCAATCATACTTTACCAACGAATGCCTATGCTAGAATGTATAGTGGTGTAAGTGTAGATAGCTTTGTTAAAAAAATTACTTTTCAGCAATTAACCAAGGAAGGATTAACTGCTATTGCTAAAACTGTTGAAACCATGGCAGAAGCAGAAGGCCTTCAAGCACATGCAGAAGCAGTTAGAGTCAGACTTAAATAGAATGTTATGTTGTTTAATTTAAATGAACTTATTAGACCCAATATTGCTCAATTATCTCCCTATTCCTCTGCTCGAGATGAATTTAGTGGGGAGGCAAAAGTCTTTTTAGATGCCAATGAAAATAGCCTGGGCTCTCCTTTGTCAAAATGGTACAATCGTTATCCAGACCCTCACCAAGTTGCAATAAAAAATAAATTAGCAGTTGTAAAAGGAATTGCGGCAGAACATATTTTTTTGGGTAACGGAAGTGATGAATGCATAGACTTATTGTATAGAAGTTTTTGTACTCCATCAACAGACAATGTGATTATTTGTCCTCCAACTTATGGAATGTACGAAGTGAGTGCTCATATTAATGATGTGGAGTTAAAGAAAATTCCTTTGTTACCAAACTTTCAGTTAAATCTTGTTGAGATAGAGCAAGCTATTGATAAGCATACCAAATTGATTTGGATCTGTTCGCCTAATAATCCTACAGGGAACTCAATCAACCGATTAGATATTGAAACAATACTGAATAATTTTAAGGGTATTGTTGTGATAGACGAAGCATATATTAATTTTTCTAAGCAAAAATCATTTGTGCAAGAACTGACCGAGTATCCCAACTTGGTTGTCCTACAAACATTTAGCAAGGCCTGGGGCTTGGCAGGATTAAGGTTGGGTATGGCTTTTGCATCCACGGCTATTATTGAAGTGCTTAATAAAGTGAAGCCTCCTTATAATATTAATCAATCTACACAAGAGTTGGCGTTGAAAGCTTTGGACGAAGTTGGTCAGGTAAATGATATGATTCGGCTATTGGTAGATATGCGCGATGCATTAGCCGAAGTGTTTAACTCAATGCCTACCGTGCAAATGGTTTATCCTTCAGATGCTAATTTTTTATTGGTTAAAATAAAGGACGCCAGAAAAGTATATGAGTTTTTATTAACCAAAGGCATTGTTTTAAGAGATAGAAGCAATGTACAATTATGCAATGAATGTTTAAGGGTTACAGTAGGCTCAGAACAGGATAATACCAGCTTAGTAGAAGCAATGCAAGACTGGTATCAATTGAATTCATAAATTCATGCTTTAATAAATAAAAAACTATGCAAAAAATCAGTTCAGTAATTGCGATGCTTTTGGTCTTGAATATTGTTGCTGCTCAACCAAAGCAACAAGTACCTATTCAACTACCCAAGGGTTTTACCAGTAATATTGTAGCGAATGATTTGGGCAGGGTAAGACATATTGCAGTAAATAGCAATGGAGACTTGTACATGAAGCTAGATCGTTTGGTAAATGGTAAAGGAATTTATCGTTTGCGAGACAAGAATAAAGATGGTATCATGGAAGATACCCTGGCATTTGGCAATTATACCGGTACTGGTATCGCAATAAATAAAGGGTATTTATATGCTACCTCCGATCAAACGATTTATCGTTATAAATTAGATGCTAATCAAAATATTATCAATCCTGATCAACCAGAAATTGTAGTTGATGGGTTATTGAATAAAAGACAACATGCGTCTAAGTCCATTACTTTTGATAAAGTGGGCAACTTGTATGTAAATATTGGCGCACCTTCAAATGTTTGTCAAGAACAAGATCGACAAAAAGGTTCGCCGGGTTTAACACCTTGTCCTATTTTAGAAAATGCGGGAGGCATTTGGCAATTTAGTACAACAAAAACCAATCAAACTTTAAATGATGGTATTAGATATGCAACTGGCATGCGCAATGCATTAGGCATAGATTGGAACAATGAAGTGAACGATTTGTATGTAACCATTCATGGTAGGGATATGTTGTACCAATATTTTCCTGAAATGTATGATCAAAAGCGAGGCGCTGAAATGCCTTCTGAAACTTTTTATAGAGTTAAGAAGGGGGATGATTGTGGTTGGCCATATATTCACTGGGATCATTTTCAAAATAAAAAAATATTGAACCCAGAATATGGAGGAGATGGAAAAAAAGAGGGTGCGCCCAATGCAATTGATCCATTAGTTGGATTTCCAGGTCATATGGCGCCCAATGCATTATTAATCTATTCAGGCAATCAATTTCCAGAGCGATACAAAAACGGCGCGTTTATTGCTTTCCATGGTAGTTGGAATAGAACACCTGAGCCTCAGGAAGGATTTTACGTTGTTTTTGTTCCTATGAAGAATGGAGTTCCTACTGGAAAATGGGAGGTATTTGCTGATGGATTTTCTGGAATGTCACCAGTTACGAATTTGTCTGCAGCTAAGCATCGACCAACCGGATTAGCACAAGGCGAAGATGGCTCTATCTATGTATCAGACGATAAAGCAGGTTATGTTTGGAAAATTTCTTACAATAAATAATTCCAATAATCAATGAGTATAAAAGTTAGCATATTTGGATTAGGGTTGATTTTGATCTCTACTTATTCAATGGCTCAAACATCTGTACAAGGAAAGTCTAAACAACTATTGAACGGTAAGAAAGTATACGATATGTATTGTCAAGCTTGTCACCAAGCGGATGGTAATGGGGTGCCTAGATTAAATCCTCCGCTGGTGGGAACGGTTTATGTTACTGGAAGCAAAACAAGATTGATAGATATTGTTTTAAAAGGGTTGTCTGATCCTATAGAAATTAATGGAGAGGAATATAATAATCCAATGGCAGCTCATTCATTCTTGACGGATCAACAAATTGCAGATGTACTCACTTATATCAGAAATAGTTTTGGAAATAAAGCGGGTCTAGTAACTGTTGCTGAAGTGAAAAAACAAAGGGCAAAAAAATAATCATGAAACAAATACTTTTTATAGATAGAGATGGAGTGGTATTAGAAGAACCACCCATTGATTTTCAAATTGATGCTATTGATAAAACAAATTTTGTAAAAGGAGCATTGACCAATTTATCAAGAATTGCGGCCGATTTTGATTTCCATAAAGTAATGGTGACCAATCAAGATGGATTGGGCACCAATTCTTATCCCGAAGAACAGTTTTATCCTTATCATGATTTAATGATAAGAACACTCGACTCAGTAGGTTTTCAATTTGATGAAATGATTATTGACAGAACCGTTGCTGCTGATAATTTGCCAACCCGCAAACCTGGAACAGGCTTATTGAAACATTTGATGGGCAATGATTCTTTTGATCTGGCTCATTCGTTCGTGATTGGAGATAGGTGGAGTGATATTCAGCTAGCCGTCAATTTGGGAGCTAAGGCAATTTATTTTAAATCTGGTTTACACGAATTAACTCCTGACCAGGAATTGGCTTTTAAAGATACAATCGTATTAGAAACCAGTTCATGGGGCGATGTGTATTCATTTCTGAAACTCGGGTTGAGAAAAGTACATCACGAACGGAATACCAACGAAACCCAAATTTCGATAGACCTAAATATGGATGGATCAGGTAAAGCTGCTATTGATACCGGATTAGGTTTTTTTGATCATATGTTAGATCAAATTGCTCGTCATGGTAAAATAGATTTAGCCATTACTACTAAAGGTGATTTACATATTGATGAACACCATACCATTGAAGATACCGGAATAGCATTGGGGGAAGCTTTTGCAAAAGCACTGTTCGACAAGAGAGGCATGGAGCGATATGGTTTTGCTTTGCCAATGGATGAAGCAGATGCAAAAGTACTCATTGATTTTGGCGGTAGAAATTGGTTGGTTTGGAATGCAGATTTTAAAAGAGAAAAGATTGGAGAAATGCCTACGGAAATGTTTTTTCACTTTTTTAAGTCATTCAGTGATGGGGCAAAATGTAACTTAAACATAGAATGCAAAGGAGACAATGAGCACCATAAAATAGAAGTCATTTTTAAAGCCTTTGCAAAAGCAATTAGAATGGCCGTTAAAAGAGATCCAATTAGTAACTATTTACCTTCAACAAAAGGTGTTTTGTAATATTTTTTGTGAATTCATTCTGAAACTAGATATTTGTACAATGATTATAGTAAACAAGCATTGGTGGTGGCATTCTAACTCTTCGCGGGGATTGTAATGGCATGACCAATACTAATTGAATATATTCAAAGCCCCGGATTCATCTGGGGCTTTTTTTTTGATCTAATCTTATAAAATGAATAAAATGCAATTGACTACAACAGGAAAGAAAATATTGGGTGATATATACACCCCTGTTGGTATTTATTTGCGGCTTAGGGATCGATTCAGGGATACCATACTGCTAGAAAGTACCGATCATCACGCAAACGAAAATAGTTATTCGTTTATCTGTATTAACGCTATTGGAGGGATAGAAGTAAAGGATAATACATCTCTAGAATACAAGTTGCCAGGGGATGAAGCCGTTAAGAAGACCTTAGATCAGCAATTGAATATACCTCAGTATTTGTGGGATTTCATGAAACATTTTGAAGTTGAAAAACCAGTAGATCCCCAATATCTTTTTGCTCAAGGATTGTATGGATATACTTGTTTTGATGCTATTTCCTTTTTTGACAATGCTGTAGCTTCCATTGAATCAACACCAACTATTCCGCTGATTAGATATCGTTTATACCAATACGTGATTGCTTTTAATCATTTTAAAGACGAATTGATTATTTGTGAAAATAAACTACCTGGTTTAGAGGGAGATATTCAGGTGATAGAATCCCTAATAAGAAGTAAAGATGTGCCAGTTTATCCTTTTAGTCTAATAGGCAAAGAGCGCTCAAATATGAGTGACGAAAACTTTATTGACATAGTGAATAAAGGTATTAAAAGATGTTTGCGAGGAGATGTTTTTCAAATTGTTTTAAGCAGACAGTTTTCTCATTCTTTTACTGGAGATGAGTTCAATGTGTATAGGGCATTAAGAAGTATCAATCCATCTCCTTATTTATTTTTCTTTGATTATGGAGATTATAAAATAATGGGCTCGTCACCTGAAGCACAATTGGTAATAAAAAATGGCAAAGCAATTGTTCATCCAATTGCTGGAACTTTTAAACGAACAGGGGATGATGCTATTGATCAACTAGCCGCTGAAAATTTATTAAAAGATACGAAAGAGAATGCCGAACATGTTATGTTAGTAGACTTGGCAAGGAATGATTTAAGTAGGGTGTGTGATAATGTGTCGGTGGCGCATTATAGGCAAGTGCAGTATTATAGTCATGTGATTCATTTAGTAAGCGAAGTTGAAGGAAAGCTTAGAGCAGCCTATAATCCATTTGAAATTTTTGTAGGAAGTTTTCCTGCTGGTACATTAAGTGGGGCGCCTAAAGTAAAAGCTTTAGAAATCATTCGAGAATATGAAGCAACTTCTAGGAGTTTTTATGGAGGAGCAATTGGATTTGTTGGATTTAATGGAACTTTTAATCATGCAATTATGATCAGAACTTTTCTGAGTAAGCAAAATGAATTGATTTGTCAAGCAGGAGCAGGAGTGGTTGCTGCGAGTAATCCTGAAAGTGAATTGCAAGAAGTAAACAACAAATTAAACGCGCTAAAGCAAGCTGCAGCTTTTGCAGTTCAGGTTCATTAAAATAAAGGTTATGAAAATTTTGGTTTTTGATAATTACGATTCATTCACTTATAATCTCGTGCATTCAATTGCACACTTAACCGGCATTCAACCAGATGTATGTAAGAATGATCAAATTGATTTGTCTGAAGTAAACAAATACGATAAAATAGTATTGTCTCCCGGACCTGGTATTCCATCTGAAGCTGGATTGCTTTTGCCAATAATTAAGGAATATGCAGCAACTAAAAGCATATTAGGCGTTTGTTTAGGACATCAAGCAATTGGTGAGGTTTTTGGGGCAAAGCTCGTTAACCTCGCAAAAGTATTTCATGGGGTAGCAACTCCCATTCAAATTGAAAAATTGGACAATGGTTCAACTTCTTCGCTTTATAATGGATTAACTGATATAATTGAAGTGGGTAGGTACCATAGCTGGGTAGTAAGTGATAAAGACTTACCCAATTGTTTTCAAATTACTGCAAAAGACGAAACTGGTTTGATTATGGGATTAGCACACACTAAATATGATGTAGAAGGCGTGCAGTTTCATCCTGAAAGTATATTAACACCAGCAGGTGAAAAAATTATTCAAAACTGGTTAAATAGATAAAATGAAAAAAATACTACAGTTTCTATTTGAATATAAATCCCTTACCAGATCAAAAGCTTATGAAGTCATGATTGATATGGCAAAAGGGCAATTCAACGACGCTGAAATAGCATCATTTATTACCGTTTTTTTAATGCGAAGTATTACCATTGATGAGCTCAATGGATTTAGAGATGCACTCTTAGAGTTATGTGTGAAAACTGAATTAGGTACAACCGATTTGGTAGATATCGTTGGTACTGGAGGGGATGGTAAAAACTCTTTTAATATTTCTACGTTGGCTTGTTTTATTGTTGCAGGTACAGGCCAAAAAGTTGCAAAACATGGTAACTATGGTGCTTCTACCATTAGTGGTGCATCAAATGTGATGGAACAATTAGGGTATCGTTTTAAACAAGATGGGAGTTTGTTAAAACAAGAAATTGATAAAGCAAATATTTGTTTTATGCATGCTCCTTTATTTCATCCAGCTTTAAAAGTAGTAGGACCAATTAGAAAGCAATTAGGTGTAAGAACATTTTTTAATATGCTAGGACCAATGGTTAATCCTGCTAATCCAGACTATCAATTAGTAGGTGTTTATAATTTGGAAATGGCAAGGATATATAATTATTTGTTGCAACAAACTGGTAAGTCATTCACTATAATACATAGTTTAGATGGATATGATGAAATATCACTAACCAGCGATACAAAAGTAATTACAAAAGAAGGTGAAGCCGTTTATTCAGCAATTGAACTGGGTAAAAAAATGGTTATGCCCGAAGCAATTTATGGAGGAAATACTGTTGAAGAATCAGCTGCTATTTTCCTTAAAATTATTACGGGAGAAGGCACTTGGTCACAAAATGCTGTGGTATTAGCCAATGCTGCAATGGCATTGAATTCAACTAATAAATACAGCAATTACCAAACAGCTTATCAGGCTGCGGTTGATAGCTTAGAGTCTGGCGCTGCTTATCAGTCATTTAAACAGCTTATTACATTACAATCCTAGTAATCCTCTTAGAAATTTATTTATGACCATTCTTGATACCATCGTAGCTCAGAAGAAATTAGAAGTAGCAGAACAGCAATCTGTAATATCAATTGCACAATTAGAGCAATCTAGTTTTTTTCAAATGCCGTCATTATCACTAAAAGCTAATTTGCAAGACCAATCTAACACTGGAATCATTGCAGAATTTAAAAGAAAGTCTCCTAGTAAAGGAGTGATCAATGCAGGTGCAACCGTTCAGGATGTAACAATGGCTTATACGCAATATGGTGCAGCGGGTATTTCTGTTTTAACAGATGCCTCTTTTTTTGGTGGGGCTTTGGTTGACTTAGAAACAGCTACCATCAACAAAATTCCATTACTACGAAAAGACTTCATGATTAGTGAATACCAAATAATTGAAGCAAAAGCAAGTGGTGCTGCTGTGATTCTTTTAATTGCCGCATGTTTAAGCCCTGTTCAGGTAAAACAATTCTCGAAACTAGCTCATCAATTAGGTTTAGAGGTATTATTAGAAATTCATGATGATACTGAATTGGACCATATTTGTGATAAGGTAGATTTAGTTGGTGTGAATAATCGTAATCTAAAAAATTTTGAAGTAGATATTGATATTTCATTGGGATTGATTAATCAGATTCCATCTGACATTCCTGCGATTGCAGAAAGTGGGATTGATCATACAGATACTATTGTAACTTTGCAAAAAGCTGGCTTTGCCGGTTTTTTGATTGGGGAACGCTTTATGCGCGAATCCAATCCTTCTATTGCTTTTGCCAATTTTGTAAATGAATTAAAAACAAAACAAAATGAGGGCTAAAGTATGCGGTTTAAATAGTGTTGAGCAAATGAACCAATTGGATGATATGGGGGTTGATTTTGCAGGCTTTATCTTTTATCCCAAATCACCCAGGTATGTATTAAAAAATTTATCCAAAGCTGAACTTAAAAAGGCAAAGGGGGCAAAAATCAATAAGGTAGGTGTTTTTGTAAATGAAAATCCCGATCACGTATTGTCATTAGTAGATGATTGTGGTTTGTACTTAGTGCAATTGCATGGGGATGAAACACCACGTTATTGTGAAAAAATAGCCGATTATATTTCTGTAATTAAGGCATTTAGATTAAGAGATGACGACGATGTTTTGTGGAAAATAAAAGACTATCAATACATCGTAGATATGTTTTTATTTGATACTGCTGGTGCAGAATATGGAGGGACAGGTAAAAGGTTTAATTGGGAAATTTTGTATTCCCTTAATATCAACAAACCATTTTTTCTTAGTGGTGGAATTGGGCCAGAAGATATAGAGGCTTTAAAGGTTTTTTCTACAACCCCTGTTGCAAAAGATTTATTTTCAGTTGATATAAACAGTCGTTTTGAATTAACTCCTGGTGTAAAAGATATGCAGAAAGTAAAACCTTTTATGAATGAATTAATGAATATATGATTAAGCGTTTCTTTTTGTTTAGTTTATTCTTAAGTATAAGCCTGTTCAATTTTTCGCAACAGTTAAGGCATGTATTGCTATCTACAAATGGGAAAGCTCGCTATGAAATTTCTGCAGGAAATACACTGATAATTATCAATGATTCAGGTAAAATTCAATCTATTGAAATGGAGCTATTGGGGGATATTATGTATGATAAAAATACATTCCCTCATAAGCTTGGGGAACAAAATCTAGAATTTAATTACGATGGGCGATTAATTAAAATTGGAAGTACTATTATCCAATACGATTTAAATGGAAGAGTTGACAGAATAGGAGACATGGTATTAAGTTATAATTATCAGCAACAAATTGCTACAATTAGTGGTTATACTATTACATACAACACAAATAAAACTGTTGATCAAATTGGTGTATTTAAAGTAAAGTACAATTACAATGGACAGGTTTTAATGGTAGAGCAGAGTAAGGGATTAATTTTAGTACAATTAAATTTTGCAAAATGAATACAGCAGCATTGAATTATCAATCACCCGATTCACATGGATATTATGGAGAATTTGGGGGTGCATATATTCCAGAGATGTTACAGCAAAATGTAGCTGAATTAAAGGAACAGTATTTGAAAATTATAGCTGATCCAACTTTTATTCAAGCATTTGATGCCTTATTAGCAGATTATGTAGGAAGACCTACACCTTTATTTAAAGCAGAAAGATTAAGTAAAGAATTTAATACAAATATTTATTTAAAAAGAGAAGATTTATGTCATACAGGTGCGCATAAAATCAATAACACCATCGGTCAAATTTTATTAGCCCAACGTTTAGGAAAAACAAGAATTATTGCAGAAACAGGTGCAGGACAGCATGGTGTTGCAACTGCTACTGTTTGTGCTTTAAAAGGGATGGAGTGCATTGTATATATGGGTGAAAAAGACATTGAAAGACAAGCTCCCAATGTAGCTCGCATGAAAATGTTAGGAGCTAAAGTTATACCAGCAACCAGTGGTAGTAAAACTTTGAAAGATGCTACCAATGAAGCTATTAGAGATTGGATCAATCACCCTAATGATACCCATTATATCATAGGAAGTGTGGTAGGACCACATCCATATCCTGATATGGTTGCAAAATTTCAAAGCATAATCAGTAAAGAAATTAAGGTTCAATTAAAAGAAACAACCAATCATGAATTGCCTACACATATTATTGCTTGTGTAGGTGGTGGTAGTAATGCAGCCGGTGCATTTTATCATTTTTTAAATGAACCAACAGTAAAAATTGTAGCAGTAGAAGCCGCAGGAAAGGGGGTGAATTCCGGTATGAGCGCAGCAACTACGCAGTTGGGAACTAAAGGCATATTGCACGGTAGTAAGAGTTTGTTGATGCAAACATCTGATGGACAAGTTGTAGAGCCGCATAGTATTTCTGCTGGGTTAGACTACCCAGGTATAGGACCCATGCATGCCAATTTATATGCAAGTGGGAGAGGAATCTTTGTGAGTGCAACTGATGAAGAAGCACTAGAAGCTGCATTTCATTTGAGTAAAACGGAGGGGATTATTCCTGCTTTAGAAACGGCCCATGCTTTTGCAGTTCTTGGAAAATTAAATTTGACTCCATCCGATACGGTAGTGGTTTGTTTGAGTGGGAGAGGAGATAAAGATTTAGCCACTTATATGAAAAGTATTTAATTGTATCGTTAATCCCAAATTATGAGTAGAATTCAATCCATTTTTAACAATACCCAAAAACCTATATTAAATATCTATTTTACTGCGGGTTATCCAACGCTAGATAGCACCCTAACTATTATGGAGTCTCTAGCAAATGCGGGTGTTGACATTATTGAAATTGGTATGCCGTATAGTGACCCATTGGCTGATGGGCCGGTAATTCAAGAAAGTAGTGCTAAAGCGATAGCCAATGGTATGAGTATTGAGTTGTTGTTTAGCCAATTGAAATCATGTAGAAGCAATCCTGCTTTAGCCAAAACGGGCATTGTATTAATGGGTTATATGAATCCAGTTCTTCAGTATGGTTTTAAACGATTTTGTTCGGATGCTGCGGCAGCAGGTGTAGATGGATTGATTTTACCCGATTTGCCTGAATATGAATTTGAGAAGGAATACGGAGCAATTATAAAAGCATTTGGACTTGATTTTATTTTTTTGGTTACGCCCGAAACATCCGCAGAAAGGGTGAAAAAATTAGACCGTTTAAGTACTGGTTTTTTATACGCAGTAAGCTCTTCTGCAACAACTGGAGGAGAAACTAGTTTTGGACAAGTGGCTTCATATCTTCAAAAGTTACAATCTTATCAATTAAAAAATCGGGTAATGGTTGGTTTTGGAATTAAAGACAAAGCGAGTTTTGATTCAGTAACAGCATATGCTCAAGGTGGAATTATCGGAACTGCATTCATCAAAGAACTTTCAAAAAATGAGCCGTTAGAAATCATTATACCGAACTTTGTTAAATCAGTAAGGCCTTAATCTGAACAAGTGAAAACAGTAATTATTAAATATAATGCAGGCAATATTCAATCTGTTCTTTTTGCTTTAGAACGGATAGGGGTTGAAGCATCTGTAACAGATGATGTTGAACAGATTAAAGCCGCGGATAAGATTATTTTTCCTGGAGTAGGTGAAGCAAGTACAGCAATGACTTATTTAAAAGAGCGGAAATTAGATCAATTGATTGCATCTCTGCAACAGCCTGTTCTCGGCATTTGTTTAGGTATGCAGCTTATGTGTGCATTCAGTGAAGAAAACAACACTACATGCTTGGGAATTTTTGATGAACGTATTGAAAAATTTAGTTCTAATAATCAGCAATTGAAAATACCTCAAATTGGTTGGAATAATATAGTTGATCTGAAAACTGATTTGTTTAAGGGGGTGAATGATCAATCCTATTGTTATTTTGTGCATGGCTATTATGCAGCATTGGGTAAACACACTATTGCAACAGCCAATTATGGATTGGCATATAGTGCTGCACTAAAAAAAGAAAACTTTTATGGAGTACAGTTTCATCCTGAAAAAAGTGCAGCGGTAGGGGAACAGATTATTAAAAATTTTATTGAATTATAATATGGAAATTATACCTGCAATAGATATTATTGATGGAAAATGTGTTAGACTCACAGAAGGCGATTACTCCCAAAAAACAATTTATAGTGAGCATCCTTTAGATATTGCTAAATCATTTGAAGCTGCGGGCATAAGAAGACTTCATTTGGTTGATTTAGATGGGGCAAAAGCGGGTAAAGTGACCAATTGGGCTGTACTAGAATCTATTGCAAAAAACACAGGATTAGTTATAGACTTTGGTGGAGGAATCAAACAAGAGACTGATTTGAAAATTGTTTTTGAATCGGGTGCTTCATTGGCAACGATTGGTAGCTTAGCTGTAAAAAATCCTGATCTATTTAGCAGCTGGTTAAAGATATATGGAGAAGATCGATTTTTATTAGGAGCCGATGTAAAAGGAGAAAAAATTGCAATTGGGGGATGGTTAGAAACTACAGAAGAAACTGTATTTGACTTTATTGCGGGCTATCTTCAAAAGGGGGTTCAACAAATTTTCTGTACGGATATAAGTAAGGATGGAAAATTAGAAGGACCATCCATTGAATTGTATCAAAAGATTATTCAACAGTTTCCTGAATTGCATTTTATAGCAAGTGGTGGGGTTAGTTCAATGCAAGATATTGATGCATTAAAGATGATTGGTTGTAGCGGGGTGATTGTGGGAAAAGCTATTTATGAAGGAAGAATTAAAATTACTGAATTGTGTTAACGAAAAGAATTATACCCTGTTTAGATATCAAAGATGGACGAACGGTAAAGGGAGTCAATTTTAAACAAATTAGGGACGCAGGTGATCCAGTTGAGTTAGCTACTATCTATGCAAAGGAAGGTGCAGATGAGTTGGTTTTTTTAGACATCACAGCCACTAATGAAAAAAGAAAAACATTGAGTGAGTTGGTTAATAAAATTGCGCATCATATTAATATCCCATTTACTGTTGGAGGAGGTATTTCTTCTGTGGAAGATGTTCAGTTATTATTGAAAAATGGTGCAGATAAGATTTCAATTAATACGTCCGCCTTTAAATTCCCTTCTTTAATTGATCAGTTAGCATTAGAGTTTGGAACTCAGTGCGTAGTATTAGCAATTGATACGAAGAAAGAAATTGACGGTAATTGGTATGTTTATTTAAATGGGGGAAGAGTTAAGACCAATACCTTGTGTATTGATTGGGCTAGAGAAGCTGTAGAAAGAGGGGCAGGCGAAATATTGCTTACCTCCATGAATAATGATGGGACAAAGCAAGGATTTGCATTAGATATTACGCATGATTTATCTACTCAATTAAGTGTTCCAATTATTGCTTCTGGTGGAGCAGGAACCATGCAGCATTTTTCGGATGTTTTTGAAATTGCCAAAGCAGATGCCGCATTGGCTGCAAGCATTTTTCACTTCAAAGAAATTACAGTTCCATCGTTAAAAAGTTATCTTTCTAATAAAGGTATTTCAATCAGAATTTAAATCAACTACTATGAATATCGATTTCAATAAATACTCGGATGGATTGGTGCCTGCTATTGTTCAAGATGAATATACTAACAAAGTACTTATGTTAGGTTTTATGAATCAAGCGGCAATTACTGCTACGCTTGAAACTCAAAAAGTGACTTTTTTTAGTAGAACCAAACAACGTTTGTGGACTAAAGGGGAAGAGAGTGGCCATTTTTTGAATTTAAAATCCTTAGCAATTGATTGTGATAATGATACGCTATTAGTAAAAGTGAATCCAATTGGACCAACTTGTCATACAGGTGCAGATACATGCTTTGGTGAAACAAATCATGCTAGTAACTTTTTAGAATACCTTGAACAAATTATTGAACTAAGGAAACAAGGTGATCCTAAGGATTCCTATGTTGCTAGAATGTTTGAAAAAGGGTTAAATAAAATTGCACAAAAAGTGGGCGAGGAAGCGGTTGAAATGGTGATTGAAGCCAAAGACAATAACAAAGACTTGTTTTTAAATGAATCTGCCGACTTACTTTTTCATTATTTGCTTTTGCTTAACGCGAAAGGGCATAATTTAGCAGAAGTATTGAACATATTACAATTACGTCACTCTAAATAAATTATGAAAAAGATATTTTTTCTGCTCTCTATTGTTTGTTTTTCCACTCTTGCTGCCCAAAATGGGTTTGAAATAAGAGGGGAAATTAGTAATGCTAAGCCCAAAATGTTGGTGTTTTTAATGAATGGGACCGATGGGAAAACAATTGCCACAGATACTGTTCGAGATGGCAAATTTTTTTTAAAAGGTACAATTGCCGAACCAGATATTTTTCAACTGGGATTTGTTGGGTATAAGGAGGCTTTAGATATTTTTCTTTATCATGATACTGTTAATATCATTGGTGATTTTAATAGCTTGTCTGCAGCAACAATTTCAGGGTCAGCAGTTGAAACAGATTACCAAGAATTTAAAGCATCTTTCAATCCTATTAAGGAACGACTTAATTATTTAGTACAGCAAATTAATGCTGAGACTAATCGTCTTAAAAGAGATTCTTTAATTGTACTATATGAACAATCCAAAGGAACTGTTTTAGTAGAAGCTACTAAATTTGCTCAGTCCAAGCCTACTTCCCCTGTAAGTTCATTTGTCTTGTTTGCAATAAGTCCATTGTTAAACGGAACAGAAGATTTAGAAAAACGATACAATGCATTAGCAGCAGCTGCTAAAAAAGGAACATTTGCTAAAATGATTGAGCAAACTATTGTAGAAGCCAATTTAAATAAAATTGGTACAGAAGCATTGCTTTTCAGCCAAAAAGATACTTTGGGTAAAATGGTGTCTTTGGAATCATTCAGGGGTAAATATGTCCTCATCGATTTTTGGGCAAGCTGGTGTGGACCATGTAGAACTGAAAACCCCAATCTGGTAGCTGCTTTTAAAAAATATGCCACAAAGAATTTTACTATTTTAGGTGTTTCTCTAGATGATAATAAAACAAACTGGATGAACGCAATTCGAAAAGATAAACTCACCTGGACTCAAGTAAGTGACCTTCAAAGCTGGAATAATAAGGTAGCTCAGCTATATAAAATTCAGAGTATACCAGCCAATTTTTTATTAGATCCTAGTGGAAAAGTAATTGCTAGAGATTTACGGGGCGAAGAATTGCAAGTTAAGCTGAAAGAATTGCTACAATAACCAATCATCCAAGTTTTCCGGTAAACATGCATGTAATTGTTAAATTGCATGATGTTTAATAGACGGAGTGTTTTTTTTCTCCTATTCTTATTCATCAGTTCCAATATTGTTGCCCAATCGAAGGATAAGATGAATCTAGGAATAATTATGGGTACCTTATTAGATGCTACTAAGGGAGATGCCATTCCGTTCGCTAAATTAAGTTTAACAAAGCTTTCGGATGATTCTCTAAAACGGAGTGTATTGTCCGATAAGAACGGAAGCTTTGAATTTGTACAGCTCCCTTTAGGATATTATAAACTTCAAATTAGTTCTATGGGCTTTGTTCAAACCCAACTAGATAGTATTTATTTGAGAGCAGAACGATTTGATTTTAATTTAGGCGATATAAAGTTGGCATTGAGTTCAGATAAATCGCTTACTGAAGTCATTGTATATGCGGAGAAACCTTTGTTTGAAAATAAAGACGATAAACTTACTTACAATATTGGTGAAAGTGCTTTAAGTAATGGGTCAAGTACAGCCGAGTTATTAAAAAATATCCCACTTATCAATAATGATCCCAATGGCAGATTATTGTTAAAAGGAAAGGAACCTAAGATCTTAATTGATGACAAACCAACCGATTTAAATGCACAACAATTACAAGATTTATTAGAAAGTTTACCAGGGAGTAGTATCGAAAAAATTGAGATCATGACTAATCCGCCCCCTCAATTTGCCACAGAAACAGGGGGAGTGATTAATATTATCACTAAAAAGGGGAAAATTGGTTGGGTGGGTAGATTAAATATCAGTGCTGGAACAAGAGGAGAAGGAAATTTTTCTGGAAATATTAGTTATAGAAGTAAAAAATTCACCTACAATCAAACGATTGGTCTAGGTGCTAGTCAATTAATTGGGAATAGCTACAGTAATCGGACAAATAAATATGCAGACTCAACAAATCAATTCTCTAGTATAAGTAATTCTACCAATAAAAACTTAAGGCCAAGTTTAAGAACGCAATTAGACTATGAACTTTCAAAGAGTCATTCCTTTAGTATCGTTTATCAGGGTAATATGAATTACTTTAATAATATAAGTACTAATCAGTTTACTAATATTAATCAATTTAAAGAAGCATATAGAATAAGCAATCGGGAAAATGAAAGTGTGGGAGATGGATACACACATAGCTTACAAGGAGCTTATATTTATAAATCACCCCGAAATTTAGCCGAACAATTAAAGTTTTTTGTGTCCGCAAATGTCAGTAAAAATGATAACGACCGGGATTTTTATCAGCAATTTTTAAGTACCGGAATGGTACCAACTGGTGTAGATTCTACTCAATCTCAATTCTTTAATAATTTCAATAAAAGCATTTCCAATAGAATTGAATATATAAAGCCATTGAAATTGAAGAATAGTCAATTTAATGCAGGCACTACTTATTATTCATCCTGGTTTCATAACCAATTAAATACCAGCTTCCTTAGGAAGACGGATGGTATAATGGTTCCCAACGAATTGCTGAGTAATGATTTTAATTTTAAGCAATCAATATTTACGGTTAGGGTTGGATTCGGTTTATGGTTTAAAAAAGATTTAAGATTTTCTTTTGGAGCTCAAGCAGAGCAAACACATAATTCATTTGATTTTATAAAAGGAAATGGCCTTAATGTAAGTAATCGTTTTTGGAATATTTTGCCCAATCTTACTGTCAGAAAAGATTTCAATAAAGTATTCAATGCTTCTTTAGTTTATAGGGCAACTATTCGAAGACCGGGTATTGGAGAATTAAATCCCAATATTGACTATTCAGATCCATATAATATTCGTTTCGGTAACCCAGATTTGCAACCAACGCTTTCGCATAATTTCGACTTGAATTTCAATTACACAAAAGGGAAATATTATTTTAATACCTCGATTGGAATGAATAATGTTTCACAAGTGTTTAATACAATCAGAACCCTGGTGGAAGGTGGAAAAACCAATATTACTTGGCTAAATATTGCCGATCGAAAAGAGTATGAAGCAAGTGCTTTTGGTGGCTATACTTTCAGTAAACAATTTAGAATGAATGCCAGCCTAGGATATACATTTAACCAATATGGTGTTACTGAAAAGAAGTTGTATTTATACCAAGATGGGGGGTCTTTTTATACAAATATCAACTATACCTATACGCCGAATAGTGTTTGGACATTTGAAGGTACCGCCAGATACAATCGTTACGCTAATCCACAAGGAATCAGTAGAACAAATATTAATACAAATTTTGGGGTTCAACATAAAATGTTCAATAGAAGATTAATTGTATCATTTAATGCGATTGACCCTTTTACGCCACAAGAAATCATTTCAATTACCAATGGGCCAAGATTTCAATTAGAGAGTTTTAGTGCAACAAGAAGTAGGAATTATCGTATTTCTATTAGCTATCAATTGAATAGAATGGTTCAAAAAAGTAGTTTGAACGAAAAAGAAAAAAATAAGGCTTTAATGCAGGCTAAAAAGTCAAAATCTTAAACAGTATTGAACGATTTTATCTTTGCTTTCAACCAACTTGATTTCACAGGCACTAACCAGTCATTTAAAAATCCCAACTTAGTAGTAATCGTATTATTAAAGTAGAGAGTATTCTCTTCAATAAATTGATTTTCCCAAGCATAATTCAATTGTGCAAGAGGCAATAATTGTACTTTGTCTTTAATATAGAAAGCTAGATTTTGTCTATTAAATAAATCAACTTTGAAAAGTTGTTCAATTTTCTTAATCATATGTACAGAACTGTCTGTACTGCAGCCCCCAACAGTTGTATTAGATTCATCTGCCATTAATACAATGAACTGACCAAAAAATAAATTGGCAAATCCTTTCACAGGTGATCCATGGCTTTTCCAATTGGAGACAAATTCTTTTAATATTGGTTCCAGTTCAAATGCTTCACCAATGCTAAACATTCGACTGCTCTGGTAAATCCATACCTTTGATTCATTGCTAAAATCTTCAGGGCAATATTGTTGATAGTCCATTACATGCATAGCACAAAGTTACAAATTAAAGCATGCTTTCCGCTATCATTTCAGCGATGTCTAAAACTGCAACTTCATTTTCTTTCTCTCTATTTTTAACCCCATCACTCATCATTGTATTGCAGAAAGGACAAGCAGCAGCAATGAATTTTGCACCTGTTTCAAGCGCCTCATCAGCCCTATCCATATTGATCCGAGAAGTGCCGGGTTCATCTTCTTTAAACATCTGTGCTCCACCCGCACCACAACAAAGCCCATTCGTTCTGCAACGTTTCATTTCCACCAATTCGGCATCCAATGATTCCAAGACCTTTCTTGGAGCTTCATAAATATCATTGGCTCTTCCTAAATAACAACTGTCGTGGTATGATATTTTTTTACCCTTAAAACTACCTCCCTCTTTCATTACAATTTTACCATTATTAATCAGGTCTTGCAATAGGGTAGTATGATGAATTACTTCATAATTACCCCCTAATTCGGGATATTCATTCTTTAAAGTATTAAAGCAATGTGGGCAGGTTGTTACAATTTTCTTGATATTGTATCCATTTAAAATTTGGATGTTTTGGTAAGCCATCATTTGAAATAAAAATTCATTTCCAGCTCTTCTTGCAGGATCACCAGTACAAGCTTCTTCTTTACCTAATATGGCAAATTTAATTCCTACTTTAGTTAAGATGGTAGCAAATGCTTTGGTGATTTTTTGGGCACGTTGATCAAAACTTCCTGCACATCCTACCCAAAATAGAATTTCAGGAGACTCGCCATTTGCCATCATTTCGGCCATTGTATTTATTTTCATCTCAATATTTTTTAGTTAGTTAAATTAGTTATGCATTCATTTCTGTTGCCCACTTATCTCTATCATCCGGAGAAAATTTCCAAGGGGCAAAATTGTTTTCGATATTACTGAAAGTGCCATTCCATTCTTGTGGCGCATTACTCTCTTCCATAATTAAGGACCTGCGCAATTCAACAATGATATCTAAAGGAGAAATACTTACAGGGCAAGCTTCAACACAAGCGTTACAAGTAGTGCAGGCTCTAAGTTCTTCTACAGAAATATAATCGTGTAATAAAGATTTATTATCTGCTACAAATGACTTGTTTTGATTGATATTTTTACCCACATCTTCCAAGCGATCTCGGGTAGCCATCATGATTTTCCTAGGGCTTAATAATTTTCCAGTAATATTCGCCGGACATTCATCGGTACATCTACCACATTCTGTGCAACTATACGCATCCATTAAATTTTTCCAACTTAAATCGAACACATCTTTTGCACCGAAACTTGCTGGGGGAGCGGCGTCAGTTGGCGCAAGCTCAGGTTGCATCGCATATAACACTTCGTTTTGCACTTCAGGCATATTTTTCATTTTGCCAGGTGAATCTAATTTTGCATAATAGGCATTTGGAAATGCCAATGCAATATGTAAATGCTTGGAATAAGGTAAGTAATTTAAAAATGCGAATATTCCAGCGATATGAATCCACCAAGCAATTCTCTCAATGGCAACTAATATACTATTTGAAAAACCATCAAATATTGGCATTAATTGAGCAGAAACAAAGAATCCACCGGTATTGGCATAATGTGCTTGACCTCTGTCTTGTAAAATTTGATCCGTAGCATTCATGGTAAGAAATAAACTCATCAAAACTATCTCTGTAATTAAGATAAGGTTCGCATCAGTTTTAGGCCATCCAGCCAAATCTTTACTAATCAATCTTTTAAGTTTTAACCAATTTCTACGAGCAAGAAATATAACACATACAATTACTACGCCTAAAGCCAGCCATTCAAAAATATTAATGAGCCAATTATATAACTCGCCTAAAAATGGAAGAAATAAACGGTGTGTGCCCAAAATGCCATCCAAAACGATTTCCAGTACTTCTATATTAATAATAATGAAACCTGCGTAAATAACGAAATGCATTAATGCTACAGGAACATTCTTGAACATCTTTTTTTGCCCCATTGCTAATAGTAAAACATTGCGCCACCTTAAATCTGCGTTGTCCGAAAAATCCTGTGGTTTACCCAAAAAAATATTTCGTCTGATTTCTGCTACTTTTTTAGAAAAAAGGAATACCGCAGAAATGGCCATCAACAGAAAGAGAACTTGTTGTATATACTGCATAAAAGAAGTTATACGCTAAGATAATAGTTTTAATCACAGATGAAAGCAATTGTGTAATGCAATTTATTGTTGTTATTTTGAGGAATAATTTATGCTATGACTGAAAAAAAATATATTCTGACTGCAATTGAAGCAAAACAGAAATTAAGAAGAATGAGCCTAGAAATTGCTGAAAGCTTGAGTGGACTAGAGGGCCCCCTTTTTTTGATTGGAGTTCAAAATAGCGGTATGGTTATCGCAAATGAGTTGGGAGGTCTTTTAATGCCCTATTTAAAAAAATCGGTAAAAATTTTATCTGTCAATTTAAACAAACAATCGCCAGATAAGGTAGAATTAAGTGAGTTGGTTCAATTGAATGGGGCAAATATCATTTTGATAGATGATGTAACCAATAGTGGAAAGACCCTTTTATATGCTTTAAAACCTTTATTAGATGCTCATCCCAAAACGATACAAACACTTGTTTTGGTAGAACGAATGCATAAATTATTTCCCGTAAAGCCCGATTTTGTAGGATTGTCCATTTCCACTACTGTAGAAGAGCATATTCAAGTAGAAACCATCAATGGAGAGATCATCGGAGCTTATGTTGTTTAAATAAATAAGTAAATTTTCATATATTCAAATATTTATATAAAAAGTAAAAACTAAACTTAATGGACGCTGCTATTTTACAAAGAGTTAATGCTTGGCTTAATGGAAATTATGATCAAGAAACTAAAAATACTATCCTTGAAGTTCAACAAAATAATCCGGAGGAGTTGGCAGATGCATTTTACAGGGACCTGGAATTTGGAACAGGAGGATTGAGGGGTTTAATGGGAGTGGGAACTAATCGGGTAAATAAATATACCATTGGAATGGCCACTCAGGGATTTGCTAATTATTTAAAGAAGACTTACGCGAATGATGAGATAAAAATAGCTATTGCGCATGATAGCCGAAATAATAGTCGATTTTTTGCAGAAACAACTGCCAATGTATTTGCAGCAAATGGTATAAAAGTTTTTCTCTTCGAGGGATTAAGACCAACGCCTGAGTTAAGTTTTGCTATTAGGCATTTAGGCTGTAAAGCAGGGGTTGTTTGTACCGCATCACATAATCCCAAAGAGTACAATGGTTATAAAGCATATTGGAATGATGGAGGACAATTGGTTCCCCCACACGATAAGAATGTAATTACTGAAGTAGAAGCCATTCAAAGTGTTGATGAAGTAAAGTGGAGTGGAGGAGAAGCGAATATTACCATTCTTGGGAAAGCACTTGATGAAGCATATATCGAAATGGTTAAAGGGTTAAGTGTATATCCAGATGTTATTGAAGCGCAAAAAGATTTGAAAATTGTTTACACCCCCATACATGGAACAGGGATTAAGTTGGTACCCCAAGTTTTAGAAAAATTCGGGTTCAATAATGTTCATATTGTAGAGGAACAATCAACTCCAGATGGGAATTTCCCAACTGTGAAATATCCAAATCCTGAAGAGAGCGAAACAATGAGTATTGGGCTAAAAAAAGCCCAAGCTTTAGATGCAGATATTTTATTGGGGACTGATCCAGATGCTGATAGGGTAGGTATTGGTGTAAAGAACCATAAAGGTGAGTGGGTTTTGATGAATGGTAATCAAACAGCAGTGCTAGCGTTTGCCTATATGATGGAAGCCAGAAAGGCAAAAGGTATTGCGCAACCCAATGATATGGTTATTTCTACAATTGTTACTACAGAAATGATTAATGAAGTAGCAAAACAAAATAATGTTGCTTGTTACAATGTGTTAACTGGGTTTAAATGGATTGCTGAAAAAATTAAAGAACTAGAAGGAAAAGAAAATTATGTAATTGGTGGCGAAGAAAGTTTTGGTTTAATGATTGGAGATCAGATTAGAGATAAAGACGCTATTAGTGCAGTGGCTTTAATGTGTGAAATGGCTGCTTACGAAAAAAATAAGGGTAAAACTTTATTCGATAAAATGATTGAGTTGTACATTCAGTACGGTTTCTATTACGAAAATTTGATCAGCATAACCAAAAAGGGGATGAATGGACAAAAGGAAATTGCTGCAATGATGGAAGGGTATAGAACCAGTCCCCCAGCTGATATTAATGGATCAGCAGTTGTTACCTTATTAGATTACCAACTCCAGACTGGAAAGAATTTGCTAACAGGTGAAACTTGGTCTATTAATTTACCCAAAAGCAATGTGTTACAATTTATAACTGCAGACGGTAGTAAAATTTCTGCAAGACCTTCTGGAACAGAGCCTAAAATCAAATTTTATTTTAGTGTCAAGGCCGAGCTCAACAACAAATCAGAATTTGATGCAAAGCAAATTGAATTAGAGAATAAAATCAATGGAATTATCACGAGTATGAACCTAAAATAGATTGCTATATTCGCACCATGCGAAAGGATAGAGAATATACGGATGGGTTTAACCATAAAGGGATGCGCAAGAAATTGGTAGATATTTTGCGCGACAAAGGCATTACTGACGAAGCTGTTTTAGATGCAATTAATGCAATTCCTAGGCATTTTTTTCTAGAATCTGCTTTCGAAAAGATTGCATACGAAAATCGTGCATTCCCTATATCGGCAGACCAAACAATTTCTCACCCATATACAGTAGCTTATCAAACGCAGCTATTGCAAATAAAAAAAGGGGATAAAGTATTAGAGATTGGAACTGGTAGTATTTATCAAACTACCATATTGGCCGAGTTAGGAGCTCAATGGGTATATACGATTGAACGTCAAAAAAAATTATTTGATGAACAAAAAGAGTATTATCATTTTCGAAAGAATTATCCCAATATCAAATTTTTTTATGGGGATGGATTCAAAGGTTTGCCTACTTATGCTCCTTTTGATAAGATATTGATTACTGCTGCTGCGCCATTTGTACCGCCATTATTAATTGAACAACTAAAAATAGGGGGGCTAATGGTTATCCCTGTTGATGAGGGAGACAATCAGCGAATGATGCGAATTACTAAACAAGGAGATGAATCTTTAAAAGAAGAATTATTTGAAGAATTTTCTTTTGTGCCGATGTTACAAGGAAAAAATGTATAATTAAAATTAAAAAGGCCCCGGTTTTCACCGAGGCCTTTTATCTTAAAATTTCATAAGACTATTATTGCATCATATCCATTCCACCACTTTGATCTGCTTTTGTATTTTTTCTTTTGAATAAACTAGCATCAAATTTTCCAAATCGATAACTGAAGTTTAATCTTAATACTTGCGGATCTCTTCTTCTTTGATTGGTTTGATTAAAGAATGAGCTTTCAGAAAAATTTTGGAATAATTGTGTTCTAAAAATATCGTTCATACTTAAGGTTAAATTTCCAGAGCGACCATTTTTCCATGTAAATTCTTTACGAATGGCGAGGTCTACTCCATATCTTGGTAAATTATACCCTTGTGCACCAGATTGAGGGCCACCACCAAACATCATTCCTCCTCCGCCGCCACGGCCTCCTCCACCACCACCGCCTTGTGGTAATACTGTTCTAGCTTGGTAATCTCCACTTAACTGAATAGATAATCCTTTTGCTACTTTAAATGTATTATTCATTTTCGCAAACCAGCTCCATTGCTCTTGCACTAAATCTGGCTGGCCAGGAACAGTTGCATTAATTCTAGAGTTGAAAATATTTAAGTTAGTAGTCATTTCCCACCAGCTATTGATACTGGTTTTGTTGGTTAATTCTAATCCAAAAGATTGTGCACTATTTGCATTGATGAAAGTGCTAAAGAATGCACTATCACCAGGAATTAATGCATTCGCATCTCTATAAACATAACGAGTAATTAAATTAGTTGAATGTTTAAAGAAAGCAGTTGCTAAGAAGTTAGATCCTTTTTTGTAAGCATTATTCCAGCTCATTTCAAATGAATTGGTAAATTCTGGTTTTAAACCTGCATTACCCATATTGATATTCTGGGGGTCAGAATAATCGGGGAAAGGCATTAGTTGAAAAAAGTTAGGTCTATTTACCCTTCTAGAATAGTTGATTTGAAAGTCTTGCTTCTCGTCAATCTTGTAAGTGATAAATGCACTAGGGAACAAACTTAATGGGAACTTAACTGAGAAACTAGCTGAATCTGCCCCTTTAGAATTCAATAATGTACCAGTATAGTTTGAACTTTCTGCTCTTAAACCTAATTGATAACTCCATTTATTCACTTTAAAACTATAAGTGCTGTAAGCGGCATAAACAGCGTCTGTGTATTTATATCTGCTACTAATTAATGGAACCAATTGGTATTCACCAGTAGCTTCGTTAAACCTAAATTGGTTTAATTGGTTGTTGAAGTCTCTAATGGCTACACGGCCACCCGCTTCAAATTTCTTATCATCAGCTAGGGGATTTTCATAGTCTATTTGAAAAGTATGGTTGGTAGTACTTCCAGAACCAATTCCTTTTTGTAATACAGGAATGCCTTTCTGTGTTCCATCTAAATTGAAAGTGTAGTTGTCAATATTAGAAAGATTGTCATTTGTACTGCTATTGAAGTTATAATCAGAAGAAATATTGTGACCATTCTTCATGAAATTATGCTTATAACTTATTTGAGTCCCTAGGTTTTTAAAATTAGCTGTGGATTGTGTTCCAATATTAGAATAAGAAGTTTTTGCACCTTTAATAGTTGAGTCAACTCTTTGTGATTGATCATTGTCAAATTGACCTCTATTATAATTGGCAGTAAATGAAATGGTATTTCTATTGTCTATAAAGTAATCCAATCCACCTCTGATAAATGCGAAATATCCTGTATTGGTTGCATTTTGTACATTATAAATATTGCTTGGGGTTGCAAGAATATTATTTCTATCGGTAATACCTTCTGAAATTGATTTACGCTGATTAATCACACCACTTCCTGTGAAGTTTAGTTTGTTTTGACGAATATTAATATCTCCTCCACCATTAAACATTCCGCGAGAATCAACACCAGCTCTTATCCCACCATTGTAACCTACTTTCTTATTTTTCTTTAGGACGATATTAAGAATACCCGCATTACCACCCGATGCGTCATATTTTGCAGAAGGATTCGTGATTAGTTCTACTCGATCAATGATATCAGAAGGAATTTGGTCTAAAGTAATAGTAGTTGGTCTTCCATCAATAAATAAAGTAGGTGCTGCATTTCTTAGTGTAACATTACCGTCTATATCTACATTTAATGCGGGAATATTTCTCATTAGTTCAGTTGCTGTTTGTCCTGAACCCATTAAGTTTTTATCAACGTTAAATATTTTTCTATCAATTCCTAATTCAAATTGGGGTTTTGTTGATGCTGTAACGGTTACGTTGCCAAGATTGGTTGCATCTTCTTCCATTTTGATATTCCCTAAATCCTTGTCGGCCATTCCCAGTATTTGTTGCATGTTTCCTCCACCCCCAGTAGGCATTTTAATACCAAAACTGATGGTTTGATCCACGGTTTTATAAGCTATTGCAGTAGCATTCAATTTGAAATTGCCAAATAAAGAAAGATTTTCAAAACTAAAATCTCCATTTGCCTTGGTAATGATTGTACCCAAAATGGCTTCTTTCATTTTTTTTGTAACTGTATCAAACTTATTGCCTCTTAGTTGTACTGTAACTCCTTCAATGCCTTTATTGGTTTTACTATCTACGATTTTTCCATAAAAATGTCCAATATTTATATTTTGACCAGCTGCTCCATTAGCACCACCTCGTCCACCCATCATACCGGGCATTTGTGCATTTGTTGCTGTGATAAACAAGGCAAAAAATGCCATTAATCCTAAAAATTTACGCATATACATCATTATTAATAAATACAAAGTTGGTTGACGCTCCGCTCGAAAGGTTCTTGCATTTTATGAGCGGTAATATGACAAGCCTGAATGGATAAAGTTTAACAAAATCGGCGAATAGGCTATTTGATCCGTCGGTGACTAGGAAATCATGGTTAAGATTACTTGAATGATACCAATAATAAAGCCTAATACACCACCAATTATTTCTACGAATCGAAATTCTTTAGACATAATATCATTTAATATTTGTTCTAGCTTGTCTGAAGAAAACCCTTTTACTTTTTCTATTACAATTTTTTCTAAGTCGAGGTCTTTTTTAAGATTTCCCATATAAGACTTCATGATACTTGGAAATATTTCTTTTAGTTCGGTCATAAACACCGATTTCATCTGTTGAATCGTCTTGTCTCCAATAAACATACTAATTACAGGCATTTGATCAGCTAATTTGACCCGAAGAAAATGATCAATATGAGCATCAATTTGCGGCATTAATTGATCAATATTGTCTGTGTTCGTAATTTTTGACTCAATATCATCAAATGACAATAATTCCGCACTTACCAGTTTTCCTAACTTTTCTGCAAATTGGGCTTGCCTTTTTGGAAAAATGCCTATGAATGTAATCCCAAGAATTTTTATTGGTTTTTTTGGATGGAAAAGCATTTTAATGGCAATCCAATTGGTAAACCAGCCGATAAATGCAGAAATAACTGGAATAAGGTAAAGCAGCTTCATGGTTAAAATTTAAAAAACCTATAAAACATATGTCTTATAGGTTTTAAGTGGGAGAACGAGGGGTCTCGAACCCCCGGCCTTCAGTGCCACAAACTGACGCTCTAACCAACTGAGCTACGCCCTCCGTTTTTGTGGAATGCAAAAGTAGTAAATTTTTTTTAAAAAAACTTCATCCAAACCTTTGTTAATTGGTTTTATAGATGCCATTGAAACCTTATTTTAGATTATTTTTGAGTAGATCATGCAAAAATTAAAGCAATTTATGAAGAGTAGAAAAGGATTAGTGCTAACGGCTCTGGTATTATTTGGTTCATTGTTTATCGCATTTAGGAGTATTTATGGAACAGATTCCAACGAAAAAATAGCCCAACAGCAAAAGCTATTAAGTACGGTTGGTGCGCTTCTTGAGCAACAACATTATAGTCCAAAAAAAATCGATGATGATTTTTCCAAAAAAATATTCAATGCATATTTAGACCAATTAGATGGTGATAAAAGTATTTTTATAGCATCTGATGTGAATGGGTTAAAAAAATATGAAAAATCAATTGATGATGAAATACATGGTTCAGGTATTCAATTTCAACCAGCTGTAAGTGCTATTTACGAAAAGCGTATAGCTGAAACGATGATTTTTTATAAAGACATCCTTTCAAAACCATTTGACTATACCGTTAATGAGTCTGTTCAATTAGATGGAGATAAATTGAGTTATACTAATTCTGATGCAGAAAGAAAAGATAGATGGAGAAAAAAATTGAAGTACTATGCATTAGAGCGTTTTGTTGATTTACAAGAAGAAAGAGAGAAGAACAAAGGGAAAGATAGTTTCAAATTTTTGCCTGATGATAGCTTGGAATTGAATGCAAGAACAAGTGTGCTAAAAATGATGGATAGAACATTTAATAGAATTAAAACAACGTTTACTGAAGATCAGCGATTCAATGCTTTCATCAATGTAATCACTAATTCTATGGATCCTCATACAGATTATTATCCTCCTGTTGAAAAAAGGGCTTTTGATGAAAGAATGAGTAATCAATTTTATGGTATTGGGGCACAACTTCAACAAGATGATAATGGTATTAAAATAGCTAGTGTTGTAACCGGTGGACCGGCATGGAAATCTGGTGCAATTGTAGCTGGTGACATTATTATAAAAGTTGCCCAGGGTTCAACTGAGCCTGTAGATGTAAGTGGGTACGGCACCGAAGATGCAGTGAAATTAATCAGAGGAGATAAAGGTACAGAAGTAAGAATCACTTTTAAAAAACAAGACGGAACTACTAAAACGGTTGCTTTAATTAGAGAAAAGATCGAGCAAGATGAAGGATTAGCAAGAAGTGCTGTGATTATGCAAGGGGTAGAAAAAATTGGCTACATAGCATTGCCCGACTTTTATGCCAATTTTGAAGATAAAAATGGCTTCAAATGCTCTGAAGACGTTGCAGCCGAAGTTAAAAAATTGAAGGCAGAGAAGGTTAAAGGTATTGTTATTGATCTTAGAAATAATGGGGGAGGGTCTTTGCTTGAAGTTGTCAAAATGGTCGGATTATTTATAAAAACAGGGCCAGTGGTGCAAGTAAAAGAAAGAGATGGAAGAGTGGATCAACAAACCTGGAGAGACAACGATGAGTCTGTTTTGTATGATGGCCCTTTAACTGTTATGGTTAATGAATTGAGTGCATCTGCAAGTGAAATTTTTGCTGCAGCCATTCAGGATTATAAAAGAGGTATTGTGATTGGAAGTAGTTCAACTTACGGAAAAGGAACAGTACAAAGACCTATTCCGTTTGGAAGACCTATCGATTTTTATAGCACAAGAACTGAATTTGGAGCTGTTAGTTTAACCTTCCAAAAGTTTTATAGAGTGAATGGAGGAAGCACTCAATTAAAAGGGGTTGTTCCTGATATTATTATGCCTGATACCTATGAATACTTGAAAATCAGGGAAAAAGATAATCCTAATTCATTGCCTTGGGATGCAATCCCTCAAACTAAATACCAAACTTGGGATGGTGTTGAAGCCAATAAGTTAGACGCGATCATCAAAAATCAGCAGGCAAGAATTTTATCGGATGAAAATTTGATTCTTTTGCAGAATAATTTAAAATGGTTAACCCAAAATGGAGAGAACCCAATCAATCTGCAAATTGATCAGTTTAAGCAGATGCAAAAGCAGGTTACGAGCACGGTTACTCAAAACAATAATTTATTGAAATTAAAATCAGACTTAAATGTGCAAGCAATGGAAGCTGATAATGATAAATTTTATAATAATCCAGACAAGAATAAAGGGATTCGTTACCAAGAATGGTTAAAATTATTAAAACAAGATTTGCAAATTGATGCAGGTATAAAAATTATTAAAGAGCTTGCCTTGCAGCAGTATAACACCGTTAAAAATTAGTACTACTTTTTTGTAATCAATTAGGTCCAAAAAAATATGGAAAAGAAGTTAGATAAAAAATGGCTTGCAATTTATACCAAACCAAGATGGGAGAAAAAAATTGATACTGTTTTAATGCGCAAAGGAATTGAGAGTTGGTGCCCCTTACAAAAAGTAGAGCGACAATGGTCAGACCGGAAGAAGATTGTTGAAGAGCCCCTTTTCAAATCCTATGTTTTTGTTAAGATTGACGAGACTGAAAAGTCGAAAGTATTAATGACGGATGGTGCACTCAATTTCGTTTATTATTTAGGTAAACCAGCTGTCATCAAAGATGAAGAAGTAAATAGTATAAAGTCTTATTTAGCCGAAAAAGAAGCGCGTATCTCCATCATATCAGACGAAGGGTTTAGTAATGGCGATTTAATTAAAGTTAATTATGGGGTTTTTATGGATAAAGAGGGAACGGTTATTAGAGGTGGAAAGAAAAAGGTTTACGTTCAATTACAAAGTTTGGGACAGGTGATGATTGTTGAATTTCCTGCTAGTTTCCTTACCCCTAAATAGTCCAATCAACTAATTGGTTTGCCCATTCTGTTCGATATGGGGTGCTAATTCTGATATAATTATCTGTATAGCCTTCCATCATACCGTCTTTATTATAGGCTTCAAATAAGACAGAGCGGGATGTTCCGCCATATTGTTGCGTAAAATACTGCTGTTTCATATAAGACAAATTTCTAAGCGTCTTATTACGCTCATTTCTTATATGTATAGGAACAACAGGTTTTATTTCTAGTGCTTTTGTATGATCTCTTTCAGAATAAGTAAACACATGCAAATAAGAAATATCTAATGAATGAAGAAAGTCAAAAGTATCTTTAAAATCTTCATCCGACTCTCCAGGGAATCCTACAATTACGTCTACCCCAATAGAAGCATGTGGCATTAATTGTTTAATCAAGGCAATGCGCTCAGCATATAATTCTCTTTTATACCGCCTGCGCATTAACCCTAAAATTTTATTGGATCCACTTTGCAAGGGAATATGAAAGTGAGGCATGAATTGATCACTAGTAGAAACCCATTCAATTAATTCGTTGGTGATTAAGTTGGGTTCAATAGATGAGATACGGTACCTCTTAATCCCTTCAACAGTATCTAAAGCTTTTACAAGATCTAAGAAGCTTTCTAGATGTATTTTTTCTCCATCTGGGCCTTTCCCAAAATCACCTAAGTTTACCCCTGTCAATACAATTTCTTTAACCCCTTCTGCTGCTAAATGCCTTGCATTTTTAACCACATTTTTGATAGTATCACTTCTGCTTTTTCCTCTTGCCATTGGTATGGTACAAAAAGAACAATTATAATCGCAGCCATCCTGAACTTTTAAAAAAGTACGGGTTCTATCATGTTGAGAAAAAGAAGCATTGAATCCGCTAACTTCAGAAATATCACAACTGCAGATTTTGGCAGGATCGGTGGTTTTTACCAAAGATTTAATATGTTCAGTTATATTAAATTTCTCAGCTGCCCCTAATACCAAATCAACTCCAGGGATAGAAGCAATTTCTTTAGGCTTTAGTTGTGCATAGCAACCTGTTATCACTACAAAACTATCAGGTGATTTTCGTTGAATTCGTCTTACAATTTGTCTACATTCCTTATCAGCATTATCCGTAACCGAGCAGGTGTTGATAACATACACATCTGCCAAGTCATTAAAATCCCTTTTTTCAAAACCTTCTTTTTCCATTATTCTGGAAAGGGTAGAAGTTTCAGAAAAATTGAGTTTACAACCTAATGTATGAAATGCGACTGATTGCTTTTGGTTCATTCGGCTGCAAAGTTAATACAGCAAACCCAAAAATCATGCATCATTACAGTTTGTAGTTATCTGGCATGTAATTGATTAAACGGGTATACCTGTAAAAACTTTCTTAAAATGGTTTAAACAGCCTCAACTATTTCAAATTTTACCTATAATCAACTATGTTTGCCAGTCTTTAAAAACCAAAACAGATATGCAGTTTAACAAGATTAACAACATTACGGGCTGGCTGGTTTTCATTGTTGCCAGTGTTGTGTATGCCCTTACTGCCGAAGCGGGTGGAAGCTTATGGGATTGTGGTGAGTTTGTAAGTAGTTGCTTTAAGCTACAAATTCCCCATCCACCAGGAGCCCCATTATTTGTAATCCTTGGCAGGATTTTTATCATTTTGTTTGGTGATGATCCAATGAGTGCAGCAAAAGCAGTAAATATGATGAGTGCTATTGCAAGCGCATTTACTATTTTGTTTTTGTTTTGGACAATTACCCATTTTGCTCGCAGAATTATCAATATCAAAACAACTGATACACCCACTAGTTATCAAATATGGAGTGTAATGGGAGCCGGTGTAGTGGGTGCTTTGGCATATACTTTTAGCGATTCATTTTGGTACAGCGCTGTAGAGGGAGAAGTGTACGCCTTATCTTCTTTCTTTACCGCTATTGTGTTTTGGGCAATTTTGAAATGGGAAAACCATGCAGATGAACCTGGGGCAGACCGCTGGATTGTTTTTATCTTCTTTATGATGGGATTGTCAATTGGTGTTCACTTGTTGAACCTATTAACCATCCCAGCGATTGTGATGGTATATTATTTCAGAAAAAGAGCAAATTTCAATTATGCATTAATTCGTTCTTGGTTCATTAAGATTGTATCAGTTGGTGGCGGCTTGGCCTTTATTGCCGCTTTGGTAGGAGCAGCAGCTGAAGCCACTGACAATGTTCCGATGGATGGAACAATTGGTGGACTAATGATATTGGCTACCATTGTTGGAGTTGGCTTGTTATTTCTTATCGAAAAATGGACTTCAGCTAAAAAAGAATATTATGGTGGTATTTATATATTTTTTGTCATTGGATGTGTAATTACAGGAGTTGTTCAAGTAGGAGTTATTCAGTATTCAATCAAATTGGCTGGTTCATTTGACAGATGGATGGTGAATGGAGCTGGAATGCCTTTCTTTAGCGGGTTCACGCTATTCTTTGTTTTGGTTGCAGGATTATTATGGTATGGGTTAAAAGTAGCTGCTAAGAAAGCTTGGCCTTATTTAACGCTTTCAATCTGGTGTGTCAGCTTTATGTTTATCGGCTACAGTACTTATTTAACTACTATGATTAGAAGTAGTGCAAATCCCTCTGTGGATATGTACAATGTGGATAATCCAATGAGTTTAGTAGGATACTTAGGACGTGAGCAATACGGCGATTTCCCATTGTTGTATGGTCAAAAATTTACTGCACAACCGGTTGATTTGAAGAATACAGGTATGCGCTATCAAAAAGCTCGTGATAAATACATTGAAGTAGGTCAGGATAAAAAATACGTGTATAATCCCGAAGATAAAATGTTGTTCCCTAGGGTTTGGGATGCAAGTGATGATCAATATCATGCTTATTATTACTCTGCATATTTAAATATTCCAAAATTAAAAGACGGCACATACGAGCGCGCCCCTAATCAGGTAGACAACGTTAAATTTTTTGTTGGCTATCAGGTTTATTGGATGTATTTCCGCTATTTTATGTGGAATTTTTCTGGTAAGCAAAATGATCTTCAAGGAGTATATACTGGTAATGTAAGAGATGGTAATTGGATCACCGGTATCTCATTTATTGACAAATGGATTTATGGAGATCAATCTCAATTACCGGATTCTTTAAAAAACAACAAAGCCAACAATAAGTTATTTGCATTGCCTTTGATTCTTGGTATTCTAGGTTTTGTTTACCACCGCAGAAAAAGAGGTGATGATGCTTTTACTAATTTATTAATGTTTTTCTTTACTGGGTTTGCCATTGTATTGTACTTAAATCAAGCAGGTAACCAGCCACGTGAGCGTGATTATGCTTATGTTGGAAGCTTCTATGCATTTGCCGTTTGGATTGGCTTAGGAGTAATGAGCGTTATTTCATTCTTAGAGCAAAAAATGAAACCAAATGTCGCTGCTGGTTTAGCTACGGTAGTTTGTTTGCTGGCAGTGCCAGGATTAATGGCGCAGCAAGAATGGGACGACCATGATAGAAGTAAGAAAGTATTGGCAAGAGACTTAGCGAAAGATTATTTAGAAAGCTGCGCTCCTAATGCAATCTTATTCACTTTTGGAGACAATGATACATACCCTTTATGGTATGCACAAGAAGTGGAAGGTATTAGACCGGATATTCGAGTAATTAACTATAGTTTATTGGGTATAGATTGGTACATCAATGAAATGCGATACAAGGTAAATGAAAGTGCTCCCATAGATGTAATCTGGTCTGCAGAACAAATTGAGGGAGGAAAAAGAGACTATGCATTGTATCGTCCTAAGCCAAATATTCCAGAAGACCGTTATTATGACTTATATGATTTGATGAAAAATTATGTAGGAAGTGACGATCCAATCAATATGGAAGACAGGGGAAATGGGGAAGCATTGAGTACTTTCCCCGTAAGAAAGTTCTCTGTTCCAGTAGATAAAGCTCAGGTATTGGCCAACAAAACAGTTAATGCCAATGATAGTGTAGTGGCAGAACTTCGTTTTGAGTTACCAAAAGGTTCTATGATGAAAAATGATATGGCAGTCTTAAATATTATTGCTGCAAATAAATGGAATCGTCCTATTTATTTCACTAATCCTCAAGTAGATTTAGGATTTGATGAATTCTTACGCAGAGATGGTCTTAGCCATAGATTAGTACCTGTTCAAGGCTCTAAAGTAAATACCGATTGGATGATGACTAAAGCCATGAATGTATTTGCAGCAGGAAATGCCAATGTAAAAGGGGTTTATTTTGATGAAGAAAACAGAAGACATTTAAATAGCATTAGAACTGCTTATACAGAATTGGCAATAGATCTTGCCGCTAAAGGCAGAAAAGAAGATGCTAGAAAAGTATTGCAGAAAGTGGATCAGTTAATGGATGAAGAAAACTTTCCTTATGGCATGGTTAGCCGTGGTAATATGCACAACAGAAATTCATTGATGTTCTTGGAAGCTTGTTATATGGCGGAGGACAAAGCGTTGATTGATAAAGTTTCTAAATCAGTTAGTAAAGATTTGCAACAGCAAATCAAATATTATAATTCTTTATCAGGCAAAAAAGTCGAATTAATGGAAGATGAGAAAAGAATTGCAGAAGGATATATGGAGGGCTTTGATAGAATGAAGTCTGTTTACAACCCAGCCATTCAAATCCCAGGTAAGTTAATGGCTCCGAGAGACAGCAGTAAATAGTTTTAAAAAAGAGTATATTGAATCGTCCCGAGTTTTCGGGGCGATTTTTTTTTGAACTTAATAGTCTGAATACTGTTAGTATTGTATATGATTGGGCACCAATTTTTTTCATTTAATCCTGATAATACTGGGAAGTCTAAGTTTGAACAATTGCTCGATATATTTATGCAATTGCTTACTTATACAAGTGGTGATGCATCAGAATCGCTGAGTTGGATGAATGAGTTAGATAAGCAATACCATTTTACGGATAAAGATTATGGTATGGGCGACTTTATTGAAGACCTTAAGCAGAATGGGTATTTAAAAGAAGATCCAGCAAATGGAGACTTTAGTATCACTGGAAAATCTGAGCAGACCATCCGCAAAAAAAGTTTAGAAGAAATTTTTGGCAAACTCAAAAAAGCAGGAAAAGGCAGCCATCAAACATTTAAGCCAGGGCAAGGCGATGAAGTTAATTCTGATACAAGGCCATTTCAGTTTGGGGATATGTTAGAGCAGATCGATTTTACAGAGAGTATAAGAAATGCACAAATCAATAGGGGGGTAGAAGCATTCTCGATGCACGAAGATGATTTGCAAATTAGAGAAGCAGATTTCAAAACACAAACATCTACTGTGTTAATGATTGATATTTCACATTCCATGATATTGTATGGGGAAGATAGAATAACTCCCGCAAAGAAAGTGGCCATGGCTTTATGTGAATTGATTACGACTAAGTATCCAAAAGACACCATCGATATAGTAGTGTTTGGAAATGATGCATGGAGTATTGAAATGAAAGACCTTACTTATTTAAAAGTTGGACCCTATCATACAAATACGGTTGCAGGGCTAGAATTGGCCATGGATTTACTAAGAAGACGAAAGAATCCAAACAAGCAAATATTTATGATCACAGATGGTAAGCCTACTTGTTTAAAAATTGGTAAACAGTATTATAAAAATAGTTTTGGGTTAGACAGAAAAGTAGTGAATCGTTGTATCAATTTAGCGGCGCAGTGTAAAAAACTAAAGATACCGATCACCACATTTATGATTGCATCAGATCCTTATCTGCAGCAATTTGTACAGGAATTTACCGAAATGAATAATGGCAAAGCTTACTTTGCTTCCTTGGATAAATTAGGTGCATTTATATTCAAAGATTTTGAAAGTGGAAAAAGAAAAACAGTTTATTAAAATGAAAAAAGTAAAGAAAGTTCAATACGATACTATATATAATTTAGGTCAACTTAAAGCAAGTGGATATCAATCCAAATCGGTTAAAGAAGAAGTTAGGAATAACCTAATTAAAACCATTCAAGAAAAAGAAAATCCTTTTGTTGGTATAATAGGTTATGAAGATACTGTTATACCTGATACAGAAAGGGCTATACTTAGTCAGCATAATATTTTGTTCCTTGGATTGAGAGGCCAAGCAAAAACTAGAATGGCCAGGCAAATGATTGATCTATTAGATGAATACATCCCTGTTATTGCTGGTTCTGAAGTGAATGATGATCCATTCAAACCGTTGAGTAGGTATGCCCATGACTTGATTGCAGAAAAAGGAGATGAAACACCTATTGAATGGGTTCATCGTACTGCCCGTTATGGAGAAAAGTTAGCTACGCCAGATGTGAGTGTTGCCGACTTAATTGGAGACATTGATCCCATTAAAGCTGCTAATTTAAAGCTGAGTTTTTCAGATGAAAAAGTCATTCATTACGGAATTATCCCAAGAAGCAATAGAGGGATTTTTGTGATTAATGAATTACCCGATTTACAAGCAAGAATTCAAGTAGCATTGTTTAATATTTTACAAGAAGGAGATATTCAAATAAGGGGCTTTAAATTAAGAATGCCTTTAGATATTTTATTTGTATTCACTGCAAATCCAGAAGATTATACCAATAGAGGAAGTATTGTTACTCCATTAAAAGACCGTATTGAAAGTCAAATTCTTACTCACTATCCTAAAAATATTGAAACCTCATTGGCTATTACAGAGCAAGAAGCTAATATTTTACCTGCACAAAAAGAAAGCGTCAATATAAGTGATTTAGTAAAACGCATCATTGAACAAGTGGCATTTGAAGCTAGGTCAAATGAATATGTTGATAGAAAAAGCGGAGTTAGTGCAAGGCTAACTATTGCTGCATTAGAGAATGCGGTGAGCAGTGCCGAAAGACGTGCCATCATCCACAATGAAGCCAATACACAGGTTTGGATTAGTGATTTAAATGGCATTATACCGGCTATTACAGGGAAAATTGAATTAGTTTATGAAGGAGAACAAGAAGGGCCCTATCAGGTTGCGGTGAACTTAATAGACAAATCGGTTCGGAATTTATTTGTTCAATATTTCCCAAATCCTGAGCAAGCAAAAAAGAAAAGAAATACTGGTAAAAAGTCAGTAGAAGAAAATGGAGCAAACGAGAGTCCTTATACAACCATAACTCGTTGGTTCGACGTAGGCAATCATATTGAATTGCTGTTAGACATGAAAGATGCTACTAAAATTGAAACCCTATACCAAATAGATGGTTTATATGCTTTGGTTAAAAAATATTATCCTCATGCCAATGCAAACGAAAATGCATTGTTGATGGAATTTGTATTACATGGGTTGGCAGCTTATTCTATGATCAGTAAGAAATCAGTAGATGGCAAACTCAGCTTCAATGATTTAATGGGCAGTATGATGAACTTTGAAAATTTTGGAACGGAAGAGGAAGACCTCTAAATCAGTTCTTTTAATTTCTCAACAACAGCATCTATTTCTGCCTTGGAATTGTGTTTACTAAAGCTAAATCTAACAGTAACCTGATTCGGATTGTTGTTGATTGCTCTAATGACGTGAGAACCTTGGTCTGCCCCGCTGGTGCAGGCACTACCACCACTTGCGCAAATATGATTAATATCTAGATTAAAAAGTATCATTTCGCTTTTTTCTGTTTTAGGGAAACTAACGCTTAAAACAGCGTATAAAGATTGGCCTATTGGATCTCCATTAAAAGCAATTCCTTTAATATTTTTTTGAAGCTGTTCCATCATATACAACTTCAACTCAGTGATGTAGGCACTGTCGCTTTCGTAATTTGTAGTGGCCAATTCAAGTGCTTTAGCAAAACCTATGATGCCATAAACGTTTTCTGTACCCGCACGCATATTTCTTTCTTGACTGCCCCCATGAACAAAAGGCTTGATCTTCACGTTTTCATTAATATACAACATACCAACACCCTTAGGACCATGAAATTTATGGCCTGCTCCAGTAATAAAATGAACTGGAGTATTTCTTAAATCAAATGGAAAGTGACCAACTGTTTGGACGGTATCAGAATGGAAAATAGCATTGTGTTTTTTACAAAGCTCGCCCACTGCATGAATATCCAACATATTACCTATTTCGTTGTTGGCATGCATTAAAGTAACCAAACATTTTTCTTCGCTTTCAACTAGCAAATTTTCCAAATCATTCAAATCGATATGGCCGTTTGGTAAAAGCTTAACATAACTCAATGCAGCTTCCCCGTTTTGGTATAAATATTCCACCGTATGACTAGTGGCATGATGTTCAATAGGCGAACTAATGATATGCTTGCATCCAAGGTCTCTTACCGATGCAGTAATAGCCATATTACTGCTTTCTGTTCCTCCGCTAGTAAAGAAGATTTCAGCCGGGTGAGCATTTAAAATTTTCGCAACAGACTTTCTAGCATTTTCAATCGCCATTCTAGATTCTCTACCATAGGAATAAATTGAAGAGGGGTTGCCAAAGTGCTTAGTTAAATAAGGCATCATGGCTTCTAATACTGCAGGATCTAGAGAAGTAGTTGCTGCATTGTCTAGATAGATTCTTTCCATAAAAACGATTGATAAATGATTAATTTAAATCTGCTGCTTCTTTAATATCACCCATTAGTCTTTTTGCAATATTTGCTGCCACCGTTTCACTATTGCTTTCTGCATATATGCGAATGATTGGCTCAGTGTTACTGCTTCTTAAATGAACCCAGTCATTGTCAAATTCTATCTTTAATCCATCCTCCGTATTAATCGGATTCTTTTGATATTTTTTTTGAATATGCTCAAATATTTTTTTGAGATCTACACCAGGCATTAGTTCAATTTTATTTTTGCTGATAAAGTAATCTGGGTAGTTGCTTCTAAGTTGTTTGATAGATTTTTTTTCTTTTGCTAAATGGGTTAAAAATAAAGCTATACCAATTAAAGCGTCTCTACCATAATGCAAGTCAGGTACAATGATTCCACCATTGCCTTCACCACCAATTACTGCATTTACTTCCTTCATTTTAGCAACTACATTAACTTCTCCAACAGCACTAGCATAATAATTACCACCATGCTTAATTGTAATATCTTTTAAAGCACGAGTACTACTCATATTGCTTACTGTGTTTCCTATTCGATGTTGTAAAACATAGTCTGCAACGGCAACAAGTGTATATTCCTCGCCAAATAAGCTACCATCTTCACATACAAAACATAATCGATCAACATCAGGGTCAACTGCAATACCCATGCTGGCTTTTTGTTTGTTTACTTCATTGCAAAGGTCTCTTAAATTTTCTGGTAGCGGTTCTGGATTATGCGCAAAATGTCCATTTACTTCAGCATTTAAGACAGTATATTTTTTTACGCCTAGTGCATTCAATAATGCAGGTACAGCAATTGCTCCTGTGCTATTGATGGCATCAATTACAATAGAAAAGTTTGCAGCTTCAATAGCAGCTTTGTCTACTAAGGGGTAATTCACACAAGCCTCAATATGCTTTTCCAATAAATTTTCTCCAGCAATTACCTGACCTAAATGGTCAACAGTTACAAATTGAAAATCTTCTTGAGCAGCAATTTCTAATAGTTTAGTACCATCTGCTCCACTTATAAATTCACCTTTTTCGTTCAACAATTTTAATGCATTCCATTCTTTGGGATTATGGCTTGCGGTTAAAATGATACCTCCTACTGCAGCTTCTGTTACTACAGCCATTTCTACAGTTGGAGTAGTACTTAAACCCAAGTCAATTACATCTAAACCCATTGATAGTAACGTATTCACTACTAATGACTGAACCATAGCGCCACTAATTCTTCCATCGCGTCCTATCACCACTTTCTTATTCAAGCTATTTGCTTGTTTTAACAAAGTTCCATATGCTGCGGTAAATCTCACAATGTCTACAGGGCTCAACGTATCGCCTGGTTTTCCTCCAATAGTGCCTCTAATTCCTGATATACTTTTTATTAATGCCATAATGTTCTCTTAAACGGCGGCGAATATAATTCAAATTTTTTGTATGATTTGGTAACGTAACTTTGTATTTGAAACATTAATATGATAGACAAAGCTTGGTTTACGGATTGGTTTAATTCTCCTTACTATCATTTATTATACCAGCATAGAGACGAAAAAGAGGCAGAACAGTTCATAAAAAAATTGATTGTTCATTTAAAGCCTACAGTGGGCATGAGGATGTTAGATATAGCCTGTGGAAAAGGTAGACATAGTATGGTATTGGCTGATATGGGATTTGACATAACAGGAATTGATTTGTCTGAAGCTTCTATCAAAGAAGCAAAATTAGCAGAGTCAGACGCTCTTCATTTTTATCAACATGATATGAGGAGGGTTTTTCGTATTAATTATTTTGATTATGCTTTTAATTTTTTCACCAGTTTTGGTTATTTTAAAACAAGAAGAGAACACGATAATGCAATTAGAATGATGTCAGATAGCATTAAGCCAGGAGGTATTTTGGTAATTGACTATTTAAATGTTCATTTTGTAGAATCGCAACTAGAACCTATAGTCACTACAGCCGTAGATGACATAAAATTTCACATTAGTAAATGGCATACCGAGGAACATTTTTTTAAACAAATACAAATCACAGATCAAGAACATTCCGCCCCTCGGCATTTATATACAGAAAGAGTTGCCAAGTTTTCTCTAGGCGATTTCAATGATATGCTTAGCTACCAACATATGCAAATTGTAGAAGTATTTGGAAACTACCAGTTGGGTGAGTATGACGTTAAAATATCGCCTCGAATGATTATTGTAGCACAAAAAATGCGCGGATAAACATTAAAGATTAAATCCCAAAAACTGAATAAGGCGCTCCGGTAATTTTGGTAGTTTACTTCTTTGAATTAAATATGTTGAGAGACCAGACAAGTCTCTGTACACATAATGCTTATTTAATGCACCTTCAAGGTATCCGGCACCAGAAGTATTTCCTGTACCAACTCGCATCCCAATCATTCTTCTAACCATAATTAAGTGCTTGTGACGCCAATTGCTCATCAAATGATCTATTTCAATTAATGAATCCAATATTTGGTAGGAGGTTTGAAAAACAGGAAAGTCTCTGTAAAGCATAATAAATAATGCAGCCCTCAGTGCGGCTGGGCTAAAACTACAGGCAAGAGATTGTTTTTTTTCTGGAGTCATCTCGGCAGTAAAGTGCTGAAAAAAAACTGCATCAAAATCAATTTGTTTGGATTGCTCTCTTTCAGATAATCCATCACAATAAATGGATTTATATGCTTTCCAGAATGGATGATTAATTGCATTATCTACTTCAACACCCTCCCAATAAGTAGCGTCAAAAAAAGGCATTCTTTCCAACCAATCATTCACCAATTGTAATAAATGTTTATTTTCTTCAGTTTGATTAATATGCTGATAGTCTGGTTGAGTAAAACCACCTTCGTTGGTACGTTTATAATAATCCTTTTGGTGTCTTTTATCAATCTCTAATCCTAGTTTAGCCTCAATCAATCTAAATTGCTTGCTTTGAAAACCAGAAGAAGGGGTTAATAAGTTTCTGAATGCAAGGAAGTCCATTGGAGTCATTGTATCTAAAATATTCACCTGTTGGTTTAATAATTCTAATATTTTAATAATCCGCTTAAATCGATGTCTAACCAAGTTCAGGTCTTCAGAATTATCATTGATTTTTTCTTTTTGAAAAATACCCATGCAATAGTCTAGCTCAAATAAAATTTGCTTAAACCAGAGCTCATATGCCTGATGGATAATAATGAAAAGCATTTCGTCGTGGGCTGGTTCATTGTCGTTTTCAAAGCTAACCGGATACTGACTTTCAATAATTTTATCTAAATGCAAATAAGTGCCGTAATACATTGTTTCTTTTTCCATGGAAGAATTGTTAGGCTTCAAATATAGCTTCATTCATTCAATTGCAAAAGAACCACTAAATTCGTAGCATGACCGCAACTTCATTAACTGAGCAAATTTTATTGAAACAATCTTATTTATGTGTAGGATTGGATTCTGATATCACTAAATTACCGGCCCATTTAAAAGGGAATCCTGATGGGGTGCTTGCATTCAATAAAGCAATTATAGATGCAACATTACCTTATTGTGTGAGTTATAAAATAAACACAGCGTTCTATGAAGCACTAGGGTTGAAAGGTTGGGAAATCATGAAAGAAACGCTGGATTATATCCCCCAAACACATTTTACCATTGCCGATGCCAAAAGAGGTGATATCGGCAATACTTCCTCACAATATGCAAAGGCATTTTTTGAAGCACTTAATTTTGACGCAATTACTGTTGCGCCTTACATGGGAGAAGATAGTATTCGACCTTTTTTAGAATATACTGATAAAGTAACCATCGTATTAGGACTAACTTCTAATGTTGGAAGCAACGATTTTCAGCAATTATTATTAGAAGAGTACGATGAGTCATTAACAATGGTTCCGCATATCACCCAAGGGGCTTCAGAAAAAAGATTGTATGAACATGTATTAGCAAGAGTTGCTGAATGGGGGAGCAAAGAAAATTTAATGTTTGTAGTAGGCGCAACTCAGGCAGCTGAGTTGGAAAGTATAAGAAATATTATTCCAGAACACTTTCTTTTGGTTCCAGGAGTAGGAGCGCAAGGGGGTAGTTTGAAAGAGGTAAGCAGATATGGATTGAATAAATCTGTAGGCTTACTGGTGAATGCTAGTAGGGCAATTATTTTTGCATCCGAAGGAGAAGACTTTGCCAATCAGGCTGCATTAGCAGCTAAAGCGTATCAATCAGAAATGGCCGGTTACCTGCAAATGATGTAATTTATTACAATTGTTATGTAATAATGGTTTGGTTAGAATCAATCAACTTCACCATTATGAAAATTTCAATGTTTAAATTTATTCTAATTGCTTTTGCTACGTTCATTATTAATGGATGCGAGACAATTAAAAAATCAACAAATCAGCAAAGAGGAGTAGCAGTTGGTGCTACCAGCGGCGCAGTCATTGGCGGAGTAATTGGTAATAA
>JBBAJU010000001.1:98827-129871 GCA_040403845.1 Sediminibacterium sp.
GAGTAGCAGTTGGTGCTACCAGCGGCGCAGTCATTGGCGGAGTAATTGGTAATAAAATGGATAAACAAGCGGAAGAAATTAAAACTGCTATACCAGGAGCAACTGTAGAGCGAGTAGGTGAAGGCATTAATGTCACTTTTGATGAAAAAAATCCAGACGGATCTCAAGCAGGCGTTTATTTTGCCAATAATCAATACAATATCAATAGCAATGCACAGTTAGCGCTAAACAAATTGCATAATGTATTTACTGAATATCCAGATACCAATATTTTAATAGAAGGGCATACGGATAATACGGGGGCAGCAAATTATAATTTGTCTTTATCAGAACGAAGAGCTAATGCGGTGGCTGCTGCTTTACGCGCAACTGGAATTTCATCAAGTAGAATTACTACAAAGTGGTATGGTGAAAGCCAACCTAAGATGGAGAATACCAGCGATGAAAATAGGGCATTAAATCGAAGAGTACATTTTGTGATTACTGCTAATGAAAAAATGAAAGCAGATGCCAAACAAAATCAATAAATTAATTTACTTACTTAATTCCATTATCTTATTTGCAACTTTATTTGCCCAAAGCAGATGTGTTTCACCAGAATAATGTAATTGATCAGCAGCAAGTGCAGAAGGATGGTCCTTTAATGCTCTTGTTGCTGTTGTAATATCAATGAACTGCGTATGATAATCCTTAGCAAACTGTGCACAAATATGGTTAAAGGAGTCAATCTCAACAGCAATTGATCCTGGGTTTTTTTCAGTAGCAAAAGGGGTGCATCCCCAATCAGGTATCGATAATATGATTACATTTTGCGGTTTGCCATTGGATAAATGAATAGATTTTTTAAGCAGGTATTCAAAATCACTTCTAAAATCATTAAGGGATAAATGCCTGTATTGGTTGTTTACTCCAATTAATAAACTAATAAAATCATAGTGCGTATTTAATTCGGTCTTTAATAATTGTTCGGCCAATTCGGAGCTTGTCCAACCTGTTTTTGCAATTATTTCAGGTGCATGAATGGTAATTTTTTGTTTTCGAATCAATTGGGTTGTTAAGTAAGGAAAAGATTCGTGCAACGGAACAGATTCTCCAATGGTATAAGAATCGCCTAATGCTAAATAACTGATGCTATGATTCATTGTTAGAAGTTGTGTTTTAGAATTTCATAAAAACGATACACATCTTCAAAACTGCAATACAATGGGGCAGGAGCCACTCTTATAACACCAGGTTCTCTATAGTCTACAATTACTCCATTTTCTATTAATTTAGAATGTATTTCCTTTGCTTTAGCGGTAAAGTACAACGACAATTGAGCCCCTCTTTCTTCAATATTCGAAGGGGTTATAATCTCAAAAGAGACATTATTTAATTGACTTAATAAATATTCAAGATAGCCTGTTAAAAGGATGCTTTTTTTTCTTAAAGATTCAATCCCGGCTTTATCGATAATTTCCAAAGAAGCTTTTAAACCTACCATATTAAATACTTGTGCAGTACTAATATTCCAACCACTTGCATCCCGTTTAGGAATAAAGCCTTTCTCCATTTTAAATCGTTCTTTTTCATCATTGCCCCACCATCCAGCTAATCGGGGCATCTCTATATTTGATGCATGCTTTTCGTGGATATAAAATCCACCTGCCGCTCCAGGCCCTGCATTTAAATATTTGTAACTACACCAGGCTGCAAAGTCTACCCCCCAGTCATGTAATTGTAATGGAATATTCCCCGTAACATGAGCAAGGTCAAAAGCAGCAACAGCGCCTGCTTGATGGGCAGCCGAAGTGATTGTTTTTAAGTCAAAAAACTGACCCGTATAGTAATTAATGCCCCCAAACATAACCATCGCTAAAGCATCCCCCTCTTTCTGAATGGCTTGAACAATTTGTTCTGTTGTTAGTGTTTTACTGTCTTCCAATGGACTAATTTCTACAATAGCAATTGCTGGGTCAAGCCCAAAGTGTTTTACAAGCGTTTCAACGGCGTATTGATCGGAAGGGAAAGCACCTGCTTCCATCATGATTTTAAAACGAGTATTCGAAGGCTTGTAAAAACTTAACATTAATAAATGCAAATTCACCGTTAATGCATTCATTACACTAATTTCTGATATGTTTGCACCAACCAATTTTGCAAGTGGAGCTTTTAAGTATTCCTGATAATATAACCATGGATTAGTTCCATTAAAATAGCCGCCTACTGCAATCTCTTTCCAAGTAGTTAGTTCGGTATCAATGGCTGCTGCAATCGATTTAGGCTGGAGTCCTAATGAATTACCGCAGAAATAAATAGCGTTTTGACCTTGATGTTGTGGAAAATAAAATTCATTTCTAAAATGATGCAAAGAATCATTTTTGTCTAATGCTAATGAAAACGCTAGTGTAGATTCAAAAACAGGCAGCATAAACTAAATTTTACCGCAAAGTAAAGCTATCTACCGATTTTTTTGATAAAAGGTTCGCAGCCAAAGCCTTAAACCTTTATTTTGAGCAACCAAAATTTATATGGCCATGAGATTCATTCAATTGTTTTTGTTATTAATGATCAGTTATTCAATAACGGCTCAGCAAACCCCTGTAACTAAAGCCAACTATGAATTGGCTGCTCGTTTTTCACCCAATAAGGTGCAGAAAATGGTTTTTAGCTTAGGAGTAGATCCTCATTGGTTAAAAAAATCTGACCGTTTTTGGTATATGTATGAAACCACCGAAGGGAAAAAATGGTACATCGTAGATGCAGCTAAAGGCGAAAAAAAGCAATTATTCGACAATGCTTTACTAGCTGCCAAACTTACTCGAATTACTGATGATCCAATGGATGCACAGCATTTGAATATTGATAGTATGAAGTTTATCCGAGACGAAAACTGGATCAGTTTTGAGGTGAAAACAACTAAAGACGTTCCCAAAAAGGATACTGCTGCAAAAAAAGGTACTCCTCCAGTTATGGAGAAGAAAGTATTTTATTTTGAATATAATATTTTAAATGGAGACCTAGTCGAAATTACGGATCCAGTCAAAACCAAGCGAAAACCAATCTGGGCAAGTATTGCACCTGATAGTTCTATCGTCATTTTTGGTAAAAACAACAATCTTTATTCAATGGACTGGGCCAATTACAAAAAGGCGCTTGTTAATGATAAAGACTCTACCATCGTTGAAACACAATTAACCAAGGATGGTATTGAAAATTTTGGATATCATAATAATGGTAATGGTGAAACCAATGTAGATAAAGAAAAGAATAAAGGAATCAGAAGACCGGCATTTATACTTTGGTCGCCAGATTCTAAATATTTTGTAATAGATGTTACTGATAACAGAAGAGTAAAAGATTTATGGGTGATCAATAGTATTGCAGATCCTAGACCTACTTTAGAAACCTACAAGTATTGGATGCCAGGAGAGAAAGAATCTCCTATTGAACATTTGAGAATGTTTGAAGTGGCTACCAAGTCTATGAGAGAAATAAGCACTGGTATGTACAAAGACCAAACCGTTAATGTATGGAGTGCGCCTTCAAAAGTAAGCAGCAGAGATGATGAGGGAAGGGCTAGTATTTGGTTAGGTACCGCCGATAAATTCTATTTCAGTAGAACAAGCAGAGATTTGAAAAGGATTGATATCGGATTAGTAGACGTTAAATCAGCAACTGCTAAAACATTGATTGAAGAAAAAATGAATACCTATGTTGAAATTCGTAGAATTGGTTTAGTAAATGAGGGTAAGGAATTAATTCAGTGGAGTGAAGACGATGGATGGGGGCATTTTTATTTATATGACGAAAACGGAAAGCTAAAAAATCAAATCACTTCAGGGGCATGGCATGCAGAAGATATTTTAGCAATTGACGAGAAAGCAAGGGTTCTATATTTCTCTGCAAACGGAAAAGAGCAAGGCGAAAATCCATACTACTTACATGCTTACAGGGTGAATTTTGATGGTACAGGACTTAAATTGTTAAATCCAGGAGACTTTGATCACAATGCTTCTATGGACGATAACAAAAAATTTCTGGTGAATAATTTTTCAAGAGTCAATACTGTTCCAAAATCAGTTTTGTTAGGAGCTGATGGAAGAAAAATCATGGATTTGGAAACGGCCGATTTAAGTAGTTTAATGGCAGCTGGATATAAGTTCCCTGAAATTTTCAAGGCCAAGGCAGATGATGGAATCACCGATTTATATGGTGTGATGTACAAGCCATTTGATTTTGATAGCACTAAAAAATATCCAATCGTACAGTATGTTTATCCTGGACCTCAAACAGAAGCAGTTAATACTAGCTTTAGCAGAGGCTTTGATAGAACAGATCGTTTGGCTCAATTGGGAATGGTTGTCATTACTTTAGGAAATAGGGGTGGACATCCAAGCAGAAGTAAATGGTACCATAATTATGGTTATGGAAATTTAAGAGATTATGGTTTAGCTGATAAAAAAGCAGTTGCAGATCAATTAGCTGATCGGCATAAATTTTTAGACATCAATCGTGTAGGGATTCATGGCCACTCAGGTGGAGGATTTATGAGTACAGCGGCCATTTTGGTTTATCCCGATTTCTTTAAAGTGGCTGTGTCATCTGCAGGAAATCACGATAATGCTATTTACAATAGATGGTGGAGCGAAAAGCACCATGGAGTGAAAGAAATTATTAGTGAAAAGAATGATACTACCTTTCAATACAACATTGATAAAAATCCAGAATTGGCAAAAAATTTAAAAGGTAAATTATTGTTATTCCATGGTGAAATTGACAATAATGTGCATCCAGCCAATACTATGCGTGTAGCAAATGCATTAATCAAAGCCAATAAACGTTTTGATATGAAATTGTTGCCAACGCAAAGACATGGTTTTGGCGATATGACTGAGTATTTTTTCTGGGGTATGAGCGACTATTTTGCTAAATATTTAATAGGTGATCCAACTGAACGCCCTGTTGATTTAGAAGAAATGAATCGTGATATTCCACAGAATAACAAATCTGCAATGGGTGGAAGAAGACAATAACCATTCATGAATCTCATTTTTAATCCCCGATTTTTTAAGGTCGGGGATTTTTGTTTAGAATAATTCAGCCAACAAACAATTTCTATTATGCATAATCTTTTTTTAAGCCCCGATTAATAGTACTTTTGTACAATCATTCGTTTTAAATTATAAATATGGCTGCCAGAACAGATTTATTCCAATCTCCAGATTATTTCCAATTAGATGAGTTACTTAGCGAAGAACATAAACTAATTAGAGAAACCGTAAGGGCCTACGTTAAAAAGGATATTTCTCCGATTATTGAAGACTACGCTCAAAGAGCTGAGTTTCCTGAACAAATAGTTCAGCAGCTAGGAGAATTAGGCTGTTTTGGACCAACAGTACCTGCCGAGTATGGCGGAGGTGGGTTAGATTATATTAGTTATGGTTTGATGATGCAAGAATTAGAGAGAGGGGATAGTGGAGTAAGAAGTACAGCTTCTGTTCAGGGAAGTCTAGTAATGCATCCAATTTATGCATACGGTAACGAAGCGCAGCGAAATAAATATCTGCCTAAACTTGCTTCTGGAGAGTGGTTGGGTTGTTTTGGATTGACTGAGCCAGACCACGGCAGTAATCCCGCAGGTATGATAACAAATATCAAAGATGCAGGTGATTATGTTATTTTAAATGGGGCTAAAATGTGGATCAGTAATGCCCCATTCGCTACAGTTGCGGTAGTTTGGGCTAGAAATGAGCAAAATGAAATTCAAGGAGTAATTGTTGAAAGAGGCATGGAGGGTTTTACTACTCCTACAACTCATGGCAAATGGAGTTTACGTGCAAGTGCCACAGGAGAATTGGTATTTGATAATGTAAAAGTTCCCAAAGAGAATATTTTGCCAAATGTAAAGGGATTGAAAGGGCCTTTAGGTTGTTTAACTAAAGCGCGTTATGGTATTGCATGGGGCGCTTTAGGTGCTGCAATGGATTGCTATGATACTGCTTTAAGGTACAGCATGGAGCGTGTCCAATTTGATAGACCAATTGGTGGATTTCAGTTGCAGCAAAAAAAGTTGGCTGAAATGATTACCGAAATCACTAAAGGTCAATTATTAGTGTGGAGATTAGGCGTATTGATGAATGAAGGAAAAGCGACTCCCCAACAAGTGAGTATGGCCAAGCGAAATAGTTGTGAAATCGCAACGAATATTGCGAGAGATGCACGTCAAATGTTGGGTGGTATGGGTATTACAGGCGAGTACAGTATCATGAGACATATGATGAACCTCGAAAGTGTAATTACTTACGAAGGAACACATGATATTCATTTGTTGATTACCGGTATGGATATTACAGGGTATAATGCATTCAAATAATGAAAATTTTTTTACTTGGAATGATGGGAAGCGGAAAAAGTTTTTGGAAAAAAAGCTTATCTGCCAAACTCAAAACAAGTGGCTACGATTTAGATCATATAATTGAATCGGTAGAAGAAAAAACGATATCAGAAATTTTTGAAGAAGAGGGCGAAGCTGCATTTCGTAAAACAGAAGCTAAATTGCTCAGATGGTTTGCAGAAAAAAAATCATTTGTTTTAGCAACAGGTGGAGGTACTCCTTGTTTCCATCAGAATGTGGAATGGATGAATCAACAAGGAATTACTATTTGGTTAGATACGCCTATAACACAATTAACTGAAAGACTTTTGAATGAAAAGGATCATCGTCCATTAATCAGCAAGTTGTCTTCAGATGAGCTGAAGTCCTTTCTTCAAAATAAACTTTCAGAAAGGACTCCTTTTTACCAACAAGCAAAAATTAAAGTAGCAGAAGATCAGCTTGATTTAAAAATACTTATTAAAAAAATTCAAACCTATGCATAAAGGCTTTTTAGTTACAGCTGCCATATTAGGGGCACTTGCCGTTTTATTGGGAGCTTTTGGTGCGCATGGATTAAAGAATTATGCTAGCCCTGCAGCGCTTAATACCTATGAAACAGCAGTAAAATATCAGTTTTACCATGTTTTTGCACTGGCATTTGCCGGTATTTTATATAACTATATTCCTGCAACAGGCATTTTAACTGCGGGTAAATTATTTATAGCAGGTATGGCTGTTTTTTCAGGGTCATTGTATTTGCTTACTTTCTTCTCTATTGTTGAATTGAATCAGTTTAAATGGTTGGGTGCTATTACTCCAATTGGAGGACTTTTGTTAGTATCAGGCTGGTTATTTTTGGCTTATACCGTTTTCCGTTTTAAAGGGTAGTGGAAAACTGCAGCATGATTACGTCATTTTTGCACATTGCGTATCTACTGCCATTTAAAGCCTTTTCAAATTGTATATTTGAAATATGGCTAATAGTTTAAAAAAGAAAACGCCTCCACCGCCGGACCCTGAAGAACTGAATCCAGACAAAGCTGCAGATGTATCAGTTGTTGAAGTGGTTAAAGATGAGCGTACCCAAAAAATCGTTGGTTCTATTTGTTTGCTACTTACTGTTTTTCTATTTATATCATTTACTTCCTATTTATTTACTTGGCAAGAAGATCAAGATAAAGTACATCAGTTAGGAGTAAGCATTTTTGCAACAGATGATATCAAGGTTAATAATTTATTAGGAGTTTTAGGAGCATATATTTCTCATACACTCTGGTACAATGGATTTGGGATTGCTTCCTTTTTATTTTGTACCGTTTTTTTTGTGATAGGGGTCAATCTAATATTTGGCAAAAAAGTATTTAAACTGGTACGTAATTTCAAGTATGTGCTAATTGGATTAGTTGTATTTAGCATGGCGAGTACTTTTTTATCAAAGGGGTCCCCTTTTTCATGGGGGGGTGCAGTTGGTGAATATTTAAATGGTTGGTTCGAAAAATGGGTAGGGAAAATTGGCACAGGTGCATTGCTCTTACTCACATTGTTTAGTTATTTTATTTGGCGTTTCAATCCTGCATTCAGCCTGCCTGATTGGAAATTTAAATTTTCAGAAAATAATAGTGAACCAATGGCCAAAAATCTGGCTGCAGATATGCCAGAAGAAACAGGGTCAGCTATTGCTCTAATAGATGAAGAAGATCTTATCGAAAATAATGAAACAGCTGTTGATGAAAACGGATTACCTATAAACAAGAATAAATTAAAGAGTAATAACAACGGGGTATCAGTGATAATGCCCAATACTCCATCAACACCTTCTAGTCCTTTAAATGAATTTGATATTATTGAGAAGGAGGAGCAAGTATTGATAGATGAGGAAGAAGCTGAAGAATTGGAGGAAGAATTGGAAGAAGCTGAAGAAGAATTATTAGCATCAATTGAAGCCGATGAGCAAATACCCGCGGTTAAGAATAATAAAAATGAACCAGAGTTAGAATTAGAAATAAAGGAAACACCTGAAGATGTGGATGAGGAAATACTTGCTGGTATTGCTGCAACAGTTGGTAGTTTAGCTAGCAAATACGATGTTACATTAGATTTAAAAAATTATAAATATCCTGGATTAGATTTGTTAGAAACTCACGGTAGTGAGAAGATTGTTCATGACCCTGCTGAATTAGAAACGCATAAAAATCAAATCATAGCAACTTTAAAAAACTATGATATTGCAATTCAGCGTATTGCAGCAACTGTTGGGCCAACTGTTACATTATATGAGATTGTTCCAGCTCCTGGTGTAAGAATCAGTCGAATCAAGAATCTTGAAGATGATATTGCCTTGAGCTTGGCAGCTTTGGGCATTCGGATTATTGCGCCTATTCCTGGTAAAGGAACGATTGGAATTGAAGTACCCAATGTTCGTAAAACCGTGGTAAGCATGAAAACATTGTTGGCGAGTGATAAGTTCCAAAATAGTACTTTCTCACTTCCCATTGCAATTGGTAAAAAGATTGACAATGATAATTTTATTGTAGATCTAGCAACAATGCCACACTTATTGATGGCTGGTGCAACAGGGCAAGGAAAATCTGTTGGATTGAATGCAATTCTTGTTTCTTTATTGTATAAAAAACATCCGTCTCAATTAAAATTTGTTTTAGTTGACCCTAAGAAAGTTGAGCTGAGTTTGTATCGTGTAATTGAGAAACATTTTTTAGCAAAGCTACCAGGTGAAGAAGAATCCATAATTACTGATACCAAAAAAGTGGTTTATACATTAAATGCACTGTGCATTGAAATGGATAATCGATATGATTTGCTGAAGGAGGCTGGTTGTAGAAATATTAAAGAGTACAACGAAAAATTCACTGCTAGAAAGTTGAATCCTGAAAAGGGACACCAATATCTACCCTTTATTGTTTTAGTGGTAGATGAATTTGCCGATTTAATCATGACTGCTGGTAAAGAAGTAGAAATGCCAATTGCGCGTCTAGCGCAGTTAGCAAGGGCTATTGGTATACATTTAATTATTGCTACGCAAAGACCTTCTGTGAATATTATTACAGGAACTATTAAAGCAAATTTCCCGGCTCGTATTGCATTTAAAGTATCTAGTAAAATAGATAGTAGAACTATTTTAGATGCAGGTGGGGCTGAACAGTTAATAGGGAAGGGGGATATGCTGGTAAGTTATAATGGAGAAATTACCAGGTTGCAATGTGCTTTTGTAGACACACCTGAAGTAGACGCAGTTTGTGAATTCATAGGAGACCAAAAAGGTTATCCACAAGCTTTTTTATTGCCAGAATACGTTGATGAAAAAGATATGGACAGTAGCCATTTTGATGTAAATGACCGAGATCCTTTATTTGAAGATGCAGCAAGGTTGATTGTAAGTAGTCAAATGGGGTCAACTTCCTTAATTCAAAGAAGGATGAAGTTAGGATATAATAGGGCTGGACGTTTGATGGATCAGTTAGAAGCTGCAGGGGTTGTAGGACCAAATCAAGGAAGTAAGGCAAGGGAAGTACTGTTTAAAACCGATACAGAATTACAATCGTTTCTAGATTCAATGGTCTAAACTATTCAGCTGTTAATAAGCTTTTTTTACCGAAACTTTAGTGTTCTGAATATCCTAAAATGAGTCTAAAGCGTATATTTGCACCCTAATTAGCAAATATGCAGAAACTATACATCACGAGTATTTTTATATTTTGTTCTTTTTTATTCACGCAAGCCCAAAATGATCCAGCCGCCAAAAAAGTAATTGATGCATTTGGTTCTAAAGTAAAATCTTCCAATGGGATTACAGCCACTTTTTCTTTAAAGTCGTTTACTAGTAAAGGAAAGGCGAATGGTACAAAAGCCTTATCGCTTTCCATGCGCGGAGATAAATACCTACTTAAACAAGGTAAAACTGAAATTATTTGTGATGGCAAAAATGTGTACAATTTTGATGGGGTAAAAACCATTACCAAGTCTGCAGTAGAAGAGAGTAGCCAAACCCTAAGTCCTCAAAAATTACTTGCGGGGTCTTATGACAAAGATTTTTCTTATAAATTAGTCAATACAAAAGGGAATTTCAATGAAATTGAAATGGTTCCTTTAGATAAAAGGAAGAATTTCCAAAAAGTAACTTTGTTTTTTAATAAAAAAACCAGTGTTTTAGCTAAAGCTACAATTGTAGATAAAAGCAATAATATTACCGAATTAGGAGTAAGCAATATTAACCTTAATGCTAAAATAGCTGATTCATTGTTTGTTTTTAATAAATCAAATTATCCTAAGGATGTAGAAATCTTGGATTAATAAAATAAAAATTATACTTATAGAGCCTTTCCTTTGCAGGAAGGGCTCTTGTTTTTTTGTAATTTTAAAGGATGAATCGAGTATTAATTTTAATTAGTTTCTTTTTTGTAGGTCATATAAATGCACAATTTAGTGCAAGGTTCGTGGTAACCAATATAGCCACTCGTTCAAATGAAGACATTTATTTAACGGGTACATTTAATAACTGGAATCCGCAAGACCCACAATACAAACTAAAGCCGTTTAGTGGAGGCAGGAAAAGTATTGTACTAATCAATTTAGCTGCTGGAACCTATGCTTTTAAATTTTCCAGAGGGGCTAATAAATTAGAAACAACAGCAGATGGTAGAGATATTCCAGAACGAATTCTTGAAGTCAGCAAGGAAGAGTCTAATGAATTTACTATTGCCGGATGGAAGGACGACTATCCAGAAAAACCGAAGTCGTATACAGCTAGTCCACAAGTTCGTTTGATGGATACTGCTTTCTTTATACCTCAGTTGAATAAGAAAAGAAGAATTTGGATATACTTGCCCAAAAACTATCAAACCACTGGAAAGAATTATCCGGTTTTATATATGCAGGACGGACAAAATTTATTTAATGAAAAAACTGCATTTGCTGAAGAGTGGGGAGTTGATGAATGTTTAGATAGTTTACAAGCTAAACTACAAAAAGATTGTATTGTAGTAGGTATTGATAATGGGTTAGACAAAAGGATTAATGAGTATAATCCTTACGATCATTTTAAATACGGAAAAGGATTAGGCAACGAATATGTAGATTTTTTAGCACAAACTTTAAAGCCTTATATTGACAAAAATTATAGAACTCGCAAGGGGCGAGATTATAATTATTTGGCAGGAAGCAGTATGGGAGGGCTTATTAGTTGGTATGCAATGTTAAAGCATCCAACAGTATTTGGTGGGGCAGCCGTTTTTTCTCCTTCTTTTTGGATTTCTCCTCAAGTATATGTAGATGCTGAAAAATGGGATGAAATGGAAATGCTTAGATTTTATCTTTATACAGGGGCAAAAGAAGAAGCTAATGCAGTAGCTGAATTACAAAAAATGGCTTCTGTCTTACAAAAGAAAAAACAATCACAAGTTAGAACTGTAGTTAACCAAATTGGAGAACACAGCGAAAAATATTGGAGACATGAATTTGCAGATTTTTATAAATGGATGACTAATAACTGGAAAGAATGAGAATTACTGTATTATTAAATTTAATTTTTTTAGTCTTGTTTGCTAATGCACAAACTAAAAATCCTTTGCCTTCAAATGCACAATTAAAATGGCATCAGAATAGTTATTATTTTTTTATGCATTTTGGCCCCAATACTTTTACAGGTAAAGAGTGGGGTGATGGAAAAGAAAAAACCGAAGTTTTCAATCCTACACAACTAGACACCGACCAGTGGTGCAGAGTAGCCAAAGAATCTGGTGCTAAAGGCATTATTATTACCGCAAAACACCATGATGGTTTTTGTTTATGGCCCAGTAAATATTCAACGCATACAGTTCGTGAAAGTGGATTTAAAAGAGATATACTAGCAGAACTTTCTGCTTCTTGTAAAAAAGCAGGGCTCTTGTTTGGCGTATATTTATCACCTTGGGATAGAAATCATCCAGATTACGGAACAGAAAAATACAATGATGTATTTGTGAATATGATGACTGAAATATTCCAACAATATGGTCCTATTTGGGAGTTGTGGTGGGATGGTGCAAATGGAGAGGGGCCAAATGGAAAGTTGCAGGTATATGATTGGAAACGTTTTGAAACAGTAGTACGTAAACTATCCCCTCAAACCATTATTTTTAGTGATATTGGTCCGGATGCAAGATGGGTTGGTAATGAAAGTGGTTATGCTGGAAAAACCAATTGGAATTTATTGGATACTGCTGGATTTAAGCGTGGTCTTGGTGGACCTCCTGAAGATACTTTAGGAAAAGGAAATTATAGAGGTGCAAATTATATTCCTGCCGAAGTGGATGTGAGTATTCGCCCTGGTTGGTTTTATAGAGATTCCGAAAATGACAAAGTAAAATCTTCAGAAAAATTATTCAATATTTATCTTGAATCGGTAGGGCGTGGAGCTAATTTGTTGTTGAACGTGCCTCCAGATACTAGAGGGCTTATTCACGAAAATGATGTAGCAGCACTGAAAGGGTTAAAGGATAAAACCGATGCAATAGAAAAAGTAAATCTGTTAAAGAATGCTTCTTTAAATCAAGCTGGTCCCGATAAGAATAATCCCAAAAAGAATAGTACTTGGTATTATATGCTTAAAAAACCAGTTATATTTAAAGGGATTATTTTGGAAGAAGATTTGAAATACGGACAAAAAATAGCTTCTACAGTTATTAGCTTATCATTGAATGGCGAACAAGTATTCCAAGAAACGATTACTACTATTGGGAATAAAAGAATCATTCAATTACCAGAATCTATTCAAGCTACAGAATTATCAATTGTAATCAATGAATCTAAAGGGTTTCCTATTTTAAAAAGTATAAAAGCCTATTAATTAATTGAGCAGCTTGTGCTCATAAGCCCATTTAACTAGAAAAAGCAAATTGTTGGTGCCCATTTTTCCTGAAGATATTTTTTTGGTGTGTTTCTACTGTTCTTACGTCAATATTTAGGGTGTCTGCAATTTGCTTATTAGAATAATCTTTTTCCATTATACTGATAACCTCAATTTCGCGTCGCGTCAAATGTGCCGCTAGTAATACATTTTTACTCGCTGAATGATTTGCTAAAACATCTAAAATGGCATCAGGAAAATATTGCCCACCTGCAGCAATTTTGTGTATTACATGCACCAACTCGTTTACACCAGTTTGTTTTAATAAATATCCACTGATAGATGCTTTATTGATTAATTAATCAACAATCACCCCCTTCGCCATTCATACTCAGCGCAATTATTTTAATATCAGGATAAGTGATACTTACTAATTCTGCCAATTTTAAGCCATTCATTTCTGGCATCATTACGTCTGTACGTAGTTTTAACGGAATAAATATTGAATTCTAGATTTTATATTAGATAAGCCAATGCCATTACGCTGAGGCAATTCATTTAAATTAAATCCAATTCTATTGTCTTCTATCAATACGTCTATGCCGTCAGCTGATTTTACTATGGAGATATCTAAGAGGGTTGCATTAGCGTGTTTAATAATATTTTGAACACTTTCTTGAATAACCCTTTATAAAACAGCTTCTATATGTGTTGGTAAGCCATCTTTAAGGCCTTCGGTAGCTAATTGATTTTTAAACTCTGTTGATTAATTTGAGTAATAAATTCTTGTACTGCATTCACTAATCCTTTTAGCAGTTATGCATTTGGCATCATATTGTGACTGACTAGTCTTACTTCTTTGCAGCTTTCATTTACAAGCGATAAAAATTTTTCTAATAAACTTGAATCAGATAAGTTGGATAACGTTAGCTCGTTTTTTAAGGCTTGCAAATTCATATATGCAGCAGACATTAATTGTCTTACACCATCATGAAGGTCAGTAGCTATCCGCTTTCTTTCTTTTTCTTCTGCATATATTACTTCTATTGCTGCATGTTTTTGCTGATCTATTAATTTTTGCTGATACAATCTATCCTGAATGGCTTTATTGTGTTTGTAAATAAAGTAGATGGCTAAAGCAAAAAAGCAAATACTAATTAAGGTGATAATTATTTGATTATTTTTTATTTACTTCCAAAGCTTTAATTCTATTTTGTTCTGCAAGCATTCTGATTTTTTCTTCTCTTGAACTAGAGTCTAGTTTGGCCTGAAAGAGTCGTTTGTTTTGATCATACAATAAACGGCTATCAGAAATTAATTGTAATTCAGCATTAGCTAATTTTTGGACAGAAACTTTAAAGAGACTTTGATTGATTGCTAATTATTGATTTGATATAGCCAACGATTTAATTGAGTCAGACTTGTTTAATAAAGAAATGGTAAATTCTTTTTTGTGTCTCATATTTTGTTTGTAGCTGATTCTTCAAAATTTCCTAACAAAGAATACGCTTGCCCTTGTATTGTATAATTTGCAGCCATTTCTTTTGGTTTTTTAATTGTTGCCACATAATAGCTTCTTGATTTAAAAAAGGGAGGGCCATCTGCGCTACTCTTTTAATGATAAAGTAGTTGCCCTTCGTTCTAAATGCAGCAGCAATTCCTTGCTTATATGGAAATTGGTTAACGTAATTAATTACAGTATCCGCATATTTAAATGCATTTGTAGAATCATTAAATGAATAATAAAAAGCCAAATGTGCAAGTGAACTTAACTGATTGGTGTCCTTTATAGTTATAGGAATTATTTTTTTGAGACTGTCCATTTCCTTTTGATATTGGGCAGTAAGAGGTAAAACATGAATTAAACAAAGAAGTAGTAAAAATTGAATTTGCTAGATTTAAAAATATATCAAAGCCTAAAAGTGACTCCTTCAATGGCTAATTGGGTTTTCGGGAAAACCGCAGAAGCTTCTTTCAAGTAATCATGTAACTCTTCAAATTTGCTGCTAAAATGCCCAAGAAGCAATCCTCCCACATTAGCTTTTAAAGCAATTGTTGCTGCTTGGGTAGTGGTTGAGTGGAATCTAGCAGCAGCTCTTTCTTCCATTCCATTTAAGTAAGTTGCCTCATGATAAACCATGGTTACACTATTGACTATTTCAATTAAACGCTCATCGTATATTGTATCTGCGCAATAAGCATAACTCCTAATTGGAGCATTTGGAAAAGTAACCTGGTCATTATAAATTACTGTTCCGTCTTTGGCTGTATAATCGTAACCCATTTTTAAAGAAGCGTAAAATGCAGCTGGAATATTGTTCAAGATGGCTTTTTCTTTGTCAATTTTTCTGGGTACTTTTTTCTCTTTTATTAAAAACCCCCAACAAGGAATCCGATGTTGGGTATGAAAAGTTTCAACAGAAAATTTTGCAGTATCTAAAATAATTTCTTCTTTATTTAAAGGATGGAAAATAAGCTCATAAGGTAGGGTAGTAGCTGCAACTTTTAATTGTAAAGCAATGATTTCTTCTAATCCCGGAGGGGCAAATAAATGGAGCGGCTGTTCTCTATTTAGAAGCGCCATACTACTAATTAAACCAATCAAGCCAAAATAATGGTCTCCATGAAGGTGAGAAATAAAAATATGATTGAGTTTACCACGTTTAATTTTGTACCTAGAAAGTTGCATTTGAGTACCTTCTCCGCAGTCAATTAACAGTAATTCGTCGCTAATGGTAACTATTTGTGCACTAGGATGTCTATCATAAGCCGGTAGTGCAGAGTTATTTCCTAAAATGGTTACAGCAAACATAAGCTGTTAAAGGGTTTGATTAGTAAATTGAAGATAAGACAAATTATCATTTTTTATGCTGCATAACTCAAGCATTTTAAATTGATTTATAAAATTTTTATGCTGAAATTATACAATCTACTTGCTTTGACTAAAAAAAAGGATATTATTTGTATTTTTTATAGAAAATTGGTACTTTTGCAGCGAAAAAAAAGAAAGAGTCTAATTCCGGAGTCTATTTAAAAACTTAGAGATGCCTTATTTAACTACAGAAAGAAAAGCCAGCATTTTTGCTGAATTTGGTGGAAAAGCAAGCAACACAGGTTCTATTGAAGCGCAAGTTGCTATCTTAACTGAACGTATTGCGCATATTTCAAAGCACTTACAAGCAAACAAACACGATCATTCTACTCAGCGTGGTTTAATGATGATGGTAGGTCAGCGTAAACGTTTATTGGCTTATATGCAAAAGCATAACTTAAGCGGTTACCGTGCATTAATTGAAAAACTAGGTCTGAGAAAATAATTCTTCAGTCATGTTATAAATACCATTCCCAACTTACATTTTATTGTAGTTGGGAATAGTTGTTTTAACATATATCTTTCAATTATACTTTCAAACCAGTGATTGGTGCATGCTTGTGCTTTTCACTACATCTAATCTTAACTATGTTATCACAACCAATAAGTGTTCAATTTAACCTCGACGAAAAACGTCAGGTAACCTTAGGAACAGGAAAATTAGCTCGTCAAGCGGATGGAGCCATTACTGTTCAACAAGGCAACTGCATTATCATGGCTACAGTAGTAGCAAATAAAGATCCAAAAGAAGGGCAAGACTTTTTTCCTTTAAGTGTAGACTATCAAGAAAAGTTTGCTTCAGCTGGAAGGGTTCCTGGATCATTTTTCAAAAGAGAAGCTCGTTTAAACGATTATGAAATCTTAACAAGTCGATTAATTGATAGAGCATTAAGACCTTTATTTCCTGAAGATTATTTCTGTGACGTTCAGGTATTAGTTACTTTAATTTCAAGTGATGCAGAAATTATGCCTGATTCTTTGGCTTGTTTAGCTGCATCAGCTGCTTTAGCGGTATCTGATATACCAGTAAAAGAGATCATTTCTGAAGTAAGAATTGCTAAAATAAACGGAAATATTATCATTAACCCTACTCGCTCTGAATTAGCAAATGCAGAATACGAATTCATTATTGCAGCAACAGAGAAGAATTTGATGATGGTAGAAGGGGAAGCAAAAGAGTGTTCAGAGGAAGATTTAGTAGAAGCCCTAGAAATTGCACACAATGCTATCCGTATTCAAATTAAGGCACAAGCAGATTTAAGAGAAAAAGCAGGTGTAACTAGCAAACGCGATTATAAAAAGCCTGAACAAGACGAACAAATTAAAGAATTGGTATACAGTTTTGCAAAAGATCGTGTTTATCAAATTTCTAAAAATGGTTCTGCTAAACACGAGCGTTCAGATGCTTATAGTTTGTTGAAGGATGAATTGATGGCTTCTTTACCAGAAGATGTAACAGACTTACAAAAAAAACTTGCCAAAAAATACTATGAAGACCTTAAGTGGGAAGTAGTAAGAAATATGATTTTAGACGATCGTATTCGTTTAGATGGTCGTAAGCTAGACGAAGTAAGACCATTGGCAATGGAAGTTGAACCACTTCCAACTCCACACGGATCTGCTTTGTTTACTCGTGGAGAAACACAATCACTCACTACGGTTACTTTCGGAACTAAATTGGATGAATTATTAGCAGAAACAGCAGCAAAATCAGAATATTCTAAATTCTTCTTGCATTATAATTTCCCTCCATTCTCAACAGGAGAAGTGAAAATGATGCGTGGAGTAGGAAGAAGAGAAGTAGGTCATGGTAATTTGGCACAACGTTCTCTTAAGCAAATGATGCCCTCTTCTACAGAGTTCGCATACACAGTTAGAATTGTAAGTGATATCTTAGAAAGCAATGGTTCATCTTCTATGGCAACTGTATGTGCAGGGTCACTAGCTTTAATGGATGCTGGTGTTCCAGTTCCTAAACACATAAGTGGTGTTGCAATGGGGTTAATTACACGCGAAGATGGTAAATATGCAGTTTTAACAGATATCCTTGGTGATGAAGATCATTTAGGCGATATGGATTTTAAAGTAACTGGAACCAAAGATGGCATCTGTGGTGTTCAAATGGATATTAAAGTAGACGGCCTAAGCATGGAAGTAATGAGAGCGGCTTTAGCTCAGGCAAGAAACGGAAGATTGCACATTTTGGATGCGATGTACGAGTGTATTCCTGCTCATAGGGCTGAGGTGAAACCACATGCTCCAAGAATGATTAAGTTAATCATAGACAAGGAATTCATTGGTGCTGTAATAGGACCAGGTGGAAAAGTTATTCAAGAAATTCAACGTGAAACAGGAGCAACAGTAAATATTGAAGAAGTTGGGAATATGGGTGAAGTCAGTATATTCTCTGCATCAAAAGAAAGCTTAGATAAGGCAGTAAGATGGATTAAAGGTATCACTGCTATCCCTGAAGTTGGAGATGTTTACGAAGGCCCTGTTAAAGGCATTAAAGAATTTGGTGCTTTTGTAGAATTCATGCCTGGAAAACAAGGATTATTGCATATCAGCGAAATTAGTTGGAGTCGTTTAGAATCAATGGACGGATTGTTCAAGGAAGGTGATATGGTTAAAGTGAAGTTAGTTGGGTTAGATCCTAAAACTGGTAAGTTTAAGTTAAGTCGCAAGGCCTTAATGCCAAGACCTGAACAAAAACCAAGAGAAAATAATCCTCAAAACGAAGGATAAATTCTTAAATATAATTTGAGTATTCAATGGCCCGTAATTGGGCCATTGATATTTTAAAATATTTCTATGACAGATCAGTATCAAGAGGTAAATATTTCTTTAGTTAATCAGTCTGCTGAAATAGCAGAAATTTTAATTGCACAATTGGCTGAATTGGGATACGATGGTTTTTTGGAAGAAGCCGATTGCTTAAAAGCATATATACCTACAAGCTTGTTTAGTAGTATGTCGCTTACCAATATGTTAGCTAATTTTCAATTAGAAGCAACAATAACTAGTATTGATAAACAAAATTGGAATATTCATTGGGAGTCTAATTTTAGTCCAATGCAAGTAGATGAATTTGTAGGAGTAAGAGCTGCTTTTCATGAACCTATTCCAAATGTGTTACATGAATTAATCATCACTCCTAAAATGAGTTTTGGAACGGGGCATCATGGAACTACTTATTCTGTTATGAAATTAATGGAGGCAATTGATTTCAAAAATAAAAAAGTGTTCGACTTTGGAACAGGAACAGGTATACTAGCAATCTTAGCAGAAAAATTAGGAGCAACTTATATTGTAGGGGTTGATAACGATTCATGGTGCATTGAAAATGCGAATGAAAATATTGTCGTGAATGCTTGTAGCCATATACAAATTCAATTGTCAGATACCATCGCCACAAATCAACAATATGATGTAGTGATTGCAAATATTAACAGACATATTTTAGAATCCAATATGTTATTGTTTCCACAAATCATTGCACCCAATGGGATATTAATTTTAAGTGGCCTTTTGCTAAGCGATGAATCAGATATGATTGAATTGTGTAAGAGTTATGGGTTTAAACATGAACAAACATTAGCGCAATCAGGTTGGGTTGCCATACAATTTTCGATAAATTAAGTTCGTTTTTAGGTTAAGAAATTATTAACTTAGTAAATTAATTATCTTTGTCCCCCAATTATTACCTACATGAACGAAGTTTTATTGATTTTGTTGGCTTATTTAATAGGTTCTGTGCCAACAGCTGTTTGGATTAGCAAGTATTATTTTAAGATAGATATTAGAGATTATGGTAGTGGTAATGCAGGTGCTACCAATACATTTAGAGTACTTGGCTCTAAGTGGGGAACTTTTGTTATGTTAGTGGATGTTCTAAAAGGAATTATTGCCACTTCATTATATATTTTACTGCCTTATTATTTAACGGATGAATGGGATAGAACCAATTTTATGATTGGATTAGGACTGGCTGCTGTATTGGGTCATATCTTTCCCATTTGGGCTGGTTTCAGGGGCGGAAAAGGGGTTGCTACTCTTTTAGGGATGGCAGTTGCTATTCAACCATTGGTAGCTTTATGTTGTGTTGGGGTTTTTTTAATTGTTTTATACTTAACCCGATTTGTTTCGTTAAGCTCCATATTAGCAGGCGTTTCATTTATGGTTTTTATCTTATTTATTTTTAATGAGAAAGAAATACTGTATCGCATTTTTGCGGTACTAGTTGCTTTAATGGTGATATTAACCCACCAAAAAAACATAGGACGAATTTTAAAAGGTACAGAGAGTAAAATCCCGTTGTTTAGATTCAGGGATAAGAATAGGGGAAGAAAGTAATTGTTGTACTTAAATTTTCACATGAATTATATCATTCAATCAATAATGCTAACAGCTATATGTTTAATAGCTGTGTCTTGTCAACGGAATGCCATTACCGGCAGAAAGCAATTAGCCTTAGTGCCAGAATCCGAAGCTCAATCCTTAGCAGCAGGTCAGTATCAATCATTTTTGAACACCAATAAAGTAGTAATAGGCAATGCAGATGCCCAAATGGTCAAAAGGGTTGGAGAAAGCATTGTAACGGCTATAAAAAACTATTATCAACAAAAGGGTTTAAGCAATGAATTGAGTGGCTACTCTTGGGAAATTAATTTAGTGAACGATAAACAAATGAATGCTTGGTGTATGCCAGGAGGTAGAATTGTTGTTTATACTGGAATATTGCCAGTTACTAAAAATGAGGCAGGCTTGGCGGTTGTAATGGGGCACGAAATTGCACACGCACTAGCTAGACATGGAAGTGAACGTATGAGTCAAGCACTCTTGCAGCAAGGTTTAGGTGCTGGAATTTCTATTGCTATGTCTAGCAAACCTCAATTAACACAAGACATTTTTAATGCTTCTTATGGAATTGTATCTGGAACGGCTATGCCAGCTTTTAGTAGAAGTAACGAATTAGAAGCTGACCGCTTTGGTTTGATGTTTTCGGCCTTAGCTGGTTATGATCCTAGAGAAGCCATACCTTTTTGGACAAGAATGTCTGCAGCTGCTGGCAACAATGCCAATACCCCTTCCATTTTGAGTACACACCCAAGTGATGCAGGACGAATTGCTGCTTTACAAAAAATCATGGCCAGCACAATACAGAATTACTACAAAAAGTCATAACATTTTTTTAACTTTGCACTTTTAATTGCAATTATAAATTCCTTTAAGGCATGTCGAATCAAACGCTACTCGAAAAACTTCAATTAAAGGACGAGAAAAATCTACTTATACAAGGTTTGCCTTCTTCAGTAGAAAAACAGTTTGCTAAACTTACTTATGCTAAAAATATTACTCCATTGTTAAGGAGTAAAAAAGTAGATTTTGCGTTGGTTTTTGCGTTAAGTGAGCTACAGTTGAAAAACTTATTAAAAGAAGTAATTCCTGCTTTGCATAATGAAAGCAAATTGTGGATTGCATACCCCAAAAAGACCAGTAAAATTGCGAGCGACTTAAATAGAGATTGTAGTTGGGAGTGTTTAACTGCTCAGAATTTTGAGTGTGTTCGTCAAGTTGCTTTAGACCATGTATGGAGTGCAATGCGTTTCAAGAAGACAGACCAAATTCCTAATAAAGAAAGAAATTTCTCAGAAGCTAAGTTAGCCGTGAACGGAGTTGATTTTGAGAAGAGATTGGTAAAAGCACCTGTTGAATTAGATCGCTTATTTACTACCCATGAGGAAGCAAAAGAATTTTTCACTTCCCTTTCTTTTACCAACCAAAAAGAATACGTTACCTGGATTGAAGGTGCAAAAAAAGAGGAAACCCGTAAAAGAAGATTAGAAACTGCCTTAGAAAAGTTACTTGCCGGTAAGAGTAATCCTACTGAAAAATAACCTAGCTGGTTTTTGTTTCTAGCTCAATAATTTGCTCAAATACCATCTCATATTCTTTGTTGAGTGAATTAATCTGATCTTTTATTGACTTATATGCATTCTCCATTTGTGTAAATTGCTGTTTGTTAGTGTAAGTATCAGGCTTACCCATTTCAAATTCAATCTGTTTTTGTTCTTCTTGGGCTTTACTTAATGATGCTTCAATTTGACTTAATTTCTTTTGCTGCTTTTGAAGCTCTTTTTGTAATTCTTTATTAATAGGTTGCGTGTTTTTTACAACTGGCTCTACTACTTTAACAGGCTCTTTTTTGTTGACGGGTTTTTCCAATTCTTTTGTTTCTGAGCCATTGGCTTTTCTTTGTTTCTCCATACGCTCGTTCCATTCAACCCACTCTTGGTAGCTACCCTTAAATTCTTTTATTTGATGATCTACAATCTCCCATATTTTATTAGCTGTTTTTGAAATAAAATAACGATCGTGACTTACTAATATATATGAGCCTTCGTATTTATTTAATGCTTCTGCCAACAACTCCACAGAGTGCATGTCTAAGTGGTTAGTAGGTTCATCTAAAATCAAAAAATTACCTCTGCTAACAATGGTTTTTGCTAATGCAACCCTTGCCTTTTCTCCACCACTTAACACCCTAATTTTTTTATCAACGTCTTCGCCACTAAATAAGAAAGAACCTAATAAACTCCTTAACTCTACATCATTTTTTTTGCTACCACAACTTTGGAGTTCTTCTAAGATATTATTAGTCATAGTAAGCGCTTCCAACTGATGTTGTGCGTAAAAACTTTCTTCTACATTATGACCCCATACTCTTTCTCCACTAAACTCCTCGGTGCCTGCAATCATTCTTAGTAGGGTAGACTTACCCTTTCCGTTTGCTCCAATTAAAGCAATTTTATCGCCTCTCTCAATTTCAGCAGATGCGTTTTCTACAATGGTTAGATTGCCAAAACTTTTGGTCACTTCTTTTAAGGTTACTAGTATTTTGCCAGGTACTTTTTCTAATTGAAAATTGATGCGCATATTAGGTCTTTCCAATTGCACATCTTCAATCTTGTCTAATTTGTCTAATCTTTTTTGAACACTTTGTGCTTGAGCTGCTTTACTAGCTTTAGCTTTAAAACGTTCAATAAATCTTTCCTGCTGTCGAATGTAATCTTGCTGATTTTCGAATGCCTTTTGTTGCATTTCAATTCTTACTTCCTTCTCAGTTTCGAAGAACTCGTAATTCCCAGAATATATATGAAGTTGTTGCTGGTATAATTCCACAATTTTATTGACCATTCTATTTAAGAAGAATTTATCGTGACTTACAATCACCACACTTCCCTTATAATGGATTAAGTATTTTTCTAACCATTCAATAGAAGGAAGATCTAAGTGGTTGGTAGGTTCGTCCATCAATAATACATCAGGCTGTTGTAAAATCATTTTAGCCAACAAAACCCGCATTCTCCATCCTCCACTAAATTGCTTATATGGTTTTAGTAAGTCTTCATTCGAAAAACCTAGTCCATGTAAAACTTCTTCAGCTTTATGGTGAATATTGTAACCATCAAGCACATCTAATTCATGCAAACTATCTGTGTACTTGATTAATAAGTCTTCGTCTTCAGGATTTTTTTCAAGTTCAATCCCTAAATGTTCTATTTCTTTTTCAAGTGCACGAACCCTTTCGAATGCACCTAATGCTACTTCAGTAATATTTTCATTGGTATCAAAACTTAAAAGGTCTTGGTGTAAATAGCCAATGGTTGTTTCCCTACTTTTTTCTACGGTACCTTTTGATGGGGTATATTCGCCTACCAATACCTTTAATAAGGTAGACTTACCAGTACCATTGTAACCCACTAATCCAATTCTATCGCCTGGTTGAATATGCCAGGTTGCATCGGCAACGATTACTCTTGCACCAAATTCGAATGTCACGTTTTGAAAACCAATCAGCATTAAATTATCTATTTTGGCTGCAAAGGTAATTGGAATGGGCTCCCAAATGAAATTGCTTTAATTTTGTTTTAAATTAAGTTTCAATGAAAAACATCCTATTTGTTTCCTTACTTGGTCTATTGTTTGCTTGTGGCCCTAATCCCCCTAAAGCGGAAAAACAAGCTGATTTGCAAATAACGAAAGGAGTAAGTATCAATTCAGATCAATTTAATAGTCAGTTCAAACTATTCCTACACAGTTACTATGATTTAAAAGATGCTTTTATAAAGGAAGAATTGGTTACTATAGATGCCAATGCAGATAGTTTAGCAAGGCAAATCAATCAGATTCCCATAAAAGAATTAAAATTGGATAGCACACAAAAAGCTGCCCAGATCCTTATTGAATCTATTCAAGCAGAACTAAAAGGATTAAAAGGTGAAACAGATATAGAAGAAAAGCGCAAAGCCTTTCAAATGATAGGAGAGCAATTATTGGTACTGATTCAAACTGTTCAATACGATTATGAAATCATTTATAACCAGTATTGCCCTATGGCAATGAATGATAATGGTGCCACTTGGTTAAGCAATTCTGCTGATATTAAAAATCCTTACTTACCCAAAACAATGCTCGAATGCGGAGAAGTAAAAGATACTTTGAATAACCTTGTTAAATAATCTTGGTACGAACTTTTCTCCCATCTTTATGTTAATTGTTTCATGAAAAGACTGATCTTTTTATTTTTCTTATTACAAAGTTTTTTGAGTGTTGTTGGGCAGGAGAAGTTTACGCTAAATGGATATATTAAGGATTCTCTTTCTGGAGAAACCTTAATTGGTGCAAATATTGTTATTCAGAATCTTGGTAAAACTGTTGTAACCAATAGTTATGGATTTTTCTCAATTACTTTACCCAAAGGAAAATATCAATTAAATGCAAGTTTTATTGGGTACCAAACAAAAGAAATAACGTTCTCACTTTCCAATAATGTACAGCAAGATATTCAGTTGCTTCCAAACTCTGCTATCATACTGCAAGATGTTACAGTGAGCGCTAGGAGAAGAGACAATAATGTAAAAACAGCCCAAATGGGCAAAATGGAATTGTCTGTGAACACTGCAAAAGCATTACCTGCTTTTTTTGGAGAAGTAGATATTTTAAAAACACTCCAACTCATGCCAGGTGTACGAAATGCAGGAGAGGGGAACGCAGGATTTTATGTACGAGGGGGTGGTCCAGATCAAAACCTAATACTGTTAGATGATGCAGTAGTATATAATACAGGACATCTGTTTGGGTTCTTCTCTGTATTCAATGCAGACGCCATCAAGAATGTTAGTTTAATAAAAGGGGGTATGCCTGCGCAATACGGCGGTCGTTTATCTTCTGTAGTAGATATCGCGATGAAAGAGGGTAATGACAACAAAACTCAAATTGATGCTGGTATTGGATTGATTGCCTCTCGATTCTCCATCCAAGGCCCAATCAAAAAAAAGAAGTCTTCCTATATTGTTTCAGCAAGAAGAACCTATATAGATGCCATTACTAAACCGCTAATTAGTAAAACCAGTGACTTCTATGGTTCCGGGTATTATTTTTATGACTTGAATGCTAAGATGAATTTTCAACTTTCAGATAAAGATCATCTGTATATAAGTGGCTATTTTGGTCGGGATAAATTTAATTTTAATAATGCAGCAAGGTCTTTTAAAACTTTAATTGATTGGGGTAATGCAACATCTACTGTAAGATGGAACCATATTTTCAATAAGAAATTATTCTCTAATACCACATTGGTCTACAACGACTATCACTTTAATTTGAACGGATCTCAAAATGATTTCAATATTAATTTGTCTTCTGGTATAAGAGATTTAACTGCAAAAACAGACTTTGATTATTATGCAAGCCCAGAACATAAATTAAAATTTGGCGTCCAATTTACGCATCATACTTTTTTGCCCAATATTGTTAGTGGGAATCAGGACAGTGTTGTTTTTACACCCAATAATGCAAGTAGAAAATTTGCAAGAGAATGGGCTATTTATTTACAAGATGATTGGGAAATCAATAGCAAACTCAAATTAAATGTAGGACTCCGTTATAGTTTATTTCAACAAACAGGTAAATACACTAATTATATCAGAGACAATAACGGAAATAAATTGGATAGTACGGTTTATGGTGCAGGCCAGTTAGTACAGCAGTATGGGGGATTAGAGCCGCGAGCCACTTTACGATACACCATAGATGAAACCAGTTCCATTAAAGCAGGCATTACTCGAAACCTTCAATATATTCATTTGGTAACCAATGCAGGTTCTTCTTTACCAACAGATTTATGGGTGCCAAGCACTTTAAGGGTTAGGCCTCAATTAAGTTGGCAGTATGCAGCTGGGTATTTCAAAAATTTCAATAACGGCATGTTCGAAACCTCTTTGGAAGTATATTATAAGACCATGGAGAATCAAATTGAATACCGTGAAGGGTATACTCCATCATTAAAAGATCCTGAAGAAGAATTTGTATTTGGTAGAGGATGGAGCTATGGGGCGGAAATGTTTATCAATAAAGTAAAAGGCAGATTAACAGGGTGGATTGGTTATACTTTAGGATGGACATGGAGAAGATTTCCCGACTTAAATCAAGGCCAAAAATTCCCAAGTCGGTACGACAGAAGGCATGATTTGTCTGTTGTAGCAAACTATACTATCAATGAAAAATGGAAAATTTCTGGGGTATTTGTTTATGGTACTGGAAATGCCATTTCTGTTCCTGAACGATTTTATTTTATAGGAGGTGTTTTGTCGCAACAGTTTAGTAGCATTAATGCGTACAGAATGAATGCGTATCATCGGATGGATTTTGCAGCAACCTATACACCAAAGCCAAAGAAACAAAGAAAGTATTCTACTAATTGGGTATTTAGTTTGTACAATGCATACAGTAGAGCAAATCCTTATTTCTTATATTTTGATCAAGAAGGCTCTGCAGCCAATGGAACATTAAATGTTGGAGCTAAACAGGTTTCTTTATTCCCGGTACTTCCTTCAGTTACATGGAATTTGAAACTTTAATGTTTTGGAATATACTCAATAACTACTTTCGCATTTCTATTTTCTGTAGAAGTTAAGAATACTTCATACCTTTTTTTACCAGCTGTAATTACCAACAATGCAGTATTTGGTGGTATCTCACCTAGGTTTTCAGCAACTACTACCAATTCATGTAATTTGTCTTCTGTGCTACACTTTATTTTTAATGAAATAGGATTGAAGGCTAACCTTCCGTTTTTGATAACTTGTTTGTTGTTATGGTATACGCTAATTGTATCATTATCAATCGTGCCATTATCAAATAAATCAATTTGGATATTTTCTTCGTCAACGATGATGGTTTTAACTAGTTTGTTTTCTCGTTCTACCAAAACCTTGGGAACAGCAATGGCTTTTCTTTCTCTAGTTTGAGTTTCAATATGTTCTCTTTTTGAGTATGGTTGTTCAGCTAATTCATCAACTTTATTTGGTTGTTCTGGTTTTTTTATTGTTTCAACTTGTTTATTGGGTTCAATTTTTTTGGAGGTTTCTATTTTTTTAGGCTGAATAGAAACAGGCTTTTTTTCAGTTGAAGAAGGCTGAATTGCTTTTTGATTAGACTTTGGTTGGTTATTACTAGGTAAAAGGTTTTGTTTTTGTAGATTATTATTTGGAGAAACTGATTTATTGTATGGTGCGGTTGTTCTAGGTATCGATTTCTTTATTAAAAAAGATTCTTTCTCAAAATCAGAATCAGGAACCCTTTCAAGGTAAACCTTTCCATTTCCGCAGTCTCCTTTGTCTTTTGCATTGATTGAAATAAAAGTGCCTTGTAAAACTTCTAACTTACCCATTTTAGCATAATCTAAGTAACAAGTCATTAAGCAGGGTTCACTTTTATCTCCAATTTTTAGATCTATTAAACTGGTTTCTTTTAAGATAATTGTCTTAGACTTTATATTATATATACCTTGAAAAGAGGCTTTGCCATAAAAAAAAGTACTCTTATATGAATAAGTAACCCCTTTAATTCCATTATTGGGTTGTTGGTCAATTTGGATTTCGTATTTGTACATTTCTTCTTGAATGCCTTCTCTGTACAATCCATTGGTAGAACTAAAATAGCCTCTCCAAATGCCCGTAATTTTTTGAGCAGAAGAGTTTACAGCAGATAAAAGAAAAGCAGATAATGCAAAAACCAGCTTCATTATACAAAATTACATCCTAGACCTGATAAAAAACAGTTAAGGTTTTGTTCAATACGGCTGCCTATTTGCTACCTTTGTACGTAGAAATTAAAGAATAGGATAATTTATGATTAATATTCGTTTTCCAGATGGAGCAATACGCCAATACGAGCTAGGAGTTTCAGCTATGGATATTGCAAAGTCAATTAGTGAAGGCTTGGCCAGAAAAGTTTTAGTGGCAAGTGTTAACGACAAAGTGGTAGATGCCAACCTTCCTATAACGGAAGACGCTTCGGTTAAATTTTTAACTTGGGATGATGATGCAGGTAAAAATACATTTTGGCATTCCTCTGCTCACTTAATGGCAGAAGCTGTAGAAGCAATTTTCCCAGGGGTAAAATTTTGGGTAGGCCCAGCTTTAGACAAGGGTTTTTACTACGATATGGACTTGGCTGATAAAAAAATAACTGAAGACGATTTATTAGCCATTGAGAAAAAGATGATTGAACTGGCTAAAAAAAATAGTCAATACATTAGAGAACAGAAAGCAAAGGCAGAAGCAATTGCATATTTTACTGAAAAAGGAGATGAGTACAAGTTAGATCTATTAGCTAACTTAAAAGATGGAGAAATTAGTTTTTATACCCAAGGACAATTCACCGATTTGTGTAGAGGCCCTCATATTCCACATACTGGCTTTATAAAATCTATCAAATTAACTAGTATTGCAGGTGCATATTGGAAGGGAGATGAGAAGAATAAAATGCTCACCAGAGTTTATGGAGTTTCATTCCCTAACCAAAAAGAATTGGATGAGTATTTACTCATGTTAGAAGAGGCAAAGAAAAGAGACCATCGGAAGTTAGGCAAAGAGCTGAGTATTTTCACAATGGATGACGATGTTGGCCCAGGCTTGCCTTTATGGATGCCAAACGGAACAGTGATTATTGAAGAATTGGAAAAATTAGCAAAAGAAACAGAAGAAGCTGCAGGATATAAGCGTGTGGTAACTCCACATATTGCTAAAGAAAGCATGTATTTAACTAGCGGACATTTGCCCTATTATGCGGATAGTATGTTCCCTCCAATGGAATTAGATGGAACCAAGTACTATTTAAAAGCGATGAACTGCCCACATCACCATAAAATCTTTGGAGCTGAGCCTAAAAGTTATAAAGACTTACCTTATAGAATTGCTGAATATGGAACTTGTTACAGATATGAGCAGAGCGGAGAGTTATTTGGTTTAATGCGCGTAAGGTGTTTACATATGAATGATGCGCATATTTACTGTAATAAAGAGCAGTTTGCGCAAGAGTTCAAGTCTGTGAATGAAATGTACTTAAAATACTTTGGCATTTTTGGCATAGACAAGTACGTTATGCGTTTGAGTTTGCATGATCCAGCCAAATTAGGTCAGAAATATGTAAACGAACCAGCGCTTTGGAAAGAAACAGAAGATATGGTTCGCAAAGTGTTGATTGAAACCAATACCCCATTTGTTGAAGTACAAGATGAAGCTGCATTTTATGGGCCTAAAATTGATGTTCAAATATGGAGTGCTATTGGAAGAGAATTCACATTAGCAACCAATCAGGTAGATTTTAATTCTGGCAGAAAATTCAAATTAGAATATACCAATCCCCATAATGAATCAGAGATTCCATTAATTATTCACCGCGCCCCACTAGGCACACATGAGCGATTTATCGGATTTTTATTAGAGCATTATGCAGGCAAGTTCCCAGTTTGGTTGGCTCCACTTCAAGTCAAGATTCTACCAATAAGCGATAAGTTCATGGAGTATGCCCATCAAGTATTTACAACTTTAAAGAAAGCGGGTGTTAGGGTAGAAGTGGACGATAGGAGTGAAAAAATTGGAAAGAAAATCCGTGATACTGAATTGATGAAAGTACCTTACATGCTTGTTATTGGAGAAAAAGAAATGAATGAAGGTCAGTTATCCGTTAGAAGACAAGGGAAGGGCGATTTAGGCGCTGTTTCGTTAAATTCTTTTGTAGAAAGTATCAAAGAAGAAATCCTTGAACGTAAATCCGCAGAATAGTCGGAATATGGTATATCTTTATCAAAATTTTAAACCAAACAAGTTTTAATGGCATTAGCACCAAGAGGAAGATTCAATCCCAGGTTCAACAGGCAACCAGAGCCTGAACATCGTATCAACGAGAGAATCCGCGCCCTCCAGATTAGACTGGTAGGAGACAATGTAACGGTAGGAATATATTCTATCCAAGAAGCACTTAAAATTGCGCAGGAACAAGAATTAGATCTTGTGGAAATTTCACCCACAGCTGATCCTCCAGTATGTAAAATAATCGATTACAAGAAATTCTTGTACGAGAAAAAGAAGAAGGAGAAGGAAATGAAGGCCAACTCCAAGCAAAGTGAAATTAAAGAAATACGATTTACCCCAAGCACCGATGACCACGATTTCAACTTCAAAGCAAAGCACGCAGAAGGCTTTTTAAAAGATGGAAATAAGGTTAAAGCATACGTTCAATTTAAAGGTAGAGCCATCATGTTCCAAGATAGAGGGCAATTATTGCTCTTGAAATTTGCGGAAAGATTGGCAGAAGCCGGTACATTAGAAAGTATGCCTAAATTAGAAGGTAAGCGTATGTTTGCTATTTTTACCCCAAAAACAGGTAAAAAGAAGTAAATAATTGTAGAATTCATCAATAATTGCTACTTTTGCAATCCAAAATTTTCCCGTAAGGCCAAAACAAGTTTCCACCCTGTGGTGGAACGCCAGCAGGGTGTAATCTTTAGAGATTATTTATATGCCAAAAGTTAAAACAAACTCCAGCGCTAAGAAGCGTTTTAAAGTGACCGGTACCGGAGAAATCAGTTTCCAAAAAGCGTTCAAGCGTCACATCCTAACCAAG
>JBBAJU010000001.1:129881-144397 GCA_040403845.1 Sediminibacterium sp.
AATCTAAAAAGCGCAAGCGTGCTTTAAGACAAAAAGGTATTGTTGGTTCTACCAATAAGGATTTCGTTTTACGTTTATTACGTTTGAAAGGCTAATTAGCCCGCTAAAAAAACAGATTATTAACCGTTAGCTCCGCTAACTTCAAAACATTTATTATGCCACGTTCAAAAAATGCAGTTGCATCAAGAGCAAGGAGAAAGAAAATTCTTGACCAAGCAAAAGGTTACTATGGTAAACGTAAAAACGTTTATACCGTTGCCAAAAATATTGTAGAAAAAGGTCTTACTTACAGCTATGTAGGTCGCAAATTAAAGAAGCGCGAATACCGCCAACTTTGGATTGCACGTATTAATGCTGCAGTAAGAGAAGAGGGAATGACTTACAGTCAGTTCATCAACAAACTAAGTGTAAAAGGAATCGATTTAAACCGTAAGGTTTTAGCTGATTTAGCAATGAATGAGCCAGCTTCTTTCAAAGCATTGGTTAATTCAGTAAAATAAATTGCCCTACAAAAACTTAAAAAGCCAGATGTTTCAAACATCTGGCTTTTTTTATTTCTATAATCCATAACAAGGGTTATTTTTACATCCTAATTTTAAAAAAGGAAACCTCCCTGATGAATAATACCTACACTTCTCTGGTGAACCAGACTTTTCACTTTCCACAAGAAGGATTTGATGTAAGCGACGAAGGATACTTAGAATTTAATGGTGTTGATATTAAGAAGTTGATAGATAAACATGGTACACCATTGAAATTGACGTATTTGCCAAAGATTGGAATGCAAATTAATAAGGCAAAAAATATGTTTGCCAATGCATTTAAGAAACATAAGTATGAAGGGGAGTATTTTTATTGTTATTGTACCAAGAGTTCGCACTTTTCATTCATAGTAGAAGAGGCGCTAAAGCATAATATTCATTTAGAAACTTCTTATGCATACGATATCGAAATCGTTAATCGATTATATCAACGCAGAAAGATTAATAAAGAAACCTTTATTATTTGCAACGGCTATAAACAAAAACAATACACTTCTAGAATTGCTAAACTGATTAATTCGGGCTTTAAAAATGTAGTGCCAATTCTTGATAACAAAGAAGAACTACAAGCCTATAAAAGAAGTGTTCGTTCAAATACACCTTTTTCATTAGGGATTAGAGTTGCTGCGGAAGAAGAACCCAACTTTCCATTTTACACTTCTCGTTTGGGAATCCGAGCGAAAGATATTCTGGAATTTTACGTGGACGAAATTGAAGGCAACGAAAATAAGTTTCAATTGAAAATGTTACACATTTTCTTAAATAAAGGAATCAAAGATGATATTTATTACTGGAGCGAATTAAATAAAATCATCAATCTTTATTGCCAATTAAAAAAGATTTGTCCAGAATTAGATTCAATCAATATTGGGGGAGGATTTCCAATCAAGCATTCATTAGGTTTTGAATATGATTATCAGTTCATGATCAATGAAATTGTAGGAAATATCAAGAAAGCATGTAAGAAATCAAAAGTTCCAATGCCCAATATTTACACTGAATTTGGCAGTTTTACAGTAGGAGAGAGTATGGCACATATCTATAGTGTAATCGGAGAGAAAATTCAGAATGATAGAGAGTGTTGGTATATGATTGATTCATCGTTCATTACTACTTTACCAGATACTTGGGGTATTGGCGAAAAGTTTTTAATGCTCCCTGTGAATAAATGGGACAACGAATACCAGCGGGTAGTTTTGGGTGGTATCACTTGCGATAGCCATGACTATTATGATTCCGAAGAGCATATTAATGAAGTGTTTTTGCCTAAACTTACTACTGTAGATAAAAAAGAAGTAGAGTCAAATAAAGAGCCCCTATATGTTGGTTTCTTTCATACTGGTGCTTACCAAGATCAAATAAGTGGTTATGGTGGAATTAAACACTGTTTAATCCCTTCTCCTAAGCATGTTATAGTTGAATTAGATAAGACGGGTAAAATGATTGATTGGGTGTATGCAAAGGAGCAAACAGCACAAAGTATGTTAAAGATTTTGGGGTACCTGCGTTAATCAATTACTTGATATTTCCCCAAAGCAGTCTATTAGTAATCTTAAATTGCTGTAGGAATTTAAATAATAATGTGGTTAAAGAGAATACAATTAGAAATAGGAGAATTGATTCTAAATGTGAAACGCTTACCTGTGCCTTATCTTTTACAATGATGTCGTACATCGATATTTGAAACAATGGGTGAAATAAGTAAAATCCCAATGAATTATTGTTTATCCAAAGTAGGAATTTATGTTGCAGCCATTGTTGAAGTGCTATAAATGCCAAAACAAATACCACTAAAGCAGCATTAAATACCATGTAAGGCCATACTAATATCAGATTGCCAGCATGTCTTATACAAAAATACAACTACTCCAAAGCTAATTGTTAAAACGAGTATAATCTGTTCTATTTTAAATTTTAGCGGAATGAGATTGTTTCTAATGCTAAATCCTAGTTTAAAAAAGAATAAATAGGCAAAGAGTCGTTTAACTCCAAGCCAATAGGGTTGCTTTTATATTGGTATTTAATTTTTTCATAAAACTCAAAATAGTTAGGTTGATAGCTAACTGAAAAGAAGCAGAATTTTGTATATTTCTTAGCAAAAGGTACTAGATATTTCGGATTGTTTAACTTCGTTTTTTTTAATTAGTTTTATTATATGAATAAAATATTTTTATTGTTTGTTTTAGTCTTCGGTAGTATAGACAGCATACAAGCTCAATCAGCAGAAGATTCTATTAAGGCAACTATTCGTAAAATGTTTTTCGCAATGATAGAATCAGATGGTGCAATGTTACAAGATTGTTTTACAGAAAATGCAATCATGCAAACCATCACAACCAATAAAGAAGGTAAGTTGATTGTTCGAAACGATTCAGTAGCTGCCTTTATTAGGCAAGTATCAAATATGCCAAAGGGATTGGCCGATGAGCGTATTGTATTTGATATTGTTAAAGTAGACGGACCATTAGCCAGCGTTTGGACGCCATACCTTTTTTATAGAAGAGCAGACTTTAGTCATTGTGGCGTCAACTCTTTTCAGTTGGTAAGAAATAATGATAAATGGAGAATCCAATACCTAATTGATACGAGAAGAAAAACAGGTTGTAAAGAATAAAATTATTCTTCTTCCTTCAGTTCTGCTAATAATGACCTAAGCTGTTCAATATACTTTCCATAAAGTTTTCTAATATACCATTTGGTAAAATACACTAGGCTAAATATCAATGCGATTGAGTATCCAATGATAAATCCTATGTATACCCCCTCCGTTATTTTTAGTTTAGTAGATAAGTTGTTTAATATTGCTATTGGTTCCTTCTCGTTCAATCCTAAAAAAAAGGCTAATATAAAACAGATGGGAAGTAAAGCCATATTAAATTGGAAATACCTGCGCGTAAAATACTCTAACATTTTAATTAATTGTTGAAGATTTCCTTTTATAGGTAAAACTGAATGTTCAAATTCATTGATTTTCTTTAGAAGATTGAACAAAATAAAAGTAAAGGGTATAAATATGGTACTGGATAATCCAAAGTAAATTTTTAAGGAAGAGTGTGAACTAAATAAGGTAATGCCAATAAATAAAAACACCACTAAGGCACAGGATACAATTTCGAACCAAAGGCTTTTTTTAATTTTACTAACTACAGTGTTAGCTTTACCTTTTAATAAGTTAGCGAAATTATGCTCGGGCTTATCTAAACTGCCTTCTATTAGTTTCTGGTTAATCAATCCTTTTAAATCATCTAATTCCATAATGTTATATTTAAATCCTTTCAAATTTTTTTAATGTAGCTTCCCTAAGTTTTACTTTAATCCTATTCATCTTTACAGCAATATTATTTGCGGTAATGCCAATTATTTCACTTATTTCTGCGTAACTATAATCTTCTAAATAAAGCATTACAATCGCCTTGTCAATTTTGGAAAGGGTTCCTATTGCTTTATACATTGCTTGTGTTTTCTCTTCAATAGAATCTTTTTCCGCAGAATGAAAATGATCTGGTAATTCAGCTACTGAGTCAATAAAATCTTTCTTTTTGTCTTTTCTAAAAAACGTAATTGCGGTGTTGAGCGCAACGCGGTACAGCCAAGTAGAAAATTTAGCATCTCCTCTAAATTGTCCATAAGCTTTCCATGCTTGCAAGGTAATTTCTTGAAATAAGTCTTCTTTGTCTTCCTGCCAATTCAAATAAAGATTACATACTTTATGTATGATTTTCTGATGTTGGTTCAACAGTTGAATAAAAGTTTTGTCAGCAGCCTGCATGTTCCTTAGTACTTTACTGGTGTAAGTTGATATCCTATTTCTTTTAGTAAAGCAATTACTCCCTCTTTTCCGCCTAGATGCGCAGCCCCAACTGCAAAAAATGAAGGTTGAATTTGAATTGAATTAATGATTGAGGGGATCCAGTTTTTGTTTCTTTTAATAAGCATGTTCTGTTCAAAAGCATCAGTCATTTGTTGTTCTTGCATAAATTGGTAGATACGTTCTACATCATTTTGTTTATATACTTTAATCAACTCATTCATTTGCAATTTTACGCTATCAAAATTGGATACCATTTTTTTAAATTCCGTAATTTGATCAGATAGTGGTTGTGCATTAATTGCTGCAACCTGATCTGAAATGGTTTCCAATCCCCCAACGGGGATACCTGCTTCTTGAGCACTTTTCATAAATACAGTTTCTGGCTGTATGAAGTCGGTACATGGAACTGTTTTTAAAGTAAGCATACTTACTCCTAAAAAAGGTTTAAATTGATTGAATAGCTTGAGCGAAGCGCCAGTAATTTTTTGAAAGTTGGTATTGATGGTTTCAAAATCACTTCCTAATAATTTGTCAAGGGTAGTTCCGTCTAATTGCATCATCAGCATCATTTCTTGTTGAATATTGGGCTGAGATAAATCTATTTCAAGAAATAATTTTTTAGAAGACTTGATTTTTTCGGATAAAACGGGTGTGAAGCTAAAATCTGAAGCGCAAATAATATGTGAAGTTCCAAAAAGGTAAGAAGGGGTTTTTAGCCCATTCCCACGAATTTCCCATAACAAAGATTGAGTTGCTTTTTGAGCGCCTGCCGAAAAGCTTAGCAATGACGCCAGAATCAATAATACCCAATTACGCATAACATAAATTTATCTATTTGTATCAATAATTACATAAATATTACAAGTTTGAAGTTTTGTTTTTCATTCAGTATACTTAGTATTGGCACCGGTATTTGTATTAACCAGTTTGGTTAGCTTTTGTCCTTTATACACTTTATTTGGTATCTCTACTTCCCAACCAAGCGATAGCCCTATAAAATAAAAGAGGCTACTTTTTAGTAACCTCTTTTCAAATATTCCTCAACCTAGTAAACCTTATTGTTTAGTTTATACTAATTTGTTTTGGTGCATTTTTAATTTCCTCTTTTTTAGGAAGTAATAATTTTAGTACACCGTTCTCATATCTTGCTTGAATAGTATCTGCATTTATTGCATCATCAATAGAGAAACTTCTTTTAAAACTTTTGTAAGTGAATTCTTTTCTAATTGTTTTGTAGTTTTTCTCTTCGTTTGTCTCTTTCTTTTCATAAGAAATGGTCAACAAGCCTTTGTCTACATGAATAGAAAAATCTTCCTTATTTCTTCCTGGGGCATTTAATTCTAAATGAAATGCATCGGTGGTTTCATGAATATTTACTGAAGCAGTTGGATAGCCACTTGGAATGCTGCTACCAAAATTACTTGGGAAAGCATGGAATAATTCATCAAATACGCTGGTGTTGTTGTTTTTTAAGATTGACATGGTTATTTAGTTTTAATGTTTAATCATTTCTGAATAGGTAACAAATCATATTCCACCCACTGAAATCATATTTTTTGTCATCGGAGACTGCTATTTATATGACACAATGGCAAATTGTTTATAAAATAGAGTCATTATGACATTTTAAAAAGTCTAGATTGGATAATCGCATTCATTGTTATAACTTTGTACTCTAAATTATCATTATGTATCCAGCAGAAATTGTGCTGCCAATGAAGGCAGAATTAACAGATGAAGGGTTTGGAGAGTTTCTTACTGCTGCTGAAGTTGACAATACACTCAAGCAAGAAGGAACTACTTTAGTAGTAATAAATTCAGTTTGTGGTTGTGCAGCAGGTGCTTGCAGACCAGGTGTATTGATGGCAGTTCAAAATGCAGGAAAAAGACCAGATCGATTGATGACCAGCTTTGCAGGATTCGATGTAGAAGCTGTAAATAAAATTCGCGAACACTTATTGCCACATCCTCCTTCATCACCAGCCATTGCTTTGTTTAAAGATGGTGAATTGGTAACAATGGTTGAAAGACACCAAATTGAAGGAAGACCAGCTCAAGCGATTGCGCAATATTTAATTGCTGCATTTAATGAGCATTGTAATTAATTTTGTAACTTGTTTTTAGATGGGTTAGTAAGTACGGGCCTCACTTTTGTGAGGCCTTGCTTTTTTTGACAATTTCTGAGTAACATTGCACTCAATCATTATATCAATTCATATGTATCCTAATTTATATTACGCGTTCAAAGATCTTTTTGGAATTGAAATCAACGGACTTAAGTTGGTTAATAGCTTTGGATTTTTTGTAGCGCTTTCTTTTATTTTATCTGCTTGGATACTTACTTTGGAATTAAGAAGAAAGCAGGCCTTAGGACTGTTTGTACATACCGAAGAAAAAATTAAAATTGGAGAACCTGCTAGCATTACTGAATTACTCACCAACGGTATATTGGGCTTTATTTTTGGGTACAAAATAATTGGTGCATTTACGATTAAAAATGCTTTAGAAGACCCGCAATCCTTTATTTTATCAAGTGAAGGAAATTTATTGACCGGAATGCTTACTGCATTGGTTTTTGGTATACTTAAATGGTGGGAAAAGAAAAAGGTACAATTGGATAAACCAGAAGAGAGAATCATTCGCATTTGGCCACAGGATAGAGTAGGAGATATAGTAATATATGCGGCATTATTTGGCTTTTTAGGAGCAAAAATATTTCATAACCTAGAAAATTGGAATGAGTTTGCTGCAGATCCTATAGGTTCTTTAATTGCATTTAGTGGGCTCACTTTTTATGGAGGTTTAATTTGTGCGGGTGTTGCCATTATTTGGTATGCAAAGAAAAATAAAATCAGCTTGATACCCATGTTAGACGCATTTGCTCCTACGATGATGTTTGCCTATGCGTTTGGGAGAATTGGTTGTCAAATCAGTGGGGATGGAGATTGGGGTATTGCTAATCCAACCCCTAATCCTTACACGTGGCTACCCGATTTTATGTGGTCGTATAATTATCCGCATAATGTTTTAGGAGATGGAGTGCTTATTCCTGGATGTGTTGGCCCATATTGTAATCAATTAGCCGTTCCAGTATATCCTACTCCTTTGTATGAATTATTAATCTGTTTTGTACTCTTTGGTCTACTTTGGTTTTTAAGAAATAAGATTAAAGTGCAAGGCCAATTATTTAGTATCTATTTAATAATGAATGGATTAGAGCGATTTTTTATTGAAAAAATCAGGGTTAATACCGAGTACAATATTTTATTTAGTCCTACCCAAGCAGAACTTATTTCAACCGGATTAGTGCTGATGGGTATTTCAAGCTTTTTCTATTTCAAAAGACTGAAGGCTTCTGTTTAAATAATCATTTATTTCCGTTAATCATTCAATCAAAACCATTTAGCATGGATAAGAACCGCCCATGCTAAAACAATGTACTATGTAAAGCACAGTAGTTAGTTTTGTTTTGTAATAATCAAAACCAAGAACTAAATTATAAACTGTTGCAAATGAAAAATCTACTTAAAAAAGCATTGCTGTTTAGCTTTACAGCCTTGAATATTGGGGTAAAAGCTCAACAAAATTCGACAATCCTAACTGGGAAGATTGTTGCTAATCAACAACCCCTTGAATCGGTAATGGTTAGTTTATTGAATGCCAAGGATTCATCCACGGTTAAATCAGTCATTACAGATAAAACAGGTATTTATTCAATTCAACCCGCAACCAAGGGAAAATACTTGTTATTGGCCAATTTGGTTGGATTTGAAAAAGCCTATTTAGGACCTTTTGATTGGAACGGTTTAAATCAAGAAAAGTTACCCAATTGGCAATTAAAACCATTATCTAAAGGATTAGCTGAAGTTACCGTTAATTCAAAAAAGCCAATGATTGAACAAAAAGCAGATAGAACCATAGTAAATGTGGATGCTTCTCCTACCAATGGTGGAGCAAATGCAATGGAGATTTTAGAAAAATCCCCAGGCATTTCAGTAGATAAAGACGGAAATATCAGTTTAAAGGGCAAAGAAGGAGTAATGGTATATATGGATGGGAGACCAACTTATTTGTCTGGCCCTGATTTGGTTAATTTATTAAAGAACACGCAAGGGGCGCAGTTGGATCAAATAGAAATTATGACCAATCCACCAGCTCGTTTTGATGCTGCAGGTAATGCAGGTGTAATAAATATTAAAACAAAAAAATCTAAAGTAGTTGGATTCAATGGTTCTGTATCTGCAGGATATGGTCAAGGAGTGTATAGTAGAAATAATCAAACAGTGCAATTGAACTATCGCAAAAACAAATTCAATGTATTTGGAAATATAGGGAGGAATGAGCGCACAGGATTTCAAAATATTTCCATCGATAGACGTTTTATTGATGGAAATTCTAAGCAAATAGTTTCTTTTTTTGAACAAATAACAGATAGGTTAACCTATAATCATTCCTATAACGCTAAAATAGGCTTAGACTTTTATGCTACCAGTAAAACTACACTGGGCTTAGTTTTTAATGGATTCAATAACAAAGGCAATGGTAATTCAATAGGGGATATTAATATTTTTAATTCGCAACATAATTTAGTTAATAAAACAATTGCTTACAATGATAATATTGATTCTTGGAAAAATTCAAGTATCAATTTTAACCTGAGACATATATTAGATTCATCGGGAAGAGAAATAAGTTTTGACGCTGATTATTTAACTTATGATGGGAATACCAATCTTTTTTTAAACAATGCCTATCAAAATAATATTGGTCAAACAGTAGCAAAAACGGATAGTTTATTTGGAAAGCTTCCTCAAATGATTGATATCTATACGGCAAAAGTTGATTACGTTCATCCATTAAAGAATAAAGCTAAGTTCGAAGCTGGTTTAAAAACCAGTTTCGTTACCACCGATGCTAATGCCATATATGATACTTTATTTAACGGCGTTATGATGCGTGATTATAATAGAAGTAATCACTTTGTTTACAGAGAAAATATCAATGCGGGGTATCTGAATTACAGCAGACCAATTGGTGCAAAATGGAATATGCAACTTGGATTAAGGGCAGAACAAACAATTGCAAAAGGTGATCAAAAAACAACCAATGAGCAGTTTAAAAGAAATTACATTCAACTCTTTCCAACGGCTTATGTTCAATACGCAGCCAATGAAGCCAATAGCTTCGTATTAAATTATGGCAAAAGAATCAGAAGACCTGATTATCAAAGTCTTAATCCATTTGTTGAGTTTTTAGATAGGTATACTTATGAACAAGGAAATCCTTACTTAAGACCTCAGTTTAGTCATAATATTGAATTGAGTCATACTTATAAAGGGTTTTTAACCACCACATTAAATTATACCAAAACAACTGATATCATTCAACAAGTGCTTATGCAAGATGATATCAAAAATGAAACTTTTATTAAACAAGAGAATATTGCTACACAACAGCAGATTGGATTATCAATCAATGCATTTAATCAATATACTAAATGGTGGAGTGGGAATATTTATTTGAATGTGGCTAATAATCAATTAACTGGCCCAATCAATAACGAACCAGTAAGTATTTCAGCTAATACATTTATGGCCAATATTAGTCAACAATTCAAATTGAACAAAGGCTACAGTGCCGAACTAAGCGGATTCTACAGAACTGAAGGGCTTGAAGGTATTTTTAGAATCAAAGGATTTGGCGTAGTAAACATTGGCGTAAGTAAACAAATCATGAAAAACAAAGGCACTATTCGCTTAAATGTAAGAGACATTTTTTGGTCACAACGCATTAAAGGCGAAAGCAGATACGGAACAGTGGATGCCAACTTCAGACAGTTTAATGATAATAGAATTGCCAATATCAGCTTTACTTATAGATTCAGTAAAGGAAAGGCAACAGCAGGACCAAGAAAACGTGGAGGCGCAGACGATGAACAAAGCAGAGTAGGGGTAGATGGTGGTAAATAAGTTTTTCTCTCATGTAGTTTATACGGCCTTGGTTTCTACTAGGGCCTTTTTTTGTACCTTTGTAAAAAAATAATTATGCCATCTTTTGATATTGCCAGCGCTGTAGATATTCAGGTATTAGACAATGCCATCAATACCGTTAAAAAAGAAGTAGCAACTCGTTACGATTTTAGGGATACCGATGTAAAAGTAGACTTGAATAAAAAAGATTATAATATTTCATTAGAAGTGAATACCGAAATGCAAATGAAGCAATTGATTGATATTTTGATTAGTAGATCAATGAAGCAGGGTATTGATGGAAATGCTTTTGATTTTTCAAAAGATGCTTACCCAAGTGGTAAGACCATTAAAAAAGAAGTATCTGTTAAAAACGGGTTACGCCAGGAAGATGCTAAAAAGATTGTCAAAATGATTAAAGACAGCGGAGCCAAAGTACAAGCAGCTATTATGGACGATATCATTCGAGTTACTGGTAAAAAAATTGATGATTTACAAGATGTAATTGCAAAATGCAAGAACGGCGATTTTGGCGTTCCCTTACAATTTGTCAATATGAAGAGCTAAAGCCTAATAATTAGTTCCTTTTTTGGTTAAAAAGGATAATTACTGTACATTTGCAATCCAAAATTTAAATAATCGTACGGCCAAATCCGTACCACCTAAACCAAATAGTATGAAAAAAGGTATCCACCCAGAAAGTTACCGTTTTGTTGTTTTCAAAGACATGAGTAACGGCACTTCTTTCTTGAGTAAATCTACAGCTGCTACCAAAGAAACCATCGTTTACGAAGATGGTAATGAATATCCAGTAATTAAATTGGAGATTTCAAATACTTCTCACCCTTTTTACACAGGTAAGAATGTATTGGTTGATACTGCAGGTAGAATTGACAAGTTCAAAAAGCGTTACGCAAAGAAAGACTAGTTCTTTTTTGAATAAAATTAAATCCTGCTCCATTAATGGTGCAGGATTTTTTATGCTATATCATTGATTACCTTTATTTCAATTTAAACCTATGCAATTAGATATACTGGCTTTTGGGGTTCATCCGGATGATGTAGAACTGAGTTGTTCAGGAACTATTTTGGCTTCCATAAGTCAAGGCAAAAAAGTAGGCATTATTGATTTAACAAGGGGTGAATTAGGAACAAGGGGGTCTGCAGATATTAGAGATATAGAATCCGAAAATGCCGCAAATATTCTTGGTGTTCACCACCGGGAGAATTTAAGAATGGAAGATGGTTTTTTTGTGCATTCAGAAGAAAATATTCGTAAAATCATCAAAGTAATTCGCCAATTTAGGCCAAGTATTATTTTAGCGAATGCTATTGAAGACAGACATCCCGATCATGGGCGGAGCGCTAAATTATTGGCGGATGCAGCATTTTTAGCTGGGTTACGAAAAATTGAAACGCTTGATAACGAGGGTAATCCACAAGAATCATTCAGACCAACAAATGTGTTTCATTATATTCAGGATAGGCTTTTAATACCTGATTTTGTGGTAGATATTACCCCTTTTTATGAAACCAAAATGGAATCCATCAGAGCATACACTACCCAGTTTTACAATACCGATTTAAACGAACCAAATACCTATATATCATCCCCTCAGTTTTTAGAAACTGTAAAGGCAAGGGATATGATGATGGGCAAAAGAATTGGGGTATTGTACGCTGAAGGATTTATAACCGAAAAAACTATAGGCATCAATAATTTAGACCACTTAATTCAGATAACTACCTAATATGTCAACCGTAAAAGTAGGAATGGTACAAATGTCTTGTACCGGAGTTCAGCAAGAAAACATGGCAAAAGCCATTCAGGGAATTAAAGACGCCGCTGCAAAAGGCGCTCAAATTGTTTGTTTACAAGAGCTATTCACTTCACTCTATTTTTGTGATGTTGAAGACTATGAAAATTTTAAATTAGCAGAAGCAATACCAGGTGCAACTACTGAAACATTAGGCGTATTGGCTGCAGAATTAAATGTAGTCATTATTGCATCTTTGTTTGAAAAACGCACACAGGGTTTATATCATAATACCACTGCAGTTATTGATGCAGATGGCAGGTTTTTAGGGAAGTACCGCAAAATGCATATTCCTGATGATCCTGCATATTATGAGAAATTTTATTTTACGCCAGGTGATCTTGGTTACAAAGTATTCAAAACCAAATTTGCCACATTAGGTGTTTTAATCTGTTGGGATCAATGGTATCCGGAAGCAGCTAGAATTACTGCATTAATGGGTGCAGAAATATTGTTTTACCCTACAGCAATTGGATGGGCTACCGCTCAAGATGAAGCAACCAATAATGAACAATACAATGCTTGGCAAACTATTCAAAGAAGTCATGCTGTTGCCAATGGAGTGCATGTAGTAAGTGTTAACAGGGTTGGCTTAGAACAAAATGGCGCAATGAAATTTTGGGGAGGATCATTCGTATCTAATCCATTTGGAAGCCTTATCTATAAAGCATCACATGATGCAGAAGAAACCATCGTGGTAGAATTAGATTTAACAAAAACTGATCAATACAGAACCCATTGGCCGTTTTTAAGAGATAGAAGAATCGATTCTTATCAGCCCATTACCAGAAGATTCATTGACGAAGATTAATAATAGTATGATTTCTTTAAACCAAGTTCCCGCAATATTAGGATATGAGTTTCCAGCAGAATTTGCTAAACATGAAGCAACCTGGTTAAGTTGGCCTCATAAAGAAGCCAGTTGGCCTGGTAAAATTGAAAGTATTTATCCTAACTATAGTTTGTTTGTGAAATACTTAGCAATGAGCGAAAAAGTTAGAATTAATGTAGCTAATGAAGCTATGGAAAACTTTGCTAAGCAACATTTAATCAATGCTGGAGTGAACATGGCGGCAGTAGAATTTTTTTACCACCCTACTAACGATGCTTGGTGTAGAGATCACGGTCCTGCTTTTTTAATTAATCAGCAAGCGGAACATAAAAAGGTAGTAGTAGACTGGAACTACAATGCCTGGGGCAATAAATATCCACCATTTGATTTGGATGACGTTATACCATCAAAGATTGGTAAACACTTTAACCTTCCTGTATATCATCCTGGTATTGTAATGGAGGGAGGATCAGTAGAATTCAATGGTGCAGGCACTTTACTTACTTCAATATGTTGCTTGTTAAACCCGAATCGCAATCCACATCTTTCGTTAGAAGAAATTGAAAGCTATTTACAAAACTATTATGGGGTTAGTCAAATCCTTTGGGTATCTGAAGGAATAGTAGGAGATGATACCGATGGACATATTGATGATACCGTTCGTTTTGTGAATGAAGACACCGTAATCACTGTAATTGAAGAGAATCAGTCAGATGAAAATTATGCCTTATTGCAAACTAATTTACAAGAATTGAAAAGCATGCGTTTGCTTTCGGGTAAACAATTAAATATAGTTGAGTTGCCCATGCCAGATGCAGTGGTTTATGAAGATCAACGTTTGCCTGCTTCTTATGCCAATTTTTATATTAGTAACCAACACGTGATTGTTCCTACTTTTAATTGCGATAAAGATGATAAGGCGCTAGGTATTATCCAATCTTGTTTTAACGATAGGGAAGTGGTAGGAATTGATTCAACCGATATTATTTGGGGATTGGGTAGCTTTCATTGTTTAAGTCAACAAGAGCCAGCGGTGTAGCAATAAAAAACAATTCGGTATTTGCTCTAGGTGCAATAGAATTATAACAAGCTTCAATCGTTTGAAAACTAAAGTAAGTTTCAAATAATTGTTGGTAGCTTTCTTTATCTCCGCCAAATGGAGGGCCAGCCTCAAATGCTCTGTTAAATAAAAGCCCAACTAATTTTCCATTAGGTTTTAATAATTGAGCCATATGCTTTACATAATTGGTTCTTAAGACCGGATCAATTGCACAAAAAAAAGTTTGTTCTAAGATCAAATCATATTGTCCTATCCAATTAAAAAAGTTGGACTCAATAAAATGTATGCTTTGCTGAGTAGGATATTTTTGATGTAGTAATTGAATTACTATGGGGGCAATATCAATCACGGTAATATTCGTAAATCCTTGCTCCATAAGATAAACAGCTTCATAGCTATTTCCTGCTCCTGGAATCAGGATTGCAATATCCTTATTTTCTAATTGGTCAATATAAGCTTTAATAGGTGGCGACACCTCGCCTAAA
>JBBAJU010000001.1:144407-172806 GCA_040403845.1 Sediminibacterium sp.
ATAATTTGTTAGTGGTGGGGATACTATGCCTAAATCCCATTGGGAAGCATTCTTTACATAACGATCGTTCCAATAATCCGCAGATAAAAATTCCGTCATTATCCTAAGAATCGTTTCATTTCTTTATCTAAATCTCTATTCTTGATAGTCTCTCTTTTGTCGTGCAATTTTTTACCCCTAGCTAATCCTATTTCAACTTTTACATAGCCTTTGTCTGAAAAAAATACTTTTAAAGGGATAATGGTATATCCTTTGTCTTTTAACTTTAGCTGTAGTTTTTTTAGTTCTCTTTTATTCAATAAGAGTTTACGATCATGAACGGCTATATGGTTATTTGCGGTTCCGTGAGAATACTCGGCAATATATAATCCCCTAACCCATAACTCACTATTGTCAAACAAACAGAAAGCATCATTAAAACTTAGCTTACCGTCTCTAATTGATTTCACTTCTGTACCTAACAATACAATGCCAGCCACAAATTTGTCTTCAATATGGTAATTAAAATAAGCCTGTCTATTGTTCATCATTAGCTTCGGAATAATTGCACGAGCTGTGCTAATTTGTCTTTCAGGTTTTTCCTGTCAACAATAAAATCTAAGAAACCATGCTCTAATAAAAATTCACTTCTTTGGAAGCCTTCTGGAAGATCTTTTTTAATTGTTTCTTTAATTACCCTTGGTCCAGCAAATCCAATTAAAGCACCCGGTTCAGCAATATTTAAATCTCCTAACATTCCAAAGCTTGCCGAAATGCCACCAAAAGTAGGATCGGTAAGCATTGAGATATAAGGTAATTTGGCATCACTAAGTTGCGAAAGCTTACCACTGGTTTTAGCCAATTGCATTAAGCTGAAAGCACTTTCCATCATACGAGCACCACCACTTTTGCTAATGACTAGATAGGGTAATTTATGTTCAATACAATAATCTACTGCTCGGCTAAATTTCTCTCCCATCACACTTCCTAATGAGCCACCAATAAATTCAAAGTCCATACAAGCAATAACCAATGCCTCTCCGTTGGCTTTTCCAACCGCAACACGCATGGAGTCTTTTAAATTTGTTTTTGCATGTATATCATCTAGTCTTTTCTGGTAGGGCTTAAGATCTGTAAAACCTAAGAAGTCTTTGCTTTTAATTTCATCATATAGGATGGTGTAATCCTTATTATCGAAAATAATATCAAAATACTCTTCACTACCTATACGGTGATGATGATTACATTTTAAACAAACAAACAAATTCTCTTTTAATTCATTGGTTGTACAGATATAACTGCACTCAGGACATTTATTCCAGAGACCCTCAGGTGTTTCCTTTTTGTCAGCTGTAGAAGTCTGGATATTTCTACTTTTACGAGTAAACCATCTTGACTTTGCAGGCTCTACTGGCTGTGCAGATTCGTTGCTACCTGTTAAATTCATTTCTATGTCTTCTTCACGCTCTTTTTTCATATCGTGCAATCAAATTGGTGCGGAAAGATAATCAATTATCAAATAATTGGCTCAAAATATAAACTCCAAACAGTGTTTAATCACCGTTTGGAGTTCATTTGGGATAATCTATAAGAATTATGCGTTTCTATTAATACAATTGAGGTCTTCAAAAGCAACTTCTAATCTTTTAGAGAAGCTTTCTTCAGCTTTTCTTAACCAAACCCTTGGGTCATAAAACTTCTTATTAGGCTTATCGGCACCTTCTGGGTTGCCTAATTGGCCTTGTAAATAAGCTTCATTCTTTTGGTAGAAATCTTTTACCCCTTCCCAGAAAGCCCACTGTAAATCAGTATCAATATTCATTTTGATTGCTCCATATCCAATGGCTTCTCTAATTTGGTGTTGAGGAGATCCGCTACCACCATGGAATACAAAATAAACAGGTTTAAGGCCAGTCTTAAATTCAGCTTGGATAAAATCTTGGCTATTTTTTAAAATCTCTGGTCTTAATTCAACATTCCCTGGCTTATAAACACCGTGTACATTTCCAAAAGCGGCAGCAACAGTGAACATATTACCTACTTTACTCAACTCTGTATAAGAATAAGCAACGTGTTGAGGTTGTGTATATAATTTATCATTTTCTACATCGCTATTGTCTACACCATCTTCTTCACCACCAGTTACCCCTAATTCAATTTCAATACTCATGCCCAAAGGAGCCATGCGTTTGTAAAACTCAACAGAAGTAGCAATATTTTCTTCAAGGGGTTCTTCAGATAGGTCTAGCATATGTGAACTATACAAAGGACGTCCCTTTTCTTTAAAATATTGTTCACCTGCATCAATCAAACCACTTACCCATGGCAACCATTTTTTTGCAGCATGGTCAGTATGTAATACAACAGGAACGCCATAATATTTTGCAACATTGTGAATATGCAAAGCACCTGAAACACCACCTGATATATTCCCTTGGAGGGCATCGTTCGGCATTCCTTTACCCGCTACAAACTGGGCTCCTCCATTTGAAAACTGAATAATCACTGGAGAATTCACTTTAGCAGCGGTTTCTAAAGTTGCGTTAATGGTATTGGTTCCGATTGTATTTACGGCAGGGAGTGCAAATTGATTGTCTTTTGCATCATTGTACAATGCTTCTAATTCGTCTCCAAATAAAACGCCTGAGCTGTATTTTTTCATATGGCTAAGATACAAAAAACATTAGAAAATTTCCAGCCCAATTAAAGCTGTTCAGATACCTGTTCCAGTAAGTTTTTAAAATAACTAGGAGCATCCATTAACCTGCTTCCATACCAACTGAACATTTCTCCATCTACTAATAAAATCAATTTGTCTGGAAAATGTTTTTGCAATACATCAATATGTTTTTGCTTAAAAGGATAAGGCTCGCTTGATAAAAAAATGACTTTACAATTTGATTGTTGAATTTCAGATAAACTGATTGAAGGATATCTAAGTGTATGGGTAAATACATTGGTAAAACCAGTTTTTATTAATAAGTCGTTAATATAGGTGTCTCCGCCTATGGTCATATAGGGTTCTTGCCAAATAAGATATAGACAAGGGGTGGATTGTAGCTGTAGAAAATGAGGGTGTTTACTTAAGTCTTCAAAACGGTCTTTAATCAATTGGATTAGTGCGGTTGCTCTAACTTTCGTTTGAGTAATTTGGCCAATTTCTTCAATCATCTTTAAAGCTTCCTCATACGTTGATACATCAGTCAAATGGACTTTTGTAAATGCTTCCAAAGCTTCAACCTGTTCCTTTATATTTTCCTCTTTATTGGCAATTACTAGGGTAGGGGCTAAAGCTTTAATTTTTTCAATAGCTATATTTTTGGTGCCACCTATTCTTATTTTGGTTTTAAACCATTCGTTGGGATGAACACAGAATTTAGTAATTCCAACCACTTGGTCTGACAAGCCTAAACTGTATAATAACTCAGTAATACTTGGTACCAAAGAAACAATTCTTAATTGATTGCTGAGCATGAAGTCATTTTTTATTTAGTGTATAAAATTAATCAGTTAATTTGAGGATATGAGTATACGACTTTTGTAAAATCTTAAATTACAATAAATGGAATCTTGTAAAAACTGCGGGAATCAATTTACAGGAAAATTTTGCTCATTCTGTGGCCAAAAAAATGTTCAGAAAACGATAAATCTTTAGTACATATTTTTGAGGAAGTATTTCATTTTCTCACTCACTTTGAAGGTAGTTTTTTTACAAGCGTCAAAACCATTTTATTACATACAGGGAAGTTAACGATAGACTATTGTTCTGGTATTCGTAAAAAATATCCAATACTAATATTACTGAAGCAGAACTAGCGATAGCGTATGGGCAAAAATCAAAGAGTTTGTCTAAAGTGCTACTCTTTATATATATTTTACCATCAACTGTTTTTTTATGCTCAGTTTTATTACTTTTTTTATTTACAATAGTATTGCCTTCAAGTCAATGTTAAAAGAGTCGAGAATAAGAATCGCATTAAAAAGTTTTTTATTCACTTTACTGCATTCACTATTCTTAATCTTTGTTTATCGATTTATCGTATTTAAAGTAACGCTATGGTTTATTTAGCTAAGCTTTGAATAACATCGTACTTGGTCACAATATGGTAGTCGCCTTTTTCATCTTTCGCTAAAACTGCTCCGATTTCTTTATTGATTAAACTCCCTAATCTTTCAACAGGAGTGTCAAAGTCTACAACAGGATATGCAGGTTCAATTACGCTATTTACAAATGCATTTTTGATTTCAGGATTGCTGAATACCTTTTGAAATAATCCGTTTTCACTAACAGAGCCAATGGGTTGACCATCTTGCATTACAGGTATATGTTCAATATCATATTTCTTCATTAGCTCCACTGTTTCAGCAACCGTATTTTCTGGTGTGATTGAAACTAATCTTTTCGCATGCCTACCATTTACAATGTCTTTAAAGGTTTTAACGTCTAAGAAACCTCTTTCCATCATCCATTGGTCATTGTAAATTTTACCTACATATCTACTGCCATGATCATGGAAAATACATACAACCACTGCATCGGGTGGTAATTTATCTTTCAATTGTATCAAACCTTGCAAGCAAGAGCCAGCGCTGTATCCACAAAACAAGCCTTCTTCTTTGGCAATTCTTCTTGCCATAACTGCACCATCTTTATCGGTCACTTGTTCAAAATGGTCTATTACACTCATATCGTAGTTCTCTGGTAGAAAATCTTCTCCAAATCCTTCACTAATATAGGGGTGAACAAACTTCATGTCAATCTCGCCTGTCTTGTAATAATTGGTTAAAAGCGATCCGTAAACATCAATTGCCCAAATTTGAATATTTGGATTTTTTTCTTTCAAATACTTGGCTGTTCCAGTGATGGTTCCTCCTGTTCCGGCAGTGCAAACTAAGTGGGTAATTTTCCCCTCAGTTTGTTCCCATATTTCAGGACCTGTACTTTCATAATGCGCTTGACGATTGGCCAAATTATCGTACTGATTCATGTACATTGAATTGGGAATTTCTTTTCCCAAACGCTTTGCTACACTGTAGTAGCTTCGTGGATCTTCGGGCAATACATTGGTAGGACAAACAATTACTTCTGCACCAACCGCTTTTAATATATCTGCTTTCTCTTTTGATTGTTTATCGGTAGTTACAAAAATACATTTGTACCCTTTTACACAAGCTGCTAAAGCCAATCCCATCCCAGTATTACCACTGGTTCCTTCTATAATTGTGCCACCAGGTTTCAACTTGCCTTCTTGTTCAGCTACTTCTACCATTTTCAAAGCCATTCTATCTTTAATGGAATTGCCTGGATTAAAATAATCCACTTTTGCCAGTATGGTTCCTGGAATACCTTTAGATACTTTATTTAGCTGTATAATAGGAGTGTTTCCAATTGTTTCTAAGACATTTTTCTTCCACATAAAAACGTACGCTTGTTTTTACAAAGGTATTGTTTTGACCTAATAATTAGTATCAACAGAAAATAAGTGAGGATATTTAGGAGTAATGGTTTGATAAAAATCCATTATTTCCTTCATGGTTGCAGGATATGTACTTGGAATGATTGTTTTTCTTATACCTGCGATTTTTTTATCGTAATCTACATAGCCCAATAAAATAGGTACTTGTGCATTGGTAGCCACATGAAAAAATCCTGTTTTCCATTCTGTACGTTTGCTTCTCGTGCCTTCCGGGGTTATTACAATAATCAGCTCTTGATGATCATTAAATAATTGAGTCATTGCTTCTACAAAACTGGGTCTGTTCCCATCTTTTCTTGGCGTTCGATCAATTGCAATTCCTCCCAAGGGTTTCATGATTACACTAAATGGAAAACGCATCCATTCTTTCTTGACTGTAAATCGAATTTTTAACCCATATATGCCAAAGGACAAAATCATATACCAAAAATCCCAATTGCTGGTATGAGGAGCTGCAATGACTATGCATTTGTTTATGTCTTTGGGTAAATTGGTATCCAATTTAAATCCGCTTAATTTCAAGAGGAACATACAAATTTTGCGGAACATGTTAAATGTTTTGGATAGTTAAGAAGCTTGAAAAGAATCAACCATCTTGGTGCAGATATTAGTTGTAACCATTTTTTCCGCTAATGAAATCATATTAGAGAAGGCTTTAGCCGAACTAATTCCATGTCCGATGATCACAGGTTTTGCAACACCTAATACAGGAGTGCCACCGTAGTTTTCATAATGAAAACGACTTAAATATTCGTCATTTTCAAGACCTCTTTGTTTTGCTAAATCATAAAAAGACTCGGCCATTTTTAAAACAATATTTCCCGTAAATCCATCACAGACCATGACGTCGGCTTTCTCATTAAAGAAATCTCTTCCTTCAATATTTCCTACAAATTTGATTTGATGATTTTCCTTTAGTAGTGGGTAAGTGGCTTGAGCTAAAATATTTCCCTTTCCTTCTTCTTCTCCTACATTCACCAATCCTACAGAAGGTGTTTTAATTCCTAGAATATGCTCTGCATATAAACTGCCTAGAATGGCAAATTGGTTGAGTAGTTCGGGTTTGCAATCTGCATTTAATCCTACATCTAATAAAACACCGGTAGATCCATTTAATTTAGGAATCACAGTGGCTATAGTAGGTCTACTAACCCCTTCAATAGACTTTATACTGAACATAGCACCAACTAACATTGCGCCTGTATTCCCTGCACTAATGAATGCATCAATTTTTCCAGTGGCTAATAAATGAAATCCAATGGCAATAGAAGACTTTTGTTTCTCTTTTAATGCTTTAGTTGGATGTTCATGGTACCCAATAGTTTCGGGAGCATGTATTAAATGCAAATTAGGCGATGAAACTTCATACTCTTTAAACAAAGATTGTAATAAAGTTTCATCACCTATGCAATATAAGTTTACTGCGATATTTTTATTAGACAGGTACAGAAGTACTCCTTTCACCGCTTCTAACGGTGCAAAATCTCCTCCCATCATGTCTATTCCTATATTCATTGCAGTAAGCTAAGGGTATAACTGATCTGTAAAGGTTACGCTTTCAACGGTGCTTTTTCAGCAACTAACTTTCCTTTATAGAACAATTTTCCTTCGCTAACATGTGCACGATGGCGAACATGAATTTCTCCGGTAGTTGAATCTTTGCTCAATGTAACTTCTTGTGCTACATAGTGCGTTCTTCTTTTTGCACTTCTCTGCTGTGAATGTCTGCGTTTTGGATTTGGCATTGCTCAAAATTTATGGTAACAAAATTTTTATTCTAAATCTTTAAACTTTTCTAATCCCTTCCATACGGTTGGGGTACTATCTCTTGTTGCTTCTTCTTCCATCTTCCTCAGTTTCTCTAAAACTTCCTTGTTGCACTTTGGTCCACCTATTTCTCCAGGGGAACAAGTTTTTTGCAAAGGTATGCTCAAGTTGACAAATTCATAAATCCAATTAGCTACCTGTAGATGACTCTCGTTTCTACTGATATAATATACATCTGGATCTTCTTCCTGCTCATTAAGTGTGTCAGGTTCATCTACCATTTTAACAATGATATTAAACTCGTCCCACAACTGAAGAGGAAGGGTATTTCCGCAACGATCACATCCTGCTTGTATACTACCATCAATATCAAATTTCAATTGCATGAAACCTGATTTTTTGTCTAGTAACAACTTCACAGTAGCGTCACAGTTACTGAAATCTTGCTCACCAAAAGGAATAAAGAACTTGTCGTCCACCTTGTATTCGTATACATGAACACCCGGCTTCAAACCCACAAATGCGATTTCGTATTCGCGCCGATGATTCATATCCACGTTTTTAAGGGTTTGCAAAGGTAGAAAAAACAGCCCAATTTGCCAAAGTAAACTAAAAATAAGGTCTATAAATGCAAGCTCCATCCTAACTTTAGCTTCGAATTGAGCAATTATGCAGCTAATAATAGATGAAAAAAAGATAAAAAAGACCTTTTTACTGCTGCTAGGAGTTGTTTTAACCTATTTGGTTGGAGAATCGGATTCGTTTGTGGATAACTGGTATGCCGAAAAATTTTATCCACTTTGGTCGAATTGCTTGAAAAAAATATCTCATTTTTTCCCTTTTTCGATTGGTGATTTATTTTATATCGGATTATTGGCATACCTCAGTATTCAATTTTTTAAGTGGTTCATCCAATTTTTATCCTCCTATAATCGGCTTGCTGTTGTACTTGGCTTGTTGAATCGAATGCTACAATTTACGTTGATTGGCTATATTTTATTTCAATTCTTTTGGGGGTTCAATTATAAAAAAGGAGGGATTGCTCTGCAGTTAGGCTTAAATCCTACCGAGTATAACCAAAAAGAAATTACCGATTTAACGAATCAATTAATTGATTCTGCCAATTTTTATAGAAAAAAAATAGGCCCAGGGGCTTTACCCAGTTTCACTAAAGCTCATTTAATTGAAACCGCTCAAAATGCATACAATAAAGCTGCTTTGGATTTCCCTTTTTTAGCGACCAAAATTCAATCAATTAAATTTAGTTTATTCGAACCAATTGCAGATTATGTTGGATTTTCTGGTTATTACAATCCATTTACTGCTGAAGCGCATTTGAGAAAAGATTTGCCAACAATTTTAAACCCTTCAATTCTTTGTCATGAAGTAGCACATCAATTAGGGTATGCTAGTGAAAGTGAAGCAAGTTTTGTTGGATATCTTACTGCAAAATATAGTAGTGATCCATATTTACACTATTCTATGTATTTAGATTTATTGAGTTATTCGCTAAATGAGCAGTACCTTTTGTGTGCTAAAGAGAATTATACTTCATTTGAGGAAGTTGTAAAAAACAATCAAAGTAGGATAGATCCATTGGTGAAAAATGATCGCAAAGAAATTAGAGATTTTTTTTATACCCGTAGCAATATCATTAGCCCAATCAGTAATACTTTATACGATCAATTTTTAAAAATGAATCAGCAAATGGCCGGAATTAATAGTTACAATGAAGTTATTGCCTGGCTAATTAGTTACCAAAAAAAGTATAATAATGAAAATTAATAATACGCTTAAATTAATCATCTCCTTAGTGGCAACAGTTGGATTTGGCTCTCTGGGCGGTATTTTCACCATCGCAGAAATACCAACTTGGTATGCTGGATTAAATAAGCCTTCTTTTAATCCGCCCAATTGGATTTTTGGCCCCGTGTGGACTACCTTGTATGTATTTATGGGAATAAGTTTCTATCTAATCTGGAAATTACCTGAAAGTGAAATCCGTAATCATGCCATCCGACTATTCATTATTCAATTTATATTGAATTTTTGTTGGTCGATTATCTTCTTCTCCCTGCACCAAATTGGTTGGGCATTTGTAGAAATCATTGCCATGTGGGTATTTATTTTACTCACAATTATACAATTTAGAAAGTTATCTATGAATGCAGCAGTTTTAATGATTCCTTACCTTCTTTGGGTAAGTTTTGCCAGCCTACTCAATGTAAGTATTTGGCAATTAAATTAAAATTTATTCTTCCACATCATGCTTTCAATGGGCTTATTCGGTTGACCACTGTATTTGGCATTGCCTTTTTGATTATACTTTACCCCAATTTCACCATCAACAGGGAAATAGATTAATTGCCCGATTGGCATGCCCCTATAAACTCTAACAGGCTGTTTACAAGATATTTCTAACGTCCAGTTGCCACAGAAACCAACATCGCCCTTACCTGCCGTTGCATGAATATCAATACCCAATCTTCCGGTAGAAGATTTGCCTTCTAAAAAAGGTACATGTGCATGGGTTTCGGTATATTCTTCCGTAACGCCTAAATAAAATCCACTAGGTTGAAGTACATACCCTTCTTCAGGGATTTCAAAATAGGTAATCGTATTATGCTTTTTAGCATCTAATACTTCATCGTTGTATGTGGCTAACCATTTGCCAAGATGTACGTCGTAACTGTTGCTCCCTAAATCGGCTCTATCGTAAGGTTCAATTTTAATAGTCCCTTTTTCAATTTCTTCTAAAATGCGTAGATCACTTAAAATCATTTCCTGTTATATTTTACCTATGAGTTGCAAAAAAATACTAATTATGCAAAATAGTTTAAATTCTTTTTGTGCCCATTTATTTTCATAAAATAATCAATGATTTTACTCAATTAGCCGTTTGGAAGATTGAGGAAACAGAATCTTTTTTTGCCCAAAAAGTATCTGTAAATCAACAGGTAACCCATCCCCACAAGCGATTACAGCATTTAGCGGGGAGGTTTTTACTACAATTTCTATATCCTGATTTTCCTAGTGAATTGATTCAAATAGCTGATACCCGGAAGCCTTTTTTACCCAATGAAGCCTACCATTTTTCCATTTCGCATTGTGGGGATTATGCTGCAGCAATCGTTAGTTCTACTCAAAGAGTTGGGATAGATGTAGAGATGGTGACCCACCGTGTAAACAAAATCAGGCATAAATTCTTACATATAACCGAATTAATTGATTGGAATATTGAGTCATTAGAAGAGCAAGAAAAATATCGTGCCCTAACATTACTTTGGAGTGCTAAAGAAGCTATGTTTAAATGGTGGGGAAGGGGAGATATAGACTTTAGTGACTGTATGCAAATTGAAGCTGCTATTTTGGCTCCAATGGGTATTTTAAAAGCAAATTTTCGGAAAGATGAATTTAGTACACCTCTGCAATTGCATTATCGATTAACGAACGAATTGAGCCTAGTCTGGGTATTGAATGACTAATTTACTCGTATTTACCCGTTTTCGGCATTTTCTTTAAATACTTTAATAGTGAACATTTTAGATGTGTTTTTAACAATTGTCCCATTGTGCGTGCTTTTAAATATTGGGGATTATTAAAATGAACAAACAAAGCTTCTCTTAATTCAGCTATTTTTTCATCAGTAGATATAGGATCATCATCCATAATATCTAAAAGCTCTTTGACTCTATATCTAGAAGAGACCAGACGAAAAGTCATCATAGTTTTTTCCTCAGCTTGGTATTGTTCTATGGATCGTTTATCTAAATGTGATAATACCATATTCACCAAAGCCTGATTGTCTTTAAAAAATTGCGGTAGGTATAAATTCTTTCGACCTTCAAAAGATTGCTGATCAAAATCAATTGCCCTAATTCTATACTGAAAGTCTTCAATATCAGGAATGATATTCACTACAAAATTATAAGAACGCATATCTCCTAATAACTGAACAAAACATCGTTCATTAAATTTGACAAATTCTTTAGCTAGCCTGATTTTGTTGGTACTGTTCGCATCTACATAATCACGAATAAACAAGTCTCCGGGTATGCCAGGGATATGTTCTTCAATAAGTGTGTCTTTACTAGTGAAATAGGTAATGCGATTAGGAGAAAGAATATGCTCCAATTCTAATCCATAAATTCTACTAGCATCTGCTCGTTTGATATAATAGTGATCGTAATTGTCATTGAACTTGTTTACAATTCGAATACGAAATGGCTGACTATTTCCAAAATTGCAATAGTCTATTCTTGCTACGTCTAAATGATTAGCAAAACTTAAATCGCCCTCTGTTTTTAAAATGGCATACACTTTTACCAAACTTTTCCTTAAAAAATCCCATTCTCGCATATCATATGAAACTTGTTCCCATGCAGTTTCTTTCCCATTTTTATCTTTTAATGGAATAGTATAAGTGAATCTTTGTAAATCTTCGTAGCTAAAGGGGAGTAAGACCTCTCTGCCATAACGTTTTAAATAATGACGCAAGTCTTCCTTAATGGGGAACATCGGTTTCCTTCTTGAGGGAATATTGGCTTTCCCTTCGGGATTGATATGGTCAAAGAAATTAATCAATTAACAAAGTGTCATTATCTTCTAATAAATTCAAATTAACCGCATCTGCTCCAGCAATTCCTTCTACTGATCCTTGAATATGTGCTGCGTTCAATAAAACTTTTTCAAGTTGTTTTTCACGAGCTTTCCAAAGTCTTTCCATGGTATCTCTTTCTTTTTGAATACTTTGCCTCATACTCATAAATCCTTCTCTAATTGCTTTCCACTGCTCACTAAACTCTGTACCAGTTAAATAATCGTAAAGCATGACCATTTTATCGCCTTTATTCTCTTGACTTTTACGAGCATCTGCAATTTTTAATAATGCATTTCGAAGTAATAAAGCCACACTTCTAACTTCATTAAAAGTGCAGATATATACACCATCTTTTTCACCAAATCTTTCCATGTCTTTTGGGAAAGTTTGTGTAACAATTACTGCCACATCTGCCCCATGACTGCGCATATCTTTCTTTAGCTTCTCAATCCATTCATTGGAAAAGTCCTTGGTTCTCTTACTCTCATATATTATTATGCCAGACTCATTTCCAAATTGATTACGTACAATTTGTATACAATCGGCGCCTCTTACTCCTTTGCCAACTTCTTCAATTTTATCAAAAGGAAAAGTGGATTGGAGCATTTCTTCTAACATAAGTTCTTGTACTTCTCCTTGTAATTGCATACTGCCTTGTTCAGATTTTCTGCGCATTTCTTCTACCAGTTTTTTCTGATCTTCTATTTGCTTCTCTAATTCTTTGGTTCTTAATAAGTATTCTTGCTCTTTTAAACTAATCTTATCGGCTTCTTCCTTTTGTAATTGCTCTTTTAGTTTAGACCGTTCTTCCAATAACTGGCGTTGAATGGTCAATTGCATTTCCGCCTCTTTTGTTTTTAAAGCTTGTTCTTTTTGCAAAAATTCCAATTCTTTTCTTCTAGACTCTTTCAGTTTTTCCGCGTTGTCAGTAGCTTCTTGTTGCAATAATTTTAGTTGATTCTCATAATCAGCAGCCAATGATTTTCTAACAGCCTCCTGCATTTCAGTTTGCACTTTATTTTTTTCTGCTTCCAAAAGCGCTGCAGTTTCAATCTCTTTCTTTTTTTGCCATTCTTTCATCTTTCCACGCAGTTCTTTCTCAATTTCATCTCGCATGGTGTCGCCAGGTTCAAATTGATGGCTACAATTAGGGCAGGTTATAATAAAACTAGACATATATTAATTTTCAGCTGTGAAGGTATTAAAATTGATTGTAGACGCGGAAATATGTTCAAGAATGCTCATTTTTGTTGATAATTCACAGCTTATGAGTATAAAATATTTAATTCAAAATGTTGCTATTGTAAATGAAGGGGAGATTTACATTACAGATGTTTTATTTTATGATGAATACATTCAGAAAATCGGGACAATTCAACCACAGGATGATTTCTTAGTAATCAATGGAACGGGTAAATTTCTATTGCCTGGGGTGATTGATGCCCAAGTGCATTTTCGAGAGCCTGGTTTAAGTAATAAAGGAGATATTTTTTCAGAATCCAGGGCAGCAGCAGCAGGAGGGGTAACTTCATTTATTGACATGCCCAATACCGTACCGAATGTGCTGACGAATGAACTACTTAAACAGAAATATGAAATTGCATCAACAAATTCTGCTATAAATTATGGCTTTGCAATGGGTATTAGTGCGAGTAATATGGATGAGTTACTTGCTGGTGACACAGCACAGTATTTAATGATAACCGATGATGGGCTATACTTTTCAGGGAAAGGAAATATTCTTGCTGATAATAATGACTTGATGGATTATATATTTTCAAGGTCTAAAAATTTAATTGCCATTCATGCAGAAAAAGAAGCCATCATTGAAGCCAACGAAATAAAGTATAAAGACGAGTTTGGAGACAATATCCCGGCGAAAATGCATCCGATCATTCGTAGCGAAGCAGCTTGTTATGCTGCTTCAAAAGATGCAATCGATATTGCAAACAAGTACAATGCCCGTTTGCATATACTGCATTTATCAACAGAAGCAGAAACGCATTTGTTCCGCAATGATATACCGTTAATGGAAAAGAATATTACCTGTGAGGTATCTGTTCATCATCTTTGGTTTTCTGATGCTGATTATGATCATTTAGGAATGCGCATCAAATGGAATCCAGCCATCAAATCGATCAAAGACAAAAATGGTCTCATGACGGCCTTGTTAAATGATAAGATAGATATGATTACTACAGATCATGCGCCTCATTTACTAGAAGAAAAAGATGTTCCTTATTTTGAATCAAAATCTGGTGCTCCAATGGTGCAACATACCCTAAGTTGTATGTTGTCATTTTATCAAGAAGGAATTATTTCATTGGAAAAAATAGTTGAAAAAATGTGCCACAATCCGGCACTTATCTACAATATTTCAAAAAGAGGATTTATCAAAGAAGGTTATTATGCAGATTTAGTGTTGATAGATTTTGGTGAAAGCTGGATAGTAAGTAAAGATAATATTTTATACAAATGTGGGTGGTCTCCTTTAGAAGGAACTCAGTTTAATGCTACCATACGAAAAACATTTGTGAATGGTCAACTTGTTTATGACAATGGGAAAATTATGGACAATATTCATGGCAAAGCTTTAACCAATTCATAACTGATTGTAAATGTTTAAAGACAGAAAGCTAGTTATTGCAACCATGCACAAAAAAGAGCAAGTGCTTGCGCCCATTTTAGAAAGTGGGTTAGGGGTTAAATGTATCCTTCCAGAACATTTCAATTCAGATGAATGGGGTACATTTTCTGGTGAAATTGAACGTAAACAGGATCCTATAGAAACAGCAAGACAAAAATGCTTGAAAGCAATGGAGTTGTCTGGTTGCGATTTAGGAATTGCCAGTGAAGGATCTTTTGGCCCTCATCCGAGTATATTTTTTGTACAGGCCGACGATGAATTCCTATTGCTTATTGATTCAAAAAATAAACTTGAAATTATCAGTAGAGAATTGAGTACTAATACCAACTTTAATTCAAAAGCAATTCAAAATGAAAAAGAATTACTCGATTTTGCATCACTGATCAATTTCCCATCACATGGTCTAATTTTAAAAGGATTGAATAATGATAAAAATATTATTCATAAAGGCATTATTGATCAAGATGAATTGATTCGGGTTTTTAACGATTTAATGCAGCGAAATTTGACGGTGCAAGTAGAAACAGATATGCGGGCAATGTACAATCCAACTCGAATGTCTGTAATTGAAGTGCTTGCAAAAAAGCTTATCACAAAGGTTCAATCAACTTGTCCAAATTGTGACCTGCCAGGATTTGATATTACTGATTTTAAAGCTGGATTGACTTGTAGTTTATGTGGCATGCCCACAAAATCTAGCATTGCTCACTTATCTGTTTGTAGTCGTTGCGGTTTTACCAAAGAGGATTTATATCCAAATGGTAAAACCGCAGAAGACCCTATGTATTGCGACCGATGTAATCCTTAATTAAAACTTTTCAGGCAAACTTAAGAATGGTGTTTTGCCATCGGTAATTATCAACTTGCTATTGTTGCTATTAGACAAAAACTTAAATGCTTCGATTTGTCTAAGTTTTAAAATGGTTGGCGTAAGTGTTTTATTAATTGTATCGTTGGCTCTTTTTACCGCTAATGCTTCAATAGTCATTGCATTTGCTTTACCTTCTGCTTCAATTTCAAACATGCGTTTTCTTGCTTCTGCCTGAATGATTGCTGCATTTTTTTCACCTTCTGCTTGGATACGAGCGATTTCTTTTTTACCTTCTGCTTCAATAATTCTTCTTTCTGCGTCGCGCTTCTCCCTTTCTTTTACAAATTCCATTCTTTGTGCATCTTGTTCTGCCTGTAATTTTTCTTCGATGGTTCTTGCTAATCCTTCAGGTAGTCGAATACTTTTCATCAAAACATTGTCTATCACAAACCCCCTTGGTTCAAGAATATCTGTCATTTGTTTGCGAATTGCACTTTCAATTTGAGCTCTTTCGCCACTATGCATGTCTTTTGCTAAAAATTTAGAAGTGATATCTGCTGATGCGGATCTAAATACAGGAAGAATTACTTCGCTTTCATAATTTAGTCCAATATTTTGAACGATTTTTGGAGCTGCTTCTGGCTTAATTCGATATAATATGGATATTTCTGAACGAATGGTTAAACCTTCTTTAGAAGGAAGGTCTGGCTTTACTTCAATATTCATTGAACGGGTAGGGACTTTTAAGATGGTGGTAGTAAGAAGATTATACCCCTTAGGACCTTGCTCCACATAAACAGGATCAATTTTTCCTAATCTTCTTTTTACTCCCACTTCGCCTTGTCGAATTACAGTACATGAGCTCACAAGGATAACTAAAACGGTTAAAAATGTAAAATTGCGTTTCATAAAAATAGGTTTGGTGAAAAAATATTCTTTTAATAAAACCAATTTTTATGCCAGTAAAACAGAAATTACCTCTTTTATTCTTAATGTGAATAAAAACAATTCTCTTTTAACGGAATTTTTCCATTTGTTGCTGATTATATTCAATACAGCACAATGCCCAATCCGCAATATATTGAGCTTGTGCTTTAGGTATGAAGGGGATAGTAACAGTTTCGCCAGCGGTATACAATTCAATCGTAGCAAGGTTTTTTCTTCTTTGGAAAGGACTTGTTTTGATAGATACTTGTTGAATTTTATCAAAGTTCAATAAGATGTTTTCCTCTCCCCAAATTCCTTTTTGAATTTGTAAACTGGTTTTATTCATCCAAAATCTAAATTTTTGATATTTTACCCAATTGGAAATGGTGAAATAAATTAAAATTACTAGCGGGAAAAATATATGCCATGGGTTCCAAAAATAGATGGCTATAGCAGCTATGAATGTTATTGGTAGTACAAATACAACAGTATCCCTCCAACCATAAGATTTGTCTACGCAATTGAATTGTTCTTTCTTAGATGGCCATATTGCTTGATAAGGCGATACTAATTGATACAATAAATCGGCTTGCATAATTGGTAGCTGAATATGTTGACCTGTTCTAAGGATATCTTCCCCAGTCATAAAAAACCGAATGATTTTAATCCCTAAAATTTTCCGGATAAAATTATTATTCCAACTAATTAATTGAACCTTATTCTGAATGAGCATTTTTTGTTGGGTTTGCAAAAAGCCCCATTCCATTTGAAACCCTTTTTTGTTAGCAAAAATGGTCATTTCATGATATCGGAGCATTACTCGAATTAGTGAGACTATTAATGTAAATATTAAGCCTACAATTAATAAAATCAATACACCCGAAGTGGATAAATCAGTTTGATCAACCTGTTCTTCTATGATATTGGAAGCATCATAACCAAACAATTGTTTTAAATCTTCCAATTTTGAATAAGCAAATGCAAGTATAATTAAGAAGGTTCTGATATGATTTTCTGAAATGGCTAGCTTAATTACATCTACAAATCGAATTCCCATTATTTGTACTTGTTCAACATCTTTTTGTACTGTCTTTTTTAGTACAACATTTTGTAACAATGCTTGTAGCGATATTGCTTTCTCTTTGCTAATTGCCTCAATTTCTATTTCAGTTGCTTCAGATCCAGCTGTTTCAATTTTAAGTTTACAGGTATTGGTCAATTTGTGCAAGTAATTTTCTATTAAGTGAACAGATTGTACTCTATTGATTGGCACAATGGTTATAGATTTTGATAGTAACCCGCTTGTAACCATTAATTCCGATCCTTGTATATAGATACGAAACTTGAAAAAATTAATTAATTGTTTAATATGTATAAATAATATTAAAAATGTTATTCCCAAAATAAAATAGATACCAAAACTCGCATCTCTTTTGGGGTCATTTTGTTCATTGATGATTATTCTGCCCACAACAATTAAAACAAGGGGCCAGCTGTCTTTAATAATTTTAACTAAAATAAATATCAATGCAACAGGGGAGAGCTTTTGAGGTACAGACCAATCAAATTTATTGGTGCTCATTGATTTCTATTTTATCCATGATAAAAGCTTTTATTTGTTCAGCAGTTTCCTTTTTTAGGCCTTTTATGCTGATGTCAAGATGATTGCTTGCAGCAGTATTGAGTTTGATGGATGCTAGTCCAAATCTTCTGCCAATTGGGCCAGACATTAATTCACAATGTTGAACCTTAATGAAGGGGATAATATGGGTTGATTGAAACAGCCACCCCTTTTTAAAAATTATATCCTTTTCCCTTAAGGCCCATGCCAAATTTTTAAACCCAATTTCAATGAAAGCTATTAAAATACTGATCCCAAGTAGAATAGTTCCGATAGCGGAAAAAATAATCCAAGATTTTTGTAATGATTCAATCCAAATAAATAGGGGAACTAGAGCAGTAATTAGTACACCCAAAAACACACTCCAACTCATGTAAAGCACTTTTTTATAATTCGCTTCAACTGGTTCTAAAACCACTTCGTTATACTTCGGAATTTGAGCGGATGAAATTGCTTGATTTGTTTGACTTACCGGCTCAATTAAATCCCATAAGTTACCATACAAGTCTTCAAATACAGCCACAGTGCCATAGGGTTCAACAGTAGGTTCTCTTACAATCGTAATTTGATGATTTAGTAAATTTTGATAATCCCGTTTGAAATCATCAGTATACAAGAATAAAAAAACACGTCCACCCGTTTGATTGCCAATTCTTGATTGCTGTTCTTCAGTTGCAGCTTTGGCTAATAATAAACTACAGGTTCCTAAACCTTTGGGCTTTACTTTGACCCATCTTTTGGTTTCACTGAGTGTTGAATCTTCTATCAAATCGAAATGCAATTTTTGAGTGTAGTATTCGATTGCGCTATCATAATCATCCACTACAATTGAAATTTGCGCTAAAAATTGATTCATAAATATTGCTTAAAACTAATTTAATAAATATATGCCTTATATTTAAACCTATGGGATTACAGCCAAGTTTATCGAATAAAAATACCAACGAAATATATAGCCGTAAGGGGTGGATTTTTCCATTTATCTTAATAACCAGCTTATTTTTCTTTTGGGGTTTCGTACACAATATTGATCCAATATTAATAGCACATTTAAGAAAAACTTTTCAGTTAACAATCCTACAGTCTTCATTGGTAGATTCAGCTGTATTTATTGCCTATTTTTTGATGGCTATACCAGCAGGATTAATCATGAAAAAATTTGGATACCGTTCAGGAATTATAATTGGGTTATTATTTTTTGCATGTGGTGCATTTTTATTTGTACCAGCAGCCAATACCCATACATATGGCTACTTTTTAGGAGCACTATTCGTCATCGCATGTGGGCTAGCTATATTAGAAACAGCTGCTAATCCATATGCCATTGTATTAGGACCAGCAGAAACAGCTACTTTTCGTTTAAATCTGGCACAGTCTTTCAATGGGTTAGCTGCATTTATTGCGCCCCTTATTGGGAGATGGCTCATTTTAACCGATACTAATCAATCCGATGAAGCCATCAGTGCCTTGTCAGGGGATGCTTTATCAGCATTCATACAAACAGAAACCGATAGTGTAAAATTACCCTTTGTTGTACTTGGAATAGTGATTTTAGTGATGGCAATCATATTCTATTTTACCCCATTGCCCGATATTAAAGAAGAGGCAGAATCAACAAACAATCGATTGATAGATGCGATTAAACATCCACAATTAGCATGGGCGGTAGTTGCACAATTTTTTTATGTAGGAGCACAGGTATGTGTGGGTAGTTTCTTTTTGGTATTCGCAGCAACTGCTGCTGGCTTATCAGACAAAGAAGCGGCAACCTATACTGCGTTCTATGGGGCTGCATTTATGATTGGCCGTTTTGCTGGTACTTTCTTTATGAAGTATGTAGAACCCTTAAAATTATTAGCCATTTATGCAGTAATCAATATTGTACTTTCTTTAATAGCAATCTATGGAAAAGGAATGATTACGATTTATTCACTAATCGGAATCGCATTCTTCATGTCAATTATGTTCCCAACTATTTTTGCTTTAGGAATTAAAGGTTTGGGAAATGCTACTAAACCTGCATCCAGTTTAATCATCATGTCTATTGTAGGTGGAGCAATGCTGCCGCCAGTATTAGGCTACCTATCCGATCAAACGGGCAGTATACAAAACGGGTATTATATTCCTTTGGTTTGTTTTATTGTTGTATTCATTTTTGCGTTAAAAATGCGAACAATCAAAACCGATTCAATCCAATAATTATGCATCAAAATAGTGAATTAAGACAAGTGATTCAAATGCATCCAAACGACAATGTATTGGTTGCATTAACCGATTTGGAAAAAGATGTAACGGTTGAATTCAACAATCAATCCTATCAATTACGCGATAAAATTAAAGCCAAACACAAATTTTATATAAGCGACTTGCCAAAAGGAGCTGAAGTAATTATGTATGGGGTATTAATTGGTAAAGTGTACACCAATGTAATGAAAGGTAGTTTAATGACTACAGAGAACTTAAAACATGCTGCCGAGCCATACAGTTACAGAGGCGTTGATTACCATTGGAAGTTGCCAGATATATCTAAATATGCCAACATCACTTTTAACGGATATCATCAAAAAGATGGACAAGTAGGAACAGCCAATTATTGGCTATTTATTCCTACTGTATTTTGCGAGAACAGGAACTTAGATGTTATTAAAGAGGCCTTACATAATCAATTGGGATATGCTGTATCAGATAAATATTTACGTTATACCCAAGATTTATTAACTGCTTTTCATAATGGCCAAAGCCTTGATTCGGTTAATATCAGTTTAACAGCTACTTCCAATACGAACAGAGTGTTTAAAAATGTGGATGGAATCAAGTTTTTAAATCATCAGGGAGGATGTGGAGGAACAAGACAAGACGCAGCTACACTAAGTGCTTTATTAGCTGCATATGCCAATCATCCCAATGTTGGGGGTATTACGATATTAAGTTTAGGTTGTCAGCATTTACAAGTTCAACAATTGTTGAATGATATAAAACAACAAAATCCTCTATTTGATAAACCATTGTATGTTTTTGAGCAACAAGAATCTGAAAGTGAAGAACAATTGATTGCTGATTCAATCAAACAAACTTTTGAGGGGTTGATTCAAATTAATAAAAAGATAAGACAACCTGCACCATTAAGTAAGTTAACCATTGGCGTAAAATGTGGAGGAAGTGATGGATTTAGCGGAGTCTCTGCTAATCCTGCTGTTGGTTATACAGCTGATTTATTGGTTGCCTTAGGCGGTAAAGTTTTATTGGCAGAGTTTCCAGAATTATGTGGGGTAGAGCAAAACTTGATTGATCGTTGTGTGAATGAATCAATCGCTCAAAAATTCATTCGACTAATGCAATCCTACGACGCATTGGCACATCAAGTGGGTTCAGGATTTTATATGAATCCTTCTCCAGGAAATATCAAAGATGGATTGATTACGGATGCAATGAAAAGCGCAGGAGCAGCAAAAAAAGGAGGTACCGCCCCTGTGGTTGATGTGTTAGACTATACTGAACCTGCTACAAAATCAGGATTGAGTTTGGTCTGTACGCCCGGTAATGATGTAGAAGCTACAACGGGAAAAGCAGCAGCAGGCGCAACATTAATACTGTTTACAACAGGATTAGGTACCCCAACAGGAAATCCAGTATGTCCAGTGATTAAAGTGGCTACGAATGCTGTACTAGCTAAAAAGATGAGCGATATTATTGATATAGATTGTGGACCAGTAATCAGTGGAGAAAAAACCATAGAAGAAATGGGGGAAGCTATTTTAGATTATTGTATCAAAGCGGCAAGTGGAATCATCATCCCCAAAGCCGTACAATTAAACCAAGATGATTTTATTCCGTGGAAAAGAGGAGTAAGTTTATAATTTTAAATCAAACCCATGTTTAGATTAGATCAAAAAATAGCAGTAATAACGGGTGGTGGTAGTGGTATAGGCAGAGCCATTGCGTTGCTATTTGCAAAACAAGGTGCCATAGTTCATATCATTGAATTAACGAATGAACAAGCTAATGCTACCGTTGATGAGATTATACAAGATGGGGGAGTTGCCCATGCATATGCCTGTGATGTTTCCAGTAATGCAGCAGTGATGAATACATTTAATCAAATTGGTGCGATTGATATTTTGATTAATAATGCTGGTATTGCACATATAGGTAAAGCAGACACTACTGCTGAAGCAGATTTTGACAAAATCATGCAGGTGAATGTAAAAGGGGTATACAATTGTATTAGTGCTGCAATACCACAAATGCGAAAGCAAGGTGGAGGTAATATTATTAATATGGCTTCCATTGCGGCTTGGGTAGGAATAGCGGATCGTTTTGCTTATTCAACTGCTAAAGGAGCAGTCATGGCCATGACATTGTCTGTAGCCAAAGATTATATAAACGAAAATATTCGTTGTAATTCCATCTCACCTGCAAGGGTACATACCCCTTTTGTAGATGGATTTATTGAAAAAAATTATCCCAATCAGCAGGCGCAAATATTTGAAAAACTATCACAATCACAACCAATAGGAAGAATGGGTAAACCAGAAGAAGTAGCTGCATTGGCTTTGTTTTTAGCCAGTAAAGAAGCTGCATTTATAACAGGTACTGATTATCCAATAGATGGTGGGTTTATTAAGTTAAATAATTAATGAGCATGAATAAATTAAATCGATTGTTAATGAGTAAGCTCTTTACCATTTTATTGATATTGGGTGCTTGTATAAATTTGACTGCGCAACAAAAAATAAGTCCAGCATCCATTAAAGATAAAATGCAGTGGTTTGCCGATGCCAAATTGGGTATTTTCATTCACGCAGGAATATATGCTGTAGATGGAATTGATGAATCATGGAGTTTTCATAACAAGAAAATCAGTTATGCTAATTACATGAAACAGTTGAGTGGCTTTACGTTGAAAAATTATGATCCTGCAGCATGGGCTTCCTTAATTGAATCAAGTGGGGCAAAGTACGCCGTAATTACCACCAAACACCATGATGGGGTTGCCATGTACGATACCAAAATGAATGAACTGAGTAGCGTGAAAGCTACCCCCGCAAAGAAAGATATGATTCAACCATTCTTTGAAGAATTGCGTAAACGAAATATTAAAACAGGTGCGTATTATTCTTTAATTGATTGGTCTCATCAAGATTACCCTGGTTTTATAAAAGATAGTAGCAGATATCAGGTAAAAAACAACTATGAAAGGTGGAATAGATTTAGGAATTTTTTCCAAGGTCAAATCAAAGAAATATCCAATCAGTTTAATCCAGATTTATGGTGGTTTGATGGAGACTGGGAGCATAGCGCAGAAGAATGGGAGTCAGAAAAAGTACGCAATATGATTCTTACTAAAAACCCCAATGCAATCATCAACGGCCGTTTACAAGGGTATGGTGATTACGCTACCCCTGAACAAAATTTTCCTGTTTCTAGGCCTAAAGATAATTGGTGGGAGCTTTGTATGACTACAAATGACAATTGGGGTTTTCATCACGATAATAATTGGAAAACACCCTATGAAGTAATTACCATTTTTGTAGATGCGGTAGCCAATGGAGGGAATTTATTATTAGACATGGGGCCAATGGAAGACGGCACTATTCCTGCAGAACAAGTAACCGTTCTAAAAGAATTAGGGGCATGGAATAAGAAAAATGGAGAAGCAATTTTCAATACAATTAGCGGCATTCCGCAAGGGCATTATTATGGCCCTTCAACCCTGTCTAAAGATTCAACTCAATTATATCTTTTTGTACATGGTAAAAACAGTGGTCAACTCATGTTAAAGGGGCTAGAGAATCAAGTTAAAGATGTATCAGTGTTGGGGTCAACTATTAAACCAACGCATAAAATAGTGGGAAAGATTAGTTGGAGTCCTGTGCCGGGTTTAGTTTATATCAATCTTCCGGAAGCATCATTGGATAAGTATGTTACTGTCATTAGAATAATTTTAGACAAACCAATTAAATTATATAGAGGGCAGGGAGGATTATAAAAATATAAATGATAGATTATGAAATTGATTCGATTTGGCGAATTTGGAAAGGAAAAGCCAGGTATCATAATAAACAACAAATGGTACGACTTGTCATCATTTTGTACAGATTATAATGAGACTTTTTTTGAGCAAGATGGATTGAAAAATCTTCAATCCTTTTTATCTGCCAATCCTTCATTGCAAGAAGTTGATCAAAGGGATCGGTTGGGTTCTCCAGTAGCAAGACCTTCTAAAATGGTTTGTATTGGATTAAATTATATTGATCATTGCAGAGAAACAAATGCCCCAATTCCAGAAGAGCCCATTATTTTTTTTAAATCAACCACTGCATTATGTGGCCCCAATGATCAGTTGATTATTCCTCGAAATAGTGAAAAGACCGATTGGGAAGTAGAGCTTGCTTTTGTAATGAGTAAAAAAGCAAGTTATGTAGAAGAAGCAGATGCAATGAATTATGTAGCTGGTTACTGTTTGCACAATGATTATAGCGAGCGGTCATATCAGCTAGAACGTGGTGGACAATGGTCGAAAGGAAAAGGATGCGACAGTTTTGCTCCCCTTGGGCCATGGCTAGCCACTGCCGATGAAATAGCAGACGTAAATAATTTGAACATGTGGTTAACCGTTAATGGAAAAACCTTTCAAAATAGTAACACGTCTAATTTGGTTTTTAAAATTCCTTTCTTAATTCATTATATTAGTCAGTTTATGACTTTATTGCCAGGTGATATCATTAGTACGGGCACACCTCCTGGAGTAGGATTGGGTATAAAACCAGATCCCATTTATATAAAAGCAGGCGATGAAATTGAATTAGGGATTGAAGGTTTAGGTACAAGTAAACAATTGGCAATTGCTTATAAATAGAAACAGATGGCTATACAACAATATTGTTTGGCATTGGACTTAATTGATGATGAAGCATTGATGGCCGAATACAAAAAACATCATCAAACAGTTTGGCCTGAAGTGATACAAAGTATAAAAGACGCAGGAATTTCTTTGCTAAATATTTATTGTGTAGGCAATCGTATGTTCATGATTATTGAAGCCGACGAAACTTTTTCATTTGAAAAGAAAGCGGCGATGGATGCGGAGAACAATAAAGTGCAGGAATGGGAACAATTCATGTGGAAGTTTCAAAAAGCATTGCCATGGGCAAAGCCTGGTGAGAAATGGTTGTTAATGGAAAAAATTTTTGAATTACCATGCGAATAGATAGCCATCAACATTTTTGGAAATACCATCCTATTAAAGACGCTTGGATTACGGATGATATGAAAGTGATTCAACATGATTTTTTGCCTAGTGATTTAAGGCCATTTTTAGATGCGAATCATTTTGATGGCACTGTTGTAGTGCAAGCTGATCAAAGTGAAACGGAAACTAATTTTTTATTGGAATTGGCAGCTGAAAATGATTTTATAAAAGGTGTGGTGGGTTGGGTTGATTTATGTTCCAATACTGTTTCAGAAAAACTGAATCATTATTCATCATTTAAAAAGTTGAAGGGATTTCGCCATATTGTACAAGCTGAACCTCAAGATGATTTTTTGTTAAATTCTGATTTTTGTAATGGTATATCTCAATTGCTAAACTATCAATTCACTTATGATTTGCTCATTTACCCTAGACATTTACCTTTCGCAATTAAACTGGTTGAACAATTTCCATTGCAGCCATTTGTGATTGATCATTTAGCCAAACCTAATTTCAAGGTTGCCGATTTTAAAGAATGGAAGGAAGGTATAAGGGCAATTGCGAAGCACTCAAATGTTTATTGCAAAGTTTCTGGGTTAGTAACAGAAGCTGATTGGAAAAATTGGCAGATAGCGGATTTTACTTATTGTTTGGATGTAGTTACCGAATCATTTGGCATTGATCGTTTGATGTATGGAAGTGATTGGCCTGTTTGTTTGTTAGGAGGATCTTATGATGAAGTGAAAAGAATTATAGAACAATATTTTGCTTCCTATTCTTTAGCGGAAAAGGTAAAAATTTTTGGATTAAACGCAATGCAATTTTATAAGTTATAAATTACTGTATGGATTTAGAAATAAAAGGAAAATCAATTATTGTTACTGGTGGTGCTAAAGGCATTGGTTTAGGTATTAGTAAAGTATTGGCAGCTGAAGGTGCAATCCCAATTATTATTGGTAGGAGTGTAGCAGATAATCAATCTGCTTTATCAGAAATACATTCTTTAAACGGACAAGCGCACTATATAACAGCAGAATTAACTAGCCCTGCAGATTGTGAACGAGCTGTAAATGAAGCGTTAGCAATTGCAGGTAGAATTGATGGGTTAGTGAATAATGCTGGGGTGAATGATGGAGTAGGACTGGAGAGTGGTAATTATGAAGCCTTTATTGCATCCTTGCATAAAAATTTAGTGCATTATTATTTGATGGCACAATATGCGTTACCCGAATTGAAAAAGAGTAAGGGTGCCATTGTTAATATAGGCTCTAAAACAGCAGAAACGGGGCAAGGAAATACTTCTGCTTATGCTGCATCCAATGGGGGAAGAAATGCATTAACACGTGAGTGGGCAGTAGAATTATTGAAATATGGGATAAGGGTAAATTCGGTTATTGTTGCGGAATGTTTTACCCCATTGTATGAATCTTGGATTAAGACCTTTGATAAACCATATCTAAAAATAAAAAGTATTACGGATAAAATTCCATTAGGAAATCGTATGACTACATCAGAAGAAATTGCCAATATGGTGGCTTTTCTTCTCTCTGAAAAATCATCACATACTACAGGTCAACTGATTTATGTGGATGGGGGGTATACGCATTTGGATAGGGCTTTGAGTTAAATGTTTCCTTTATAGTTTGGGTCAAAATCTACCATCCATTCAATTTCATATTTATTTGCTTTTAATCTAGTTAAGATAATCATTTTTCAAGCAAAGGCAAAGGGTGCCTATCTACTTAAAATACATCCATTGCCTTTTCGGCGCGGTATTCCTGAACAAATCCAATAATTGCATTAAGTAAAACGATGATTAGAATAACAACAGCATCTTTTATATCGCTAATTATATACGAAATTAATGCAGCTAAGAGCAATATAATAATCATTACATCCTTAAACTGATGAAGGAAAAGAATAAATACCGAAGCTTTCTTCTTTTCGGCAAGTACGTTTTTTCCGTATTGGCTTAATCGTTCTTCTGCTTCTGAATGATGCAAACCTTGCTTACTTGTATTAAGCAGATGATAATTTTCGGAGATGGATAAGAAATGATAGTTCATCTAGACAGGCTTACAGTAGAAATTTGACTTTTCACAAAAAATATAGTTAATTGGTAAATCTCTCTAATAACTTACTCCCTTTTTTTGAAATGGAGTCAAGCTGAGAAGATGATTTATTGATTAATGTGTCAAGTTTTTTAACCTTCTCACTTTCTTTGTTTATAAGTGAATCTAGTGTTAACACCTTGTCAACTTCTTTATTTACAATCGAATCTAAAGAGTCGGTTTTTCTGTTTAAATCGTTAAGTTTATTTTCAACCTCATTACTTAAGTTATTACAGCTGATAAAGGAAAAAGTAATGATAAGTGCTGGGAAAAATTTGTTCAGGATAGACTTCATGGTTATTTGAGTTTCAAATTAAAAATAAGTTGGTCTAAATAATTTTTTTGACAATAGCAATAAGCGCAAACACAATTAATCCTCCTAAAATTCCAAAAATGAAATCTTTTATTATGGCTGGCCATACTGAAAAAATATGGTGCAAATACTCAATATTGTGTGTAAAAATCCCGCCTGCTACCAGTAGTAAAGCAATAGTTCCTATTACAGAAAATGCTTTGATAAACGTAGGAAGTGCTTTTACTAACAATAGACCAATTTTGTTTAAAAATCCTTTATTGTTAGATTTTTCAATCAGCTGAAATCCAAAATCATCCATTCGAACCACTAACGCCACAATACCGTAAACGCCAATGGTAGCTATTATGGATACAGCAGTTAAGGTTAAAATTTGTAAACTTAAATTTTTGTCTAATACGGTACTTAATGCAATAATTACTATTTCGATTGAAAGAATAAAATCAGTAGTTATAGCTGATTTTATTTTTGTTTTTTCCAATTTAGCATCATCTTGAATTTCTCCAACTACTATTTGTTGTGATCGGTGTTTTTTATGAAAGAAGTATTCTACAATTTTTTCAACCCCTTCATAAGCAAGGTAAAAACCACCAATGATCAGAATTACTTTAATTGCAGCAGGTAAAAAGATATTCAGCAATAAAATGATTGGTACAATAATTAATTTGTTAACAAATGAACCTTTGGTAATAGCCCACAAAACAGGAATTTCTCTGGATGATACAAAACCAGTTGATTTTTCAGCATTAACAGCTAAATCATCACCAAGAATTCCAGCTGTTTTTTTAGTAGCGAGCTTGGCGGTTATCGCTACGTCGTCCATTAAAGAAGCTATGTCATCTAAAATTGCAAAAAAACCTGAAGCCATATTGATATTAGATTTATTTTTAATGTAAAGTAAACCGTTTAATTTAACTATTCAGGCGTTCAATTTAAATCAATTTTTTGTTAATG
>JBBAJU010000001.1:172906-181369 GCA_040403845.1 Sediminibacterium sp.
GATTGCCATAGAAAAAGTTATTATTTATTTTAGTTTCGTCAATGTTTTGTTTGATATAATGCTATTCTATTTCCTTCTGTATCTTCAAATTCGGCAACAAGACCAATTCCATTGTCGGTTATGGGGTATAATATTTGTCCGCCATTAGAGGTAGCTAATTTCAATGTTTCATCAATATTTTCTGTCTTAAAATAAATAACAACTCCATTTTTTGTTGGTTTGTAGATTTTTCCTTCTGCTAAGGCACCTGAAATTCCTGAATTTTCATCTACAAAGGGAAACAATGCCATTTCATTGTTGTCAATATTTTCTTTCTTGAATTCAAACTGGAATACAGCCTTGTAAAACTTTATAGCTCTGTCAATTTCAGTCACAGGAATTTCAAAATAAACAACGGGATTTGATTTTTTTATTAACTGATTTCTGTCTTTTTGCATAACTGTTGTATTATGATTGTGGTCACAAGAAGTTAGAATTTGCAATAAAAATCCAAAAATTATTGTTGTCAATATGTTTTTAGCCATGTTCATTTAGGTTATTTAGTCAAACCAGATCGCAATTGGTGTCCCTCTAAAAGTTGGTTTATAAGTTTTGATAGCATCACTTTTGTTAGGTATAGACTTTCATATCAATGTCTGTTTTTAATTTTTTCCAAAGTGAGTCTTTGAATTGTCTTGAAAAAAAACCCGTGTGTCCAATTTTTTTTACTCCATGTTGTTCCGGACTTATTTTTTCAATATCAATTTTTGCGTTTTCGTAGTATTTCAAAATTTTATTTGCTGTTATTTCATTTGCAATTGGATCGTCTGTTATTTGAATAGACTTCAGTGGAATTCTAATTTTGTCATAGAACAATCTTAAATTAGATTTTTTGAAGTTTTCTTCAAAATAATCAGGATTAATGCACCAATTACGCCATTGTAATGCAACTCCTTTTGGCAAATCTTCTCCCTGACGTAATTTTTTTGCATTAGCATAACCATAAATAAATGTAGTAAGCGGAATAAATAAGAACCATAACGGTGGCATAAGCCATTTATAAGGGCTATTCATATCCTTCCAGTAACCTGTAGAGGAAGCAATTAATATAAGTTTATCAATTTTTTGATAATTATCCATAAGTCCAACAAGCTGCCCACCCATACTATGCCCTATAATAATTTTTTTCTCATTAGGAAATTCAGTTATTATCCAATCAAATATGCTTGTCATATCTATAATACCCCAATCTTCAATTTTTGCAACAAATCCCCTTAATTTTTTTGGTTTTGAATTACCTATACCTCGATAGTCATAGGTAATAGTTACGTATCCATATTCTGTTAGATAAATTGCTAGATTAGAATATACTTGTTGAGGAATTCCGGTTCCACAATTGATTTGGATAACTCCCTTTATCTTAGATAATGGCCTTCTGATAGTTGCAGAAAGTTTAAATCCGTCTCTAGCATTAATTAATATATTCTGCTGCATTTTATGTCGATTATACGATTTATCTAACAAGTTTTTAGCCATTTATATAGCTCTTCTTCGGGGAGACCTTCGACAATAATAACTCCTTTTGGATTAATTAGAAAATTTGCATGAACTGATTGAACACCATATTGAATAGCAATATCATTTTGCTGCCCCTTTATAAGTAACCCAAATATCAAACAGTTTTATTTAGAGTGTAGTTGTTCATAAAATTCATACCTTTCTAAATCCACACGTTGGAAACTTAAAAGCAAAATCCTGCAATACTTCAATGACAGAATTGTCGTCTTTCTTAGTTTCATAATAAAACTGAGAACGTGCAATTGATATCAATTTGCATGCCTTGCTCTCCGCTACACCTTACTCATGCGCCAGCTCTTGTGTTAGCTGCTTTTTAATGTCAGATGCTTCCATACCTCCGTATTTACGCTTCCAATTGTAAATAGAGGCTTCAGAAAAGCCCTGTTCACGAGTAGTTCTTTTGTGGTTCTAGCACCTTCCTGTTGCTTCAAAATAGAAACAATCTGGGTCTCTTTAAATCGGTTTTTTTTTATTTTTTGCAGTTAAATTTAAGCTTTTAACTCTAATTTTTAACTGTCCGAATTTTAGGGACACTTACAACATAACTAAAGGCAATTGCTTGATAAAATGGTATTTGAAAGCTATACTGTTTATCAGAATGTTATGTCGCAGTTAACAGTTATTTCAAACTAAAATGATTTAAAGGGCCATTGCCTTTGCCTAATTTTTTGTTTGCTCCATTTTTTATGGAAATATTAATATAAGCACAACCATAATTAACAGCTTCATTCAATGAATGACCTAAACTTAAAAATGCGGCAATACTGGATGATAAGCTACAGCCAGATCCATGAGTATTATTTGTATTAATCCTTTCGTTATTTATTAGAATTGTTTCATCTGCAACATAATTATAGAACACATCTAAGATTTTTGTAGAATCATCTTTTAAATGCCCTCCTTTTAATAGTATAGAAGTTTTAAACTTTAATCCGAGTTCTTTTGCAGAGCGTTCCATATTCTCTGAATTCACCTCTATATTTAATAAAAGTTCTGCTTCTGGAATATTGGGCGTGACTAATATTGCTTTTGGTAAAAATGACATAAGGCAATCAATAGCATTCTTATCTATGAGTTGATCACCAGATGTTGCTACCATGACGGGATCTATAACAATATTTTTAACTTTATATGTATTCAATTTATGTTCAACACATCTTATAACTTCACTTGAATGTAGCATTCCTATTTTAACAGCACCAAATTCTATATCACTAAACACAGCATCTATCTGTTTTTCTATATGTGAAATTGGTAAAGGATGGATATCAAAAACACCTTGAGTATTTTGTGCTGTGGTGGCTGTTATTACAGTTGCAGCGAAAGCATTACAAGCACTAATACTTTTTATATCTGCTTGTATTCCTGCACATCCGCCAGAGTCACTTCCAGCAATTGATAATACACTGTTGTAAGTAGTAATTAAATTTTCCATTGTTCTTTATTGTAAGCACTATCCCAAAACATAAATTCTAGTTTAGACGATTTTTCAAAAGCCAAATTCATTCTCTCAATCGTTTCTGCCGTTGCTCTTGAAGCATATTTATTTACAATATTAATGGCTTGTTCCACCGATATAGCAAAATCTTCACCTCCGTACATGTTGATCCAATTTTGGAATGGATTAAGTGTCGTCTTATTTTGATTCGCTAAAATGTAATCACCAATTTCTTTGTAGATGGTGAAACAAGGCAATATGGCCGCTAATCCTTCTTCTAACGAATAAAATGTTGACATTTTCGTTAAATAACTCACATAGAGTTCACAAGATGGGGAAGGTTCTTTGTTTAGCTGCACGTCTTTTAAAAAGACTTGATGTAGATGATTTTCTACTTCTATTATTCCAGTTGCCGAGTTTAAGAAAAATTGCATATCATCACTATGTCTGCATTTAAGGCCTACCGCTACTAAAACCTTTTTGTAATTTTCTAAATACAAGGAGTCCTGATTTATATAAAATTGAAACACATCATTTGGAAGACGTCCATTAATTAATTCTGTAATAAATGGTTGTTCTTTTATAGCTTGTAGAATGTGCTCGGTATTTTCTCTTACTACTGTAAACCACTTTTGCATAAAAGCTGTTTTAATTTGTTCGTTTGCAACTCGGGATTTGAAGCTTCTGAAATTAAAGATACGACAGCAATACCATCTGTTCCATTTGCAATTAAATCAGTTGCATTGTTAATGTTTATTCCACCAATACAAATGATTGGTTTATTTGATAGATTTTTCATCATCTTTAGACCTTCAATACCTAAAGGATTATCTAAGTCTAACGTTTTTGTTGAAGTGGTAAATATGGGAGACAAGCCAATATAGTCAACATCTAGTTTATTTGCTTCAACTGCTTGTTTTTCATTACTCACAGATAATCCAATTATTTTATCTTTGCCTAATAATTTACGAGCTATTGTATATGGAATGTCTTTTTGTCCAATATGAAGTCCATGCGCATTTACAGCAAGAGCAATATCTAATCTATCATTAATTATTAAAGGTATTTTGTAATTGTCACATAATTTTTTTACCTCAACAGCTCGATTATAAAACGACAAGGTATCGCATTTTTTTTCTCTTAATTGAATACTGTTTACTCCGCCTTTTAAAGCCGATTTAAGAATAGAAAAAAATAAATTATCTTCTCTAATTCTGTCATCTGTAACATACATTAATCCATAATCAAATTTCGCCATCTAATTTGATTTTATTCACTAAATCTTCTGTTGAAATAAGATATAAACTATCTAAAAAATTGGATTGAAAACTGCCTGGACCTTTTGATATATTTTCCGCCATTTCACCAGCAATACCCATAATAGCCATAGCTATTGTAGCAGCTTTGTGATGGTCTTTTTCAACTGCAATACAAGCACCAACAATGGCAGTAGCTGTACAACCCATGCCTGTTACTTTCGACATTATTGAACTGCCATTAAGGATTTTAGTTACTCTATTATTAGTAATTACATAATCCACAGCACCACTAATAACAATCGTATTGTTCAATTTCTTAGAGAGTAAGATAGCGCCTTCCAAAGCGTTCTGTGTATCAATAGTGCTATCAACCCCTTTTGTTGATTGGCTTAGTTGGGCCAAAGCCATTATTTCAGAAGCGTTTGCTCTAATAACTGAAGGAGTAGCTGTTTCAATGATTTTTAAAGCGGTAGCAGTTCTGTATGCAGAAGCGCCTACACCTACAGGGTCAAAAACAAAAGGCGTTGAGGTGTTTTTAGCTTCTTTAATGGCTAATAACATACTATTTACCCAGTTTTCGCTTAATGTACCCATGTTAATTACAAGCGATGATGATATTCGAACAATATCTTCTACTTCGTCAATTGCGTGTGCCATAACAGGAGACGCACCAATGCTTAAAAGCGCATTGGCGGTGTTGTTCATTACTACATAGTTTGTAATGTTATGTACTAAGGGTGATTTTTTTCTAATTTCCTCTAAAATTTGCATCATATTATTCGTTATATAATTGTTTACAACGGCCGAGGTTTTAAGCAGTGTGGCGAAGGATATTTCCTGCTACTAACTTGGCCATTGAAAAATCGATTAGCAAAAATCAAAATTACTAAAGTTGATTTGAAACTCCAAAGCTGATGGGCCATTGCAGAAAGCCCAAATTGTGCAAAGCCATTTGTTAGTGTCAGTTTTTGTTTATCCCTCAATTATTCTTGTCCAGTAATTGTTAGGTTACTGAAATAACCCTCTGTGCCAACGTCCACAAAAAGCCCAATTGAACCTGAAACGTTTGCTCCATGCTTTAGGTCATTAACTATCAAGGAAGGTTGCTTGTTATTGTTTAAATAAAGTTGTGCTTGATTATTCTTAACAACAATCTTCATTTTTGTCCATTCGTTTAAACCCATGTCGGCATACGACTCATACATTTCTGGGGTTTCTTTTCTTAACCTTGAAAATTTATAGTTTGGAAACGAAAAGTATTGAATTGAATGGTTACGTCGCAATTGATCATTTGCTCTGCCATTCGTAGGTCGTAAATAAAAACATTCAAATTTAGAATTGTTTTCATTAATTCTAAAAGCTAATCCTATGAATCCACGATCTGATGGAGAAGCTGTTGGCAAAAGTCGACTTAAAACCATTACTTCAATTACTCCATCTTTAAAATCAATGTTCTTTATTCTAACAAAAGTTGGCTCGTCTACGTCCCTTATAGTTGAATCTTTTATGACTTTTACAACTGCCTTACCTTGAAATTTCTCGGTTGTCATGTAAACTTTGTTTGCCTCAAGATTACTTTCTAATAATTTTACTTTTTGAGCAAAAACAACTTTTGTCATAAATAGGCTTAATAGGAAAATATACTTTATGTTTCTCATTTTTATAAATAATAAACTGTAGATATGTTTGGTTAGTCGAATAAAATTGCGCAAAGCCTTTTATTAGTGGCTGACGGTCAATCTACAGAGATTTCAATTACAATAGGAAGACTTCCTTCATTGATTCTTTTAAATAGTAGTGGCACGAGATTACTTAATGCTCTTAGACGATTATCTGATCCACGTAATACTGCAATTGTTAAAGGAAGGTTTTCAATTTTCTGCTGGTATTGTAAATATTGATCGGCAGTTACAAAAAATTCAAAGCCGTCGTCAATCATGAGCTTTAGTAATTCGCCATTCTTTTTACTAAGCCAGCCTTTATCACGAACAGTCCAAACTTCATGATCTATTCCGAAATCATTTTTGAGTTTCCGCGGTAAACTTTCGTCAAGCAAAATTTTCATGGAGCATTTTCTCAGTAGTGATAGATTTTTTAGCCATTTCTAAAACGGCTAAAGCTGATTCTTTAGAAACAGAAGGAAAGTCGTCAAGAAACTCAGCTCGTCCGCTAATTTAGTCATTTGTCTTTTCAGCTTGTCTTTGGTTAATAATAAAGTCTTGTCCAAATGAAAGTTTTTTTGCTAATGCACTATTCGGTTCTATTACTCTCCAAAAAGGGGTGATTACTTCAATGGATTGTCCTTGTTGCAATTTTTCATAGTTGGCTTCTGCCACAATTCGCAAGAATATTCCTGTTGTTACAGGGCAAGTGTAGTCTGCATTATGCTCCAATGCAAGGTCGTTCCGCATTGTTTTACTATCAATTTGTTTCCCATAACCTATGTGTTGAATATATTCATCAATCAATTTAGGAGATGGAATTAACAAGTTACTTTCTGCTGGAATACCTGCAAATGCTTTTTCTAATTTAACAGTGTGAGGTTGCTTTGATTCATTAAGTTTGTCCAACCACATTTTTTTCTTTGCCATATTACTCTCCTAATTTGGTTTTCAAATTGTTTAGATAGACTTCCATTGTTTTGTCAAGGTCAACGAATATTAAACTCATTACCCTAAACAAAGGATTGTCAATAGTAACTACTTCTTTGAAAACAACTTTTGTACCAGCGGTGGTTTGTTCAAAAGTGCCTACCCAATAACCGCTGAAATTTTTGGGTTCAATTATTTCAATTTCAAATAGTTCGTTTTGAATTTTCTGCTTTGTTTTGAAAGTAATAGGTGTTCCCTTTTTTGGAACTTCTGTCCAAGTATTGCCGTCAATTACGATAACTTCTTTAACATCATTTCTCCAAGTGGTTTGATTTTTAAAATCACTTACTAAGTTAAACACTTTGTTCACGTCTGAATGAAGCACTGCCGTTTTTGTAAATGTTCTTTCTTTGGGAATAAACAGCCCAATAATAAATACCATTGCAATGATTGCAACAATAGAAATAAGGAAATAAGTCATTATTTTTTTCATTTTTCAGATTATTTATATTGTTAATTTCAGTTTCATATTCAAAAGTTGTTTGACGTTTTTTGCTATTTTATCGGAACGTAAAAATCAGTTACAAAATTTTCGGGTTTATAGAATGGTGGCGATTTAACATACCATTCAAGTGCTGGCTTGTCGGCTAAGTCAAACTTGTTGTCAAACAAGCAAACATTATAGATGTAGTCATAAACTGGATAAAAGCCTTCATAGGCTCCTTTATAAGTGAACACGGCAAACCTACCGCCATCAATTTTTTTGTAACCAATTTCTCCTCTTTGTTTTATTTCTTTAGAAAGCAAAACACAAGCGTCAAAGCGAATATGCTGTTCTTCTGTTAGGTCAGGATTGTCGTGAACAACGCCAACGGTTACGGGCTTTAATTTTAGAACTAAATGAGTGGCAGCCCATAACATTAGTCGCTGAAAAGAACTGCCTACTTTATCATACGAACCTGTGTGCCTTATATAAGCAAGATGCAGGTCGGGAATGGTTCTAATAATTGGACCTTGAACATTGAGAGCGTTTAAGTTAATGTTTTCCCTTGCAAATTCAATTTGTTTATTTGTCCTAAGTTCTGCAATAGAATTGCGATACTCAATTGGTGCTAGCCCGAAATAATCCTTAAATGCTCTTGTAAATGTTTCATGATTTTGATAGCCACAGTCAAATGCAATTTGTCCGATGTCGTTTTGCGAATGCTTTAGTTTTAGAGCAGCTTTTTCAAGCCGAAGTCTTATCAAAAAGTCTTTTGCGGTGTCGCCTGTTAACGATTTGAAAACCCGATGAAAGTGGTACTGTGAAAGGTTTGCCTGAATTGCAATGTCTTTAAGTTGAATATCAGTTGTCCAGTTACTTTCTATATATGCAATTGCTTTATTTATGCTTTCAAGATATGAATTTTTGGTGTCCGTTCTCATTCTGTAAATATATCATTATCTTTATATTTTCATTTGATGTTTCTTGCTCGTTTTGAGCCGTCCTACCATTGCTGAAAGCCTAACTTACGTAAAGCCTTTTGTTAGCTGTAGCGCTTATAAATCTAAAACAATTGATAAGTTTTTTCTTAGTTTGTTAATTTGCTCTTCGCTTAGCTTACCGAGTTTTTGAATA
>JBBAJU010000002.1:0-23369 GCA_040403845.1 Sediminibacterium sp.
ACGAACACCAACGACAGTTACCCTTCATCAAAACCATCGACTATTTAAAAGCCATTTACTTACAACCTACAATTAAGTCTGCAGGAGCGGATGATGTATTGTATTTTTTTAACGGTTTAGTTGCCGAGTGCCCTAGGGCTAATTTTTTTATGGTAACTGCAAACGGGGAAGTACTTACCCCGAAAGATCATATTCTGCATGGTGTAACTCGAAAACACGTACTCAATCTAAAAGGTTATACTATCAAAGAAGCCAATATCTCTTTAGAAATGCTGGCATCGGCTAAAGAAGCATTCATTACTAGTTCTACTAAAAATATCCTCCCTATAAAGGCAATCAATGGCAATGCTATAGGTGATGGAATGCCTGGTCCTATTACACATAATTTGTACCAACAATTAATCCAATTAAAAGATATTTCTTTTTAAATTTAGGGACCAAAAATTAAATCATACACAATGAATAAGTTCAATGTAACATTGGTGTTCTTCTGCTTGACTACACTGTTTGGTTGTATAAGATTCAACAATGAAACAACTGTAAATAAAGAATATTTTAAACCTACTTCAAATTCCGTACAAAATGGTGGAGTTCAAATGATTCCAATTACAACTAAAAGTGGAACATTTAATGTTTGGACAAAAAGAATTGGGAACAACCCTACCATGAAATTATTACTATTGAATGGTGGTCCTGGCGCCACACATGAATATTTTGAATGCTTCGAAAATTTCATGCCAGCGGAAGGGATTGAAATCATATACTATGATCAATTGGCTTGCGGTAATTCACAGGATCCAAAAGATACCAGCTTATTTGATTTAGCGAGATATGTGGATGAAGTTGAACAGGTTAGAAAAGCACTCAACTTAAACCATGAAAATTTTTACTTACTAGGCCATTCTTGGGGAGGAATTTTGGCAATGGAATATGCACTGAAATACCAGCAAAACTTAAAAGGGGTAATCGTCTCCAATATGATGAGTGATGCCATTGAATATGGCAAATATGCTGATGAAGTTTTAGCAAAAAAAATGGATCCAAAAATTTTAGACACCATTAGAGGTTTAGAAGCAAAAAAAGATTTCGGCAATCCTAAGTATATGGACTTGCTTTATAATCATTTTTATACCAAACATATTTTAAGAATGCCATTAAGCGATTGGCCAGAACCAGTAAATCGTTCTTTTGCAAAAATGAATCAAGAACTTTATGTTACCATGCAAGGTCCTAGCGAGTTTGGTATATCTGGAAAATTAACAACTTGGTCCGTAAAAAATCAACTTAATAAAATTAGTGTACCCACATTAGTGGTAGGCGCAGAACATGACACCATGGATCCTGCTCATATGAAGTGGATGGCAGGAGCAGTAGAAAATGGCACTTACTTATATTGTGCTAATGGAGGGCATATGAGTATGTATGATGACCAAGAAACTTATTTTAAAGGATTAATTCATTTCATGAATGGTGTAAATAAAGGAGAAAAGAAAAACATCGTTCCGTAAATTCCTTTTAAAGCTTAATCCAGAATTTCAACTCTTGATTACTACCAACTCCTACCACTTGGTAGGTTCTGGGCATTTCATTTTCTGAACTGTGGAACGTAGCAATTCTAGTTCCTGCTGGTAATTTATTGAGTTGCTTGTATAATTTTCTATTATACAAATTGAACAATTCAGGACGCTGAACAACTGTTTGATCTATAGCATCATTGTCTATTAGATTTTCATAAAAAGCATTATAAAAATAGAAATGTTGGTATTGGGTAAAATCAATATCAGTAAAATTACCTGTTGAGAATATGGTATTTGTTAGTGATAATTTATCCGACACTAGTTGGGCAATTTGGGTAAGTGATTCCCGCTGTTCTATCCCTGTAAATATGGCATTGGGATGAAATTGAGCCCCAATCATACAAAACTTACCAACACCACTGCCAATATCTAAAATTCGGGCAGATACACCAACTGCTAAGAAAGCAGCAGCTTCTTTAGCAACACTTAATGGCGTCCAATGCCTACTAGCCAATGCCGAAATTTCAGTGGAGTAAAGCTGATTAAATTTTTCGTCAGAACTAAAGCAATCCATTTACAAATATCAATATTATAAAAGAGATTTAATTTGGTAATTACTCATGGTTAAATAAATAGCACCGGTTTTGGTTCCTGCTGCTTTCATTTTTTTACGATCAAGCTCTGTATCTTTTCCCATAAAGTTAATTGGGATGCGAATTTTTTCGATCTCAAAATTAACCGTTACTTTATCTGGCAACAGTTTTGCATCAGTATTGTATTGAAAACTCAATAGGTAAGATCCATCTTTCTTAGTATTAATTTCCGACTCCATCACTCTTTTTAGTTTGGTGTCAATTAATATGGTGGCAATAGAAAAATCAGCCCTTTTATCAGTAGGAATGATATTAATTGCCTTATACATCTTGGTGCCTCGCTGCTCCAATCCCCTGTCAACTGTTATAAAAGAATATTCCAATAAGCTGTTCAGTGAAAAATCTAATCCACGCTTCGGTAACATCACAAAGTCATCAGATGAAAATTTCACTTTTTTACCTTTAGCATAATACATCTGTGCTTTCTTAACAGGCATATTAATAAATGAAATATCTGCTTCCAATTTTAATTGGGTGCTAAACGATATGATGGAATCAAGCCTACTTTTCACTTTCAACAAATCTGCATCTATCTCTTGTGCAGATAAACCCATCCATAAAATTTGAAAAATAAATAGAATTGCTGCCCTTTTCATTACCCTATATCTTTTTTGTGAAACCAATATATACCTGCCCCCATAAAAAGCATGCAATAAGCAAAGCTTAGAACACTATTAAAAATGACCTGCTGCCAATTAATGGTATAATAAAAGAAGTACTGCCAGGTATCATTCAGTTTGGCAAAAAACAGTTGATTAAACCAATTGTCACCAAAATCAACTTTCAATAAGATATTCGAGAGGATTAGAAAAAAGGCAGATACAATCCAGGTCTTTGTAGCTTCTTTAAATAGAATTGCTATGGTTAAACTAGCAACAGAAAAAAACACCATCGATAAAGCGCCAGATAAAAATGACCACTGTAGGCGTTTAATAGCATCAGTTGCATCAAAAAAATTCAAGCCATTCAAGTATACCACCAAGTCTCCTTTTCCAAAAAAAGCATAGGACAAACCAAATGAACTAGCAGCCAATAATCCAACAACTAATAAAGTAAAACCTATTCCTACCAAGTATTTACTTAAAATATATTTCCATTTGCTTACAGGTTGAAGCATAATGGTCTGTATCGTTCTATCTTTGTATTCTGATGTTAAAGTTCCTGATACCACTATCATAAGTATTAAAGGCAAATGAAACCAAAGGGTGTTGAGAATTAAATAAATTAATAAGTTTCCATTCAATAAAGTTCCTTCAAAATAAAATCTTTGTTTCAAGTTCTCTAGAAGCAAATCAATAATGGTGGTACCTTGAAAATAAGCACTAAATAAAATCAAAATCTCAATAGAAAAGAGTGCCCCCAAAGCATAGTAAGTTTTACTTTGCTTAAAAAGTTTATATATTTCTGCCTTTAATAAGTATTGCATTAACGATTGGTTTCAAATAGTTTTTCCATACTCAATTCAGGAGTACAAGAAGTGATATAAATTTGCTCTTCTGCTAATAACTGAATTAAAGAAGGCACTTCTGCAGCTGAAATGGTAACTATTGCACAATTCCCTTTATATTCTACCGCATAGTTCTTTAAACATCCTGCCTTTCGAATATTGTCTGCACAAATATTATATACATAGGTATTTTCTGCTATCAATTGTTGAGCTGGTCCTGCATTCACCAATTTGCCCTCTTTTAACACAAACAAAGTATGGCAAAGCTTACTCAATTCCTCTATAATATGCGAAGAAAGAATGATTGCTAACTTTTCCTTTTCTGCTAAATCGGCAATCAACCTCCTTAAAGAACTAACTCCCAAAGGATCTAATCCGGTAAATGGTTCATCTAATACTAGGCATGCAGGGTTATTCAAGAGTGCAATGCCTATTCCTAGTCTTTGTTTCATTCCCATCGAAAAGTTTTCTACTTTATCGGTTCTATCTGTTGGCAATCCTACCTTAATTAAATGTGCTGCTATTTCTTGTTTGGTTAATTGCAGTCCTTGAATACTGGCAAATAAGTGAATATTATCTTGGGCATTCAAGAACTCATATAATGCCGGTTTTTCAATGATTCCGCCAATTGGCTTAACAGAATGTTTGGGTAATACAACTTCACCAGTATCGGGTGTAATTAAGCCAAATAAAATTTTAAATAAAGTAGTTTTACCTGCTCCATTAGCTCCTAATAAACCACAAATCTCTCCAGCAGCACAACCGATGCTCACATTATCTAGAACTTTTCTTTTGCCATATACTTTACTTAGATTGGTTCCTGAAATAATCATGCTTGTAAAACTAGTTGTTGATAATCAGAATAATTGAATTTAGGTTTATAATTGCCTTCAAGAAAGGTACGAGACCAAAAATTTTTTTTAAACCCAAACCAAGGGTCCTTAATCATAAAGTAAGGAATATAATGATACCATTTTACTCCTTTTGCTAGATAATACGCTTTTACTTCTTCGCCAATACCTAGTTCTTTAGCAGCTTCTAAAGCTGCCATTCGTTGACATTTAGATCCTATATAGGTATCTACAATTCTACGATTAAAGCCATGCATGAAAAACTGATCTTTTGCGCGCTTGTAATTCTGATACCTGCTCCATCCGTCTGCCAATACTAAGAAAATATGTATAAATGAAAACATAAAGCTCCATGCCCAGAAAAAAATAACCCAGTTGGAGTAATAGGTATAGGCTTCATTCAACTTTACCCAATAAAACCATGACTCAAGTATGAAAATGGCTAAAGAATAATACAAAAGCCTTCCAACCCTTAAATAGGATAGCAATGGTTGAGGCTGCTTAGGCAAAACACTAAAATACATATTTCTAAAGTTAACAATAGTAACAAATCAAATCAAAAAAATGTAATACCAGTTAAATAGACTACCTTACATATATCCATTTCCACCGGATTCTATCCTTTACCTTGTTCTAACAAGAACCTCAGGATTCTACCCAATTTCTCTGTACTTCCATTATTACAACAAATTAAATACGGCGCACAAACGATGCGCCCCATCATGAAAGTATACATAAAATATATGGTCAGCTTACGATGTAAGCTATTAGTTAAAGAAATACTACAAAACCTAGACATCCCATACCAAAGAATCGACTTAGGGGAAGTATTAATGTCCCATCCAATTGATCAAGAAAAAGTAGAAAACTTTAGAAAAGTTTTACGCAAATATGGTCTTGAATTAATAGACGATAAAAAAGCGGTTATTATTAGCCAAATTAAGGGGGTTATTATAGAGATGATTCACTATAGCGAAGATGAACCAGAAGTAAATTTTTCAACCTATTTAAGTGAAAAACTTGCGTATAATTACACTTACTTATCTAATCTTTTCTCAGAAACACAGGGAAGTACAATAGAACAATTTATCATCTTACATAAGATTGAAAGAGTAAAAGAGCTAATCATATACAACGAACTGAACCTAACAGAAATTGCTTGGAAATTACACTACAGTAGTGTTGCGCATTTATCCAATCAATTTAAAAAAATAACCGGATTAACGCCTTCCTTTTTTAAATCAATGGCCAACAAAAAGAGAGATAGTTTAGAAAATCTGTAAAACATACAATTTATTTATTCAATACTGTAATAAAAAGGAAAGTTTAAAACTGAAACTTTACAAAAATCATATAGCATGCTACCGAAATCAAGTGAAAAAGAAAATAGTGAAGTAGAAAAATCAAAAGTCTATATAACAGTTGAAATAATTGAATACATACCTAACTCAGTGGTAATAAAAACAATTCTACGTAAATCAACCGGCAATATAAGTGTAATGTCCTTTGATAGTGGAGAAGGCCTAACAGAGAAAAAAAACCCATTTGATACATTTATTCAATTAATTGATGGGGAAGCAGAAATGATCATTGATGGCAAACATCAGCTACTCAAAACAGGTGACGCCATTGTTATCCCGGCTCACTCAGCAAATACCATCATTCCTAATGGACGATTCAAGCTTATTCAGACTATCATTAAAAGCGGATACGACCAAGTATGATTACTGTTATCAAACACGGAATCATCATTGGTAAAAGAGTGAATGAATTTGAGTGTGATGGAGTGTTGAATCCCGCGGTTATTATGCACGATGGTATTATACATATGTTTTATCGCGCTGTAAGTACTGGCAATAGGTCAACAATTGGGTATTGCATTTTAAATCATCCAACAGAAGTGGGTTTTAGAATGGATGAGCCAATTCTTATTCCTGAATTAGCCTATGAAAAAGTAGGAATGGAAGATCCCAGAATAGTTAAAATTGAAGATTCATTCATGCTAACATATACCGCATATGATGGCATCAATGCCCTTGGAGCATTGGTTGTTTCGACGGATCTAAAATTGTTTCATAAAAAAGGAATCATTGTACCTAAATTAAGCTATCCGAGATTTAGTGAACTAGCCGAAGCTAAAAAAGATATAAATGAAAAATACTTACGATATAATAAAAATTGGAAAAGTCATGGTCAATTAGACGCTAAGTTTTTACTCTGGGACAAGAACCTTATTTTTTTTCCTGAAAAAATTAATGGGTACTACTATTTCATGCATCGAATCAAACCTGATATTTTAATTACTCGAGTAAAAGAATTATCAGATTTAACAAAACCATTTTGGATTGAATACTTTATGCATTTTCAAGACTGCATCATGATTAGTCCTAAACATACGCATGAAATTAGCTATGTGGGGGGCGGATGTCCTCCCATCAAAACACCAGCAGGTTGGCTGATAATCTACCACGGCGTTCATGATGAAATTGAAGGATATATTTATTCGTCTTGTGCCGCCCTATTTGAATTAGAAAATCCAAACAAAGAAATTGCTAGACTCCCTTATCCTTTATTTCAACCCCAAGAAGTTTGGGAAAAAAAGGGTACAGTAAACAATGTTTGCTTCCCATCTGGGACTATTGTAGAAGACGGTATTCTATATATATACTATGGTGCTGCTGACGAAAGAATTGGGTGTGCATCAATCAGCTTAAAAGAATTAACGAATGAAATACTTACATATCAACAATAATATGGAAGCACTAATAAATTATAATACATCCAACACTTATACACTACAAAAAGCAATTGAGGGTGCTCCAAAAAAAGCTTTACCCATATTGGTAATGATTACTTCTTATCCCCCCAGAGAATGTGGAATTGCCACATATGCTAACGATTTATTCAATTCATTAAATAAAAAGTTTGATCAATCATTCACTATCCAAATATGCGCAATAGAGCAAAAAAACGCTCATTATTCATATGCTAATGAAGTAATGTATAAACTAAATACCAGCAACCTAGAAAATTATATTGAATTAGCAAATCAGTTAAATAGCAATAAGCAAATACAGCTAATCCTTGTGCAGCATGAATTTGGATTTTATCACGGAAATGATCAAGCTTTTCAAAGCTTTCTAAAATCAATCAAGAAACCAATCATTATTGCCTTACATACTGTTTTGGGAAAACCCGATGAAATACAAAAAGTATATATGCAATTAATGTTGGCAAAAGCTATCAAGACGATTGTGATGACCAAGCACGCTGCTACTATTTTAATAGAGGAATACAATATTGAGTCAGCAAAAATTAATATTATTAGTCATGGTACTCACTTAGTTAAATATACCGACAAAATAGTACTGAAAAGAAAATATGGTCTTTTAGGTAGAAAAATACTATCCACTTTTGGATTACTGAATTCAGGAAAAAGTATTGAAACTACTTTAAATGCTTTGGTTCAAGTTATAAAAAAAGAACCAAGCGTTTTATTTTTAATAATCGGCATTACACACCCTGAAGTAGTGAAGAATGAAGGAGAAATATATAGGGAGTCACTCAAAGAAAAAATAAAGCTCCTGCATTTAGAAGAACACGTTTTATTCATTAATCGATTTTTAGAATTGCCTGAATTATTAGACCATCTTCAGTTAACAGATATATACTTGTTTACCTCAAATAATCCGAATCAGGCAGTTAGTGGTACATTTTCTTATGCAATAAGCAGCGGATGTCCTATCATCGCAACTGCTATACCCCATGCGCTAGAAGTATTGGCCAATAACACTGGAATTATTGTAGAATTCAATAATAGCCAGCAACTTTCAAGCGCTATTTTAACCTTACTAGAAAATCATCAAAAAAGAGAAGAATTTAGCTTAAATGGGATTCATAAACTTGCATCTACAGCTTGGGAAAATAGTGCACTAAAGCATGCTGCTATATTTAACAAAACAATCTCCACTCCACTCCATTTAAACTTTAGTATACCACCGATTAATCTGTGCCATTTAAAAACGCTCACGACTAAATTTGGTATTATTCAGTTTTCCATTTTGAATAAACCTGATTTATCGTCGGGATATACACTAGACGATAATGCAAGAGCACTTATTGCAGCAGGAATGATTTTTGAAAATTCTCGACAATTTGAATATTTAAACATTCTAGAAATTTACTTAGATTTTATACGGTTTTGCCAACATGAAAATGGAAGTTTTTTAAATTATGTAAACCTGGAACAAGAATTTACAAATGATAATCTAAACTGCAATTTAGAAGACGCTAACGGAAGAGCTATTTGGGCGATTGGCTATATTATTGGATTAGAAAAAATACTCCCTAGAAACATTATTAAAAAAGCAAAAAACATATTAAACAAATCAATATCTCATTTAAATTCTATTCACTCTACCCGAGCAATGGCATTTATAATTAAAGGATTAAGCTATAGCATAAAAAATGATTTCGACAAACAAGCGTATGACACGATTAATATTTTAGCCAATCGAGTTTATCAGATGTACTTGCACGAATCAAAACCTAAATGGGAATGGTATGAATATTATTTAACTTACGCAAATAGCCTTTTACCCGAAGCAATGTTGTATGCTTGGGAAACAACAGGAAATGAATTATACAAAAAAACAGCAAAAGATAGTTTCCATTTTTTAATTAGTCAAACTTTTGATACAACAGGCATTCATGTTGTATCAAATAAAAACTGGCATAACAATACTACCGCTAATATCAGTAACTTAGTGGGAGGCGAACAACCTATTGATGTTGCTTATACCATTCTTTCTTTAATTAGTTTTTACAAAGCATTCAAGTCTCCATTTTATAAACAAAAAATCAAAATAGCTTTTGATTGGTTTCAGGGAAGAAATCACCTAAATGAAATCGTTTATAACCCATGTACAGGAGGCTGCTACGATGGATTAGAAGATAGTTATGTAAACTTAAATCAAGGAGCAGAATCTACCGTTAGTTATTTAATGGCTAGACTAGCTATAGAGAAATATGATTTTCCCAACTTTTAAAATTTAAATTATGAGTAATCTATTGTACACTGTTGCTGTTATTTTAATTATACTCTGGGCTATTGGTTATTTCGGATATCATACCGGAGGTATCATCCATGTTTTATTAGTAATTGCCATCATAGCAATTTTGCTGAGAGTAATAAGAGGAAAGAGCCCAATGTAAGTATTTGTGATAAAATCGTTCATATTCGATCAAGTAAAATTCATGTCAGATGAATTATATTTGAATGAATAGCCATAATATGTCTCAAGCACCATTTAATATAAAAGGACTTTCTGATCAAGAAGTCCTAAATGCAAGAAATCAGTTTGGCAATAACCAATTAACTTTTAAGAAAACCAGTGGATTTATAGAAGCGCTTAAAAGCATTTTTAAAGAACCAATGGTTATTTTATTGCTTGTTGCGGCAGCAATTTATTTTATTACGGGTAATATTGGAGATGGTTCTTTTTTAGCAGTTGCCATTATATTGGTTGCCGCTATTTCGCTATTCCAAGATGCTAGAAGTAGGCAAGCACTCGACAAATTAAAGGATTTCACACAGCCATTTTGTAAAGTTATTCGAAATCATGAAATTGTTTCTATTCATGTAGATGAGTTAGTGATAGGAGATTATCTACTGGTTGAAGAGGGAAGTGCAGTTTCTGCAGATGGCACCATCGTTCAATCCAATGATTTCTCTGTAAACGAATCAATATTAACGGGTGAAACATTTTCAATAAGTAAAACGGCAAACAGCAGCGACAACAAAATTTATAGAGGTACTTATGTAGTAACAGGCTTAGCAGTTGCAGAAATTACTGCAATAGGCAACGACTCTAAGTTGGGTAAAATCGGAAAAAGTTTAGAATCCATTGAAGAAGAAAAAACACCCTTAGAAAAACAAATCAATCGATTTGTTCAAAACATGGCAATTATTGGCACAATAGTTTTTCTAGTAGTATGGTTTATCAACTTCAGACAGTCTAATAATTTACTGAACAGCTTGCTTCAAGCACTAACGCTTGCAATGAGTATTTTACCAGAAGAAATCCCTGTTGCTTTTACTACGTTTATGGCATTGGGCGCATGGCGATTAATGAAAATGGGGATTGTGGTAAAACAAATGAAGACTGTTGAAACACTTGGAAGTGCTACCGTAATCTGCACAGATAAAACAGGCACTCTTACAGAGAATAAGATGAGTATTGGAGCAATTTACAATGCCACACTACAAAAAACATTTACTCCTAGAGAAATAAATAAATATCAAAAAGAGAATGAGTCATTAGTCAATGTTGCAATGTGGGCAAGTGAACCAATTCCTTTTGACCCTATGGAAGTGGCCCTGCATCAGTTATATAAAGAAAATCATTTAATTGACAAACGCCCTCTTTATAAAATGGTACATGAATATCCTTTAGAAGGAAGACCTCCAATGATGACGCACATTTTTGAAAATGAAAAAGGTCAAAGAATAATTGCTGCAAAAGGTGCTCCAGAAGCAATTCTTTCTTGTTCCAATACAAATAGCGAAACAAGATTAGCTACACAAAATGCCATTAACGAATTTACTGCAGCAGGATTTAGGGTATTAGCTGTTGGTGAAGCATTATTTTCTGGAACTGATTTCCCGTTAAAACAACAAGATTTTATTTTCAATTTATTGGGGGTTGTTGCATTTTATGACCCGCCAAAAGAAAACATGAAGAATGTCTTAACGCTGTTTTATCAAGCAGGTATAAAGGTTAAAATAATTACTGGCGACAATGCAGCCACCACCACTACTGTTGCTAATAAAATTGGATTCAGGGGGGCAGAAAAACAAATTAGTGGGGAAGAACTAATGTTGCTTTCTGATCAAGATTTAAAAGAAAGGGTTGCAGACACAGCTATATTCACACGTATGTTCCCTGAAGCCAAACTTAAAATCATCAATGCGCTAAAAAGCAATAATGAAATTGTTGCCATGACTGGTGACGGAGTGAACGATGGGCCTGCATTAAAAGCAGCTCATATAGGAATTGCAATGGGCAAAAAAGGAACAGAGATAGCGAAGCAGGCTGCATCGCTTATTTTAATTGACGACGACCTTGCTAAAATGGTAGATGCTGTTGCAATGGGTAGAAAAATATATACCAACTTAAAAAAAGCGATTCAATACATCATTTCAATTCATATTCCAATTGTACTTACTGTATTTATTCCACTTGCTTTAGGCTGGATTTATCCGAATATTTTCACCCCAGTACACGTCATTTTTCTTGAATTAATTATGGGACCAACCTGCTCCATCATCTATGAAAATGAACCCATCGAAAAAAATTCGATGACGCAGTTGCCAAGACCGTTTACCAGTACCTTTTTTAGCTGGAAAGAACTTGCAACTAGTATTGTGCAAGGATTAGCAATTACCTTGGGTACATTATACATTTACCAATATGCTGTTAGAAATGGCTTCGATTTAAATACCACAAGAACCATGGTATTTTGCAGCTTAGTATTTGCCAATATTTTTTTAACATTAGAGAATAGATCCTTCTATTTTTCAATATTTACTACCATCCGTTATAAAAACAATCTTGTATTATGGATGATTATAATCACCCTATTATTATTACTCTCGCTCATTTACATAACACCCTTTGCAGATTTTTTTGATTTCAATTCAATTAGCATTAGTGAATTATCCATTTGCTTTGCAGCAGGAAGTATATCTGTTCTTTGGTATGAATTGATTAAACTAATTAAGAGAAGCTAAATAAAAAACCCTTGCTACAAATGTAACAAGGGTACCTCAATCAACAAACTGTACTAAACAATCTTTAATTAGTTGGGATAATATCTATGATAACTGTCCTATTATAAAATCGCTCTTCTGGATATTTATTTTCAAAGGGGGCATTGGCAACTTCTGCACCAAAGCCATACACTTCAAATTTAACATCGCGTTTACCCAAACGATTGGTGGCACGCTCCAATATTATTTTAGTTGTTTCAGCTCTATTATGAGACAATTGGTGATTGTATTTTTCGTCACCAATGATATCTGTATGGCCGTGTATAATAGCAGTCCCATTATCGGGAATTAAAGGTGCTACTACTTCAGTAAGAAACTTTTCATATGCTGCTATTGCATCTGATTTATCAAAATCAAATAATATGCTGTAACGTAATCCTTCTTGTTTTAAACTTTCAGACTTAGCCACACTAACAGAACTCTCTCTTTTGATTACTTCACCTGCTTTAGTAGTTCCAAACATGGTTACTTGATAATTTTTAGAGGCATTGTTTCCAAGAATTGTTTTTCCTGGAACAGAACCCTGGTCTAAATAATAAGATGACCATCAATAATGTTATGGTCGGACTAAAGAGTGTCTTTAGTCTTTTCGGTAAGAATGTAAAAGTGCTTTTCATATTTTGAAAAATTAATTACCCAAATTTTCAAATTTTAAAAAGCGAACTACTTACACAATTGATACTGTTAATTACAAAAATCACAGAAAAAAGTAAACATGTGAATGATGTAATGAATAAGACAAATAGTATAATAGCTAATCAACTAAAATTGCCAACCTTGCATTCATTATTAGAAAAAATTATGAAAAAGAACATTTTAATTGTAGCAATTATTTTATGTGCTGTTAGCATATATTCTACTACCAATGCACAATCTTACAAGACCGGCTTAGGTTTAAGATTTGGCGGATTAACCAGTGGATTAACTTTAAAGCATTTTACTAATCAAACAACTGCATTAGAAGGAATAGTCAGTTTAGGTAGACAAAGTATAGTTGTAACAGGCCTTTATGAAAAGCATGCACCATTAGGTGGAGCTGGAAGTGCAAAAATATTTTATGGTTTTGGAGGCCACCTAGGATTTTTCCAAGATGGTGGTAGATATTATTATAATGATAATAGAATCTATACCGCTTCTACCGTAGTAGGTATTGATGGAATACTTGGATTAGACTTTAAACTAAATAAAGCCCCCATCAATATTAGTATGGACATTAAACCATTTGTTGACTTTTTTGGAGGCAATTATTTTTATATGGATGGAGGTCTTAGTGTAAGATATACGTTTTAATACCCAATTATCTTAAAGTACTGGCATCAACTCTTGTGGGAGTTTCTTTTCCACTGATGATTCCTCTAGCACTTAAAGCAATAGATCGGATGATTTGAGTCATATTCGGAATATCGATGGTACTTAGTTCATCCGATGCTTTATGATAATAAGGGTCTACATCAATTTTAGTAGTTGAAATAGTATGAGCGGGCACACCCAATCTAGCCAATGTAGCATTGTCTGAACGGTAAAATAAATTCTGACTAGTGTAAGGATCAGGATAGAAAGTAAAGTTGGTTCCTGTTAAGTTATTTTGCAAAATTTTACCCATATCTGTTTTCTCATATCCTGTAATAAATGCACTGTTCTTGCCCCACTTACTTTCACTACCAATCATTTCAATATTGAACATGGCTTTTACATCCAAAGGATTGAACTGCTTGGAGAAATATTGAGAACCAAATCCACCCACTTCTTCTGCCGTAAATGCAACGAAAATTAAAGTACGTTCATTGTTTTTTGCAGCAGCATAATATTTTGCCAATAACATCATTGCTGTGGTTCCTGCAGCATCATCATTGGCTCCATTATAAATAGAATCATTATTCACCATATTTCTGGTATTGATGCCTAAATGGTCGTAATGACCTGAAAAAATCACGTATTCATTCGGCAATTTTTTTCCAGGAATCATGCCCACTACATTGGCCAAAGGCATTTCTTGGATTTCATGTTTCGCATCAATCGTAATGCTTTTGATAGCTGTTTCAGTAGTTAAAATAAATACCACCGATTTATCCGAATAAAACATATTGCCTTTTAATTGTGACAACCTTCCGAAAGTACTAGTAAAAGAAGTGTCAACTAGAACAATCATATTCTTTGTTAATCCACTGTATTTGCGTGCCTCTCCAAACAGATTGGCTCCTTTTGCAATAACAGCCACTTCATAACCTGATTTTTCAGTAATCCGTAAATCTTTGCTACAAGTGACTGCCATGATATGCTTGGTGTCTAAAGCCGATTCATTGAGCATACCAGAAGCACTAAGAAACTTTGGTCTTATCATAGCAAAAGACTGCAGAAAACTATTACTTCCTTTTAAAGGTTGTATGCCATAAGATTTAAATTCAGCAGCAATAAATGCAGCTGCCTTATCTATCCCTTTAGTGAAAGTTCTTCTACCCTCCATTTCATCGGAAGCCAATGTACCAACTACTCTTTGCACTTCGGCATCTGTAATAATCGTTTGTAAGTCTTGTGCTTTGGCAGCTACCATCAATCCCAACAAACAAAAGGAAACAAAAAACTTTTTCATATTTCAATAAATTTATAAACTCATCATTTCTTTAAATTTCACCGTTTGTCTACGGCTTACTTCAATTTTTTCACCTCCTTTTAAATCTAGGATTAATCCTCCATTAAAATAAGGTTCAATTTTTTCAATCCATCTTAGGTTAATAATATGTTTTCTATTGGCCCTAAAAAACATTCTATCATCCAAACGCTCTTCTAAGGCATTCAAAGATTTTAATATCAAAGGCTTATTTGATCCAAAGAATACTTTGGCATAATTACCTACACTTTCAAATAATCTAATTTCACCCAACTTCACAAACCAACAACGTTCACCGTCTTTTACAAAAACCTGATCTTGCTCGGTAAGTGGGCCTCTGTTGTTTCCACTTAAGCCAATTTTTTCTTTGAATAATTCTGCTTGTAATTTTTGAATGGCATCAGATAGACGCTTTGGTTCTATGGGTTTCAATAAATAATCCAAGGCATTTACTTCAAAAGCTTTAATAGCATATTCATCGTAAGCAGTAGTAAATATTACTTTAGGGGCCTTCTCTACTTCGGCCAATAAATCGAAACCTGTTTTACCAGGCATTTGAATGTCTAAAAAAATCAAGTCCGGATTAAGGGTTTCAATTTTCTCTATACCCTCATCTACGTTGGCCGCCTCATCAATCACTTCAATATCACCATGGTCTTGCAACAATTTTTTTAATTCATTTCTTGCCAATCGTTCATCATCAATAATAATTGCCTTAATTGCCATAACTGCTCATTGTATTATTGTGGTTAAGCCGGCACACCTTGTACTGGCATAATAATTTTTGCTTCTACTATATTATTCATAGCTGCTTCAATGGTAAAGCTAGCCTTGTTCCCAAATAGTAATTTCAATCTACTTCTTGTACTATTTAAACCAAACCCTTCTGCGTCGGGAATTTCGGCAATTGTTCCCGAATTCTGTACAATTAATTCGTGATGAGATTGTCTAAAATCAGAAATTATTTTAATAGTACCGCCTTCTTTTGATTTGCTAATACCGTGTTTAATGGCGTTTTCCACTAAAGTTTGCAACATCATTGGGGGTATAGGTTGATCTAAAGTGTCTTCATCAATATCATACTCCACATTTAATCGATCTTCAAAACGGATATACTCTAAAGCCAAATAATCTTTTACAATATTCAATTCTCTTTCAAAAGGAACTGTTTCTTGTTTTTCAGCCTGCATACTGCTTCTCAACAAATTACTCAGTTCTGTAATAGCTGTTCTAGCCCTTACTGGATTTTCGTCTACCAATGCTCTAATACTATTGAGGGCATTAAAAATAAAATGGGGATTAATATGGCTTTTAATGGTTTTCAACTCCATCTCTTTCACCAAGCTTTCCAATTTTATTTTCTGAAATTCAGTTTTAGTTCCTAATTCTATATAGTGCCAGAGATAATAAATAGACACCCAAACTAATATCAAAGGAGAATCGGATACCAGGTTCACTAAAAATCGCTTGTCTACAGAAACTTTTGTTTTAGGATTATATAAGTGCAGCCATTCCGCGATTGCTGAATTTGTGAGGTTAAAAAGGACCAAAATCAACATCATAACCCCTGTAAACTGTACCCATTTTTTTGATAATTCAGGAGGTAATAGATTGAACAGCTTGATTAGCTCTCTTAAAACATGAGTAAAAAACAAACCAGAAATAATGATTACTAATAGCTTGGGATAGAAAATGCTATTGATTTTGCTATCAAAAACAAAGGCAAAAAACACCATTGTTAGGCCATAGAGCAGCCAGCCGCCTAATTGACACCACCAATATAGTATTGCTTTACGTTTTATTCTCATGACTTACAAAGCTAAATATAGCTAAGTGCCTGAAAAGGAACAAATTGGATTAAAGGCAAATTCAGCTTCTGGTTGGCTTAAAATAATGAACTTAAAGGATGAACCTTCCTTTTTATCGGATGTTATTGTATTTTTACTACTTAAAATAACTAGTTCATGGAGTTTGTTCCCGGTCCTTTACTCAAACATATTAATAGCCCTGAAGATCTTAAAAAACTCAGCAGAGCACAGTTACACCAAATTTGCGACGAATTAAGACAATATATCATAGATGTGGTAAGCGTTCATGGAGGACATTTTGCAGCTAGTTTAGGTGTAGTGGAATTGTCGGTGGCATTACATTATATCTATAATACCCCTTATGATCAGCTAGTTTGGGACGTTGGTCATCAGGCTTATGGGCACAAAATATTGACAGGAAGAAGAGACAATTTTCCTACTAATCGCAAATACAAAGGATTAAGTGGTTTCCCTAAACGTTCTGAAAGTGAATATGATACTTTTGGCGTTGGGCACTCTTCTACTTCTATTTCTGCAGCTTTAGGAATGTCAATTGCGGCAAAGCACAAAGGAGAAAATAGAAAATCAGTGGCCATTATTGGAGATGGGTCAATGACAGCAGGTATGGCTTTTGAAGCAATGAACCATGCAGGCGTTGCTGATAGTGATGTGCTTATCATTTTGAACGACAATTGCATGAGTATAGATCCAAATGTAGGCGCCTTAAAAGAATATTTAACTGATATCAGCACTTCTCCTACTTATAACAAAGTCAGAGACGAAATATGGAACCTAATGGGCAAATTGCCGGTAGGAAAAACTTTTAGTAGAGAAATGGCTTCAAAAATGGAAGCCAGCATCAAGGGAGTAGTAAATAAAAGCAGTAATTTATTTGAAGCGTTGAAGCTTCGTTATTTTGGCCCTATTGATGGCCATAATATTACCAAATTAGTAGATACTTTGAAGGACCTAAAAGAATTACCTGGTCCTAAATTATTGCATATTATTACCACTAAGGGGAAGGGATACGAACTAGCAGAGAAGGACCAAACAAAATGGCATGCACCCGGCTTGTTTGACAAAACAACAGGAGAAATTTTCAAAAAGAAAATAGATACCCCACAGCCACCAAAATACCAAGATGTATTTGGACATACCATGATTGAATTAGCAGAAGCCAACCCCAAAGTGATGGGTGTTACACCAGCTATGCCTAGCGGATCTTCGCTCAAATTCATGATGGAGAAAATGCCAGATCGTGCTTTTGACGTAGGTATTTGCGAGCAACATGCTGTTACTGTTAGTGCAGGTATGGCTACCCAAGGATTAAGGGTATTCTGTAATATTTATTCTTCGTTTATGCAACGTGCTTATGACCAAGTAGTACACGATGTTGCATTGCAAAAATTACCTGTTGTATTTTGTTTAGACCGTGCTGGCTTAGTGGGTGAGGACGGACCTACCCACCATGGTTGTTACGATATATCATTTATGCGTTGCATACCTAATTTAATTATTGCTGCACCCATGAATGAAAAGGAATTACGCAACTTAATGTATACCGCACAATTGGATGAAACGCAGTACCCTGTTGTAATACGTTATCCAAGGGGAGAAGGCGTAATGCCAGAATGGAAAACTCCATTCGAAGCAATTGCCATTGGGAAAGGACGCAAATTAAAAGATGGTAAAGAAGTAGCTATTCTCAGCTTTGGGCATCCTGGTAATTTTGCACAAACAGCCATTCGTAATTTAAGAACAGAAGGTATTGATCCGGCTCATTTTGATATCCGATTTGTTAAGCCAATTGACGAAGCATTACTGCACGAAGTATTTAGCAACTATTCAAAAATAGTAACTGTAGAAGATGGCACAGTTGTAGGGGGATTTGGATCGGCAATATTAGAGTTCATGAACGCGAATGGTTATAAAGCAGATGTAAAAATCTTAGGCATCCCAGACAGATTAGTAGAGCATGGAACGCCTAAAGAATTACACAGAGAATGCGCTTATGATGCAGAAGGAATTGCAGATACAGTGCGTGAATTAATGAAAAATCAAGTAAATATTAGTAGCAATATTTTACAATAATATGTAACGCTAACAACAAAAAGGGCAATGTTTTACATTGCCCTTTTTTATTATTCAAAACTCCCTTCTTGTTCGGTTCTTTCTTCCTCTGTCAAACCCTCATCCGCTATATCAGCTTCTCTATTTTCATTCCATTCAACAATAAAATTATTCATGCCTTGGCCCACCAATAATTTCATGTATTTCTGTTGAGATAATTCTAAAATTGATAAGAATAAGAAAATGGCATGAATGCGATCCTCACAAATTTCAAATACCTTTTCAAAAGCAACCGTCTTCTCTCTACCCACAAAATCGAGCATATAGTCTCTACTACCTTCCATGGTATAGTTATAGCGTACTACCGTATGAACAGGTTTATTTTGTCTGTCGTGCACCCTTTGCATTACTTTTTCAAAAGCTTTCATCAGCTTGAATAAAGTAATGTTCTGTATTTCCGTTCCTTCGGATGCTTCCTCACCAATGGATGAAATCTCTCTTTGTAAATTACCCCTTTTCACCATTAACATCCGCATGGCTTCCATCTCGGCCATTTGAACAGCAGCTTCTTTGAATTTTTTATATTCAAGTATTTTGTCAATCAATTCTTGACGTGGATCTATTTCATTACCAGATGCATCAATTTCTTTTCTTGGCAAAAGCAATCTTGCTTTAATGCGCATTAAAGTAGATACAAACAAAATAAATTCAGAACTCAACTCAATATTCAACTTTTCTGAGCCATGTATAAATGCTAAAAAGTCGTTGATGATTTTAGTGATAGGAATATTATAAATGTCTAATTCATCCCTTTCAATAAAGAACAATAAAAGGTCAAAAGGGCCTTCAAATTGGTCTAGTTTAATTTGATAGTTTAAAGTACTCACGTTCCGATTTTTTACAAAGAAAAGAAAACAGGGCCTAATATAGCCCTGTTTCACGAATAGTTATCCACCAAAATGGCTTATTCTATTTTTTTAGAGAATCACGTATTTCAGCAAGGAGTTTTTCGGTATTGCTGGGTTCTGGCGGCGTGGGGGATTTTTCAGGAGATTCAGTTCTTTTTAACTTATTCAAGGCCTTTATAACCATAAAAACAGCAAATGCTACAATGATGAAGTCGATCAAATTGGTAATAAACTCGCCATACTTAACAGATACCTCTGTAATAGCAGGAGTTACCACATTACCAGTAGCATCTTTTACCGCATCAACTGATTTTTGCAATACCAATTTTTTATCATTGAAATCTACCCCACCAGTGAGCATACCAACTAATGGCATTATGATTCCATCGACAAAAGAAGTAACAATTTTTCCAAAAGACACCCCCATTACAAAAGCTACAGCGGTATCTACTAAGTTGCCTCTAACGGCAAACTCTTTGAATTCTTTTATCATGCCCATATTTAAATGATTTATTGCAGGAATATACTTATTTCTTTAAACCTGGAAACCGCATCTTCAATTTTTTTAATGTAGTTAGTATGGTTTGAGCTACTAAATACGCTTTGTACCAGTTTTGATCTGAGGGAATAATATGCCAAGGCACTTTATTACACTTATTAAAGCAATCCTCATAAGCATTCATAAACTGGTCCCAAAGATTGGCTTGCTCTAAATCTTGTTCATTGTATTTCCATTGCTTGGTTTTATCTTCAAGTCTTTCCAACAACCTTTGATTTTGCTCTTCAGGGCTAATATGTAAATAGAATTTTAGAATATGTGTATAATTATGCGCTTCCAGCATTTCTTCAAAATCGTTGATGGCTTTCATTCTTTTAATAGCCAAAGCATCGTTGCACCAATTATGTACCCTTGTAATTAATATGTCTTCGTAATGTGAACGATTAAATACTTGAATCATGCCTTTAGAAGGTGCATGCATATGTATTCGCCATAAAAAATCATGAGAGAGTTCTTTTGAAGTTGGCGCTTTAAATGATTCTACTTGAACTCCTTGCGGATTCATCACTCCAAAAACATCCCTAATTAACCCATCCTTACCACTTGCATCCATTCCTTGTATTACAATTAATAAAGAATGCTTTGATTCTGCATATAATAAATTTTGCAATTCAGTAAGTTCCTTTAAAATCAATGCCGTTTTTTCCTTTGTTTTTTCTTTGTTGAATGATTTTGGAGCTCGCGTACTTATTTTGCTTAATCGAACTGTTTGCATAATTCATTGTTTACTTAAATGTATTGATTTAGAAGCGCAAATACTTCATCTTTGATAAAATTTCAGTGTGCAAAAACAAGTATTGAATTGGATCATTTTTAGTTTACTCTGCATTATTTGGGGCAGTTCTTTTATATTGATGAAGGGTGGCATGAATGTATTAAGTCCTTATCAAGTTGCTTCAATACGTATTATAAGCGCTGGTTTAGTTTTACTTCCTTTTTCATTGAAAGCCTTAAGGCATATACCTAAGGAAAAAAGAGGGGTAGTAGTATTATCAGGATTATTGGGAAGTTTTTTCCCGGCTTATTTATTCTGCATTGCAGAAACAAAAATAGATAGTGCACTTGCTGGAATTATGAATGCATTAACCCCACTATTTGTAATCATCACTGGTATATCTTTTTTTCAATTAAAAGTGAAGAAGCTTCAATTATTGGGAATCATTGTTGGATTTATTGGCTTATCGTTATTGGTTGCTGCTGGCTCCAATATCAGCTTAGAATATTTCTCTTATTCTTTATTGGTTTTATTGGCAACCCTTTTGTACGGCATTAATGTAAATATGGTGGGCAAGCATATGCAAGGAATTGGATCAATTGAGATTGCCTCAATGGCTTTTGTGTTCTTGTTGATACCCTGCTTAATAATTCTATATTTCACAGGGTATTTTGCACTACCCTTAACCGAAGACGCTTACTTGCTTTCAACCGGAGCTTCAGCTATATTGGGAATTTTTGGAACAGCCGTTGCGTCTGTATTATTTTATATGTTGGTAAAAAGAGCAGGAGCTTTATTCGCCTCAATGGTGACTTATGGTATACCCTTTGTAGCTATTGGATGGGGTATCTGGGGAGGCGAGCAGGTAAACCTTATTCAGGTTACCTGCTGCGGAATTATTTTGATTGGAGTGTATTTAGCTAATAAGAAATAATTATACAGTCATCATTTCTTTTTCTTTGGTAGCCAAATGTTTTTCTACCAAGGCAATATGTTTGTCTGTTAATTCTTGAATATCTTTTTCTGCATCTTTTGCAGCGTCTTCACTTAAACCATCTTTCTGTAATTTCTTCACGTCTTCAATAGCGTCTCTTCTGATATTGCGAATTGCAATTTTGGCTTGTTCTCCTTCCCCACCCGCTTTTTTTACCAATTCCTTTCTTCTTTCTTCTGTTAATGGAGGCATAAACAACCTGATTTGCACCCCATCATTTTGTGGTGTAATACCAATGTTGGCAGCCATTATTGAGCGTTCAATTAATGCTAGCATATTTTTTTCCCAAGGTTGAATACTAATTGTTCTAGCATCTAAAACGGTAATATTAGCCACCTGAGCAATAGGAGTAGGTGATCCATAGTAATCTACATTGATTCCGTCTAACATATTGGGGTTAGCTTTTCCAGCTCTAATTTTAACTAGTTCTACCTCCAAATGGGAGATGGCTTTTTTCATGGTATCGGTAGCATCATCGATGATCATTCCTAATTCTTCAGACATAATTAAAATTTAAGTGCGGCAAATTTAATAAATCAATCCATACTTGTTGAACAAGTTTAAGGCAAAATAGGTCAAATATGCCCCAAATGCTTTTATCTTCGCTGTAAATTACCGAATTTGTTATGGCAAGTATAGCTGATTTAAAAAGCACGGCAACCCAAGTAAGAAGAGATATTGTGCGTATGGTGCACGGTGTTCAAAGTGGCCACCCTGGTGGATCTTTGGGATGTACTGATGTAGTAACTGCACTTTATTTTCATATTATGAAGCATGATGTGCATTTTAACATGGATGGAAAAGAAGAAGACTTATTCTTTTTATCAAATGGTCATATTTCACCGCTACTCTATTCTGTTTTAGCTCGTGCAGGCTATTTTGATGTGAAAGAATTAGCAAGTTTTAGAAAAATCAATACCCGCTTACAAGGACACCCTACTACGCACGAACATTTACCAGGGGTAAGAATTGCTAGTGGCTCATTAGGGCAAGGGTTGAGCGTAGCTGTAGGGGCAGCACTCACCAAGAAATTAAATCAAGACCCTCATTTGGTTTTTTCTTTACATGGTGATGGAGAATTACAAGAAGGACAAATTTGGGAAGCAGTGATGTTTGCGGCTCACAATAAAGTAGACAACTTAATCAGCATAGTTGATTTGAACGGACAACAAATAGACGGACCTACCAGCAAAGTATTGTCTTTGGGCAATTTGCGTAGTAAGTTTGAAGCTTTTGATTGGACAGTGCTTGATATGGATGGAAATGATATGGATAGTGTAGTGGCTGTTTTAGACAAAGCCAAGTCAATGACAAGTAATGGAAAGCCTATTTGCATTTTAATGAAAACAGAAATGGGTAAGGGCGTAGATTTTATGGAAGGTAGCCACGAATGGCATGGTATTGCTCC
>JBBAJU010000002.1:23469-134291 GCA_040403845.1 Sediminibacterium sp.
CCTAATTTTATCAAGTGAAATTTTTCTTGTACCCAGCATATTCCTCCTCCCAGAAGAATACCAGCGCCCGCTCCAATTGCAGCAAGCAGCAATCCTTCTAACAAAAAAATAGTTCGAATTCTATTACCGGAGGCGCCCAAAGCACGCAATACCGCTATGTCTTTTTGTTTTTCTAAAACCAACATACTCAATGCTCCAATCATATTGAACGCGGCCACTACTAGAATTAAAGAAAGTATGCCATATATAACCCATTTTTCTAATTGCATAACCGAATACAAAGCTGCATTCTGCTGGTACCTAGTTTGTATTTGAACTTGATCACCCAAAATTGTTTGTAATTGCTTTACTAAGTTGTTATTGCCCTCTTTCGCATTCACTTCTATAGAGCTGTATTCATTGGCTTTCAAGCCCAACATGTACTGCACGAATGCTAAGTTGGTAAACGCATATTTATTGTCAAATTCTTGTTGTACAATAAAAGCGCCTGATGGGATAACAGAAAAAGAATTCAACCCATCGCCCGTCAATAAATTTCCATTTCGATTAGGAAAATATAATGTAGCTGCTTCTAATACTTTCTCGGTATTAATACCAGCGGCGTTTTCAATCCCACCACCCATAACAATTCCAGGGATATTGGCATTGCCCAATTCAAAGCTTCCTCTTCGGATATATTTTTGAATAGGGTTTACTTGATTATAATTTTGTTCTACCCCTTTAATGGTGACAATCGTTTGATAGGCACCCGTTAAGAGTGCCTTTTCTTCTGCAACAAAACTAAAAGCTTTAATGTCTTTAATCGCTTTTAGTTGTTTTGATTGAGCAGGGCTGATTTGAATGATTTTACCTTTTAAAGGCACCACTTTATAGGCGGGATAAAAATCTCCGTACAAGCCTTTCACCAAGTCTTCAAAACCATTGAAAACACTAAGGATAATAATTAAAGATGCTGTACCAACAGCTATAGCAGTGATGGCAATCCATGCAATGATATTTATTGCATTGGTTGTTTTTTTAGAGCGAAAATAGCGCCAGGCAAATAGCAGGTTCATTCGCCTTTTTCATTAATTTTCTTAAATACTTCTTCCATTTTGAAAACATAATCCAGCGTATCGTCGTTGTAAAAATGAATTACGGGTATTCTTCTAAGTTGATGCTTCATTTTATCAGCTAACTCCTTTTTGATTTCCCATGCTTTTGATTCAATTTTTTTCATTACGGCAACCGGGTCTTTTACTTGAAATAAACTCAGGTAAACCCTTGCTTCTAATAAGTCTGGTGTTACTTTAACACTGGCAATAGAAACCATCCCACCATCAATCATAGACAGGTTTAATCTTCTGAATATATCGTTAAATTGTTCTTGTAATGCGCCGGCTACCTGCCGCTGTCTTTTTCCTTCCTCCATAATATCAAGGTTTATGGGTGTAAAATTAGTTACTTTGCCTTGTTTCACCATTTATTCCTGTATGAAGCGTTTTGAGCGAATCTTATTTTACCTGCGTAGCCAACAAAAAAACATAGTATTATACGTTGTTTTTAACCTCTTGTCCATCTTGTTTTCATTGGTGTCTTTGGCAATGCTATCACCCATATTGAAGCTCCTGTTTACAGATAAAAAAGAAGTCATCGCCAAGCCTGCTATGTCCTTTTCTTTAGAAGGACTACAAAATGCCACCGAATATTTTAGGTACTACTTTAATGAATTGATTTCGCAAAAGGGCCCTATTTACGCTTTAGGCACTGCTTGTATCATCATCATCATTGCCATTTTCTTTAAAAATATGTTCACCTATTTGTCTTTTCGAGTGCTGGCACCTATGCGGAATTATGTGATGACCAAATTAAGGTCTGACTTATATGCAAAGATTTTGGAATTGCCAATTGGCTTTTTTACAGAGCAAAAGAAAGGAGATATTATCAGTAGGATGAGCAATGATGCCAACGAGATTGAATGGAGTGTAATGAGCACCCTAGAGGGTTTGATTAGAGACCCTTTAAATATCTTAATCATTTTAGGTGTCTTAATTTATATTAGTCCTGTACTATCTTTATTTCTATTGATACTCTTGCCAATTACCGGTTTTTTAATTGGTAGAATCAGTCGTTCACTTAAAAAACAATCTACCGCTTCTGCCGAAGAGCTGGGTACTTTGATGAGTATTTTAGATGAAACCTTGGGTGGATTAAGGGTAATTAAAGCATTCAATGCAGAAAAAATTCTTAGAAGTCGTTTCTTCAATACCAATAATAACCTGAACCATATTCGCAATAAAATGAATTTTAGAAAAGACTTGGCATCACCCATGTCTGAGTTCATGGGTGTAATGGTGTTGAGTTGTATTTTGTGGTTCGGCGGAAGATTGGTTTTAGGACATGAAGCAGGATTAAAGGGAGACAGTTTTGTTAATTATATTCTCATATTTACACAAATCATCAATCCTGCCAAATCCTTATCCACAGCATTTTACAACGCACAAAGAGGCAGTGCCGCCATACAGCGAATAGAAGAGATTTTGCAAGCACCTGTAACAGTTACAGACTTGCCCAACGCCAAAAACTTAACTCAGTTTGAAGATTCCATTGAATTTAAAAATGTTGGCTTCTCTTACAACGACACGCCAATTTTAAAAAATATCAACCTCACTATTCAAAAAGGAAAAACCATTGCATTAGTAGGTTCTTCTGGAGCAGGAAAAAGTAGCTTAGCCGACTTAGTTCCAAGATTTCATGATGTAACCAGTGGTGAGATTTTAATTGATGGGATAAATATTAAAGCATACACTTTACACAGTATAAGGAGTATGATGGGTATAGTAACACAAGAGCCCATTCTATTTAATGATACGATTGCAGGTAATATTGCATTAGGGATTGATAATGTAAATGATCAAGACATAGAGCATGCAGCCAAAGTGGCTAATGCATTGGATTTTATACATAAAAAAGAAGAAGGTTTTCAAACTAATATTGGGGACCGTGGTGGCAAATTGAGTGGAGGAGAAAGACAAAGAGTAACTATTGCAAGAGCAGTTTTAAAAAACCCACCCATCCTTATTTTAGATGAAGCAACTTCCTCATTAGATACAGAAAGTGAAAGACTGGTTCAAGATGCCATTAATAATATGATGCAAAACAGGACGTCTATTGTGATTGCACATAGACTTAGCACCATTAGACATGCAGATGAAATTATCGTTTTACAAAAAGGAGAAATTGCAGAACGAGGAACCCATGACGACTTGTTGGCTAAAGGCGGTATTTATAGAAAGTTAGTAGACATGCAGGAAGTAAAATAAAAAAGCCCCGAAAAATTCGGGGCCCCATATCAGTTAGTTTGGTTGAACTATTTAGTCTTGATTAGGTTTTACCAATCCTAATTTAGCTTCAAGGCTTAAAGTAGCATGTGGTACTGCACGCAATCTTGCTTTGTCAATTAAACGGCCGGTAACCCTACAAATACCATAGGTCTTATTTTCAATACGCATGATTGCTTTTTCTAGATGATCAATATAAGTGATTTGACGACTAGCCATTTGACTTAATTGCTCTTTTTCCATGCTCATTGTTCCATCTTCCATGGTCATGTAACGCGCATCGTCATTATCTCCGCCCATTTCGTCTTTACGAGTAATTAACCCTTGTAAATACGCTAACTCTTTTTTAGCGGCTTCTAACTTTTTATTAATCAGCTCTCTAAACTCTGCAAGATCGGTATCATTGTATTTAACCAATGGACCCTGAGGTTTAGGTGCTTCTACTCTTTTTTCTAATGGGGTATAGCCTGGGCTATAGGTAACACTCGATTTGGTATTGATCTTAGGTACTTTCACGTCTTTTATAGGACCTGGCACTTTTTTTACTGGCTTTATAGGAGGTGCAGGTGGAGCTTTAACCACTGGCTTTGCGGGAGCAGCTGGTTTTGCAGGCGCTGGTGCTGGTGCAACAGGCTTTGCAGCAACTGGTGGTGCTTTCACTACAGGCTTGGCAGGAGTTGGAGCAGGCTTTGCAGCAGGTTTTGCTGGTGCTTTAGCAACTGGCTTTGAAGGCGCTTTTGCAGCAGGTTTTGCTGGTGCTTTAGCAACTGGCTTTGAAGGCGCTTTTGCAGCAGGTTTTGCTGGTGCCTTCACAGCAGGTTTTGCTGGTGCTTTTGCAGCAGGTTTTGCTGGTGCTTTCACAGCAGGTTTAGCTGGTGCTTTTGCAGCAGGCTTAGCTGGTGCTTTTGCAGCAGGCTTAGCTGGTGCTTTTGCAGCAGGCTTCGCTGGTGCTTTTGCGACAGGCTTCGCTGGTGCTTTTGCGACAGGCTTCGCTGGTGCTTTTGCAGCAGGCTTAGCTGGTGCCTTCACAGCAGGTTTTGCTGGTGCTTTTGCAGCAGGCTTCGCTGGTGCTTTTGCGACAGGTTTTGCTGGTGCCTTCACAGCAGATTTTGCTGCAGCTTTGGCTGGAGCCGCCTTTACAGCTTTTTTGGGAGTTGCTTTGGGGGCTGGTTTTTTTGTAGCCATAGGTCTTATCCTTTTTTGTTTACAACCACGGTTAATGCAATGTCATTTACTTCTATTGGTGTTCCAGACACAAGACCTGGTACCCATTCAATGGCATCTGCCAATATTTCGCGGCAAATATAGTCGTTATATTTAACAATAGAAGGCATCAGGGGGGTGCCTTCGGGTAACTCTACGAATATACGGTCTGTTAAATCAAATCCCGATTCTTTTCTAATATTTTGTACCCGATTGACGAATTCTCTTGCATCCCCCTCCTGTTTTAATGCTTCAGAAAGGGTAATATCCAAAGCAACGGTCATTTTACCCTTTGAAGCCACACTCCATCCAGGTATATCTTCAGCAGTTATTTCTACGTCTACCAACTCAATAATAAATTGGCCAGCAGAAAGAGAAAGCTCAATTGAACCAGCACCCTCTAATGCAGCAATTTGGTCTTGAGAAAACCCTGCAATAACCGAGGCAGCTTCCTTCATAGAAGCACCCAGTTTAGCACCCAATGTTTTAAAGTTGGCTTTTATTTTTTTTCTAATAATGCCCTGTGTTGCAGTGATATATTCCATCTCTTTCACATTCACTTCGGCTTTTATTAAAGCCTCCATTTTTTCTAGTTGCTCTTTCATTTGAATATCAAGTACAGGAATCATCACTTTTTGTAAAGGCTGGCGAACTTTGATATTTACTTTCTTACGTAACGACAATACCAATGAACAGGTTTCTTGCGCCAAATGCATGCGTTCTTCTAACAAAGGATCTACCATAGATTCATCGTATACAGGATAATCAGCATGATGAACCGAAGCAACATCAAAGCGACTGGTAACTGCATTCAGATTAGCAAAAACTGCATCACTAAAGAATGGAGAAATAGGGGCAATTAAACGAACGACTGTTTCTAAACATTCATACAAAGTTTGGTACGCACTAATCTTATCAGTTTCGTATTCTCCTTTCCAAAAACGTCTCCTACATAAGCGAACATACCAATTGCTCAATTGAGCATCTACAAATGTTTCAACAGCACGACCCGCCAAAGTTGGCTCAAAGTCGTTCATATAGTTGGTCACTTGTTTTATTAAGGTATTTAAAGAAGATAAAATCCATCGATCTATTTCAGGTCTTTGTTCTAGAGGGATTGGAGCTTCCTTGTAAGCAAAGCCGTCTACATTAGCATAAAGCGTAAAGAATTGGTAAGTGTTATATAAGGTACCAAAAAATTTGCGCTGTACTTCTTGAATACCTGCCATATCAAACTTCAGGTTATCCCATGGAGAGGCATTGGTAATTAAATACCATCGGGTTGCATCCGCACCATATTGTTCAATGGTTTCAAATGGATTCACCACATTACCGAGGCGCTTACTCATTTTATTTCCATTCTTGTCTAATACCAATCCATTGCTCACCACCGCTTTATAGGCAACACTATCAAATAGCATAACGCCCAATGCATGGAGGGTATAAAACCAACCGCGAGTTTGATCCACCCCTTCTGCAATAAAATCAGCAGGAAAAGCTTCCCCCTTATCAATTAAATCTTTGTTCTCGAATGGATAATGCCATTGAGCATAAGGCATGGCTCCACTATCAAACCATACATCTATCAAATCGGGAACACGGGTCATTGGTTTACCTGATGCGCTCACTAAAATGATATCATCTACAAAAGGCTTGTGTAAATCTAAAATGCCCCCGTGTAAATAATTTTTATTGATCTCTCCACCCAACACTTCATTGGCTTTGCGAATACCCTCATTTAGTTCGGCAATGGAGCCAACACAAACTTCTTCATCCCCATCTTCTGTTCTCCAAACTGGTAAAGGCGTTCCCCAATAACGGCTTCTGCTCAAATTCCAGTCTACCATATTTTCTAACCAGTTTCCGAAACGGCCTTCTCCGGTAGATTTGGGTTTCCAGTTGATGGTTTTATTGAGTTCTACCATTCTATCTTTAACTGCAGTGGTTTTAATAAACCAAGCATCTAAGGGATAGTATAAAATGGGTTTATCAGTTCTCCAACAATGCGGATAACTATGTTCGTATTTTTCTACTTTAAATGCACGATTAGCTTTTTTCAAATGCACACAGATATCTACGTTAACATCTTCATAAGCAGGATCATCTTTATAATTTTTTACAAATCGATTGCTAAAAGGACCTAATCCATCCACAAACTTTCCTTCACGATCAACCATAGTAAGAATACCAATATTGAATTTCTTACCTACTTTGTAGTCATCCGCTCCAAATGCAGGTGCAGTATGCACGATACCGGTTCCATCTTCGGTGGTAACAAAGTCTCCACTAATTACACGAAATGGTTTTGCGTCTGGTGTGATTGCCAAAATTGCTTCTAAAGAATTGGATTCATAAGGCAATAATTGCTCATACTCCATTCCCTCTATTTCAGAACCTTTAAAATTGGCTAGAATAGTCCAAGGCAATAACTTGGTTTTCTCATTAAATTCTTCAAAAGAAGCATTCTCACCCTCTGGCTTGAAATACTTACCCAGTAAGGCTTTAGCTAAAATAACATTCACTGGTAAAAAAGTGTATGGGTTAAATGTTTTAACCAATACATAGTCAATATTAGGTCCTACAGTTAAGCCTAAGTTAGAAGGAAGGGTCCATGGTGTGGTAGTCCAAGCCATAAAGAAAACTCCCTTACTAATGAGTGCATTTTGATCAACCCCGTTAAACCATTTGCTATTATCTAAAGATGCTTGCGTTGCTTTAAACATAGCAACAGTAGAAGTATCTTTTACGTCTTTATATGTACCTGGCTGATTTAGTTCATGAGAACTCAACCCTGTTCCAGCAGCAGGTGAATAGGGTTGAATGCTAACACTCTCGTATAAGAATCCTTTTTTGTAAAGCGTACTTAAAATCCACCAAAGCGATTCAATATAATTATTCTCAAAAGTCACATAAGGCTTTTCTAAATCAACCCAATAACCCATTTTAGTGGTGATATCATCCCACTCTTTTTTATAGCGTAATACCGCTTCACGACATTTCTGGTTATAATCTTCTATGGAAATTTTTTTTCCAATATCTTCTTTGGTAATGCCCAATTCTTTCTCTACGCCTAATTCTACTGGTAAACCATGGGTATCCCATCCACCTTTTCTTTTTACTTGAAACCCTTGCATGGTTTTATAACGGCATACCATGTCTTTCAATGTTCTTGAAATAACGTGGTGAATACCTGGCATACCATTGGCACTTGGAGGTCCTTCAAAAAATACAAAAGGCTTTTTGCCTTCTCGTAAATCAATACTTTTTTCAAAAGCAGATTCAGCCTTCCACTTGGCCAATATTTCTTGCTCTATAGCTGGTAAGTTTAACCCCGAAAACTCTGCATACTTTGCGCTCATGATATTCTGCGGATAGCTTGTTAAAAAATTCGTGCAAAGGTACGGATACTAACACGAATAAAAATTGATGTTGCTGGCTTTCATAATGGGTATCTATGGGTATATTTGAATATGAAAACGGTGTTCTTTAGTGCGCAGCCTTACGACAAGGCTTTTTTTACCCAATTTAACAAATATAATCACGAATTAGTATTTATTGATATACCACTAAGTGAACAAACAGCTGATTTGGCCGCAGGGGCAGAAGCAGTTTGTGTTTTTGTAAACGATAAAGTAACTGCAGCAGTTATTCAAAAGCTGGCTGCAGGCAATACCAAGATCATTGCACTTCGATGTGCTGGATTTAATAATGTTGACTTAGAAGCGGCAAAAGCTGCAGACATAAACGTTTGCAGGGTGCCAGCATATTCACCTGAAGCTGTGGCCGAACATGCAGTTGCAATGTTGCTAACACTTAATAGAAAAACCCATAAGGCGTACAATAGAGTACGTGAGCAAAATTTTTCTTTGCAAGGATTATTGGGTTTTAATTTGCATGGGAAAACAGTGGGAGTAATAGGAACAGGTAATATTGGAAAAGCTTTTTGTAAAATCATGTTGGGCTTTGGCTGTAAAGTGATTGCCTTTGATTTAATCGCAAATAAAGAACTAGAAGCTGATGGGGTAGTTTATCACCCTTTAATTGAAGTACTAAAGTCAGATATTATTTCTCTACATTGCCCATTGAACGAGCAAACCAAACATTTAATCAACAAAGACACGATTGCCTTAATGAAACCTGGGGTTGTATTGATTAATACCAGTAGAGGCGGCTTAGTAAACACCCGTGATGCAATAAAAGCCCTTAAGTCTAGCCTAATTAGTGCTTTAGGAATTGATGTTTATGAACAAGAAGAGAAGTTATTTTTCAGAAATTTATCCGAAGACATCATCCAAGACGACGAAATTCAACGACTGATGAGCTTCCCCAATGTTTTGATCACTGCGCATCAAGCATTCTTTACACAAGAAGCCATGGAGCAAATTGCTACAACAACGTTAAACAATATACAGCTCTTATCTGAAAATGCTAAATTGAACCCTCAGGCTGCATTATTGGTGTAAATTTTATCTTTATTTTAATGAAAAGGATACTGTTTTCTTTGTGGTTATTGGCAACAGCTGTAATAACACTGGTTGGATGCTCTAAAGAGTTTAGTTCGGAAGGACCTGGCTTTGGGGGTACTGCTACTGGTACTTTATTGGACAGTTCGGGCAATTGCAAACAAATTATTATAAAGGGCCAATACAAAGAAATGCGAGCTTTAACCGACAGCAATTATGTTTTAGTATCTGCAAACTATATTAGCCAGGGCAAGTATGCAATATTTACTGATACGGTAAATGGTATGTGGTTCAGAGATTCAGGATTTGCATTCATACAAGGCGCCAATACTGTCAAACTAAAAGGTTATGGTCAAGCTATTTTGCCAGGTACTTTTACCTTTCAAGTAAATTTTGGGAACAGCACTTGTTCATTCAATATTACTACAACAGGAAGCGTAAATAATGGCTCTCGTACCAACGACTATTTACCCATTACCCCAAATGGATATATTGATTATGAATTAAACCCTGCATTCCCAAATACGGCTGGAGGATTTATTCCACAATTTAGGTCTACTATTTCAAGTGGATTACTTTCTCGAACATATTTAGGTGTACCCCAAAATTATAACCGCTATACAACCAATACAAATGACCAACTTTTGCTAAGAAAAGATGGAACAGGGAAGTATTATCAATATGGAACTCCAGAATTTGATTATCTATACATTTATGATAGCATTGTAGATAATAAAAGAATAGAATTTATTTACTTGGATGAAAGTAAAAATCCAGGTCAGTTTTATGAAACAGATAGTTTGTATGTTGGCGCAGACATCAATGGTACCCTACAATTTGGCTGGGCTAAACTTCGAATTACAACCATCTCAAAAGGCAGACAAATGTCTTTGTTGGGAACACTGTTCACAGATATTATTACTGTACGAAGAGATTTGTATTTAAAACTAGACGGTTCACCCAACTACATACCACTAAACTTACAATCTGAACATTCTTATGCAAAAGGAATCGGTTTAGTGGATCAACGGGTTTTTGAATCTACCGCAACAGGAACAACTATACAGTCCATTACCATCAAAGGATGGAACGGATTATAATAGTTCCATTATTTAAGTAATTCGCAAGGCTTCAAGCCAGTATGCTTTTTAAAAGCTGCTGAAAAATGTGAGATTGAAGAATAGCCTAGTAAGGCAGAAACATCCGTAACACTCAAGCTTTTCTCGTATAACAAATACTTTGCGTGTTCCATTCTTTGCTGTTGATAAAAATCAAAAATGGTGGTTCCAAAAACTTCTTTAAACCCTTTTTTTAAGTAGCATTCATTCATCGCCACTTTTCTACTTAATTCCTTAATGGTAATTGGATCTCCAATATGTTGTAATAAAATATCTCTAGCTTGATAAATCCTTTCCTTTCCGCTGTCATCGGCCAAAAACTTACAAGCAAATCCATCTTCTTTTTCGTGTACTAAACAATCCATGCTAAATAAAAGCAATTCATGCACTTTAGCATTTACGTAAATATTTTCCATTGAACCAGAGTAACTATGGTTCAATAAGGCATCAAGAACATTTCGATTTCTAATGCAAAGTGGAAATAATTTGGTGAACGCATTGGGATGCTTAAAAGCCAATACTTCGTCTTTTCGATTGGCCAACTTAACATTGTGAACAAACTGCTTTAAAAAACTAGCCGTAAAGTGAAAAGTGAATACATCTAAAGTTTGGTTCTTACCACTACAGTTCATGGTAGGTAATTCTGTGCACAATGAACAACTGCGTTCAGCACAATACTTATTACCCGTAATACAAAAGCGAAGCTCTAAATAATTTTCTTTAGGTTTTTTTTCATTGTAATGATAAACCATCATTCCACTATCATCGGCCACCCAAGGATGTTGGGCATAATACCTACGAATGGTGTATTGGATAGAGCCAGGAATATGCTGTTCTTTTGTATACAGCAAATCCATACTGGTATCTACTTTACCCTTTTGAGCTTGCTTTAATATGTCTAATACAGCGTTCATGCACGTGCAAAATTAATGTATAAACATCTATTTGGCAAATCTGGCATAAATTTAACAAATAGAATTAAAACGCTTGAAGTGTATAAGCTAATCGCTCATACATTATAATACTTTCGGTTGAGAGGAGCCGTTCAAGTAGATGAAAAAACGATTTTGCCCCTTACCCTTTTGATGATTTGTAAACTTTCTACGTTTTTAATAAAATAAGTATCTAAATACTTTTTATCCATTTAGGATGCTACTCCAGCATTAAATTTACTTGCGATCGCAGCTTGGATGGCAAAATGATCAACGTCCGTTGCAAAAATTTTAAAATCGTTTCTTAATTGATTTTCCTGTTGAACAAGCTACTACCCAAACTCTTATAGTTTCTGTGGGAAGCTTATTGGCAAAAAGAGCCGGTATCATTGTGCCTTTCAGTTCTTCAAAAGCATCCCTATCCCTAAAAACTAGTGACGCCAATTAAAAAATCTTTTTTAACAACTCTACTTCAGTAAGACTGGTTTTTAACAATTGATCATAACTGAGTAATGAATCAATATTGTTCAAACTCATTCGCTTCTCAATTCTTCTAATTAAGGTGTTCTTTTTATACTGTTTAAAATCAATCCCAGCATAGTTTTTAATCTCATCTAGCATATTAGAGAAAAGCTCCCCCAGATTCCTTGATGGTTTTTATCCCCCTTGAGCCATCAGTGCCTGTTCCAGATAGAATGATTCCTATTGACTTTTCTTTGTAGTCTTCACCGAATGATTGAAAAAATATATCAATTGGTAAATTCAAACTGTGTTTTGGTGCTTTTTCTAATAAATGGAGTTTATTTCACTTAATAACCAGGTTTTTATTCCTATTCAGTAGATAAATTGAATTCGGATATAATTCTTACTGGTCCACTGCAGTAAAAATGGACATTGAAGTATGTTTGGCCAATATCTCTGGAATCAGACTCTTAAAATCTGGAGATAAATGTTGGATTATTGCAAAAGCTATTCCGGTGTTAGAGGGAATATGATCAAACAATTTTGGGATGGCGTCTAAGCCACCAGCGGATGCCCCTATACCAACTAAATAGAAGTCTTTGGATTCAATTTCGGGCATTTAAGATAGTTTAAGTCTAATCCGGGATTTTCACTAACAATCATTCTATCGAAATCTATTTCCAATCAAACTCCATATTTCACCGGACTTATCGAAATTTAAAAAAATTGATGATTGATTCACTTAAAAGTTCAATTAAATTTCACTTTTTATCTGTTTAAACATCCAATTAAAATATTCAACACATTCAACTTATTAAGCCATAAAAATGGGGAAAACTAGGCCTTTGAACCTGCACAAATCCTCCCCTAAAATCAGTATATTTGTAAACTTGTGAAATTGACCAAAAAAGCAAGCGAGATACGACTTTATGAGCGAAGAACTAGATAATCAGCATGCTGCGGAAAATAAAAATTACGGAGCAGATAGTATACAAGTACTCGAAGGTTTAGAAGCGGTAAGAAAAAGACCGGCCATGTACATTGGTGATGTGGGTGTAAAAGGCTTGCATCACTTGGTTTACGAAGTGGTAGACAATTCCATTGACGAAGCTTTGGCTGGTTGGTGTAAAAACATTTTTGTAACCATTCATGAAGACAATTCAATAAGTGTTCAAGATGATGGTAGAGGAATTCCTACCGCCATGCATACGAAGGAAAAAAAGAGTGCACTTGAAGTAGTAATGACGGTTTTACATGCGGGTGGTAAGTTCGACAAAAACACCTATAAAGTATCTGGTGGTTTGCACGGTGTTGGGGTTAGTTGCGTAAACGCATTAAGTACCAAATTACATGTGACTGTTCAAAGGGAAGGAAAAATATTTGAACAAGAATATGGCATTGGTATTCCAAAATATCCGGTAAGAGAAATTGGCACTAGTAGTATTACTGGTACTAAAGTGCATTTTTGGCCCGACCTTTCTATTTTTCAAGAATCTGTTTATCGCAGAGAAATTTTAGAAGGAAGATTAAGAGAGTTGGCTTTCTTAAACCGAAAAATTAATATCACGCTTACCGATCTAAGAGAATTGGATGACGCTGGAAATGCTTATAGCAGTCATTTCTACAGCGAAGGGGGGATTATTGAGTTTGTTCAAATGCTTGATAAAAATGCCAATAGAAATCCTATTTTAAGTGCTCCTTTATTTGTTGAAGGGCATGATGAAAGCACCAATGTTGCGGTTGAAGTTGCACTAACTTATAACGACGACTTTAAAGAGAATATCTTCTCTTACGTTAATAATATTAATACCATTGAAGGAGGAACCCATGTAACTGGTTTCCGTCAAGCCCTTACCCGCGTTTTCAAAAGCTACGGAGACAAGGAAGGATTATTCGAAAGAGCGAAAGTTACCGTAGAGGGGGACGACTTTAGAGAAGGATTAAGTGCAATCATCTCTGTTAAAGTGCCTGAACCTCAGTTTGAAGGCCAAACCAAAACCAAATTAGGAAACAGTGAAGTTAGTGGGGTGGTTCAAACCACTGTTGCACGTGCTTTAGAAGCTTATTTAGAAGAGAATCCTAAAGAAAGCAAGCAGGTTATTTCAAAAATTATTTTAGCGGCCCAAGCCCGTGTTGCAGCTAAAAAAGCGCGCGACATGGTTCAAAGAAAAACGGTTTTAACAGGGGGCGGTCTCCCAGGCAAATTAGCAGACTGCAGCGAAAAAGATCCAGTTAAATGCGAATTGTATTTAGTCGAAGGAGATTCGGCAGGTGGTACGGCCAAGCAAGGAAGAGATAGAAGTTACCAAGCTATTTTACCTTTAAGAGGTAAAATTTTGAACGTAGAAAAAGCCATGGAGCATAAAATCTACGAAAATGAGGAAATCAGAAATATGTATACTGCTTTGGGCGTAACGGTAGGTACTCCAGAAGACCCAAAAGCGTTGAATACAGCCAAACTCCGCTACCATAAGCTGATCATCATGACCGATGCCGATGTAGATGGATCGCATATTGCCACTTTGATTCTCACTTTTATTTTCAGATACATGAAGGAATTGGTAGAACAGGGTTGCGTATATATTGCCCAACCTCCTTTATACTTAGTAAAAAGAGGAAAAGAGCAAGAATATGCTTACAGCGAAGAGCAACGTAAGGCCCTAATTGAAAGACTTGGTGCAGGAAAAGAAGACAGTGTTACCATCCAACGATACAAGGGATTAGGTGAAATGAATGCCGAGCAGCTATGGGAAACCACTATGGACCCTTCCCGTAGAACTTTAAAGCGTGTTACTATTGAAAGCGCTGCCGAAGCAGACAGAATCTTTAGTATGCTCATGGGAGATGATGTTGCTCCTAGAAGAGAATTTATTGAAAGTCACGCTAAATACGCCAGAATAGACGTATAACAGAAAAAATCAGTAACTTGTAGACACTAACCGGTACCATATTACTAAAAATTAAATTCAACACACAATGGACACTTCAAAAATGATTAAAGCATACTGCCTTAAAACAAAGGAAAAAAATGTTCCTATGCAAGATGCAGTAGTTACCAGGACTGCAAAAGGTGGCTACATGGCCGGTGGTCATGATGGCAAAGGAAATAAAATGGCAGCTATCTTAAGTGAAGCAAAAGCTTTACAAGCAATTGCGGATGGCGTTGCTAAAAAAGGATTCTAGTTTAACCTGATTTTTTTGAAAGCCCCGACTAGTTCGGGGTTTTTTTATGCATTTAGATTAAGTATTTACGGTCGTAGCAAATGCGTTGCGCTTATCCAAAACAGTGTTGTGCATTTTCTGTAAAAACTGGTGCATTTCTTCCATCCCTTTGATTGGCTCAACTACCATCAAGAACATTTTGCCCGCCTGTTTTAATCTACCCTTATTAGTACCTGTTTGTAAATAAGCCAATACTTCCTTAAATAAATCAGATTCAAAATATGGCGAATCGGGTCTATTGATAAAATAACAACGGAGGGTGTCGTCTTTCAAAGTCATTTTCTCGAAACCTAGGTCGACTGCTAACTTGCGACACCTAACTGTTGTAAATAAATCTTCTACAGAAGCAGGTATTGGACCAAAACGATCTAACATTTCAGTATGAAACAACTGCAATTCTGACTCGCTCTCACAACTGTCTAAACGTGTATATAAAGAAAGTCTTTCAGTAATACTTTCTACATAAAAATCTGGAATCAAAATCTCTAAATCTGTATCAATGGTACAGTCGCTTACAAAATCGTCTTGCTTACTAATTTCTTCTTTAAATAGCTCTTTAAAGGAAGTTCGTTTTAGTTCTTTAATGGCTTCCTCTAAAATTTTCTGATACATTTCAAAACCTATCTCTGCCATGAAACCACTTTGCTCACCTCCAAGCATATTACCGGCCCCTCGAATATCCAGATCGCGCATAGCAATTTGAAAACCACTACCTAAATCACTAAACTGCTCTAAGGTTTGTAATCGTTTTCTTGAATCCACAGGCAAAGTGCTCATAGGTGGCGCAAGCAAGTAACAGAATGCTTTTTTATTACTTCTACCTACCCTACCCCTTAATTGATGTAAGTCACTTAATCCAAATTGATGGGCATTGTTTACAATAATGGTGTTTACATTAGGAATGTCTACCCCGCTTTCTACAATATTGGTACATACCAATACATCGTATTTGCGTTCTATGAAATCGAAAATTCTTTCTTCCAATTCGTGGCCTTCTAATTGTCCGTGTGCAAACCCAATACTTAAATCTGGGCAAAGACCTTGAATGAGTGCACTCATTTCGGCCAAACCATGCACCCTGTTATGAATAAAGAAAACCTGTCCTCCTCTTTCTGTTTCAAAATAAATAGTATCTCTGATAAAGTCTTGGTTAAATACTTGAACTTCAGTTTGAATGGGTTGCCTATTAGGGGGAGGCGTATTAATGATGCTCAAATCTCTAGCCCCCATCAAACTAAACTGCAAGGTTCTTGGAATGGGCGTGGCGGTTAAGGTTAAGCAATCCACATTTGTTTTTAAGGTCTTTAATTTCTCTTTATGTCCTACACCAAATTTTTGCTCTTCATCAATAATCATAATGCCCAAATCTTTGAAAGAAACTTCTTTCCCAAGTAATCCGTGGGTACCTACAATAATATCTACTTTACCTTCTTTTACTCTTTGTAATGTTTCCTTTTTTTCTTTGGCCGATTTAAATCGATTGATATAATCTACCGTAACAGGAAAATCTTTTAATCGATCCTTAAATGTTTTGTAATGCTGAAAAGCCAAAATAGTAGTTGGAACCAATACTGCAGCTTGCTTTCCATCCACAACCGATTTAAAAGCTGCTCGAATGGCAATTTCCGTTTTTCCAAATCCTACATCTCCACATACCAATCGATCCATAGGAGCTTCTTGCTCCATATCTTTTTTTACATCAGCAGTTGCCTTGCTTTGATCGGGAGTGTCTTCGTAAATAAATGAAGCTTCTAACTCAGTTTGCATATAATTATCAGGGGCATGCGCAAACCCTTTCTGAGCCTTTCTTTGAGCGTAAAGCTTTATCAAGTCAAAAGCAATTTCTTTTACTTTGGCTTTTGTTTTTTCTTTCAATCGGTTCCAAACATCACTTCCTAATTTATTCACTTTAGGAACAGTGCCTTCTTTACCAGTGTATTTAGAAATCTTGTGAAGTGAATTTATATTCACATATAAAATATCGCTGTCTTTGTAAATGATTCTTACTGCTTCTTGAATTTTTCCGTTTACTTCTAATTTTTGCAAGCCACTGTATGTGCCAACACCATGATCGATATGTGTAACATAATCACCAGGCTGTAAATCACGAAGGGTTTTTAAGGTAATTGCTTTGTTTTTATTGTAAGCTTGTTTAACCTTATACTTATGGTAACGTTGAAATATTTGGTGATCGGTATAACAAACCAATTTTAATTGATGGTCAATAAATCCCTCATGAATACTTGTACCAATTGGTGTGAACTGTATCTCTGTATTCAAATCGGTAAAAATCGTATTAAGCCGCTCTAACTGTTTTACCTGTTCTGCAAAAATATAAATACTGTATTGAGCCCCTTCTAATGCTTTTAAGTCTTTAATCAACAAATCGAATTGACGATTAAATGCAGGCTGTGGCTTTACTAAGAATTCTAATTCAACGGTTGCGAAATGAGGTTTATAGCCAAATTCAACTTGCGACTTAGTATCTAAAACTGTTTTGATTTCATCCCCTTTAATAAAATCAGTCCAATGGACTTCCTTTAAAATATGGTGATCGTCTTCCTCTTGTTGCTTTGCAAAATAGCCTTGCGCTTGCAACAATAAATATCCCTCAAAATCTTCTTCTTGTACCCTTATTTTTTCTTCAATAACATCCCAATCTCTTAACCAAACTGCGGTATTCTCTGGCATGAATTCTAATAGAGATATTTTTTTCTCGGAGCCAGCACCAAAAGTTTCAGGAAGCGTATCTACGTTTGGAATAATATTTACTTGCAATAATTTTCTTTCACTCAACTGAGTTTCAGGATCAAATATTCGAATGCTGTCTACCTCGTTACCAAATAATTCTACTCGATAGGGCTTTTCATTCCCAAAAGAATAAATATCCAAAATTCCTCCGCGTAGTGCAAATTGACCTGGCTCATAAACAAAATCAGTTCGCTCAAAACCATACATCACAAATAAATCCATCAAGCTCTCTGGATTAATGGTATCATTGGTTTTAATAGTGATGATATTACTACTGATGGTTTCAGGTAAAATCACTTTTTCAAATACTGCTTCTGGATAAGTAACGATAATTTTTTTATTGCCGCCCCTTGAAAGTTTAGTAAGTGCTTCTGTTCGTAACATCACGTGAGAACTGTTCAGCAACCTAAAGTTTTTCCTATTCTTAAAGCTAGAGGGAAAATAAAAAAGATCTAATGCACTGGTTAAATTTTCGATGGTATTATGAAAATAGGCTGCTTCCTCAGCGTCATTCAAAATAATTAAATGATTGAGCCCTTGGGCTTGGGGATGCATAAATACAGTGCTAACTATGAATTCAGCACTACTGCCTTGTAAATTCTTAAGATAAGTTTTCTGTTTATCGGCATAGTTCAGCCTATTCACCAACTGTTGAACTAGGGGTGATTGCAGGTATTGATCCATTAAATGCTGCAAGTTCATATACACGTCCCTTGTAAAAGGGACGCAAAGATAAGGGAAGGCTAGTTGCTTGCCGCAAAATTTACCACTATGTTCATTTCGGTCAACTTTCCCTTCTTTACACTTACTAAATTGATATTATTATGAATATCGAAGGAGTTGGCATAAAAATTTTGACCAGCTTGTACAAAAACAGAATAGGTTCCAACTGGTAATTGAACGTTAAAAGCCCCTAAACTGTCTGTATTGGTTGCAAGGATCAACTTTGTATATATATTGGTAAACAAAGGGCCCTGGTTCCATTGCAATACCCTTGTAATATCTGTAGGTTCGTAAAAAAACACAGTGGTAGGGTATGGTTGGGGCACTGAAGGTGGAGCTCCAATTCTAGGCATTTGGTTTCCTGAAATTTGAGAAATCACCCCCTTTACACCTTGTGTAACGGGCATTTTTGACTTTTTTTGTGGAAGCTTACAAGCCGAAAAAAGGGAAAATCCTGCAACGAATAAAAAAAGAAAAATTCGCATACTACAATTTGAAACCTGAAAGTATCTAATTTAGAGCATAATAAAATAAAATCGGCCCTAAGAAGCCGAAAAAAAATAAGATTTATGACCAATCGCCTGCGGATATTCACATTACTGCTGACAATTTTTTCTTTGAGTGCAACAGCTCAAACCATTACCAATGAACGAGTACTTAAACTCTCTTCTCAAAAAATTAAATTGGAGCAAGATTTAAATTACGTGAAAGCCTTGTCATTAGCAAAGGAAAAAAACTGGGATTTAACCATGACCTTTGATGGCATAGTAGCTAAGTTAACTGGTGTGGATGCATTCGGATTCCCCATTTATACAAAATCCTATAACAACACCATTGCTGCAGCAACTACAAGGGCTAGTCAATTATGGCCAGGAGGCGCCAGTGGGCTTAATTTATCTGGCAGTACAGAAGCCATGAGAAATAAATTAGGCGTTTGGGAATTTGATGGTATACCACTCCCTACTCACGTTGAATTTACCAATAGAATTCTACAAAAAGACAACCCAACTGGTAGCAGTGGCAATGATCATGCTACCCACGTAGCAGGAACCATGATTGCTGCTGGTATCAACCCTATTGCTAAGGGTATGGCATTTGGAATCCCGAATCTGATTTCTTACGACCACAACAATGATATTACAGAAATGACAAATGAAGCGGCAGCAGGAATGCTTCTGTCTAACCACTCTTATGGATTCATTGCAGGTTGGAATTTTAATTCAGCTCAAAGCAGATGGGAGTTTAATGGTCGACCAAATGAAAATGAAGATTTCAGGTACGGATGGTATAGCGCTAACGCACAAATAGTAGATTCCATTGCTTTTAACGCACCCTTTTATTTGAAAGTTTCTGTTGCAGGTAACGACAGAAATAACAACGGGCCAGCTGTGGGTCAACCTTATTTCAGAAGAAATGCGCAGGGTGTTATGGCAGATGCAGGCACTAGGCCAGCGGGCATCAATAGTAACGATGGCTTCGATATTATTTTAGGATATGGAATTGCAAAAAATAATTTAACGATTGGTGCAGTTAATGGAATTCCTAGAGGATACAGCAAAACGGCTGATGTTGTCATTAGTGCATTCAGTGGATGGGGACCAACTGATGATGGTAGAATTAAGCCAGACCTAGTTGCGAACGGGGTAAATGTCACGAGCTCTAGTACTAATGGAACCACTAGCTATAATTCTAAAAGTGGTACTTCAATGGCTGGTCCAAACGCAACTGGATCATTGCTTTTATTGCAAGAACATTATACCAAATTGAGACCCAATAACTTTATGCGTTCTGCCACATTAAAGGGATTGGCCATTCATACCGCAGACGAAGCAGGAAATAGTCCTGGCCCAGACTATACTTATGGATGGGGCTTATTAAATGTTCAGAAAGCAGCTGCTGTTATAAGTAGCGCTATACCAAGTAACAATGCAAACAATAGCGACCATTTGGTTTATGAAGCAGTACTAAATACGGGCTCTAGTTTTACCAAAACAGTAGTTGCAACAGGCAAAATGCCACTATCTGCAACCATTGCATGGACAGATCCTCCAGCTTCTGTAAACAATGACGCTAGCACCAATTTAAATGACCGTACAAAAAAATTAATCAACGACTTAGACATTAAAATTACCAGAGGCTCCCAGACTTTTTTACCTTGGGCCTTAAATGTGAATGCTCCTACTGAAGCAGCTACCAAATCAGATAATTCTGTTGATAACGTAGAAAGAGTGGATGTTGAAACAACTATCCCGGGTGAAACATATACCATTACGGTAAGTCATAAAGGAACACTTGCAAGAAACGGACAACAAGCTTATTCATTAATTATCAGTGGCGTTGGTGGAAATGCATATGCTAGTTCCGCGGCAACCACAGGTGGTGCAAAAGTAGATAGTTTGTCTTTTTCTAATCTTAAATTTAAAAATAGTCCTGGCTGTAAAACCTTTACCGATAATACCAATTTGATTGGTAATATTCAAGCAAGAGAAGCCATACCAGTATTTATTAGAACCATTCCTTGTGATGGAAACGTAAACCCCAGGATTGTTAAAATATTTATCGATTATAACAATGATGGAGACTTTATTGATGCGGGTGAAGAAGTATTTAATAGCGGGGTTCAAAATGGTACAAGTAGTGACGCAAATAGCACCATTTTAATTCCTGATAATGTAAGAGTTGGGGGTATTCATCGCATGAGAGTGATTACTAGAGAGACGAGTAACCCTGCAGATATTATCCCAACAGGAACTTATCCTAGAGGCGAAACACAAGACTATTTATTGAGGGTTGAAAATCCTTCAAATGATGTGTCTATTGGTAATATCATTTCACCCAACTCAGGAAGTTGCGAAAATGACAAACAATATATTACAGTCGCTTTATCAAATGGTGGAGCAAGAGCTCAAGCAAATATTCCTTTGACAGTTACCGTTAAGTCAGGATCAACTACTGTTGCTACCATCAATGCTACTTATCCGGGGTCAATTGCTGCATTATCGGAAGTAGAGTATACTTTACAAACTCCTTTTAATGCGCAGCCAGGAGTGAATTATACTATCACTGTCGAAACTAAACTGTCAACAGATCAAAATATTAGTAATAATATTTTTGAATCCAATGTATTAATTGCCACAAGACCTGCTGCACCAGTTGCACAAGCTTCTATTTGTGAAAACAATGCTATCTTAAGAGTAACCAATCCAGTTCCAGGAAATTATTTCTGGTACACAGATCCAAATAGTACCAATCCAATTGCAACTGGCAGTTCTGTAAACACTTCAACTATACCCGCTAATAGAACCTATTATGTTACCAGAGAAGCAAGAACAAGCACAGGAGCTGCTTCTAAATTAACATTCCCAGGTGGAGGATATAATGAGTTTGCAGGAAACTTTATGAAGTTTAATCATACCGTTCCATTTAAATTAGAAACAGTCCGGATGTATACAGCCAACCCAGGTAAAATTAGAATTACATTGGGTGAAAACCTTACTCCTAGTACTACAACAGAGGGAAGCTTTTCTTACAGGCCTTTAATGAATAAAACATTTGACGTGTTTAATTCAAGACCAACTGCATCTGGACCATTAACGAATGCTTTGGTTGAAAATAGTCCAAACGATTCTGGATTTGTATACAATGTAAATTGGGATATTCCTAGCAATGGAGATAAATTCATCATCCTAGAATGTTCCGATGATGCTAACGTATACAGAAATAATGGAATTAATGGAACCATTTATCCTTTTGGCAATGCAGGAGTCATGAGGTATACGGGCAATAGTATTTCTCTAGTTCCTTCTCAAAACTTAAACGAAAACGCTTTCTGGTATTTCTTTTACGACACCAAAGTATCTACTGGATGTACGAGTGAAAGAGCTACTATAATTGCAACACCTAATCAACCGCTAACACTTTCGCTTGTAGGAGATTCATTGGTATCTAGCATAAAAACAGGTACTTTTCAATGGATTTTTAATGATACTGCTGCGGTTGCTGGTGCCATTACCTCTTCAATTAAACCGAATCGTTCCGGTAATTACAAGGTAATTGTACGCGATGCATTAGGTTGTTCTAAAACATCTGACGGTGTAAATTATACAGTTACTTCTATCAATACAGTTGACCCACAAGAAATAAAATTATCAGTATCACCTAACCCGAATAACGGTATTTTCCAATTGTCCTTTGAAGTTACCAAGCGAAGCGATTTATCAATTGAGATATTGAATGCATCTGGTCAGCGTGTATTTTTAAATACTCAATCTGGATTCTTAGGCAAGTACAGCAAGCAGTTGAGTTTAAAACAATTCAGCAGCGAGTTTTATTTACTTAAAATTCAACACAATAAAAAAACCTATTTACAAAAGATTCTAATTCAACGGTAAATAGTAACCGATTCAACAATGCCTCTGTTTTAAACAGGGGCATTGTTTTTTATGGTTAATTCGGTACTTTGTGTAAAACAATGCTATGCTTCAACCTTGGTTAAAATGCGTGGTAATTAAAACAGAAGATATTACCCATAGCACGCGTAGATTTTGGATTCAAATACCAGCACTAAGCTCGTTTGATTTTGAGCCAGGTCAATTTGTGACTTTTGATTTACCCATACATGAGCAACGAAACAAAAGATGGCGGTCTTATTCCATCGCATCTGCGCCGGATGGCACCAATATTTTTGAGTTAGTTATTGTTTTAATGGAAGATGGATTAGGCACTCCACATTTATTCAATGATGTAAAAGTGGGTTCCGAGTTAATGGTGAGAGGGCCACAAGGTAAGTTTACGATGCCATCCTCCTTAGACAAAGACTTATTTCTTATTTGTACTGGTACAGGAATAGCTCCATTTAGGTCTATGGTTCACCATATTTACAACAAACAAATAGCCCACAAAAATATTCATCTGATTTTTGGTTGTAGAGAATTTAAAGACAGTTTATACGAAGTAGAATTAAAACAACTAGAAAAAGTATTGCCAGGTTTTTATCACCATCCTTGTTTTTCTAGAGAATTGGTAGTTGGTCCAGCTCAATATTCTGGTTATGTGCATGCATGTTATAGTAAACTGATTGATGCCCATAAAGGAATGACAGGGGATATACCAGCAGCTTACTTCTATTTATGTGGTTGGAAAAACATGGTAGACGATGCAAAACAGAAAATAATAGAAATAGGGTATGATAAACATGCCATTCATTTAGAACTATATGGCTAATTCATCATACCCTAGTCAATCTAGCTTATATGTGAAAGCACCAACTCTTTCACTTTGCTAATAGGAATACGTTCTTGTAACATGCTATCTCTGTAACGGATGGTAACCATTTGATCCTCCTTGGTTTGATGGTCTATGGTTACACAGAATGGCGTCCCAATAGCATCTTGTCTGCGATATCTTTTGCCAATTGCATCTTTTTCTTCGTAGAAACATTTGAAAGAACCCTTGCATTCGTCCATTAACTCACGTGCAATTTCGGGTAATCCATCTTTTTTAACGAGTGGTAAAATGGCTAATTTATTCGGTGCAATTCTAGCAGGAATTTTTAAGACCACTCTACTATCGGTAGTCCCATCTTCTTTAGGGATGATTTCTTCTGTATATGCATGACTTAAAATCAATAAGAACATTCTGTCTAAACCAATAGAAGTTTCTACCACATAAGGTATATAATTTCCAAAAGGCTTACCAGTGGTTTCATCAATATCATTGTCAAAATATTGCTGCTTTTTTTTGCTATATTCTTGGTGACTTTTTAAGTCGAAATCGGTTCTGCTATGGATACCTTCCACTTCTTTAAAACCAAAAGGGAATTCATATTCTATATCTAAAGCCGCGTCTGCATAATGAGCCAATTTTACGTGATTATGGTAACGGTATTTTTCTGCAGGCAATCCTAAACTCAGGTGCCAATTCAATCGCTCTTCTTTCCAGAAATGATACCATTCCATTTGAGTGCCTGGTCTAACAAAAAACTGCATTTCCATTTGCTCAAATTCACGCATACGGAATATAAACTGACGGGCTACAATCTCATTTCTAAAAGCTTTTCCGGTTTGTGCAATTCCAAAAGGAATTTTCATTCGTGCTGTTTTTTGCACATTCAAAAAATTTACAAAAATCCCTTGTGCCGTTTCAGGTCTTAAATAAATAGTATCGGAGTCTTCTGCAACTGAACCTAATTGAGTAGAGAACATTAAATTGAACTGGCGAATCTCGGTCCAATTACTTGTACCACTAACCGAACAAACAATTTGGTGATTGGTAAGGAGCTGCTTTAATCCTACAAAATCTTCTGCAGCCAATAATTGTTCCATGGATGCAATCAACGCATTGGCCTCATCTGCTTTTCCTGCTTCTGTTAATTGATCAGCTTTCGCTTCAATTAAATGATCAACTCGGTATCTTTTTTGGCTGTCTTTGTTATCGATCATTGGGTCACTGAAATTATCCACGTGCCCACTTGCTTTCCAGGTAGTAGGGTGCATAAAAATAGCTGCATCAATGCCCACAATATTCTGGTGCATTTGTGTCATGCTCTTCCACCAATAGTCTTTGATATTCTTTTTTAGCTCACTTCCGTAAGGGCCGTAATCATAAACGGCACTTAAACCATCGTAAATTTCACTACTCTGAAATACAAAGCCATATTCTTTGGCATGCGAAATAATTGCTTGAAAGGTATTTTCTGTTGCTGTGCTCATACGGCGGCAAAAATAGGTGATTACCCGTTTATCCAGTAAAATGGGGAATGTTCATTAAAAAAAAATTAGCTTAGTTATTCAAAACTCAACCGATTAGTATGAGAAAATTATGGCTTTTATTGTTGTTGTTTCCCAATTTAGCAACAGCTCAGCAAACCAATATTCAAACAACGGAATACCCCAACGACTACCTTAGTCCTGAATTTCATGCAGGAAGAAGGGCTGCATTTAAAGAAAAAATGCCTGCAAAATCAGTTGGAATCTTCTTTGCGAGCCAAGTCAGACTTAGAAATGACGATGTAGATTATCAATATGCACAAAATAAAAACTTCTATTATTTCACTGGTTTAGAAGAGCCTAATTCGCTTTTACTGCTGTTTAAAGAGCCTACCACCATCATGGGTAAAACAGGCACCGAATTCATTTTTGTACAAAACAGAGATCCGCAACGCGAAATGTGGAATGGAAAAATACTAGGTATTGAAGGTGTTACCAACCGCTATAAATTCAGCAATGTTTTCTTAAATAAAGACTTCAGTTACAATACTTTTAATTTAAACGAGTATGAGTCAATATTGACTACTTTCAGGTCAGAAGATATTTTCCAAACTTATCCAAGAACCAGAGACGAGTTAAGTAGAATGGCTGGTGTTGTAGACAGCTTAATTAGGCAATATAAAAAACCTATCGCTTCTAGAAATACGATAGAAATTTTAACAGCATTAAGAGGCATTAAACAACCAGAAGAAATTGCCATTTTAGAAAAAGCTGCTGCTATAAGCGTAGAGGGACACAATGAAGTAATAAAAGCAGTGAAGCCTGGCATGACCGAATACCAAGCTCAAGCCATTATGGAATATTCATTTAAGAAAAATGGATCAGAATACCCAGGCTACCCAAGTATTAATGGAGCAGCAGAAAACGCTTGTGTATTGCATTATGTTACCAATCTTAAACTCATGAAAGACGGAGATTTATTATTGAGTGATTGTGCAGCCGAGTACCATGGATATACAGCAGATGTTACCAGAACAGTTCCAGTGAATGGCAAGTTTTCACCAGAACAGAAAATTATTTACGAATTAGTTTTAGCTGCGCAAGATTCTGCCATCGCTGTATGTAAACCAGGTATGCCTTATAGTGGATCCGACGCTACAGCTAGAAGAGTAATCAATAGAGGACTCATTTCCTTGGGCATTGCAGCCAATGATGCAGAAGCAAGAAAGTATTTTCCACACGGAACTTCACACCATTTGGGTTTAGACGTTCACGATTTAGGAATTAGGGGAAATCAACCATTTGAACCAGGCATGTATTTAACCGTAGAGCCCGGCATTTATATTCCACCAGGCAGCAAATGTGACCCGAAATGGTGGAGTATTGGGGTAAGAATTGAAGATGATATTTTAATTACAAAAGAGGGCAATCGCAACCTATCTGCCGGGGCACCAAGAACCGTTGCTGAAATAGAAAAATTAGCAAAAGCCAAAACCATTTTTAATTAAATAAACCTAACTATAATTTGGGGTTATTCTTATGTCGGTCTTTATCACGTAGGGTTTTCTTTTCTATGTTTTTTTGCAAGGCTTCCGTAAGATTAACCCCAGTTTGGTTGGCTAAACAGATTAATACCCAAAGTACATCGGCCATTTCATCTGCCAGCGCTTGATCCTTTTCTTCCCCTTTAAATGATTGCTCTCCGTATTTGCGAACCATAATCCTACTGAGTTCTCCCACTTCTTCCATTAGAATGCCTAAATTGGTTAATTCGTTGAAATACCGAACACCAATTGTTTTAATCCATTGATCAACTTGTGTTTGTGCATTTTGAATAGTCATTATTCTTTGTTTTTAGAATCAATTAAAATAGTAACAGGTCCGTCGTTTAATAAAGCAACTTTCATATCTGCACCAAAAATGCCAGTTTGGATAGGCTTACCCAACTCTTCTGCTAATACGCTTTTAAAACTTTCGTAGATTGGTATAGCAAAATCAGGTTTAGCCGCTTTTATATAAGAAGGACGATTCCCTTTTTTGGTGCTAGCATGCAAAGTAAATTGGCTAATCAACAGAATCGCGCCGTCAACATCTTTAACTGAACAATTCATGACTCCATTTGCATCATTAAAAATACGCAGGCTCACAATTTTGTTGCATAACCACTGAATATCTTCGGCAGTATCGGAATCCTCAACTCCAACCAAAACCAATAAGCCCAACTCAATTTGCCCGTTTATTTTTTTATCTATGGTTACAGAAGCTTCAGAAACTCTTTGAATTACTACTCTCATGCAATGAATTTTATCCGAAATTTGGAAAGCTAAGATAACCAATCGTTAAAATAAACCCATTGATGCAACAAAATTGGAAAATAACTACCGCCTTACTTGTGTCCCTCTTTGTTTTTAGTATGGGCTATGGTCAATCCAATATTGAATTTAAATTTTACTTTAACAATCAAACATGGCAAGAAGATAGTATTTACTATAACAGTTCAAAAGAAGCTTTACAAATTAATCGTTTCATGTTTTATACATCACAATGGAAGGCAATTAATACCCAACATGATACCATTGAATTATCTAAAGAGCACTATTTAATGAATATACAAGATGTGCAAACTTTAAAACTCCCTTTTCAGGTTCCTGCAGATGTGAAAAAAATAATATTCAATATAGGCGTTGATAGTATCAAAAACACAACGGGTATCCAAAGCGGTGTTTTAGATCCTGCAAAAGGTATGTTTTGGACTTGGCGTTCAGGCTATATCATGGCTAAATTACAAGGCACGTCTCCGCAAGCCAATACTGCAGGCAATCGGTTTAGTTATGAAGTGGGGGGATTTCAGTTGCCGTATAACGCAGTTAGAACAGTTGCTCTAGCGCTCAGTCCGATGAAAGCACAAAACCAATCTTTGACCATTCAAACGCATTTGGAAAAATGGTTTAGTGGAAAGGAGTTAATAAAAATTTCAGAAAATCCTAACTGTCACAACGCAGGTAAATTGGCCATGCAACTTGCAGACAATTATGCTACAATGTTTACCATCAGTAGCAATTAATCATGAAAATCAACGGTACCATATTAGTGATTCTTGCAGCATTATTTTTTTGTGTTGGATTTGTAACAAAAGAAGCCTCATTACAATCAAGTAAAAAAGTAACTTTCAAAATTCCCAAAGGTTGGCCAGCTCCATCCTACGATTTTTCACAAAATCCTTTAACTGAGGCAGGAATTGCTTTAGGAAAAAAACTTTTTTACGAAGTTCAATTGAGTAAAAATAATACCATCTCTTGTGGTACTTGTCACCAACAGTTTGGTGCATTTAATAGTTACGACCATCCTTTAAGTCATGGATTAGATAATGCATTAACAAGCCGCAATGCCCCTTCCTTGTTTAATTTAGCCTGGCAAAAGGAATTCATGTGGGATGGGGGTATTAATCACTTAGACCTACAACCCTTGGCTCCAATTACCGCACACAATGAAATGGGTGAGTCCATTGATAATGTTTTAGCGAAACTCAAAAAAAATAAACAATATCTTAAATTATTTAAAGCAGCGTTTGGAGATGAAAATATCAATACCCAACGTTTAGGTAAATCATTGAGCCAATTTTTATTAACCCTAGTGAGCAGCAACAGTAAATACGATCGAGTAATGCGTAGCGAAGACAGTTTCTTATTACCCGAGAAATTGGGTTATGATATTTTTAAAACAAAATGTGCGCAATGTCATACAGAACCACTTTTCACCAATTATAGCTACACCAATATAGGCATGCCATTAGACCCGTTTTTAAAAGACTTAGGACGAATGAATATCACCAATAATCCAAATGATTCTTTAAAATTCAAAGTGCCAAGTTTGCGAAATGTAGAAGTGAGTTTTCCTTATGGTCATGATGGAAGATTTTTTTCATTAATGAGTGTTTTTGAACACTATCGCAATAAAATGCAAGTCATGCCCAATACTGATTCATTGCTGAAAAATAAACTCCCATTAAGCAACTACGAAATTGGACAACTAAAAGCCTTTTTACACACATTGACCGATTCGGTTTTTTTAAAAGACCCACAATTTGCAGAACAGGGCTCGTTACAAAACGGCATTGCACCCTTAGACCAACACAACTGATTACAATACCTTATTTTTGACCCTTAGACTATTATTTTGAGTGAGATAAAAAAACTGGCAGGACAAACATTGTGGTATGGAGCACCCACCATTGCGAGTAGATTCTTGGGGTACCTGATGAATCTATCTTTACCACTTTTCTTTGCACAACCAGCCACCACTGCAGACCTTACACAGATTTATGCCATCATCCCTTTCTTGAATGTTTTATTTACTTGCGGGCTAGAAACTGCTTACTTTAGATTTAGTAAAGAAGAAGATCCCAATAGATTATACAGCACTTTATCTATTGCGCTATTGGGCTCCACTTTTTTATTTACTGGGCTTTTATTGTTTTTTAGCAATAGTATTATAGAATGGGCCAATCTAGAAGCACACCCTGAATTTATCAACTGGATGATTGGTATTTTGTTTTTTGACACACTCAGTACTTTGGCTTTTGCAAAATTGAGACAAGAAAACAGACCCAAAAAATATGCGGCAGTTCGTTTATCGAGTGTATTAGTCAATTTAACTACTGTGCTTTTATTCATTGGTTGGATTCCCTATAAAGTGCAACAAGACCCAAGTTCATGGCTAACCATTTTTATTAATAATAATGTTGGAATTGGCTATTATTTAATTGGAAATTTAGCTGGCAGCCTCTTAACTTTTTTATTACTCTTTCATGAATTCCGTAAAATTAGTGCTGCATTTAGTGTTGCCCTATTTAAAAAAGTAATGAATTATAGTTACCCATTAATCATAGTAGGAATGGGCGGCATGGTGAATGACATGTTGAGTAGATTGATTTACCAGCATGTTGTTCATTTACCGGTTGAAGAGGCAAAACATGAATTAGGTATTTTTGGAAATATATACAGATTAGCGGTATTAATCACCATATTGATTCAAGCATTTAGAATGGCAGCAGAACCTTTTTTCTTTAAACAAAAAGGAGAAGAAAATGCACAAAAAGTATACGCAAGGGTGATGAAATTTTTTGTAATTGCCTGTTGCTTTATGTTCCTATTCATCAGCTTATTTATTGAAGTTTTTGGTTGGTTCTTCATGGCCATTAATAAACCCCTTTGGATTCAAGGCTTACAAGTTGTTCCTCTTTTGGCATTAGGCAATATTTTCTTAGGAATCTACTACAACTTAAGCATTTGGTATAAACTGACTGATAAAAATAATTATGGTGCAATGATTACGGTAGCAGGCGCATTCATTACCATTGGATTGAATATTTTATTGATACCATCTTTACATTATTTTGGTGCAGCACTGGCTACATTTTTGTGTTACCTGTTTATGATGGTGGTGAGCTATTATATGGGTCAGCAACATTATCCGGTGCCATATGCAACTAAAAAATTAGTCACCTATTTATTCATTGTTTTACTTCTTTATGGACTTCAAAAATTAATTCTCCATTTTTTTCCGCATTTATGGTTGGGCATATTAATTGGGTTCATTTTTATAGGATTATTTACTTGGTTAGTTACATGGTCTGAACAAAAAGAATTTACCAAACTTTTCCGTAAAGACAATTAAGCACACATGATTATCTTTGCATTATGGCAGAAGATTTACACATCATTCAGGGTTCAAAAGAGGAACAATATCTAGCACTAATTCCTCAAATTAAAGGGCTCTTAACTAGCGAAAGTAATTTGGTGGCTAACTTAGCTAATACAGCAGCTGCTTTGAAAGAACAGTTTGGTTGGTTTTGGGTTGGTTTTTATTTAGTAGACCAAAACGAATTGGTACTCGGACCTTTCCAAGGTCCGGTTGCTTGTACCAGAATTCAAAAAGGAAGAGGTGTTTGTGGCAGCAGTTGGAGTAATGAAAAAACATTAATTGTTCCAGATGTAGAAAAATTTTCCGGTCATATTGCTTGCAGTAGTTTATCTAAATCTGAAATTGTAGTTCCCCTTATAAATGAAGGACAAGTTTGGGGCGTATTAGATGTAGACAGCAGCGAATACAACCAATTTGATGAAATAGACCAGCTTTATTTAGAACAAATAGTGGCTTTACTAAAAATTGATTAACTTTGCACTATTCATATACGCTCTCGGTTAGACTGGAATCTACTTCAGTGACAAGGTAATCCCATCAATAGTTAGGCTATATAGCACTTGAAATTTCAAGTGTTCACTTAAATCACATATTGTGTTATTCAAAGAATTAGAACTCATTGAGCCCATCTTGAATGCGCTCGAAACAGAAGGGTACGTAAATCCTACCCCTATTCAGCAACAAGCCATTCCATTGGCATTGGCTGGAAGAGATTTATTGGGTTGCGCCCAAACCGGAACAGGCAAAACAGCTGCATTTGCGATTCCAATTTTACAATTGGTTTGCAAAACACAAATTGGCGGAAATTATAGTAAAGGAATTAAAGCCCTTATTTTAACACCTACCAGAGAATTGGCTATTCAAATTGATGAGAGTTTTGCAGCATATGGCAAGAACTTAAGAATCAAACATCAGGTAATTTTTGGTGGAGTATCGCAGGTTCATCAGGTAAATGGTTTGCGCAATGGCGTAGATATTTTAGTGGCAACACCTGGTCGATTATTAGATTTAATGCAACAAGGTCATGTGCGTTTACACGATATCAAATTTTTTGTGTTAGACGAAGCAGATCGCATGTTAGACATGGGCTTCATCAATGATGTAAAAAAGATTGTTGCCAAATTACCCGCTAAAAAACAAACCCTGTTTTTTTCAGCTACAATGCCGCCAGAAATTGAAAAATTATCTGCTACCCTTTTACATAACGCAGCTAAAGTTGAAGTAACCCCTGTTTCTTCAACCGTTGAAAAAATAGAACAAGCTGTGTATTTTGTAGAGAAAGAACACAAAAAACACTTATTGAATGAGTTGTTAAAAGACCAACAAATTCAAACTGCATTGGTGTTTACCAGAACCAAGCATGGAGCTGATAAAGTAGTAAAAGACCTTACTAAACAAGGGATTACCGCTGAAGCCATTCACGGGAATAAATCACAAAATGCAAGACAACGTGCACTTGCCAATTTTAAAGCAGGCACCACACGCATCTTAGTTGCCACTGATATTGCTGCAAGAGGAATTGATATTGATTTGTTATCGCATGTTTTTAATTATGAACTTCCGAATATTCCTGAAACCTATGTTCACCGAATTGGTAGAACCGGTAGAGCAGGAGCAAGTGGAATGGCAGTGTCTTTTTGTGATGCCGAAGAGAGGGCTTATTTAAAAGATATACAGAAACTGATTAAGATTCAGTTACCTGTTGTCACAAATCACGCTTATCATTCTGAATCACCAAGCGTATCTACAGTGAAAATGCCTGAACGCCATAGAAGGCCTCAACAAAGAAATATCCAAAGAAAATTCAGTTATCATAAGTCGGCCACTAGCCGGAGTTAATAGTTGACAGATAAACGATAATACTTAATTTGTATTCATGAATAAGCATTATCGTTTTTTATTATTAGCCCTTATAGGATCCATTAGCTGCTTTAGCCAATCTAAAAAGTCAGTTACACCTAGTGTTCCATTGTATTATCCTTCTTTGCATAATTGGGAAAAAAAGAGCCCTGAAAGCTTTGGCTTTTCGAATGCAGCTATTCAAAAAGCGATTGAAACTGCCCAACAATCGGAGTCTCCCAATCCACGCAGTATGGAAGAAAACCATTACAAAACATTTGGGAAAGAACCTTTTGGAGATGGCATAGGTCCTTTTGAAGACAGAGGAGATCAAACGGGCATCATCGTTTACAAAGGATATAAAATAGCAGAATGGGGTACTCCACTCAAATCTGATATGACCCATAGTGTAGCTAAAAGCTTTTTATCAACAGTTGTAGGACTTGCGGTTGAACAGCAACTCATTGCTTCTGTAAAAGATTTAGTTGCTCCATATATTCCTCCAATTGAATTATTTATAACAAACCCTGTTACACAACCTGCAGATCAATTTAAACAACCATCATTAATGCAGCCCTTTAATACTCCTCATAACAAAACCATCACTTGGGAATCAATGCTTAGACAAACCAGTGATTGGGAAGGTACTTTATGGGGCAAACCTGATTGGGCTGATAGACCCGATGCAGATCCTAAAAAATGGTTGAACAGAACCCGAAATATTCAAGGAACCGTTTATGAGTATAATGATGTTCGGGTAAATGCGTTGGCTTTAGCCATTACCAGTGTATTTAGAAAACCCTTGCCATTAATTTTAAAGCAATACATCATGGATCCCATTGGGGCATCTAATACTTGGAGATGGACTGGGTATAGAAACTCATGGATTGTTTTAGACGGGCAGCCTGTTCAATCAGTTAGTGGGGGTGGGCATTGGGGAGGAGGAATGTTTATTCATGCGGAAGACATGGCCCGATTTGGGCTACTTCACCTACGTGATGGGAAATGGAATAATCAACAATTGATTGCTGAAGATTGGATTAAACAATCCAGCACTCCTGGACCAGCTAACCCTGAATATGGTTACATGAATTTTTTCTTAAACACTCATCAAAAATTGTTACCTGCTGCGCCTGAATCTGCCATAGTTCATTTGGGTAATGGAAATAATATTATTTATGTAGATAAAGAAAATGATTTAGTAGTGGTTTTAAGATGGATTAGTCAAAAAGGCATGAATGATACAATCGGAGCAATCATGGAGGCTGTAAAAAAATATAAGTAATTCATCATTTGACGAATTACTTAAAAAGATTCCATATAAAGAAATACCTAATTTTAAGTAACGCACCCCTCTATGCCTATTTAAAAGCCATGATCAATCCTACCGCTTCTGCAATGGAAAGCTTAGAAGAGTAAAATAAAAAATTACTGAAGACGCATTATGCGCTTGAAAAAAAGGTAAGCCAATTGAAAGATTTTGCGGGCATTATTACCCATGATGTTAGGGGTCCTGCTCACAATATTTCAAAAATGCTTGAAATGTATGAGAGTACAGATGATTCTGAGTTGAAGAACGCAGCAATAGATTATTTAAAGAAAATTAGTAAAGACCTTACCAATAATTTGAATGAATTAATTCAAATCTTACAAATTCATTTAGAAAAAGATACTCCCGCTGCTGGCTGTCTTTTTGAGGAAGTGATTAATAGCGCCATGTTGCAATTACAAGATGTAATTCAACAAAAAAACGCCACAATTTTACTGTCCATCAACATTAAAGATATTGTTTATCCTAGAGTGTATTTACATAGTATTGTTTACAATTTATTAAGCAATAGCCTAAAATATACTAAGTCAAATATAGCACCCAATATTTTTATTGAAACCTGCGAACAAGACGGTAATTGCATTTTAAGCATCAGTGACAATGATTTAGGCATAGATCTAAATAAATTTGGACACCCCCTTTTTAAATTTCAAAAAAGCTTTCAGAGTGGTTTTGACAGCAAAGGCATTGGCCTTTATTGAATTAAAAACCAAATTGAAGAGCAAGGAGGTTCTATTGAATGTTCCAGTGAAGCGGGTATATTGGCACCAAATTTACTGTTCGATTTTAAAAAAATCCCCTATTTTTGCCGTCCAAAATGCGGATGTGGCGAAATTGGCAGACGCACTAGACTTAGGATCTAGCGCCGCGAGGCATGTAGGTTCGACCCCTATCATCCGCACCAAACCACCTTTAAAAGGTGGTTTTTTTGTGCGAATCCCCTACCTTTGCAGCCCAAAATTAAGTTTATAAAACTCCTATATGGCTACAATTACCAGAGAAACCATTGGCTTATTAAATGATAAGCTTACCGTTACCCTTACAAAGGATGATTACCTAAAAGACTTTGAAACAAGTCTGAAGAAGTATGCTAAAACAGCCAATATACCAGGTTTTAGAAAAGGAATGGTTCCTACTGGTTTGGTGAAAAAAATGTACGGTCAGGGCGTTTTCTCTGACGAAGTACTTCGTAAAGTAGAACAAGAAATGAACGCTTATATGGCAAAAGAGCAAATAGACATTTTTGCTCAACCACTGCCATTAGAAAATGATGCGCGCGTTTTAGATATGAATAATCCAATTGATTATATTTTCTCTTTTGAAATTGGATTGAAACCAAACTTTGATATAGACTTATCTAAGTTCACCGGAACACGTTATGTAGTAACAGTTACCGATGAAATGATTAATGATGAAGTTGCAAGACTTCAAACCCGCTTTGGCAAAATGACTGAACCTGAATCAGTTAACAGTGAAGACAATGTATTGAACGTGACTTTTACTGAAACAGATGAAAAAGGGAATACTATCGAAAATGGCATTACAAAAGACAATTCTTTATTAGTTAAATATTTTGCAGAAGGATTCCGCAATAATTTGATGGGTAAGAAAAAAGAAGATGTAGTGCACTTGCAAATAAAAACTGCTTTCGAAGACAAAGAAGCTGAAACCATTTTATCAGATCTAGGATTATCAAAAGAGGATGCTGAAAAGTATTTTAATTTATTGATTACTAAAGTTGGTTTGGTGGAGAAAGCTGAATTAAACGAAGCGTTTTTTATTCAGGTATATCCAGGCAACGACCAAATCAAAACTGAAGCTGACCTTAGAAATGAAATTAAGGCTGAAATTGAAAAATACTACGCTCAGTCTGCACAAAATCAAGTACACGATCAAATTTATCACTACTTGGTTGACCATATTACGATGGATTTCCCTGAAAGTTTCTTGAAGCGTTGGCTGCAAAATGGTGGTGAAAAACCTAAAACTGCAGAAGAAGCAGAAGCAGAATTCCCATCATTTGTGAAGCAATTGAAATGGACTTTAATCAGTAGTAAGCTTACTCAAGATAATAAGATTGAAGTACTACCTGAAGATATTCGCAACTTTGCAAAAATGCAATTATTCAGTTACATGGGTAATCAATTGGGTGCTTTAGGCGATAACCAACAATGGGTTGACGACTATGCTAATCGTATGATGCAGGATAAAAAGTTTGTTGAAGACAGCTATCATAGAATTAATGCAGAAAAATTATTTGATGCATTAGGTACTCAGGTGAAAACGAATGACGAAACTATTAGTGCAGATGATTTCGCTAAGAAATTAGAGCATCATCATCATTAATCAATAAGCGTTGAATGATTCATTAAACCAGCTTTCGGGCTGGTTTTTTTATTTTAGCAAGTCATGTTTTTTTAATTGCCGTTGAATGTAATTACGTACTTGATTAGCAATCATTCTATTTAAATACACATCGCCGCTCAATTGCAATAATACTTTTCTCCATCCAGTTAATTGGATAGAATTTAATAACATGGCAACTCTTTTTTGAATAATTGGCCGCATTTGGACCAGTGGATTTTGTTCAAGTGTTGGCCAAGGCAATGGTTTTTGTACAGTTCCGAACTGTGGAATGATTTGCACTGATTCTGTTTGATTCGATTCAAATAAAGAATGATTCACTCCTTCATAACCTTTTGAAAAAATGGGATGATGGGCTAAATGTTGAATGGGTATGGTAAAATGATTGCGTAAAAACATTTCACAATTATACTGTCCTAATGCATAATCGTGCGCCCGAAAATCTTTACTAATAAATCCCCCAAAACCACCAATTGATCCACAAGCAATAGCTTTAGATCCTTCAATTCTAGTATTCATTTCATCCATTGAATATCTTACTGGTGCTATCAAAAATTGACCCGCCTTATTTTTACTCAAAACATCTGCGATGGGTGCTGGCTTTGCTTTCATTTGCTGCATCATCGCGTGCATAATAGAACCCGCCAATTGACCAATAGAAAGCGGATAAGTAATTTGATTAGGAATATTTTCAGGGAATGGATCAATCATCAAGACCGTACTTCTAAATTGATCGAAGCGGTTAAAAGCATTAGATTCCTGGGTTTCTGTGAATACCAATTCATTCAGTAATTCTCTCACTTTTTCAAATGGTTCATTATTCATTAGTCCGCCATCTACATGCAAGGATTCATAAGTTGGCTTTGCATGGTCAATCATAAGTCCTTCCCGATAAATCCATTTATTTTCAACAATTGCTTCTAGGGGTCTGGTTAATTGCTTAGCTGGCAATCCCAATGGAAATGCACCTGTTGCAATTGCAGCATCTTTTGCTAGTTGTGCATTCAATCCTGTTCTTATATTCAATGGCATCCACCCATTGATACATTTGGGTGCTGTAGCAGCTTGAAAGCAAGCATAATCATAGTGAACCGACATTGCATGGTGTTGCGCAGCTAAATCGGTATTGAATGAAATATTATAAGGGAATCCGCTTACATTGGTGAGTGTTGTAAATACTTTCAATTGTGGATGAAAATATGAGGGCGTATCATTCCATAACAAACCTTGATTGCTAAATGCGCTATCTGCTATTTCATTGGCAAAAGCACTATTTAACAATGAAGCTGTTGGTAACTTAGTATTGAAGTCGGTACAGGAAAACAATTTTTCCATCATATTATCGGCTTGCATGGTAACCCAACTTTTATACAACAAATCTGCCTTTAATTGATGCATGACGGCTGCTGTAAGTAAGCCCGTCATTCCGCCAGCAGAAGCTCCGCCAATTATGGAGATTTGTACCCTATGTGTGGGAACTCCTGGTTGGCCGCGGCGTTGCTCCCACCGATCTAATGATTTTATTAAATAATCTACAACACCTGCCGTATAGGCTCCTGCAGATACCGCACCTGCCATACAAAGTCCTATATGAAATGGGTTCTCTGACATAATATTAACAATACTAGCTTTGAACTTATCTAAAATGAACGACCTTTGCAACCGTGTTTTAACGGTTTTACTGTTCATTATGTCAAATTGCCATAAACCAAGCTTTGCATAGTATTTGAACAGTCTTTAAACCTATTTAACAAAACACTTAACTTCAAGGCGAAAAATCAGTTTATGAATATTGGAAAAGAGTTTGAACAATACGCAGTTAAACACCGTGGCATCAGCAGCGGGGTTTTACACAACTACAAAAGTTATGGCCAAGTAACCAACCTTACTCCTTACATTATTGAGGAAAGGCCCTTAAACGTTGCTAGCATGGATGTTTTTAGCCGTTTAATGATGGACCGAATTATTTTCTTAGGGGAAGGAATAAACGACTATGTGGCCAATATTGTTACTGCACAGCTATTGTTCCTAGAAAGCACCGACCGTTCTAGAGATATTCAAATGTATATCAATAGCCCAGGTGGCAGCGTTTATGCTGGTTTGGGAATCTATGATACCATGCAGTTTATTGGGCCAGATGTTGCCACTATTTGTACTGGTATTGCTGCTAGTATGGGTCAAATTTTATTGTGTGCAGGTGTGCAAGGGAAAAGAACAGCGCTAAAACACAGTAGAGTAATGATGCACCAGCCAAGTGGTGGTATTGGAGGCCAAGCTACTGATATTGAAATCACTGCTCGTGAAATTAAAAAATTGAAACAAGAACTGTATGCAATCACTGCAAATCATACTGGCAAACCAATTGAGACCATAGCAAAAGATAGTGATCGTGATTTCTGGATGACTGCTTCAGAGGCAAAAGAATATGGTTTGGTAGATGAAGTTTTATTAACCAATCCTCGCAAAGAAAAGAAAGGATAATTGTTTAAAAAATCAAACGCTTAATAATGATACAATCTAAATATATCGTGAATCCTTTTCTAAATAATGATCAGGAAGAACCAGAAGAAAACAAAGAAGAGAAGCAAGATGCTATGGGCAGTTTCATGACCAAAAAAATGGAAAGACTATTCTTTGAAAAAAGAGCAGTGTATTTATGGGGGGTGGTAGATGATAAATCAGCTAAAGAAGTAGTTACCAAATTACTTTTACTAGATGCCGACAAACCAGGGGCAGAAATTAAATTATATATTAATAGTCCAGGAGGTGTTGTTACCAGTGGGATGGTCATGTATGATACTATTAAAATGATCCAAAGTCCGGTAAGTACTATTTGTATGGGATTAGCCGCTAGCATGGGCTCCATTCTCTTAAGTGCTGGAGCTAAAGGTCACCGCTACATTTATCCGCACGGAGAAGTAATGATTCACCAACCAAGTTTAGGTGGTTACTATCAAGCAACTAGCGCAGATATAGAAATTCAAGCAAACCAAATTTTAAAAACCAAACAGCTAGGTGCAAAAATTTTAGCGGAAAACTGTGGTAAAACTGTAGAACAAATTTTAGCGGATTTTGACCGCGATTATTGGATGGATGCTTCTGAAGCTGTTTCTTATGGTATTGCAGACAGCATCTTAAACAAGATATAGGATATGGCAAAACAAAATAATTTACATTGCTCTTTCTGTGGAAGAAGCCGAGACGAGGTCAAGATATTGATAGCAGGTCAAGAAGGCCATATCTGTGAAAATTGCGTAGAGCATGCAGAAGAAATTATTGCTCAGGAATTAAGCGCTAAAAATAATCCCGCTGGAACAGGTGGGGTTGGTAATGTTCAAATCAGAAAACCTAAAGAAATTAAGCAATTCTTAGACGAGTATGTAATAGGTCAAGATGAAGCAAAGAAAATACTATGTGTAGCTGTATATAACCACTACAAAAGAGTTAACAATAAACAAATTGTTGATGATGTTGAAATAGAGAAAAGCAATATCATCATGGTAGGCGAAACAGGAACGGGTAAAACCTTATTGGCTAAATCAATTGCGCGTTTACTCAATGTCCCTTTTGCAATTGTGGATGCAACGGTTTTTACCGAAGCTGGTTATGTAGGTGAAGACGTAGAAAGTATGCTTACTCGTTTGTTACAAAATTGTAACTACGATGTAACCGCTGCTGAAAAAGGTATTGTTTATGTAGATGAGATTGATAAAATTGCACGTAAAGGAGATAATCCATCTATCACCAGAGACGTAAGTGGAGAAGGGGTTCAACAAGGCTTATTAAAAATGTTAGAGGGTACAGAAGTATTGGTTCCTCCACAGGGTGGCCGAAAGCATCCAGAGCAAAAAATGATTAAGGTAGATACTAAAAATATCTTATTTATTTGCGGTGGTGCATTTGACGGAATAGACAAAGTAATTGCTAGAAGAATTAATACCAATGCAATTGGTTTTAGTGTCAACAAAGACGAACAAGAACATCAAAGAAGTAATTTATTAGAATTTATTAATGCACAAGACCTAAAAAGTTTTGGATTAATTCCTGAATTACTAGGTCGTTTACCAGTGGTAACCCATTTAAATCCTTTAGATGCTGAAACGCTCAGAAGTATTTTAACTGAACCAAAGAATTCTTTAATCAAACAGTTCACTCGTTTGTTTGACATGGAAGGTATTGCATTATCAATTGAACCGGCTGTACTAGATTTCATGGTTGCAAAAGCAATGGAATACAAACTAGGTGCAAGAGGTTTAAGAAGTATTTGTGAGAGTATCTTAACAGAAGCAATGTTTGAATTACCAGGTACCAATACCACTTCGTTAAACGTTACACTAGATTATGCTGAAAAGATGTTTAGTAAGAGTAAACTAAGTGCGCTTAAAGTTGCATAAATAAAAAAATAAAACATGAACGAATTAGTAGAAAAACTAGTTAAAGAAGCTGGATTATCAGAACAACAGGCACAACAAGCAATTGTTACAATTGCAGGATTTGTAAAAGACAAATTTCCTATGTTAGGTGGTGCTGTAGACCAAATTTTTGCTGCTGGAAATAAAAACGAAGAATAGTTTATATACTTTGCAAGGGTAGTTGAATGATGAATTTACTACCCTTTTCCATTGAAGTTCCTGCCGTTGTGTAGTATGTTTCGCACTTATCTTTTCGATTGTTTCCTGAGTCATACCTATACCACTATCCTCTACACAAATAATTGCATGAGTACTTGTTTGTGTTGCATGAGCCTGAATGGTTCCATTTTCAAGAGTAAACTTAATGGCATTACTAATTAAGCTTCTTAAAACAATCCTAATCATTTCTTTATCTGCATTAATAAACATTTGAGGATGCAGATTATTGCTGAATAGTATATTCTTTCTTCTAAATAGCATTTTGTGTTCGTCTTCTAATCCTTTTACCAGTTGATAAACTATTATAACAGACCTATCTAAGTTCTTACCACAAATCTGCCCTTTTAACCAAAAGAGTAGATTATCTAACAAGGATGTAGTACCCGTATATTGGGTTTCTAGTTACAGCAGAAGTTGTTTTACTTGATCTTCTGGCACCATTTCCTGAGTAACCAAATTTAAAATGCCTTTGGTATTAACCAATGGATTACGTAAATCATGAGAAATAATTAATCATAATTTATCCTTTGTTTTATTATCGGCTTCGAGCATTCTATTTTGAGGAGATATTTCTTTACTGAGCATTCCCATCTCTTCAATTTGAGCTTCAATTGTTTAAATGAATAATTGCTCATCAGAAGCACGCTGAGCGCGCAAAAAGAATTCTCCCAATCTAATCTTAAACTTTGTTGATTCTTGATGATATCAATAAAATTAGCTGCATACTGTTTTTAATATTTGCTACTTCTTCCTGTTTATCCTACTTATTAAACACTTTGAGACACTCTATATAAATAGCCGATTCAGAGACATATTTTGATTCCAAAATCAAAGAACCAGCAATTTACTAACTAACTTTTGTAATATTAAACATGTCTTTTATTCTTTTAAAAATATCAAAAGAAAGATAAAAATCACTTAGCGCTCGTTTGATAAAACCCTTTAGTTGAAAAATTCCTCCTTCGTATATGTAAGCAACTGCTTGACCTTTTTTATAGCCGATTTGCTTAGTAGTATTTTGAGTAATGATCAATAAATTCAGGGCTTTAGATATATCTGATCGCTTTGCATCAAATGCTGCTTTTTTTAATGTATCAACAATAAGGGGAGAGCCAGTGTTTTTTTGTGCAAACAACGGGGTTACCAAAAGGAAGAAATATAACAAAAACAGTACCCGCATGATATTAAATGTAGATATGAATTTTAAGATGGAAGTATATGTATTCAAGATATCAATATTTGTGTTATACAATCAACAAAAAAAAGGACCCCAATCGGAGTCCCTTATTATGAGCAAGCAATCGAAAACAATTAGCGAAGAACTTCTCTGGCAATAACCATTTTCTGAATCTCAGAAGTTCCTTCCCCAATAGTACATAATTTTGCGTCACGATAGTACTTTTCTACAGGAAAATCTTTTGTATAGCCGTAGCCACCAAAAATTTGAATGGCTTCAGTAGCAGTTTTAACAGCAACTTCGCTTGCATAATACTTAGCCATTGCACCTGCTTGGGTAACTTTTTCACCCCTGTTTTTAAGATCACAAGATTGCCATATCAATAAATCAGCAGCCATGATTTCAGTAGCCATATCGGCCAACTTAAAACTAATACCCTGAAAAGAAGCAATTGGTTGGTCAAACTGGTATCTTTCTTGTGAGTATTTTAAAGCTGCTTCATAAGCACCTTTTGCAATACCCGCAGAGAGGGCAGCAATAGAAATTCTACCTCCATCCAAAATTTTCATTGCTTGTCTAAATCCATCCCCAACTTCACCCAAACGGTTACTGTCTGGGATAATGCAATTGTCAAATATCATTTCGGCGGTTTCACTCGCCCTCATTCCCAATTTATTTTCTTTTTTCCCAGCTGTAAAACCTTGCGTACCTCTCTCCACTACAAAAGCGGTTGAGTTTCCACTGGTTCTTGGTTCCCCTGTTCTGCAAATTACCACAGCCACTTCACCAGACTTTCCATGAGTAATCCAGCTTTTAGTGCCATTCAACACCCAATGATCACCTTGTTTAACGGCTGTTGTTTTCATATTACCCGCATCACTGCCCGTGTTTGGTTCAGTTAAGCCCCAAGCACCAATCCACTCTGCAGTAGCCAATTTGGGCAACCAACGTTTCTTTTGCGCTTCGTTTCCAAAAGATAAAATATGATTAGTGCAAAGTGAGTTATGCGCAGCAACACTCAATCCAATACTACCACATACTTTAGCAATTTCTTGAATAATGGCATTGTACTCAAAATAGCCCAATCCAGCCCCACCGTACTCTGCAGGTACAAGCACACCCATTAAACCCAACTTTCCCATTTCTCTAAATAGGTCTTCTGGAAAAAATTGTGCTTCATCCCATTCCATTAAATGCGGTCGAATACACTGTTCAGCAAAATCTTTAGCTGTTGCAGACACTTGTTGTGTCAATTCTGTCTCCTTGAAGTGCATATATGATAATTTAAATAGACGGGGGTCGAAGCAGAGCAAGCACGTTCTTTCCGACCCCCTAAAACAAACAACCGTTAGTTAGTTTGTAAAGCAAATCTAGTGGATTTTTATGGTAAGTTCATCTTAAAATAAACGGATAATTATTCACAGTTTTACTAAGTCTATCAGTAGCTGATATTGAGCAGGTTGAATAAAAACGATTTTTTTTAACTCTTCTAAACTTCCAAATAATCCATATTGCCTTCTGTATTGAATAATAGCAGCAGCAATTTCAGGAGAAACTCCAGCTTTAATCAAACTTGATTCGCTGGCTGAATTAATAGAAGGTTTTCCCAAAGCATGGTTCTTTAAATAAGGCTGTATCAGCATAAATAGGGAATCTTTTATGCCGTAGGTTTTCTTAACATCATCAATTTCTGAAAAACCACCCAACTTATCTCGATATTTAATAATTCTTGCAGCTAATACCGGACCAATACCTGGCAGGGCTTCCCAATCTTGCATTGAAGCGGTATTGATATCAATGATAGATATTTTTTTTGGGGCATAGGGGTGATTATAGCCGCCGCTTTCATTTGCAGTAGGATAATTTTGCACCAGAGTCGTTGAAGGAAGGCGTATATAAGGAATCAATTTTTTAGCTAAGGAGGGCTCAATCCCCCAGATTTTGAGTAAATCTGTTGGTACTTTAAACCGCCCCCTTTTTTGTCGATACCTTATAATGGTTTGAGCATTTTTATAAGACAAACCTAGCTGCTTTAGTTCTTCTTCGGAAGCGGTATTCGGATCAAACTTAAAAAAGACTGGCTGAATAGAACTTATTCTACTCTGCGCTGAATCTTTTGAATACGGCATTTTAAATGGGTCCGTTTTAACCTGATCTACCCATGCAGTATCCGAATGTTGTAACGGAGGAATGCTAGAGGGAATTAAATTAGGTAACACGATAAAACTGCCTAACAGAAACAAAACAACTAATAATCCAATTCTCTCTTTTTTAGAAAATTGCAAATAATCTTTTACCCATTTTTTCATCGCCGCAAATAGTTGCGGAATTACAAACGAACAACTAACCCATCGTAAGCAAGTTTTACATGTGCTGGCAATTCAGCATTAATGGTATCATGTAAACCAAGCTGGTGACTAATATGGGTGAAATATACTTCAGGGACTGCAGAAATAGTGGCAATATCCAATGCTTCTTGTAAAGTAAAATGCGACAAATGTTTCTCTTTTCTCAATGCATTTAACACCAATACAGAAGACCCTTTTATTTTATTCAATTCGGTTGTTTCAATATAGTTGGCATCGGTGATATACGTAAAGTTCCCCATTCTAAATCCTAAAACAGGCATTTTATGATGCATCACTTTTATGGGTTGAACTTCAATATCTCCTACAAAGAAATTTTCATCTCCAATACTGTGCATATGCAATTCAGGTGTGCCAGGATAATGGTTATCGGAGAAAGCATAATAAAAATCTCTTCGAATAGCTTCTTCAGTGGAAGCATTCGCATAAATATCCATAGCTGTGCCAGAGAAAAAATTGAATGCCCTAATATCATCTAAACCAGCAATATGGTCTTTATGAGAGTGTGTAAATAAGACTGCGTTTAGCTGGGTAGTATTACTGCGCAACATTTGGTACCTAAAATCGGGGGTGGTATCAATTACTATGCTGGTCTTTGCAGATTTTACTAAAATACTCGTGCGAAGTCGTTGATCTTTAGGGTTAGTTGAAACACATACAGGACAACTGCATCCTATCATAGGAATGCCTGTACTAGTTCCTGTTCCTAAAAATTGAATGGTTAATGCAGGTTGATTCACCCAATAAAACTAAGGTAAAATTGTTTTGGTCAGTAGCGTATACCCCGTAATTATTCTGTTGTAGTCACGGATTTTTTAACTACTTCTTCGTAAAGTTTTTGAGACTCTAAGGTTAGCTTATCAAATTGAATATTTAGTTGGGGTATAATTTCCATTAAAGTATTGATCCTTCCTTCGATATTTAAAAATTTATTCAATACGACTACCCTTCTGGCTTCTAATAAGCACCATCCACTTTGGAAAGTACCTCTTTCGTACCTCACTACATATTCAGATTCTCCTAAAATATCTTCTAACTTGTCTAATGTAGATTGTGTGTATTTCATAACAACACAAATTTAAACTTAGTAAGCCTCTGTTCGTAAGGGTTTTATCCACAAAATGGGCAGAAATTGGGGTAAGTATTAAGCTTTTGACTCCATTTTTATTAAAGGAACAATCATTTCTTCTAAACTAATCCCACCATGTTGAAAACTATTTTTATAATAGTTTACATAATGGTTATAGTTATTGGGATAGCATAAAAATCCATCCTCCTTAGCAAAAATAAAGGAAGAATTAATTGTTGGCACAGGCAATCCAGCTTTTAACGGGTCTCTAAATGCTAATACTTCTTTTTCATCATAGTTTAGGTTTCTGCCATGTTTATACCTCAAATTGGTAGTTGTTTGCTTGTCGCCAATTACTTTATGTGGCGTTTTAACTCGAACACTTCCATGGTCGGTTGCCAAAACAATTTTGATTTTTTTATCCGAAATTTTCTTTAAAGCCTGATGAAGCGGGCTATGCTCAAACCAACTCCTAGTCAAGCTTCTGTAGCTGGCTTCATCGCTAGCCAACTCTTTTAATACTTCCATTTCCGTTCTTGCGTGGCTGAGCATGTCAACAAAATTGTAAACAATGACATTCAGGGGGTTACCTAATAAATTGTGCATATTATTTACCAATTGTTGCCCATCTTGGTGATTCAAAATTTTATGGTAACTAAACTTTATCCCATCTTTTTTTAAACGCTTTAATTGGGCAGCCAAAAACTCCTGCTCATGTAAATTTTTACCTCCTTCCTCTTCATCGTTTTTCCACAATTCAGGAAATTTCTTTTCAATTTCCACAGGCATCATCCCTGCAAAAATGGCGTTCCTGCAATATTGAGTAGCAGTAGGCAGAATAGAATAAAAACTTTCTTCTTCGGTAACCCTAAAGCTTTCAGCAAATATGGGCTCAATCGCTTTCCATTGATCATATCTCAAATTATCAATTAAGATAAAAAACAAAGGAATATCTGGTTCTAAATGAGGCAATACTTTAAACTGAAAGAGTTGATGGCTCATAATAGGCGCATCAGCAGCAGCGGAAGCAACCCATTTTTCATAATTTTTCGAAACAAATTTTCCGAAAGCTGCATTGGCTTCCTTTTTCTGATTAAAGAATATTTCCTGCATTTCAGGACTGTCACTTTTCTCCATTTCCAATTCCCAAAAAACCAACTTTTTATACAACTCCATCCACTCTTGGTAGTTAGGATTACCAGAGAGTGCCATAAACAATTCACTAAATTGTTGCTGATATGAAATCGTTGTTTTTTCGGCAACCAACCTTTTATTATCAATGATTTTTTTTAAACTCAGCAACACCTGATTGGGATTGACCGGCTTTATTAAATAGTCTGCAATTTGGCTACCAATTGCTTCATCCATCAGGTTTTCAGTTTCATTTTTAGTTATGAGTACAATGGGAAGCAGCTGATTCAATTGCTTGATGCGGGTAAGAGTTTCTAGCCCTGTAATCCCAGGCATACTCTCATCCATCAAAACAACATCAACCGTATGATGTTGAATATAGTCGATAGCGTCATACCCATTGGTGAGTGTATGAACTTCGTACCCTTTGTTCTCCAAAAAAATTTTTTGTGATTGAAGACTATCAATTTCGTCGTCTACCCATAATATCTTTGCAATTGCCATATTGCTAAGCTATTTATAATTTTGTTTGAAGTTCTAAATACTACCTTTATTAACAATTCAGCAACAGCATGGCCAATCCCAAAAGAAAAATTATTAACGACCCAGTATATGGATTTATAACCATCAGCCATCCTTTAATCTTTTCAATCATAGGGCACCCATTTTATCAACGCTTAAGAAGGATTCAACAAATGGCTATGGCGCAACTGGTATATCCGGGCGCAGTTCATACCCGATTACATCATTCATTGGGAGCTTATCACCTCATGTGCAATGTGGTAAACGAATTAAGAAGCAAAGAAATTGAAATAACCAAAGAAGAGGAAATTGCCGTTAAAGCAGCTATTTTATTACATGATATTGGACATGGTCCTTTTTCGCACGCCTTAGAACATGAGTTGGTCCTAGGAGTTCATCACGAAGACCTATCCTTACAGATCATGCAACTTATGAACAATGAATTGAATGGTCAGCTAGGTCTTGCTATTGATATTTTCACTAATCAATACCATAAACCCTTTCTTCATCAACTAATTAGTGGGCAATTAGATGTAGACAGAATGGACTATTTAAGTAGAGATAGTTTTTTCTCTGGAGTTAGCGAAGGAGTGATTGGATACGATCGAATTTTAAAAATGTTGACAGTACACCATGGACAGTTAATGGTAGAAGAAAAGGGAATTTATAGCGTAGAAAAATTCTTAGTTGCCAGAAGGCAAATGTATTGGCAAGTATACTTGCACAAAACCGTTTTATCTGCCGAAAAAATGTTGGTGAAAATTATTCAAAGAGTAAGAACCATATACCATACCAACCAAAAAAGTTTAGCAACGGGATCTGAGATAGACTTTTTCCTTGGGGAATTTATTGGGCCAATGAATACCGATACGATTAAACGCTTTTGTTTAATGGACGATTTTGACGTAATCAGTGCAATAAAAAAATGGAGTACTCATTCAGACAAAGTACTCTCTTTGCTTTGTGCCAGAATGCTTAATCGAGCCATTTACAAAACCAGCATTCAAGCAACACCCTTTGAATCTTCTTTTATAGAAGCAAAAAAGCAACAAGTCATGAAGCAATTTGGAGTAAACGAAGAAGAAGCAAACTTCCTTTGTTTTACAGGTATTGCAACCAATACGACTTATCAAAGCAAAGAAGAAAAAATAAATATTCTATACAAAGACGGAACAGTGAAAGATATCACTGAAGTAGACAATTCGATGATACAGCAAAATCTTTCTTCGCAGGTAAAAAAATTTTACATTTGTCTGTTAACATAACCCACTTTTATGCAGTTTAGCGCAGCTCAGATTGGATTAATAATCAATGGTACTATTGAAGGAGATGCCAATGCAATGGTTGTTTCTTTTGGAAAAATTGAAGAGGCAAAACCTTCGCAAATCTCTTTTCTCGCGAATCCTAAATATGAAGATTATTTGTATTCAACCGATGCATCAGTGGTAATTGTAAACCAATCATTACAACTAAAAGCACCTGTAAAAGCAACTCTGATAAGGGTTCCAGATGCTTACAGTGCATTTGCAGTCTTAATGACTAAGTACCAAGAAATGGCTGCCAATCAATTAACTGGGATTCAAACTCCGAGTCATATAGCTAGTTCTGCCAGTATGGGGGATTCGGTTTATATTGGTGCATTTGTTTTTATTAGTGATCATGTAAAAATTGGAAATAATAGTAAAATATATCCAGGTGTTTATTTAGGTGACCGAGTAACTGTGGGCGAAAACACAACCATTTATCCTGGCGTTAAAATTTACAAAGACTGTGTAATTGGGAATAATGTAATTGTTCATGCAGGTGTGGTAATAGGCAGTGACGGTTTTGGATTTGCGCCACAGGCGGATGGAAGCTTTTCTAAAGTTCCTCAATTGGGGAATGTAGTAGTAGAAGATTTTGTAGAAATAGGGGCCAATACAACGATTGACCGAGCTACTATGGGTTCCACTATCATTAAAAAGGGAGCTAAAATTGATAACCTTGTGCAAATAGCCCATAATGTTGAAATTGGAAGTAATACAGTCATTGCCGCGCAATCAGGAATTAGCGGAAGTAGTAAAGTAGGCAAGTATGTTATGATGGGCGGACAAACAGGGGTTGCAGGCCATTTGAGCATTGCAGATGGAACCAAAATTGGGGGAAGAAGCGGTATAACCAAAACGATTAAAGAACCCAATAAATCCGTCAATGGTTACCCTGCTTTTGATTATACCAGCTCATTAAGGGTTCAAGCAGCAACCCGTAATTTACCAGAAACAGAAAAAAGGATTCAAGCCTTAGAAAAGATAGTGGCCGAATTACTTTCCGAAAGGGTTAAGCCTTAATATGAGGTTAAACCATCGGGATGACTTAATTTCGCATACTTAAAGCGCGGAACCATGGATATGAATTTTAATCCCGAGAAACAACATACGTTAACGCAACCAATTCACATTAGTGGGACAGGATTGCATACCGGTATATTGGTAGACATGATACTTAAGCCTGCTAATCCTGGATTTGGCATGCAGTTTCAGCGCACAGATTTACCTAATAAACCCATCATTAAAGCAGATTGTGATTTAGTGACCGATACAAGTAGGGGTACTACCCTACAAGTGGGAGATGCTAAAGTGAGTACAGTTGAACATATTTTAGCCGCTTTAGTGGGCATGGGTTTAGACAATGTATTAATTGAAGTGAACGGACCCGAAATTCCCATCATGGATGGAAGCTCTGCTCCCTTTATTGCATTGATTGAACAAACAGGGGTATTGGAGCAAGATGCCGCTAAAATATGGTATAGTTTAGATGAAAATATTTACCATTATGATGAAGGTAAACGAGTTGAAATGGTTGCTTTGCCTGCAATGGACTATCAAATAACCACATTAATTGATTTTAATAGCCCAGTTCTAGGAACACAACATGCTGGTTTAAAAACCATCAAGGATTTTAAAACAGAAATTGCACCATGTAGAACATTTTGCTTTTTACATGAGTTAGAAATGCTATTAGACAACGACTTAATTAAAGGCGGGGATATTAACAATGCAATTGTGGTGGTAGACAAACCCATTACCGACGCAGAAATGACTCGCTTAGCTAAGATTTTTAAGAAAGAAGAAATAGCGGTCAAAAGTGAAGGCTACTTAAACAATTTAGAATTAAGATTCCCCAACGAACCTGCCAGACACAAGCTACTTGATGTAGTGGGTGATCTTGCATTAATTGGATACCCAATCAAAGCAAGAATTATTGCCAATAGACCAGGACATAGTTCTAACGTAGAGTTTGCTAAAAAAATTAAACAGTATATCAAAAAGAACAAGCACGTAAAAGGGGTTCCCACCTATGACCCAACTGTTCCTCCCGTATATACGTTAGAACAAATAGAAAAAACTTTACCTCATAGACATCCATTTTTATTAGTAGATAAAATCATTGAATTAACAGACACTTATATTGTTGGTATCAAGAATGTAAGTTTCAATGAATGGTTTTTCCCAGGACATTTCCCCGGAAACCCGGTAATGCCAGGTGTTCTTCAAATTGAAGCTTTGGCCCAAACCGGAGGTATTCTTTGCATTAATTCTATGCCAGAGGGCAAATACGATACTTATTTTTTAAAAATAGACAATTGCAAATTCAAGCAAATGGTAAGACCTGGTGATACCATGGTATTGAAATTAGAATTTCTAGGCCCTATCAGAAGAGGTATTTGTGAAATGAGGGGTACGGTTTATGTAGGGGGTAAAGTAGCCACCGAAGCAGACTTGGTAGCACAGGTTGTTAGGAGAGCAGACAGCTAAAGCAATCAAAATCGTATCTTACCCTTGAAACAAAAAATATGACGCATCCTTATACATATATTGATCCCAATGCACGCATTGCCCCCAATGTAAAAATTGATCCTTTTACCGTAATACATGGTGATGTTCAAGTAGGCGAAGGCACTTGGATTGGAAGCAATGTGACCATTATGGACGGCACAAGAATTGGAAAAAACTGTCGCATATTTCCAGGCGCTGTACTTGGTGCAATTCCGCAGGATTTAAAATTTGTTGGAGAAAAAACGACAGTAGAAATTGGAGATCATACCACCATTCGTGAGTTTGTAACCATTAATAGGGGTACAGAAGATAGAGGCAAAACAGTCATAGGAAATCATTGTTTAATTATGGCTTACAGTCATATTGCACACGATTGTATTATTGGGAGCCACGTTATTATGAGTAATAGCGTACAAGTTGCAGGTCACGTAACAGTGGGCGATTGGGCTGTGGTTGGTGGAGTGAGTGCGGTTCATCAATTTGTAAACATTGGTCAACATACTTTTATTGCTGGAGGTAGTTTAGTTAGCAAAGATGTTCCACCTTATATAAAAGCAGTTCGCAATCCATTAAGTTATGGAGGTGTAAATAGTGTTGGATTAAAAAGAAGGGGCTTCCCATTAGAGCAAATCAATCATATTCTAGACGTGTATAGAACAATCTATAACAAAGGATTAAATACTTCGCAAGCGCTAGAATATATAGAAGAAGAATTGCCAGCAACTGATGAAAGAGATGAAATTGTAACTTTTATTAGAGAGAGTGGTAGAGGTATTATAAAGCGTTTTACGAAGGGCGCCAACGATGATGAATAAATATTCCATTATTTTAAATAATTGCGGAAAGAAATTTAATCGGGAATGGATATTCCGCAGATTAAATTATCAATTTGATATTGGTAAGGCTTACGCAATTACAGGACATAATGGTTCGGGTAAAAGTACTTTATTGCAGTGTATTGCAGGTAACATGAATTTTAATGAAGGCAATTTACAATTGCCGGTAGCTGCCGAAAAACACTTTCAGCAACTATCCATTTGTACTCCTTATTTAGAATTAATTGAAGAAATGACCGGTGTAGAGTTTTTAGCTTTTCATTCCAGCTTTAAACCACTCACCAGGCATAAAACAATAGATGAAATACTTCTTCAAGTGGGATTAAGCAAAGCCGCCAACAAACAAATAAGCAAGTACAGCAGCGGCATGAAACAACGACTAAAATTGGCTCAGGCTATATTTTCAGACACCCCATTATTACTATTAGACGAACCTTGTACGAATTTAGATAAAGACGGTTATGCGCTCTACCAAAATTTAATACAAGAAAATTGCACCAACAAAATCGTTATCATTTGCAGTAACGAAGAAGCAGAAATTCATTTCTGTAATGCGCGTATTCATATTAATGACTACAAATAGTTTAGCGTCTGCTGGCAATCAGTAAATTCAAGTCGGTATATTTTAAATCAAATTTCTGACTGATATAAATATCGGTTATAGAACCTTTAAACAAGTATACTCCTTCTCTAACATTGAACTTGTGCCAAATCATTTCTTCTAACCCGCCTTCGTCACTTATTTCTAATAACAAAGGCATTAGCACATTACTGATGGCCTGAGATGCAGTCCGCGCAAAACCACTAGGAATATTGGGCACACAATAATGTATAACACCATGCTTTAAAAAAGTTGGTTCTTCATAACTAGTCAATTCGCTGGTTTCAAAACACCCGCCTCTGTCTATTGCAACATCAATTATAATACTATTAGGACGCATGGCTGCCACCATTTCCTCGGTCACTACTACAGGAGCTCTTCCGTATTCATTGCTTAATGCCCCCACAGCTACTTCACAGGTTTTTAACTGTTTCGCTAATATGCGTGGCTCTAAAACACTGGTCCAAACACGTTGTCCTAAGTTGTTTTGCATTTGCTTTAAGCGATAAATATTGTTATCGAATACTTTTACAGAAGCACCCATTGCCAAAGCATTTCTAGTTGCACATTCACCCACAATGCCTGCACCAATGATAACCACTTTGGTAGGTGGAATACCACTGATTCCCCCTAATAAGACCCCTTTACCTTCATTAAAACTGCTCAAGTATTGACCTGCTATTAACATGACCGCACTACCTGCTATTTCGCTCATGCTTCTTACAATAGGATAAGTACCGCTATCGTCTTTAAAGTTCTCGAAGCTTAATGCAGTAATCCTTTTCGCCATCATTTTCTCAATTATATCTTTCTTTAAAGCAGAATGATGTATAGGAGATATAATGATTTGATTCATTTGCAACAAAGGAATATCTTCTTCTACTGGCGGAGCACTTTTTACTAATATGGGGCATTGATAAACAGCAGCGCGATCATATACAATTTGTGCCCCTGCTTCTGAATAATCTCTATCAGAGTAATGACTGCGCTCCCCTGCATTATGTTCAATGGTAACCATATTTCCGTTAGCTACCAATACACCAACGGCATCGGGAGTAAGGGCAATTCGATTTTCTTGGAACGCTATTTCTTTGGGTATGCCAATATGTAATTTTGCCCCAGGTGTTTTAATATCAAGGGTTTCTTCCATTGCTTCATATAAAAGCGAAGGACTAATACTAGGTTTGCTAATTGCCATGTGTAAGGTTAAAGATTGAAGTTAACAAATTAAGCCAATGCTTGACCTAATCGTAGCTTGCTATATTGCTTCCTCTAAAATAAATAATCGCCTAGTTTGGGCATCTAATACTTCTAAATACAAGTGTAATGTATCGGGCCCTAATAAATCAGGGGCATTTTCTGGCCACTCTACAAAGCAGTAATTTCCGCTATTCAGCAAGTCTTCCACACCCGCATCAATGGCTTCCACTTCATTTTTAAGCCGATACCAATCCATATGGTATAAAATACCAGCATTTGAACTGGAATACTCATTCACTATCGCAAATGTAGGGCTACTTAAGGCATCCCTTGCACCTAGATGGCTACAAAGCGCATTGATCAGAGTGGTTTTGCCGGCCCCCATAGGTGCATGAAATGCCCAAACCTTATGTTTCTGGAACTTTTTAAAAAAAGCGGCCACTACACGATCAATCTGATCAATGGTAAAAATTGCATCCATGATACAAAGATAGTTTGCCAAATGGGAATATTATTCCAAACTCGCAAATGAAGCCGAAAAGGCTTTTGTAAATTTGGGTATGGAAAAAGTAAATTGGAAAGTAACGGGCATGAGCTGCACCAACTGTGCACTATCCATCGATAAATTCCTAAAAGAAAAAGGAATGGATGAAGTGAAAGTCAATTTCATTGGGGGTGATGTAAGTTTTAATCTTCCAGAAGGCACAAATAAAATTGCTATACAGAAAGGCATTCTCGATTTGGGCTATCAAGTAAAGGGTGGAGCAGATTTAGGCAAATCGGGTAAAAAAATATTTACATCGCATTTACAACGATTTGCATTTTGTGCGGTTTTTACCCTTCCGCTCATGTTACATATGATTCCAGGCCTTCATATTCACTGGCTCATGAACCCTTATGTACAATTGGGCTTAACAATCCCAGTATTTATTTTGGGGATGGATTTTTTTGGCAGAAGTGGATTAAAGAGTCTACTAAAAGGAGTTCCCAACATGAATGTGTTGATTGCCCTGGGAGCACTTTCCTCTTTTATTTATAGTCTATATGGCACAGTAACAGGTCAAGCTGATCAATACTTATTTTATGAAACCACAGCTACAATCATTACACTCGTCTTTTTAGGCTATTGGATGGAAGATAAGTCTGTTGAACAAACACAGATAGCACTCAACAAATTAGCTAAGTCTCAAAAAACGATGGCTAATATGATTGCTTATGATAATGAACAAAATGAACATATTTTTCCTATAGAAAGTACTTCCCTTAAAACCGGTGATTTATTATTGATTAGAAGTGGGGAAGCAGTGCCAATGGATTGTAAAATTTTATCCGGAGAAGTAGCTGTTGATGAATCCATCATTACTGGAGAATCTATACCGGTAGATAAAAAAGTTAAAGACATTTTGATTGGCGGTTCAACCATTGTGAATGGTACTGTAAAAGCTTATGTTACTGCTGTTGGAGAAGATTCCGTTTTAGGAAATATTCTTAAAATGGTGAAGAACGCTCAAACAGAAAAGCCGCCAGTTCAATTATTGGCAGATAAAATCAGTGCAGTATTTGTTCCGGTTGTGGTAGGAATTGCTTTATTAACTTTCGCGTTAAACTATACCATTGGAGAACAAGCTTTTACACCTAGTTTAATGAGAAGTATTGCGGTATTGGTAATAGCTTGCCCATGCGCTATGGGACTTGCAACACCGGCAGCAATAGCAGTTGGTTTAGGAAGAGCTGCTCGAAATGGAGTATTATTTAAGAACACTAAAACACTTGAATTATTTAAAGATATTCAACAAGTCGTTTTTGATAAAACAGGAACACTCACTACAGGTCAATTTTCTATAGCTGCCTTTGAACTAACGGAAGCAGGAAAAGCATTAGGCGAAGATGAATGTAAACGCATTGCTTATTCACTTGAAAAATATTCTATGCATCCTTTGGCCAAAGCTATTGCGCAAACATGGAAAACAAAAGATGAAATTCGTTTCAGTGCCATCACTGAAGAAAAAGGATTAGGTATCAATGCAACAGACAAGGAAGGCAATAGCTATTCGGCTTCCTCGTATAAAAATGTTACTCATTTAACCAACAATACGAATCACAATATTTACTTAGTAAAAAACCATACTTTATTGGCTTCAATTGATTTACAGGATGAAATAAGACCAGAAGCTGCAACAATGGTAAAATCTTTACAACAAAAAGGAATCAAAACCATTTTATTGAGCGGAGACTTACAAGTAAAATGCGATTATGTAGCTAGTCAATTAGGCATAGATGAGGTATTTGCAGAACAAAGTCCAGCAGAGAAACTTGCTAAAATAGAAGCCTTAAATTTAATTAGTGCAACTGCAATGGTGGGGGATGGAATTAATGATGCACCTGCATTAGCAAAATCAACAGTTGGTGTTTCATTGAGTGATGCTGCACATATTGCAGTTCAAAGTGCAGAAGTGGTATTGATGAATCATGGGGTTAAAAACTTAACGCTTGCATTAGGACTAGGGAAACATACCTACCTCACCATTCAACAAAATTTATTCTGGGCGCTTTTTTATAATGTGGTTGCCATACCAGTTGCAGCTTTCGGCTTTTTAAGCCCGACTATTGGCGCATTGGTAATGGGCATGAGCGATGTAGTGTTAGCCATTAACTCAGTTAGATTGAACTTCAAAAAAGTGAATTAATCCATTTGACTTCGCCGCTACAAATATTACAACAGTATTGGAAGCATTCTGCTTTTAGACCTTTACAGGAAGAAATTATTCAAACTGTAATACAAGGGAAAGATTGTTTGGCATTGTTACCAACTGGTGGCGGTAAATCTGTTTGCTTTCAAATACCTGGCATTATATTACCCGGTGTTACACTCGTTATTAGCCCACTGATTGCATTGATGAAAGACCAGGTAGATGCATTAAATAAAAAAGGAATTAGCTCAGTTGCCATTCATAGTGGAATGCAAAAAGAAGAGGTAAAGCAAGTGTTGATAGATGCAACCGAAAATGCTTATCAGTTTATCTATTGTTCTGCGGAAAGATTAGAAAGCATGGTTTTCAATCAGTACTTACCGCATATATCATTTGGATTATTAGTAGTAGATGAAGCACATTGTATTTCTCAATGGGGATACGACTTTAGACCATCTTATTGCAGAATCTTAGAAACCAAAAAGAAACTTCCATCCATCCCTACCATAGCGGTTACAGCATCAGCTACACCATTGGTATTGGCTGATATACAAACTCAATTAGGATTAAACAATGTTTCTGTTTTTAAACAATCATTTGTAAGACCGAATATCTCGTATAGTTGTTTTAAAACCCAAAGCAAAATCAATAAAATTTTAACCATCTTAGAAAAAGTTACTGGTAGCAGTATTGTTTATTGCAATAGTAGAAAACAATGTAAAAAAATTGCAGAAGCGCTTTTACTACAAGGGATTAGTGCCGACTATTATCATGCAGGACTAAATCAACTACTAAGAGAACAAAAACAGTATAGTTGGATTCAAAATAAAACAAGGGTAATGGTTTGCACCAATGCTTTTGGTATGGGCATTGACAAACCTGATGTAAGAACGGTTATTCATCACGATATACCAGATTGTTTAGAAAACTATTATCAAGAAGCAGGAAGAGCGGGAAGGGATGAAAAAAGGGCTTTTGCCATTTTATTATGGCAACAAAAAGATTTAGTTGAACTAACACAAAATGGTGAAAAAAAATTCCCCCCTATTGCTATTATTCAAGAAGTATATCAAGCCATTGCAGACTTTCTACAAATTGCAGTAGGCAATGGAGAGGGCATTTATTATGATTTTGATTTTAATCAATTTATTACTCATTTTAAACTAGACCCATTATTGGTGGTAAATGTACTTCGTATCCTAGAACAAGAAGGCCATATCCAATTTAACGAACAGATTTTTTTACCCACGCAAGTTAATTTTTGTACAGACACAGCATCCTTGGATCAATTTGAAATAATGTATCCTTCACTAGAGCCACTTATTAAGGCATTGCTTAGAACTTATGCTGGTATTTTCTACAACCGCATTTCAATCTATGAGCAAAGTCTTGCAAGGGTTTGCAGAACAGATATTGCTGCTATCACCAAGCAACTAAAACAATTGCATGCGTATGGAATCATAGAATACTTGCCCAAAAAAGAAACACCACAAATTCATTTCTTATTCAATAGAGCACCGGCAAAATTTTTACATATCAACCAAGACCATTATTTAGAAAGAAAAAAAATACATGGGCAAAGGATTGCTACTATCATTCAATATGCAACCACATCTAATCAGTGTAGAAGCAATTTTATAGGGCAATATTTTGGAGATGAAAGCAAGCTCAGCTGTGGGGTATGTGATGTATGCTTGAACAATAAAAAAAAGGAAGTGTCTACTACCGAATTCAATCAAGTAGAAAACGTTCTGAAAACCAGTTCAACTCAGGGTCTTTTGATAGACGTACTAATGAAAAAAACACCTGGGATTTCTGCTAAAAAAATCTGGACAATTCTCGATTTTCTACAAGCCGAAGAAAAAATCAGCATCAATGAAGAGCAGCTGATTTTTTGGACTGCTGTTAATTAATATTTTTTTCTGGTACTGGTTCTGCCGCCTAACCCCAATGCGCCTAATAAGCTTCTGGCAATTACACTTGCTGCTGTTCTTGCTTGCGCTTCGGCTAATTTTACCGACAAAATTTCGTGCGCACTTTCGCTGTCAATCACCTGATTGTACTTTGGAACTAGTTTACTTTTAGCATTGATGGCATTTATTTCTGGTTCGGTTAATACATCCATTCTACTTTGAGGAGGATTCAACATGGAATGAATTAACGGAGTGGGAATACCTTTTTCATTTAACAAGGTTACAAAAGCTTCTTCAATACCTAATTGAGTCAATAACTCATCTACATCATAAAAGTCTGATTCTGGAAAGTTTTCAGCAGCTTGTTTAATTGTTTTTCTATCTGCTGCAGTAAATGCGCGCAATGCATGCTGTATTTTTAATCCTAATTGACTTAATATAGAAGCTGGAATATCTTGTGGATTTTGTATACAGAAAAATACACCAACCCCCTTTGATTGAATTAATTTAATTACTGTTTCTAATTGTTGTAATAAGGCGTCTGATGCTTCTTGAAAAATCATAGAAACTAAACCGCCTTGGGTATCGTTCAATGATTCGTTCATTAGAAGTTCATTCGGCTGCAATACCACTTAGGTCACCTTTAAAATCCATCAATAATACAGGTACACTATTATCGCTTAAACACTCACTATTTAGTTGAAGTGTTTTTGTTTTACCAGTACCCGTAGCACCCGCAATCAATCCATGTCGATTCATTGTTTTGAGCGGAATATAAATAGCAGCAGCTTTAACTACTTCCCCATTCAACATACCACAGCCAATTTTTATTTGCGCTCCTTTAATTTGATATCCTTTTGAACGGATTCTGCAAATGCTGCTGAATGACTCATAAACTGATTTGCTGCAAAATTCCAAACAAGTACCTTTGCATCATGAAAAAATGGTGGGTCATTGTGGGATTAGGAATGGCTATTGCTTTTGGCAGCGGCTTCAACACACCAAGTCCTATAAAAACAAAAGCTCAGTTGGGGAAGAAACTCTTCTTCGATCCCATTCTTTCTAAAGACCGCTCCATTAGCTGCGCCAGCTGTCATATCCCAGCTTTTGGTTTCGCAGATACATTAGCCATCAGTTTAGGTGTTGGCGCAACTCCTGGCAGTAGAAATGCACCCAGCGTAATGAACCTTAGAGGTCATGATCCATTTTTTTGGGATGGCAGAGCCGCAAGCCTTGAGCAACAGGCATTAATGCCTATTGAGAACCCTTTAGAAATGAACCTTCCTATTAAAGAAGCTATAAAAAGGTTGAACGAGAGCAAGGCTTATAAATCATTATTCAACTCTATTTTTAAACAGCTTCCATCCCCCAAAAACCTTGGACTTGCTTTAGCTGCCTATCAAAACACCCTAGAAACAGACGAATCTGCTTTTGATTTGGATGAGATGTCTGCATCGGCAGAAAGGGGCAGGCAACTTTTTGTAAGCGAAAAAACAAAGTGTTTTGATTGTCATAATGGACCTGATTTTACCAATGATGATTTTAAAAATATTGGGCTCTACGATGGGGTCAATCTTACTGATGAAGGGCGTTATTCAATTACAAAGAACAAAGATGACCTTGGCAAATTTAAAACGCCAGGATTACGCAATATTGCTATCACAGCACCCTATATGCACAATGGCATGTTCAAGACGCTAGAAGAAGTAGTTGAATATTATGACAATATTTTTGCGTTTGTAGCTAAGCCCATTAATCTAGATTCCACTTTAAAAGAGCCGCTCAAATTGACTGTTGAAGAGAAAAAAGATTTAGTCAATTTTCTGAAAGCGCTTACCGATAAGCAATACCTAAAAAAAGCCCATTTGGATATTTAACAAAAGATTGCACCCCATTGCTCGGGATTTAATAGTAATTTATTGTTATTTCACTCAAAATTCTACACATGGAAGACAAGAAACAATACAAAATTTTACTTTGTGAAGACGATACCAACTTAGGTATGGTACTAAAAAATTACTTAGAATTAAATGAATATGAAGTAACGCTTGAAAGAGATGGAAGATTAGGTTTAGCTGCTTTTCAACGCGAGAAATTTGATATCTGTTTACTAGACGTAATGATGCCCAATATGGATGGATTTACGCTAGCGGAAGAAATTAGAGATATTGACCCTGATGTACCTTTGTTTTTCTTGAGTGCCAAAACCATGAAAGATGATATTATTCAAGGGTACAAATTGGGTGCAGACGATTATATTACCAAACCTTTTGATAGTGAAGTATTGTTATTGAAAATAAAAGCTATTCTAAAAAGAAACGAGGAAGAAAATAAAATCAACGATAATATTGAATTTGATTTAGGGGGCTACCATTTTAATCCAAAATTGAGGGAATTGAAAATTGGCACCACCATGCAAACGCTTTCTCCTAAAGAAAATGAATTATTAAAGATGTTGGCTGAACATAAAAATGATTTATTGCCACGTGAACGTGCTTTGAAAAAAATATGGGGCAGTGATACTTATTTCAATGGCCGCAGCATGGATGTGTACATTGCTAAGTTGCGCAAGTATTTAAAAGAAGATACCAATATTGAAATTGTAAATATTCATGGAAATGGATTCAGACTGGTTGCTCCTTAGGCTTAAAGCCCTTTAGATAAAGAGCTCCCCAGCCTCTCCTCTTTTCATTACAACCCCTAGGTGATTGTAAGCTTTTAAGGTAGCTTCCCTTCCTCTAGGGGTTCTTTGTAAGAAGCCCTCTTGAATAAGGAAAGGTTCATAAACTTCTTCAATGGTTCCTGGCTCTTCACCTACTGCGGTTGCAATAGTAGTAATACCAACAGGACCACCTTTAAATTTATTAATGATTGCAGATAAAATTCTATTGTCCATTTCATCTAAACCATGGGCGTCTACATTCAATGCTTTCAAAGCATGTTGCGTAATGCCTAAATCGATTTTCCCACCATTCAATACCTGAGCAAAGTCTCTTACCCTTCTTAATAATCCATTGGCAATTCTTGGCGTACCCCGGCTTCTGCCAGCAATTTCGGCAGCTGCTTCAATTGTAATTTTAGTGCCTAAAATAGCAGCACTTCTTTCGATGATTTTTTGCAAAACCGATGCGCCATAATATTCTAGTCTAGATTTAATTCCGAAACGAGACAACAAGGGAGCCGTTAATAATCCACTTCTTGTAGTTGCACCCACCAACGTGAACGGATTTAAATTGATTTGAATACTTCTGGCATTAGGCCCAGTATCAATCATGATATCAATTTTAAAGTCTTCCATGGCCGAATAGAGGTATTCCTCTACTACTGTACTTAGGCGATGAATTTCATCTATAAACAAGACATCATTGGGCTGTAAATTGGTTAATAAGCCTGCCAAATCTCCTGGCTTTTCAATCACAGGACCAGATGTTTCTTTAATGCTTACCCCTAATTCATTAGCCACAATTCTGCTTAAGGTAGTTTTACCTAATCCTGGAGGGCCATGAAATAAAATATGATCTAAGGCTTCCCCCCTTAATTTGGCCGCTTTAATAAATATGACCAGGTTCTCTATCAATTGAGGCTGGCCAGAGAAATCATCAATTTCCCGAGGCCGAATGGTGTTTTCAAATTCCTTTTCGGCAGGGTTTAATGCGTTTAAATCGTTGTTCAGATTATTATTTGACATAACTCTTCAAAAGTACAAATAAAGCAGTCTTTATCTTTGGTAAAATTATAGGATGGTGCAAAGAAAAGTATTGGTATTAGGCGCAAGTGGTTTAACAGGGTCGTACCTACTCGAATTATTACTAGATTCTGAAAAATACAGTCAGATTACTGTCTATGTTCGTAGACCACTAGGTATATCTCATCCAAAACTAGTTGAAGAGATTGTTAATTTTGAAACAATACAAACATGGGTGGATGTGGACGATGTTTATTGTTGCTTAGGGACTACCATAAAAAGTGTCAAAACCAGAGAGGCCTTTACATTGGTAGACTTTGAAGCACCTTTAAGAATTGCTCAACTGCAATTACTGGCAGGGAGTAAAAGATTCTTAGTAGTAAGCGCTACAGGTGCCAATGCAAGATCAAGTATTTTTTATAATAGAACCAAGGGTAAACTAGAAGATGCTTTAAAGCAATTGAACTATAGCTCCATATACATATTTCAACCTTCCTTTATTTTAGGCCCTAGAAAGGAATCAAGATGGTTAGAAGAGATCGGAATTTTTATAGCACTCAAAGCAATTCCAATCATGAGGGGGAAATTAAAAAAATACATACCCGTTCAGGCAAAAGCCATTGCAAGAAGTATGGTTTATCATGCTACAAACTCTAAAACGGGCATTTATACCATTCCGTCGAATATTATCAAACAATGGGAGAAGCCTGATTTTAACCCAACTACTTAGTCCATTGAATTAAGTTCATCAAAGCATCTGGATCCGGACAATTTGCTAGGTATTTTGCTCTATTCACTAAACTGCAAACACCAGGATAATCTCCTGCATGCCCTTCCATATCTAAGATTAATTGAAAATGCAAATGTGGAGGCCATTGTCCGTTTTCAGCAGGTGCTCCAAAATGAGCAAACAGTTCACCCGCATTGATAAACTTTCCTTCGGTTAAATTATTTATATCTTTTAATGCTAAATGACCATATAGACTATAAAACTGTGCCCCTGAAATTTGATGTGATAATATAATGGTAGCTCCATAATCGCCATAGGCGTCATTAAATGCGAAACTATGTACTAAACCATCTAATGGTGCATGTACTGCTGTGCCTGCTTTACCCCAAATATCTATGCCTAAATGAATGCATCTTGCGTCTTCTTCTTTAACACCATCAAATACCCGACTTCTTGCGTATACTGTTCTATGTTCATCATATCCACCAATACCATATAGTGCATTGGCAGCTTCCAATGTTTCATTGATATACTGAGAAAACATTGATGTATCTTCTATTAAAGCAGTTGTTAAGGCCTTGTTTTGCTCGGTAAAATCCATAGCCAACAATTTGTCCCTATGGGGATTAAACGCCACTACAGGATGAATATCCAACTGCTGCTGTTGACTTAACCAGAAATAAAAACTGTTTGAATCCATGTTTAAAATATTATTTCAATTGCTTTAATACTTCTTCAATTGCTTTGTCTAACTGTGGATCCCTTTTATTGATTTTATCATTAAAATTTAACGGCACCATTATATCAGGAGCCACACCAGTTAGTTCTAAATCGTTTCCATCTAAACTATAACAGCCCCAACTAGGTAAACGCACAAATGAACCATCTACTAATCCTGATCCACTAGTAAAAATAATCCAGCGATAAGTAGGCATGCCAATAATTTTGCCCAGCTTCAGTGCTTTAAACCCAGCAGCGGTCATTTCTGCATCGCTTAACGACTGTTCATTAATCAACAGTACAATGGGTTTATCTGATGGACCAAAATTAGATTGTGGAGTTAGTTTGCCCTCGCGGTACTTCCAACGTAAATAAGTTTTTTGACTCAAGAACTTTAATACTTCATCATGTACATTTCCACCCGTATTATATCGAAGGTCTAATATCAATGCATCTTTTTGATACAGGTCTTGGGTCATATCAATAAAAAATTTCTCAAGCTCACCCAAGCCCATATCTTTCATAGTGTGATAAGCTACTTTATTATTGGTTTTGGCATCTACAATTGATTGATTTTGTTTAATCCATTCATCGTATAAATTAGGCCCAATAGCTCTTTGAGGATGAATATTCACTGTAGTCATTTTACCATTTCGATTAAATACCAGCTGTATTTCTCTATCAAAACTTGGCTTACTAAAATAGCTGTTTCTATCTTTAGTCATATCTACCGTTTCTTCATTCACTTTTACCAATACATCACCAGGTAGAATATCAATTGTTTTTTTATCAGCAGCTGTATTAGCTATTACGTTTTTAACAGTGTATGGTTGTTCGTTATCAAATCGAATTCCTGTTTCCATAGTACGATTCACCAATCGAATGGTTTCTTCTTCCCCACTAGAAGAAAATCCTTGGTGAGAAGAATTTAATTCGCCCAATAAATCATTCAATAAAACACGTAAATCTGCCCTAGTATTGAGTGCGGGCAAGTAAGCTTCATACTTCTTTTTCATTGCACGCCAGTCTACTCCATGAAATTTTTCGTCGTAGAAATTCTGCTCTACCTGTGCCCAGGTTTCCTGAAAAATCTGTTTGAATTCAGCAGCTAAGCTTCTTTGAAAAGTTTGGGCTATATTAATTAGGTCTGCTTTATTAGCGTCCAAATTAAACTTATAAATATTGCCATTGCCTAATAAAAAGCTTTTATCTCCTGCTTCTGTATAATCAATGTTATTGGCTTCAATTCCATTTACCTTTTCTGTTTTACTAGGTTCAAATGGATCGAGAACAGTTTTCCAAAGTGCTGTTTTACCTTCTGCGTGATCACTGAGATAAAGTAAAGTTGTCTTGTCTACTTTCTTTATCACATTCAATAAATATTGCGAACCAAAACTAGGACCTACCTGTTCTAGCCTTTCCATCAATCCATTAAAATCAATATTAATTACCATAGAAGGTTTAGTCGTGTCTTTCTTTTCAACTTTGAACAATTCATTGAACTTATCTATTCTAAATGGCTCATCTAATTTTTCTAAAGCCATTCGATAAATTCTTGGATTAGCCATGCCAAATGGGTAGGAAGGCTTGATTCTATTGCTCACAAAATAAATATACTTACCATCGGGCGACCAAATAGGATCAGCTTCAGTTATACCCGAATTAGTTAAATTATAGGTTTTGTTTTCCTTGATATAATGAATCATTATGTCTTGCTCAAAATTTTTAATCACGGTAAAAACCAAGTATTCCTCATTGGGTGAAAATCCTGGATTCGAATTTTGCATTGCCCATATTTCATCTTTCACAACAGTTTTGGTTTCAAAAGTTTTAGTATCCATTAATACTACTTCATCTCTTCCGCTTAAATAAACCATTTTGGTTTTAGATTTATTTAATACTAAAGAGCGATTGTCCTTAGTCAGATTCGTAATTTTTTTAGGAGAACTGGTAGCATCTGCTGATACTGAAAAAATATTTAAGTAACCATCTACTGTTTCATTAAACAATAAAGTATTATTATCAGCTAACCATTTTACTTCGCGTGCTCTTTCCGTATTTCCTTTATTGATTTTCTTTACAAATTTTCCTTCTACGTCACTTACAAATAATTCTCCTCTTGAAATAAAAGCCAATTTTTTACCATCTGGTGAAACATCCATAGCGTCAATCTTTCCGCGTATTTCATACTCTTTTTGTGCTGGTAAAATTTGGTTTCTATACAATTGGATATTCAACGGGCTTGCTTTTTTACTAGCCACATTGTACCACCATAATTGATAATCTTTTTCAAAAACAATATAAGCGCCATTTGCACTAACTAAAGGTGTTTTGATTGAACTATTGAACTCAGTAATGGGTATTTTTTTGCCGTTGCTAAATGTATATAAGTTATACTCCCCATTTACTTCATCTGAAATGAAATAGATTGAACCCTTCTGATCAATGGTGGTTGCAAAATCTTTACCCACCCAATCGGTATGTTTTTGATACGCTTTTGTTTTTAAATTATACGATTGAATATCTGGATTAAATGGTCCTTTATATCTTTTTCTTGCAACTTGGTTATTGCTTTCCCAAGTATCATTAAAATAAATATCTCCGGTTGTAGGATGTTCAGCAATTAAGTGATCCATTAAAAAATAATGATCTGCAAATAAACGCTTGGGCGTTCCCCCATTAATGCTTACTGTATATGCTGAAGCGGGACCATACCTACTGGAAGTAAAATAAATGGTTTTGCTATCCCAACTAAAATTGGATACAACATCTGCTGCGCTATGAAAAGTGAGTTGTTTTACTTCTCCTCCACCCAATGGCATAATATAAACATCGGTATTACCCATTTGCTCGCCTGTAAAGGCCAACCATTTCCCGTCTGGAGAAATTCGTGGAGTTGTTTCATAGCCTTGCATCGCCGTTAAACGAGTGGCTTGCAAGTCGGTTGTGGAAGCCTTCCAAAGGTCACCTTCAAAACTAAATACCACGGTTTGTGCATCCGGTGATAATACAGGATGGGATAAAAAACGAGGTGAAACGGTTTGTGCTGAAAGGGTTTGAACGGTTAAACCAAACAAGACCAATAATTTGTTAGTAAGCATATTTGCAAATTGAATATTGAAAATAAGTGTATTTATATAACAAAAAAAGCCACCCATATAAATGAGTGGCTTTTAAAATCAACATTGAGCTGCTTTTAGCGCAACATTCCTTTTGGAGTTTCTTTGCCTAATAAGTGCTTATAGATAAACTTAGTTTTTAGGTTATTAAAGTGATTGCCCTTAGCGCCACCCCAGCCATGTCTTCCACCTGGGTACAACATGAATTCAAAATCTTTCCCTTTGTCTTGTAATGCACTAACCAATTGAATGCTGTTTTGCATATGCACGTTATCGTCCATGGTTCCATGCACCAATTGCAATACGCCATTGAATTTATCAATATGGGTTAATACGCTACCGCTTTTGTAACCTTCAGGATTTTCTGCTGGGGTATCCATGAATTTTTCTGTATAATGACTATCATATAATTTCCAGTCAATTACAGATCCGCCTGCCATCGCATGAGTAAATACTGATGACCCATACGTTAATGCATAAGCGCTCATATATCCACCATAACTAAAACCAGTAATAGCAATTTTAGTAGGGTCGGCTTGACCATTTTGAATAAACCACTTAGCCATATGCATATAGTCTTGCATTTCCCAGAAACCTAAGTTGCGGTGCATATAATTCACCCCTGCTTTTCCAAAATGACCACTCGCACGGTGATCAAACTTTACATGAATTAATCCTTCTTGAGCATACATTTCACGAGTAGGATTCCAGCTCCAACTGTCCCAGGTATTTCCTGCATTAGGACCGCCATAAATATCTACCAACATGGGATATTTTTTACTAGGATCCATATTAGCAGGCCAGGTTACCTGAGCAGGCAATTCAAATAATCCATCAGCACTTTTAATACGGATGAATTCTGTTTTAGCAATAGTATACTCATCCATTGCTGTTCCTTTTGCATCTCCTAACTCACGTACAATTTTACCTTTACCATCTACCAAAGTCATTTTGTTTGGAGTGGTAGAATTACTGTAAGCAGTTACAAAATATTTCCCATTAGGAGACAATCTTATTTGTGTATGATTATAATCTCCAAAAGTCAACCGCTTCATTTCAGCACCATTCATCTTAATGCTGTATAAATCTGTACGCGCCGTATTTTCTTTACCTCTAGCAGTAAAATATACAACACCATTTTTTTCATCAATTAGTTCGGTACTTAACACGGTAAACTCACCAGAAGTAATTGGATTAATCAAGCTACCATCATTATTATGTAAATACAAATGATTCCATCCTGTTTTATCACTTTCTAAAATAAATGCTGGCTTATTTTTTAAGAAAGTAAAACGTTGACCTGCTCTGTCTTCTAAATCAACCCATGTTTTTTGTTGTTCTTCGTACATGATTTTTTTAGCCCCAGTTCCAGGATTAACATCAAAAATTTTCAAATGGTCTTGACCACGATTGATCCATTGAACCAATAAACTACTACCATCATTTCTCCAAACTGGCCATCCAAAATATTGGTCTTCTTTGGCATTAAAATCGGCCCATGTAGTTGCACCACCATCTACATTTACAAATCCCACTTTTACTTCTGGATTTTTATCACCTGGCTTAGGATAACGGGTTTCTTCAATAAAACCGTGTTGCCCTTCACTGCTGTAAATAGGGAACATAGGCACCATACTTTCGTCAAAATGCATGTACGCTAGTTGTTGGCTATTAGGGTTCCACCAAAATGCACGATAGCGAGTACCTCTACCGAAAATCTCTTCCCAATAAACCCAGCTAGCAAAACCATTTAATGAAGTACTAGATCCAGTATGCGTTAGTTTGGTTTCTTTATTCGTAATTAAATTGTACGTATATAAATCATTCGATTTAGTGTATGCGATATATGAACTGTCAGGAGAGAAAGTTGGATTCTTTTCTTCAGCTGCATCAAAAGTGATTTGCTTTTCGGTATCCCCATTTTTATAAAACAAATCTGCTTTTTTTACAGATACGGTTTTAGTAGGAGGAGCTGCACCCTTCATTTGATCTGGAGTAGCCACGGTCAATTTACCCGTTTTCACTTCCATTACATAATTCTTAGCCGCAGAATCAGGATGAATTTTTTGGTTTAAAATCACTCGATCATCATCCAACCATTTCATAAACTGAGGCAATGGGTTACGAAAATTTTCTGGTAATTTATTGGCCATTAAATCAGCTTTACTGATTACTTTTTTTTGAGCCAAAATAGGGTATGCAAGCAATAGCATCCCAAACGATAGAATAAACTTGTTCATGGTTCAGCATTTGAACCGTGAATATAGTAAAATCTGCAAGAAGCTTTAATCAGCTAATTAAAATGCTTCGCTCAAGCGAATATAATACGCACCACCCGAAGTACTATTGAGGGCATAGTCAAAACGAACAAACATTCTATTCTTTTTATTCAGCAAAAAGCGAAGTCCTAAACCACCCGCTTTTAGTAGATTGGAAGTTGAATAACTAGCAATAGACTCATCAATCACACCTGCCGATCCAAATGCAGCACCATAAATCCAGCGCCAAATTAAAAAACGGTATTCTGCTTGTAAGGCAGTAAAAGAGTGATCTCTAAATCTGCCCGTAAAATATCCCCTCATTAAAACAGAGCCTCCAACACGAGGCAATTCTCTAAAAGGAACATTTCCGGTAGTATGCATACTATGCAATTGAAAAGCCAACGTCCTGTTTTGAGATAAGGGGTAATATTTTCGTAAGTCTAAAAACCAGGTATTGTAATTAAACGGATTATTTTTAAATGCAATATTTCTAGTAAAATAAAACTCAGCATAAGCACCCTTATGAGCACTAAATGGAAAATCTCTTCCTTCATATAAAATAGCAGGACCAATCCCCAACGTTTTACTTCCATTAATGCCAGGAACATCTAGTTGATCGGGCGTTAATGGCTTTTTATTGACTACATTGTACACATCGTTGTAATCAAGCTTCATACCCACATACCACTGATTCTTCAATAATCTATAGGTTTTAGACTCTAAAAAAATTCTACTGTAGTCTTGAGGCAAAAAGTTTTTTTCATCCACGGTATTATTTCCTACGCCCCAAAAACGATCGTTATAAGTACTAAATCCACCAGAGCCCCTATAAACAAATTTCTCTCCCTTAGTAAATACCTGCCAGGTACTTTTAACTTCTACTTGCCCAAGTGTGCTATAAGTAAATTGACCATGTATATAGGATCCGCGAGCTTCCGATTCTTTATCTTTTGCATTAAAAAAATATTCGAGAGCAGCCCCCACTCTAATACCTGTTTCAGGGGCAGATGTGAAGATTGGGATGGGCACAATTCTTAGGTTCATCAATTGTAACGAGTCGGGATTTATAAAATTCCGAATTGTTTTTTTAGGAACAGGAATAGCAGGTTCTTGTGCATATGCCCCTATTGTTGCACTAAGGGCAATGCCCAATAAAAATTTATATAACGACATTAATCATTTTTCCTTTTACAAAGATGAATTTCTTTACTGGCTTGTCTTCTAGCCATTTCTGAACCAAGGCATTAGCCAGCACCTGTTCTTGTGCTTCAGGAGCTTCCATATCCAAAGGCAAATTGATATTGGTTCTAACCCTACCGTTAATGCTCACTGGATAATCTTTAGCTGATTCTTGAACATAAGATGCATCAAATGCTGGAAATGTTGCATCCAAGATAGAACCATTATTTCCCAACTGATGCCAAAGCTCTTCGCTAATATGAGGAGCATAAGGCGTTAATAGAATGAGTACTTGTTCTAAAACAGCTTTCTTATTACATTTTAGATCGGCCAATTCATTCACACAAATCATGAACGTACTCACCGCAGTATTAAAACTAAATCGTTCTGTATCTTCCTGAATTTTTAAAATGGTTTTATGTAATACTTTCAGCTCTGCTGGATTAGGGCTGTCTTCATTCCAAACCTTCCCTTTTAATTCATCATAAAACAACCGCCAACATTTTTTCAAGAAACGATGTACCCCTTCAATACCCTTGGTATCCCAAGGTTTGCTCTGGTCTACTGGACCTAAAAACATTTCGTACATTCTAAAGGTATCGGCACCATATTTTTCTACCAATACATCTGGATTGACTGTATTGAATTTGCTCTTCGACATTTTCTCTACTTCTGCTCCGCAGATGTATTTGCCATTTTCTAATACAAATGTTGCGTTTGCATATTCACCATTGCGCCATTGTTTAAAAGCATTTACATTTAATTCGAATCCGTCTACAAAATTGACATCTACATGAATTGGATTGGTATCATAGTCTTTAATTAATCCTGCAGAAATAAATTCATTCGGTTTTTGTTTGTTCCGATATACAAATCTAGAGCTACCCTGAATCATTCCCTGATTCAATAATTTTCTGAAAGGCTCATCAAAGCTGATATGGCCTAAATCAAACAATACCTTGGTCCACAATCTACTATAAAGCAAATGCCCCACTGCATGTTCCGTTCCACCAATATATAAGTCTACCTGATTCCAATAATCACTGACTTTTTTATCACAAAAAGATTCATTGTTATGCGGATCCATATAACGTAAAAAATACCAACTACTTCCTGCATAACCCGGCATGGTATTGGTTTCTAGCGCACCTCCTGGAATAACTGAATCATATTGATGAATCCATTCAGGAATATTGGCCAGCGGCCCTTCTCCCTCCGGCCCAGGCCCATAATTATCCACTTCAGGCAAAGTCAAAGGCAGTTTCGATTCATCTAAAGGATAGGCGATACCGTCTTTCCAAATAATCGGGAAAGGCTCACCCCAATAACGTTGTCTGCTAAAAGCAGCATCCCGCATTTTATAATTCACTTTACGTTTGCCAATGCCCATTTCAACCAGCTTATCAATAACGATGGCAATAGCATCTTTTAAAATAATGCCGTCTAAAAATTCGCTATTAGACAGCGCCACATCCTTGGTTGAATTGGCTTCCTCCCCATTAAAATGCTCTCCAATAATATTGGTGATGGGAATATTAAAATGCTTGGCAAATTTGAAATCTCTTTCATCGCCACAAGGCACCGCCATGATTGCTCCAGTACCGTATCCAGCCAACACATATTCGGAAATCCAGATAGGAATAGGACGCTGATTAAACGGATTCAATGCATAAGCACCTGTAAAACAACCAGTGATTTTTTTCTCCGCCTGACGCTCTCTATCACTGCGGCTTTTAACATAGGTAATATATTCTTCAACCGCTTGTTTTTGATCAGTGGTGGTAATCTGCTCAATCAACTCATGCTCAGGAGCCACTACCATAAAGTCTACTCCAAAAATGGTATCGGGCCTAGTAGTATATACACGCAATGATTGGTTGTTTGCAGAACCAGCAATCGCAAAATCAATTTCAGCCCCATAAGATTTTCCGATCCAGTTGGTTTGCATTTCGCGCATGGCTTCGCTGAATTCAATTTGATCTAAGCCACTGATTAAACGGTCTGCATATTCGGTAATGCGCAAGTACCACTGACGCAGTTTTTTCTTTACCACTGGATGACCACCACGCTCACTCAATCCATTCACCACTTCATCATTGGCCAACACCGTACCCAAGGCTTCGCACCAGTTTACTTCGCCATAGCCACAAAAAGCCAACCGATATTGCATTAAAATATCTTGCTGTTCTTTTTCAGAAAAAGCTTTCCATTCAGCTGCAGTAAAATGAAGTTGATCATTCGCAGGACATTCATGAATGCTGCTTCCTTCTTTTTCAAAAGAAGCAATCAACTCAGTAATAGGGGTTGCTTTTTGGTTATGCCTATTAAAAAAAGAATTGAATAACTGCAAGAAAATCCACTGGGTCCATTTGTGGTAGGCTGGTTCGCAAGTTCTTACTTCTCTACTCCAATCGTAAGAAAAACCAATATTGTCTAATTGTTGTCTAAAATTATTGATGTTTTGAACAGTACTGGTAGCAGGATGCACGCCATGTTCAATGGCATACTGTTCTGCGGGCAAACCAAAAGCATCATAGCCCATGGGATGCAATACATTAAAGCCTTTTAGTCTTTTATACCTGCTGAAAATATCAGAAGCAATATACCCCAACGGATGGCCTACATGCAAACCTGCACCACTTGGATAAGGAAACATATCCAATACATAGTACTTAGGTTTATCGCTGATATTAGGAACGGTATACGCCCCATTATTTTTCCAATACTCCTGCCATTTTTGTTCAATTGCTCTAAATTGATAGTCCATCTTGCCTGCCCTTTTTATTTATTTGCGTTTCTTTAACGCCTGCCCAAAAATATTCGCTTATTTTCAGGTCAGGTTTAGGGGTGCAAATGTAAGTCATTAGCCGTCAAAACACTACATTTGTAGCGTTCTAACAGTATCGCACTCGTTTATCGAAGTAGCATAAAAAGGAATAAATATTATGGCTCAAGCAGGAAAAGCATCATTGAAGCGGGGGAAACCCAATTATATCTACACCGTGGTGGGGGTAGCACTGGTACTACTAATTATGGGAATCATGGGTTGGTTTTTCCTAAATCTAAACGCAGTAGGAAATACATTTAAAGAAGATATCAGGCTGAGCGCCTATATGAGAACCCTGAATAAAGACACAATTGCCCAAATTCAGCAGTTTATTACCTCAAAGCCCTATGCCAAAAACGTGGTTTACGTAGACAAAAACACGGCGAAAGAAATCTGGAATAAAGAAAACAACGAAGACTGGGCAAAAATTTTAGACATAAACCCATTGCCGGAGAGCATTGATTTTTATGCAAAAGCTGAATACGTCAATAAAGATAGTCTAGCGGTAATCAGTGCAGATTTAATGGCCAATTATGGCAATCAAATTACCGATTTACAATACCCACAAAGCTTGGTAACCAGCTTAAATGAAAGGGCTTCTAAAATTGGATTAATATTTTTAGTTGTGGCCATTACCCTTTGTGTTATTGTCATTTTCAGCATCGATAATACCATCCGCTTGGCCATGTTTAGCAATCGATTCTTGATTAAGACCATGCAAATGGTGGGAGCAACGCAGTCGTTTATTGCACGCCCCCTCAATATCCGCGCAGTGGTCAATGGACTAATTAGTTCAGGGATTGCGATTATTTTATTATTCTCTTTAATTGGCTGGGCCGAATCTCAGTTTCCCCAATTAAAAGGCATCAGAAATACCAACCATACTTTACTCCTATTTGGAGGATTGATTATATTAGGTGTGGGCATTTCGGTATTAAGCACGCATAGAAGTGTGTTGAAATACTTGAAAATGAAACTAGACGATTTATATTAACCAGATACTATTTTAAAATAAGCTTAAAGTATTTATATGAGCACGACCAATAAAACCACTCCTTTGTTTTCTAAAGAAAATTTCATCTTAATGTTAGTAGGTGGACTTGTAATTGCACTAGGAATGTTCTTAATGAGTGGAGGTAAGAGCGAAGACCCCAATGTATTTTCTAATAACGAAGTTTACAGCAGTACCCGCATTACTGTTGCCCCAATTTTAATTGTTGTAGGCTTGTTAATTGAAGTCTACGCCATCTTTAAGAAGCCTAAGACTGCTGCTTAGACCTTACCTGAATTTTTATTTATGACTTATTTAGAAGCTGTCATCATCGCGATTATTGAGGGCGTTACCGAATTCCTTCCCATTTCATCTACTGGCCATATGATTATTGCCAGTTCATTCATGGGCATCGCAAAAGATGATTTCACAAAATTGTTTGAAGTAGCGATTCAGTTAGGTGCTATATGTTCCGTAGTAATATTATTCAGGGGTAAATTCTTCCCACTCAATCGTTGGCAATTTTATTTAAAATTGATTATCGCGGTTCTACCTGCGCTGATTTTGGGTGCTTTGTTTTCTGACACGATAGATGCTTTATTAGAAAGCCCTATGGTGGTTTCTATTACCATGGTATTGGGCGGTGTTGCATTGATCTTCATTGATTCTTTTTTTAAAAATCCTACCATTTCAGTAGATGAACAAATAACCAATAAAAAAGCATTTATCATTGGTTTTTGGCAATGTGTGGCCATGATCCCTGGCGTAAGCAGAAGTGCAGCCAGTATTATTGGGGGTATGCAACAAGGATTAACTAGAAAATTAGCTGCTGAATTTTCTTTCTTCTTGGCAGTTCCAACAATGGCAGCAGCAACGGGCTACAAATTATTAAAAGCTTATACGGAAACGCCTGAATTGATTTTCACTCGCTCGAATATGATTTTATTAGGCCTTGGAAATATCGTAGCCTTTTTGGTCGCGCTATTGGCCATTAAATTTTTCATTACTTATTTACAGAAATACGGATTTAAACTATTCGGTTGGTACCGAGTAATTGTGGGAATGATCTTAATTATTCTTATCTTGACCGGACACTTGAAATAAAACGCATGTCCACACAAACTGCCTCCAAAAAAGTAATCAATGGTTGGGCAATGTACGATTGGGGCAATAGTGCTTACAATTTAGTCATTACTTCTACTATTTTTCCTGCATACTACGAAGCCGTAACTGGAGACGGCAACGATAAAACTTTAAATGATACGGTAGTATTGTTTGGAAGAGAATTCGTAAATACTTCATTATACAATTATGCACTAGCAATTGCATTCATCATTGTTGCATTATTATCACCCATACTGTCTTCTATTGCAGATTACAAAGGCAATAAGAAACAGTTTCTGTTTTTCTTTTGTACGCTCGGTAGCATCGCTTGTTCTGCAATGTATTTTTACGACAAGACCAACTTAGCATTTGGATTGGCCTGTTTAATTATTGCTTGCATCGGATTTTGGAGCAGCTTGGTTTTTTATAATTCTTTCTTACCAGAAATAGCTGCCCCCGAAGACCGTGATAAAGTAAGTGCAAAAGGTTTTGCCATGGGCTATATAGGCAGCATGGTTTTACAAGTCATTTGCTTTGTGTTTGTTTTATCTCCAGATAGCTTTGGCATTACAGTGGGAAAAGCTTCACAAATTTCCTTTTTGTTGGTAGGAATTTGGTGGTGGGGATTTGCACAGTTTGCGCTGAAAAGACTCCCTAAATCAGTACCAGCTGGAGGAACCAAATCAAACAGACAAATAATAGCAGGTGGATACAAAGAACTCAATAAAGTTTGGCAGCAATTAAAGTCGCTTCCCGTTTTAAGAAGATTCTTATTCTCCTTTTTCTTTTACAATATGGGGGTTCAAACAGTCATGTTGGTAGCCACCCTTTATGGAAAAAGTGAATTAAATATTCCTACCATTAATTTAATTATTGCCATTTTAATCATTCAATTAATTGCGATTCCTGGTGCATTTACAATTGCTTGGCTTTCTAAGAAAACCAGCAATTTTACTGCATTGATGATTACCATCGTTTTATGGATTATACTTTGCGTAATCGGCTATTTGTTACCCAGAGATGGCATCAACGAATTTTATGGCTTAGCTGTTTTAGTAGGGTTCATCATGGGTGGAATTCAGGCTTTAAGTAGAAGTACTTATGCCAAATTAATGCCAGAAACAACCGATACCACCTCTTATTTTAGTTTCTACGATGTAACAGAAAAAATATCCATTGTAGTTGGTATGTTAAGTTTTGGCTACATCAATGAAATATCTGGTTCGCAAAGAAATTCAGTATTGGTTTTAGAAATATTTTTCATTATCGGTTTACTTATTTTAATTTCTGCAAATAAATTGCAATCCAAAAAGTAGTTCAATGAAATTGCACAGCATCAATCATAGTTATTTTAAATTAGACGGGGGTGCCATGTATGGCGTAGTTCCAAAATCGCTTTGGAATAAATTGAATCCAGCGGATGAAAATAATTTATGCAACTGGGCATTAAGAAGCTTGTTGATTGAAGACGATAATAAGCTCATATTGATTGATACCGGCATGGGCTTTAAGCAAGATGAAAAATTTTTTGGACACTATGGCATGAGTGAAACCATTGAATTAGATTCTGAATTGGAACGCCTAGGTTTCACTAGAAATGATATAACAGACGTGTTTCACACTCACTTACATTTTGATCATTGTGGAGGCAGTATAGAAAAAGTGAACAATCAATTAGTGACTTATTTTCCTAATGCTACTTATTGGAGCAACCCAATACATTGGGACTGGGCGGTGAATCCGAATGATCGTGAGAAAGCTTCCTTTTTAAAAGAAAATATTTTACCCATCGAAGCCAGTGGTCAATTGAAAATGATTGACGCTCCCACCAATGAGTTTACGCAAGATGGACTATTAGAAAAAGTGTCATTCACAGAGAATATCAGCATTCGTTTTGTAAATGGGCATACTAAAAGCATGATGCTCCCCCAAATCAATTACAAAGGCAAGACCATTGTTTATATGGCTGATCTATTGCCTTCCGCTTCACATATTCCACTACCCTATATAATGGGCTATGATATGTTTCCTTTAACCACATTGAAAGAGAAAAAATCATTCTTACAAGAAGCAGCGGAACAAGGATATATTTTATTTTTTGAGCACGACCCATCTATTGAGTGTTGCACCGTTCACCAAACAGAAAAAGGGATTCGAATGAACCAAGCAATTCGTTTAGCAGATTTGTAAATTATCTTTTAGATATCATAGAGCTAAAGGGATAACGCAGATTTTTGTATCCCATCATGTCTACTTTTACACTGCCCACTACTATTGGGCTCTCAATTCTTAGTGGCACATGATTGGCGTCATCACTAACCCATACCGTCATTTTTTCTCCACCCTCAAATAAAGTTCCTTTAACCAATAGTGGTTTGAATTTGATCGCATTGAATTTACCAAACCTTGTTTTAATAGATTCCTTTCCTAAATATTTGATATATAAATTGTAGACTTCATTGTCTAAAAACATAGTAAAAGGTATTCGATCTTCAGGCTTGTATTTTTCAAAATCAATATTCCGCGCATAATATATAGCACTTAAAACATCTTGTACACAATTAGGCACTTTAACAGTTCCCTTTTCGCTGGTAGCAGTATTAGCAGTTCTATTGAAAGTTACATTTTCATTGATCTTATATCCACCCTCATCTACATTTCGAATAAACTTGAGTGGTTGCAAGTTTGCCGTATCAATATAACTTTCGTATTTGTCCCTTACTTTAAAAATCCAATCATAACTACTATTTGAATTGCCTGCACCCACTAAATGATACACCGGTTGATTATTCATCTTTTCTGCATTAACCGAAAATGTTGCATTACCTGCATTCACATACAATCCAATCACGTTGTAAAAAACAGTAAATGAAATTTGCTCGCCACTTTGAAATGCATAGTTTCTTATTCCGCAAAAGTCATCTCCTGCAGAAAGTGGTTTTGCAACAATCACCAAAATGAATGCAATCAATATTTTTTTAAACCCCATTTTTTATTTATTTCTAAAAATTCGTATCCCTAATATAAACAATGTACCGGCAATAGCTGGTAACAATAAGTTAATTAACCAGATGCATCCTACAGTAGCAATAATACCAATTGAGTTAGTACTCACCAACCCCAATAATAATAGACTTATTTTACCGCGAATTCCCAACTCTGCCATAGCAATGGTTGGAACTACACCAAGTATCAAAAACATAACCCCAATTAAAGCAAAAGCATCTAACCAATAAATATCGACTTGAAATACATCTAACACTAAATAATATTGTATTAAAAACACTACATAGCGTAGTATAGATAGCATTAAAAGCTTAATCAGTTGAAACCAACTAAACTGTGCTAATTTTTCAAAAAAGAACTTGTATTTATGAATGAAAGGTATTTTATTGAAAAGATTGATTAGCCCAGCTAATTTGAAATAAGCCAACGCAAAAAGAAAAACACCTGCAGCAAATAGATAAATCAAAAAATCAAGCCAGTATAAAGAAAGGCCCTCAATTTGATGTTGATCATTAATAATATTCCAACGCATATAAAACATTGCAATAGAACCCAATGCAAAAGTGGTAATGATTTGAGCCATGTTTCCGACAATGGAGAGTGCCATTCCTCTGATTCTATTTCCATCATTTAAAAAAGCTGCTTTAGCTGCTGGTTCACCTAATCGGTTAATCGTATTAAAGCCCATAGCCTGACCAGCCAATACCGATTTGAACGCATATAGAAATGAGATTTGTTGAATTCCATCAACTTGTATTTGCCATTTTTGGGCTTCTAGCCCCCAATTCAACAACATTAATAGGAATACAACTACTAAGGTCCAGCTCTTGGGACCAATGATTGCATCTACAATGATTCTCCAAGAGGTTTTAAAATCAGATTGATGCTCAATTTGCTGATAAATAGACCAAGCAAGCCAAATAAATAATAATGGTCCAACTATATAATTTAGAAATTGTTTTGTACGCTTTGTCAACCCTTGTTTTTTGTAAAGGTAAGGGTGTAGCTGATTTATCAATAATGCCTATTTTCACCTAAGAATGAAATACGACTCAGTTATTTTAGGGATTGATCCAGGAACTCAATTATTGGGATATGCTTTATTAGGCATTCGCAAAGGCAAACCTGAGTTGATTGTAATGGATACATTAAAGCTTACCAAGGAAAAAGATATTTATGCAAGACTTGAAATCATTTATAGAACCATTGCTGGATTAATTGCGCAATACAAGCCCAATAGCTTTGCCATTGAAGCCCCTTTTTTTGGGAAAAATGTGCAGAGTATGCTCAAGCTTGGGAGAGCGCAAGGAGTAGCCATTGCAGCTTCTATGCAATCGCAAATTCCTGTAACTGAATATGCCCCTAAAAAAGTAAAACAATCTATTACAGGGAATGGTAATGCAGACAAAGACCAGGTTTGGAAAATGCTTCAATTAACCTTGAACATCGAAAAAAAGCCAGTCTATTTTGATGCAACCGATGCCCTTGCTGTAGCACTTTGTCATTTTTATCAAAGCAATAGTCCATTGGCTATTAAAGGCAAAGCTTTAAAAGGCTGGGGCGATTTTATTGCAAAAAATGAGGGAAGGGTTAGGAAGTAACTTACTTGTTGAACTCAGCTAAAATACTTTGTTGCACCAATAGCAATTCTTCTTGGCTTAATGATAATTTACCTCGAGTAAAATTCAAGTCATCGGCGCTGTTAATGGGAACCAAGTGCATATGTGCATGCGGCACTTCTAATCCCACCACACTTATACCGCAACGATTACAAGGAAAGGCTTTTTCTATTGCCTTGGCAATGGGTTTTGCAAACAATAGCATTTGAGCTAAATAGTCTTCAGGCAAATCAAAAAAATGATCAACTTCAACTTTTGGTATTACTAATACATGACCTTTTACCAAAGGAAAAATGTCTAAGAATGCAAAGAACTGTTCGTTCTCTGCAATCTTATAACAAGGTATTTCTCCAGCAATGATTTTCGAGAAAATAGTCATGGAAAATGATTAAACGGTGATTTCTTCCACCCTGAATTTAATGATGCCATTGGGCGCTTGCACTTCAGCCACTTCACCTCTTACTTTGCCCAACAAACCTTTCCCAATGGGTGATGATGCAGAAATTTTACCCAACTTAAGATCAGCTTCCTTTTCACCAACTATTTGATAAGTAACGGTTTTTTTGGTAGCCATATTCGTGATGGTTACTTTAGTTAAAATAGTTACTTTACTTGTATCAATTGTACTGGTATCCACAATTTTTGCATTGGCAATAGCCCCTTCCAATTGCTTGATTTTTGCTTCTAGCATGCCCTGTGCTTCTTTTGCAGCATCGTATTCGGCATTCTCTTTTAAATCACCTTTCTCTCTTGCCTCAGCAATTGCTTTAGAAGCAGCAGGACGGTCAACAGATTTCATTTTCTGCAATTCCTCGCGCATCTTATCGAAAGTCTCTTTCGTAACATACATATTGGTTTCACTCATAGTACCCGGCTTTAAGATTGGTAAAAAAAAATACAACGCCACATTTGACTGCGACGTTGCATAAATACGAAGATAAGGAATTTATTTAAAACTTGCTATAATCCAAACTTTTCCAAGACCACTTCAGCCATTTTTAAATACGCTTCATGACTATAGCCAGCTATATGTGGAGTAATGACTACATTGGGCAGTGCAATCAAACTTAGTAATTCGGCTTGTTCTTGCTCATTGTAGTTGCGGAGTTGTTCATTTTCTAGCACATCTAATCCAGCTGCTCTTATCTTTTTTGTTTCTAATGCATTAATTAGGGCTGTTGTATTGGTCACTTTACCTCTACAGGTAGATATAAAATAGGGTTGACGCTGCAGCCGATTAAAAAAATTAATCCCAGCAAAATATTTGGTTTCAGCAGTTAGGGGGAGATGGAGGCTGATCACTTCAGCTTCTGCCGCTAGCGCTTCAATAGTTGATTCTTCTATATATCCTTGGCCAAATCCGGTTTTATATTTATCAACTGCAAGGACCCTTACATTAAAGGGTTGCAACAATCGAGCAAAAGCAGACCCTGTATTTCCATAGCCAATGATGCCAACGGTTTTACCGGACAGTTCATCTGCACGGTTTTCATCACGCAACCATAAACCCTGTTTAATTTCGGCGTAACTGCTGCTGATCCGATTCATGAGATTCAGCAATAAACCCAATGTATGTTCGGCTACCGCATTGCGATTACCCTCAGGGCTACTTTCGCATTGAATCCCCTTGCTTTCTGCATAAGCAACATCAATCAATTCCATCCCACTACCCAGCCTTCCAATCCATTTTAAGTTGGGAGCTGCATCAATTATTTCGCGATCTATTTTTAATCGAGTGGTTACAATCAACCCAACTGCATCTGTAATTAAATATTTTAATTCTTCGTAAGTAATTGCAGGTTGATAAATAACATTAAACTGTTTTGCCTTTAAGGTATCAACTAAATATGGATGAACTTTTGCAGTAACAATTACTTTCATATTAATTCCTTTATCCCATTTTAAAAGTAAGGGCGGCAAACTCTTCCACCGTAAGCTGTTCAGCCCTTTTTGTAAATATTTCTTCTTGCAAAACAGCTGCATCAAAAAATGGTTTCATTGGATTGCGCAACATTTTTCTTCGTTGCCCAAATGCTGCTTTTACTAAAGTAAAAAATGCTTTTTCTGACCTTACCGCAACAGGCGTTTCTTTTCGTGTTAATCGAATTACTCCACTCATCACTTTAGGGGGTGGATTAAAACTTTCAGGAGGAACATCAAATAAATATTCTACTTCATAAAATGCTTGAACCAATACACTTAATATACCATACACTTTGGTATGGGGCTTCGATACAATTCTTTCCGCTACTTCTTTTTGAAACATCCCAATCATTACGGGTATCTGTTCTTTCCATTCAAGTACCCTAAATACAATTTGCGTAGAAATATTATAAGGAAAATTGCCCACCAATGTAAACTGGTTTTCGAATGGTACGGGAATATCTAAAATGCTACCCTCAATAATAGCATCTGCTAAAACAGGATATTGTACTTTTAAGTAAGTTACTTTTTCCCTATCCAGCTCTACTGCTTTAAATTGTTTGATGGGAAGTTTTAACAAATGCTTGGTTAAAGCACCAGCACCTGGCCCTACTTCTAGTACTTGTGTTAAATCGGCTTCTTGCACAGCAGTAACAATTTGCTTGCAGATGGCTTCATTAGTTAGGAAATGCTGACCCAGCGACTTTTTGAGCGTATATTGCATGACTGCAAAAGTAGTATTTTAGCACCCTAAATAATGGCTCATGAGTAATGAAATGCAAAAACCCGTAATTGGCTTTACCTGCGGAGATTTAAATGGTATAGGGCTTGAATTGATTATTAAGACTTTTATAGACCAAAGAATACTCGATTTCTGCATTCCTATTGTGTTTGCAAGCAATAAAAGCATGAATTTCTATAGAAAAGGAATACCCGATGCTAATTTCAATTGCACCAATATCAATAATTTCAGCAGAATTAACCCCAAGCAAGTCAATATTTTTAACGTATGGGAAGAAGAAGTAGTGATTACCCCTGGCGAGCTAAATGAAATAGGTGGTCAATATGCATTGAAGTCTTTAGAAGAAGCCACTAAGGCATTAAAAGAAGGGCATATTCATGGATTGGTGACCGCCCCTATTCATAAGAAGAATATTCAATCAGAAAGTTTTCAATACAGCGGTCATACCCCTTATTTCAAAGCATTCTTTGGGGTGAACGATGTGGTCATGTTGATGGTTGCCGAAAATATGCGGGTGGGTTTGGTAACAGAACATGTAACGGTTGAAGATGTAGCCAAACATATCACTAAAGAAAATATCCTTAGCAAATTGCAGATCATCCATCAGTCTTTGAAAAAAGACTTTGGCGTAGACAAGCCCAAAATTGCAGTGCTTGCGCTCAACCCGCATGCAGGTGATGATGGCTTAATTGGAAAAGAGGAAATGGAAATCATTAAACCTGCCATACAAGAAGCAAAAAATAAATTGTTGGTATTTGGCCCCTACCCAGCGGATGCTTTTTTTGCTAGAGGTATGCATGAAAAATTTGATGCAGTGTTGGCCATGTATCACGACCAAGGACTAATTCCTTTTAAATCGTTGGCTTTTGGTGAAGGGGTTAATTATACCGCAGGTTTACCTGTTGTAAGAACCAGCCCCGATCATGGAACTGCATTTGATATTGCGGGAAAAGGAAAAGCAGACCATGCTTCCTTTATTGCTGCTACTTTTGAATGCATCGATATCCTTAACAGAAGAATGGGTTATGCAGACAGAAATAGAAATCCGCTAAGAAAAATTAGCGCTAGAATGTTGGCCAATGCCGTAGATGAAAGAATTGAAGAAAACGAAGGATAATACCATGATTTATATAGAGAATAATCAACTAAAAATTGCCATTTCAGAAAAGGGTGCAGAGCTTCAAGAAATATTTAGCAAAGAAACACAGCTAGATTATTTATGGAGTGGTGATACTACATTTTGGGGGAAGAAAAGTCCTGTACTATTCCCCATTGTAGGCACTTTAAAAAACAACCAGTTTACCCATAACGGCGAAAGTTATCAGCTAAGTAGGCATGGTTTTGCAAGAGATAAATCATTCAAACTTACAGAGTCGAGCAGCAATCGTGTTTGCTTAACTTTAGACGCAGATGCAGAAACTTTGACGCAATATCCTTTTCTATTTAGATTCAATATTGTTTACGAAATAATTAAAAACAAACTTAGCTGCACTTATCAAATTACCAATATTGATGTGAAGCCACTACATTTTTCAGTAGGTGCGCATCCAGCATTTAAAGTGCCTTTAGAAGAAGCATATCAATTCAATGATTATTATCTTGAATTCAACCAATCAGAATCCGCTGGTAAATGGCCTATCACTGCTGAAGGTCTTATTGATGAAAACCCGGTACCATTTTTTCATAGCAATAATAGGATTAATTTAAGCAAGGAATTATTTTATGGCGACGCCTTAGTATTTAAGCAATTGGAATCTTCTTCTATTCGTTTATGCAACGATCAATCTAAACATGGATTTACCTTTTCATGGACCGAATTTCCTTTCATGGGCATTTGGAGTGCAAAAGACGCCCCCTTTGTTTGTCTTGAGCCTTGGTGTGGTATAGCTGATTCTGTGAATGCAACAGGTGAGCTTAGAGAAAAAGAGGGTATGATCCTATTAACCCCAGGACAAAGCACCGATAGAACCTGGACTATTGAATTATACTAACTATTTAAAAATTGCATCGCTTAACCCAGTGTTGATGGTGTATGCAGTATAGTTAATTTCAACGCGTCCTTTTTTACCTTTCATTTTGTCTTTAACTGCCTTATCTGTATCATCAAACTCTAAAGTAATTCCCTTGGGGAGCTTGTAGTCTTTTGCATTAAAACTAAACAATACTTTATCGGGCAATCCATAAGATGCATATTTACCATACTGTAATTCCATCTCGTAAGTACCATTCTCACGAGTAGTTGTTACCGATTTACGTATTAACAAATTGGTTTCATCAATATATAAAGTTGATAAAATAATTTCACCTGCATCTGCTTCTGGCAATAGCTTTACTATTCTGACAGGCGTATTCCCTACTGTACTCATTCCTGCATCTATTGCTACAAATCCAGTTTGCATAATCATGCTGCCAATATTAATACTTACTCCTCCCTTTGGCAATACGGAAATTCCACCATCCCTTTGTAGTTTAAATTTATCGGGGCTTTTAAAATATACCTTTACTCTACCAATTGGGGCTTTAATAAATGCCACATCGGTTTTCATTCTACCATCAGCAGTATAATCTTTTACTTTCTCTAATTTGGCTTTTACTTTCATTACTAAAGCATTCATGTCTTGTGCATGTGAAGCCACTGAAAGAAATATAGTAGTAAAAAGGAACAATAATTTTTTATTCAATTTCATCTTCATAAACGGGTGATTAACTGAGAATATCTTTTTTTCTAAATAGCCAAACAGCACTGCCCACAAACAAAACAATATGAACAGCTAAAACCGTTGCAGAACGGATGATTTTATCTGGATATTGAATACTTCCTATAATTGCTTCGTTGGCATCGTTGACCTTGAAGTCAAAAAACTCTTTCCAAGTAATCATATGGGTAGTAAACAAATAAGGCTTAATTAAATTAAACAAAGGAATATTCATGGTACTCAGAATAGTACAAACAATAATTACACTCATAGTTGCAACGATTGGACCAATTGAGTTTTCTGCAAAAAAAGATAAAAAGAATCCCAATGCTGCAACGGTAACCATCGCCAGTGCAGCAAAACAGAATGCTCCAGCATAACGCCAAAAAACATCTGACTCTTTTACAATTACTACATAACTACTCTTCATCAAGAATAAATCATCTGTTCCAAAAATCAGCATGCTTAAAAACAAGCCCATGATAGCAATCCATATTAATAGCAACAAAGTATAAATTACAGAAGCTATAAACTTTGCCATTACGATAGAAGTTCTTGATTGTGGTTTAGTCAATAAGATTCTTAAAGTACCCATATTGGCTTCACCCGAAATCATATCCGCTGCAATTAATGCAATCAACAATGGCACATGCACCAGTAAAAGTTGCAGAATAACATAGCAAATAAAATAGCCGTTTAATATTTTACCATCAACACTAAATGAATTGGCAAAATCGGCCATTACAAAATCGGTATATTCTTTACCATCCACCAATAACCCCAATTGGATTACACCAATTAGTGCAGTAATAGCAGCAAAAGACAAGTAGGTTCTTGGCCTTTTAAATACTTTGTATAACTCAATTTGTAAATGTTCCCACATGTTGTTTTCCTGCTGTTACTTGTAAAAAATAATCTTCCAGACTATGTCTTGCCTGCAAGGAATAAATATCTACTCCCGATGCTGCCAACATTCTATTGAAGTTGGGTATATCTTCTTTATTTAATCCAACCATGATTTGCCCATCTCTTTCAGGCAATAAATTGTTCGCCCAATTAGAGGACTGTATGGTTTGTATAGCTGATTCATTATTGGCTACACTTATTTGTAAAATGGTTTGTTGATCATTAAACAATTCTGCAGAACTGCCCTCCACTAATTTTTGGCCTTTATCAATAATTAAAATACGGGTAGCAATTTGTTCAATTTCATTTAACAAATGAGAAGAAACAATCACTGTTTTTTTCATTTCTCTCGATAAAATCAAGATCAGATTCCTGATATCAGCTATACCTTGTGGATCAAGACCGTTTGTGGGTTCATCTAAAATGATTAACTGCGGATTGTGAACTAATGCAATCCCGATTCCCAAACGTTGCTTCATACCCTGAGAAAATGTCTTCACAGTATCATGTGCCCTTGAAGCAAGACCTACCATTTCTAATTGATCCATCAATAACTTATTGGTTGGCTTTACTCCACTCAATTTGGCAAACAACTTCAAATTTTCGTAAGCTGATAAGTATTTGTAAACATCGGGCTTTTCAATTACTGCACCGATTTGTTGCAAGATTTCTTTGCGGTGTTTATTTAGATCATATCCGAATATGGATATCTCACCACTGGTTGGGGTGATTAGCGTCAATAACATTCTTATTGTAGTACTTTTTCCTGCGCCATTTTGACCCAGAAATCCATATACATCTCCCGATTCAACCGAAAAAGAAAGTTGATTGACTGCAGTGAGGTTATTGAATTGCTTAGTGAGTTGGGAAACTTTTACTATTTGTTCCATTAATCAGTATAACAACAAACTAGTTAAGATGTTTAAACATTTAGGTATTGTTGCAAGGCTTTCACGTATTCTTCAAATGCCTTCAACCCTTCTGGGGTCATTTTACATGTAGTTTGAGGATAGTTGTCCTTGAATTGTTTTACCACTTCTATATAGCCCGCATCTTTTAGTTTTTGAACCTGTACACTTAAGTTACCCGCAGTAGCATTGGTTTTCTCCCTGATAAAGGTGAATTCAGCTTCTTTAACGCTAATGAGTAAACTCATTACGGCCAACCTAAGCTGCGAATGCAATATGGGATCAAGTTCTTTAAACATTGGCTCTAGTCTGGGCTAAGTATTTGTTTCTTAAAATGATACCAGGAATAAACCAGCAAACCAATGCAGAAGCAGATCCTAATAACATATCATATTTACTCTCAGTAAATAGACTGAGCATAAAAAAACCATAAGTAATTAGCGCACCAATTTTCATGGGGTTAAACTTTTTCACCATTCCCGTAACCATGGTTGGAAAAGCATATATCAAAATATAGACAGAATAAAGGGAGGGTGTAAATGGTCTAATTACTTCGTCGGGACGCCCATCTGCGTAATGCTTCATCAAGGTAACCCCATCTTGTGAAAATAACTTTTCAGTTTGAATAGGAACGATATTTTGGTAAAAACTCAATGCAAAAATACTGATGCCAAAAACCAACCAAACTGCATTTATCACATCATCGTCGTATTGCTTTGCTTTTAAATTTTTCTTCTCTTTAATTGAAATGTATACTTGAGGAACAATAGCGGCAAATACCAACCACCAAATATCAATCACTAATGTGAAGTCATATTCTCTTTGTAAATAACTCACGAAAGAAGCAATAGAAACTACAGCTCCCCAAAGTAAAGAGCCTATACCCGTGTCGTGATAACTGCCTTTCGCTTTTTGAATCATATTGGCAATTAGTTGCAGGCTTTCCTGCTCCGTTAGTTGTTTTTCTTCTGACATCTTATGCTTTTTTAATTCTTGCTCTGAAAGAATAGCCAGGAATAATCCATGCGATTACCACTGCTGGAACCAATAATAAAATTATTTCTCGAGATTGAACATAAACTGAAATGGCTGATAAAATCCAGCAGGTAATGCCACCAATTTTCAATGGTTTAAATCGCATAATGACTCCGGACAAAAAAGTAGGTATTCCGTAGAAAAGAAGTATGAAGGCATAGAGCATTGTCCAAGTTCCTAACTTAGCCATGATAAAAGAAACAAGCGCCATAGATATTCCAAAAGTTACCCACACATAATTAATGATTTCATCCGTATAGGTTTTTACCGTCTCTTGTTTTTTATGTTTAAATGAGTAATAAATCTGAAAAACAACAGCACCCCAAGTTAGTATCCATACCATACCCGATTTAGGACCAATATCCGTGAAAGTTAGCATGGTATAATGACTGAGCGCACAAATGGCAACAACCCATCCCCAAACTAAATAAAGTGTACCATTTTCGGAGAAACGGTTTTGAGCTTTGTTAATCATGCTCTCAATCAATGCCAAACTAGAATGGGCTGTTAGCTGTTCGTCATTCTGTTCCATAATAAACATTTAAGTATAAAGATAGCCCCGCAAAGCGGGGCATTAGCAATTTACATGCACAACTTATTGACAAGCAGCCAAGAGTTGACCTGCTTGTTCCTTTCCCCAACTTGGATGAAGCGCAGATGCAGGTTTATAATTAACAAATAACTCTACCGACTTTTCAAATAATTTTTTTGCAACTGCTTTACCGCCACCAAATGCTTCAGGCACATTCATCAAATACTGTCCTTCTAATAAATAAGGTCTAGGATTATTGGGTTCAATGGCTTTTGCTTTTGCTATCGCCTCAGAAGCAACTGCTCCGTAAGACTGCCACCTAGACATTGGATCAACCGTTAATTGCATTACTGCAACTTGCTGCTTTAAGCAAAATATTTCGGCATTTGACTTTTCGATTGCTTCTGCTTTTGCAATCAATGCATTCACTTTTTCAGCTACTTTGTCTTTATCCGCAGATGAGTTCATAAATGCTGCAATCGTATAATTTCTTGCAGCGTAATAATAAGGCAACCACTGTGTTTTTTCCGCATCGCCCACTCTTTCAAAAAAGGATGCGGTAGCATTCATTTCATCAGCAGTTTTGCTTTCTTTCATTTTAGCCAATCCATTCTGCATAGCAGACTCAAATTTGGTTTGTGCATTTAATCCAAGTGTTACAAAAATTGCAACAGCCAATAATAGTTTTTTCATGATTTAAAATTTAAGTGTTGAGTTGATTTATTTATTTTTTAATTTTTGGTATTCATTTTCAACAGAATTGATGCTAGTCCCATGATATGCTCTGGCATAATGAAATGCAATGCCAATTCCCCAACCCAGCATTGGCCAAATGGGCCAGAAATAAGTATAGTGATTACTAGAGAGAAACCATATACCCACTAAGAAGCTATTGACAATGATATAGCTAGCTAAACTCCATTTAAAGCCTACTCTTTCTTTGGCAATTTGCCATAGCGCTTCGTCTTTTGGTTCGTTGATGTTTGTGTTGTTCATGCTGTTAAGTTTTAAAATTTATTAAAGATTATTATTGATATTTTGTTGAGAACGATCTACACCCCAGCTAAGAAAAATACCTAAGAAAAAACTTCTATCTGCTGGAGGGTTCACTTCTGAGCGAATCAATTCTCCATTGGTATCTCTTAAACGACCACTGTAATTGTATCCAAAAATTTGTCGTTCGTTAAATACGTTGTTTACACCTAGTACAACTACTGCATTGGCTTTTCCAATTTTAGGTAACCAATTCAAGCTAAAATTATTGGAACTGTATCCGATGGTTCTATCTACTAAAAAGTCTTTCTGAGATCTGTTCGGATTAAAATAAGGTCTACCTGTACTCCAATTATAACTCCAGTTAACGCCGAACATATTTTTAACCCAGAATTTTTTCAAAACCACACTTCCACTATGTGTTGCAGCGAATGTTGGTTGTACCAAAGCAGTGTAATTATTGTAATCTCTTTTGGTATCTAGGTATGAATAACTGATCCAGTAATCAAAGTTTTTGAATGTTTTTCTATCTCTCCAGAAAAGCTCAATCCCTTGTGCATAACCTAATCCCGCATTGCTTACTGTTGTAGGAAAACTGTTGGAGGTTTTTAATAAACTTACATAGTCTTTATAAAATGCTTGAGCACGAAATGTATAATTATTAGAAATATGTTGATAGGTTAGTATATAGTGATCTGCTCTTAAAAAATCAACTCCAAACTGATTAATTAAATATCTTCTTTCGGGAGTTTGATAAAAAATACCATAGTCTGCAGACACCTGACTATTCTTTCCAAGTTTATAAGACAATGCCATTCTTGGGGCTACATTCATTTTATTTAATATGCTACTATGCTCTACTCTCACACCAGGACGGAAAGCCAATTCATTCGTTATATATAAATCCGCTTCAGCAAATCCTGCAGTATAAAAATCATTCACTTTTGAAGGGAAAAATCCATTGATATTTTGGAAACGACTACTGTCCGAATTATTCCATACTTCTGTACCAAAACGTAAAGTATTAATAGAACCAAATCTCTTGTCTACTACAACCCTAGCTTGAAGCATCCACTGGTGTGCATTTAAAGAAAATCCGGTTTGATCAATTACTGGAATATTGGTTTTAGGAACTGCTTGGTATTGCTGATTTTGAACCTGTGTTAGAATCTCGTCTTTATTATAACTTATGCTGGCAGCAATATTCATTTTCCAACCATTCCCTAAAAACTGTCTAAAGCTAACATTGGTGAATAAATTTTGATTTTTTAAGCTAAACGCATTCCATAATCCAATACTGTCTAAAGATGGATTTCTTACCCCCAGTGTTCCTGAGTTATAATAAGCATAGAGTTTAAATACGCCATTCTTTTTTGTTTTAAAACGGTAGTTAATATCTGCAGTATGAAAATCAGGAACTTTAAAAAAGTCAGGTGCTTGTGGAACTAATTTTTGATACAACGCCAGGTTGGTCCAGTTATAACTGAATCCATAACTTGATTTTTTATTTTCAGCCACTTGCTGCAAACCAACTGTAGCAAACAAAGGCGAAAGCCCTACTTGTAATTCCGATTTTTCTGGAATGTCTAAACTCTCTAAGCTCAATACACTACTTAAAGCCTGTCCATATAAAGCAGAATATCCTCCACTACTGAATACAGTGCCACTGAATAAGAAAGGAGAAAATCTTCCCCTTTGAGCGATTCCAGGTACACTGCTGTAAAAGAAATTATTCACTACTGTTCCATCGATGATAATTTTAGCTTCTTCAGCAGATCCACCTCTTATAAATAATCCTTCTTGCTCCCCTACTTTTTGTGCACCTGGCAAAGTTTGAATAGTTGCCGAAATATCAGCATTTGCACCAGCGGTTGTTGCAATATCCAACGCTTTTAAAACGGTACCTTTTTTCTTATCACTTGCTTCATATGATCCTGCAGTAATGATAACTGCCTTTAGTTCATTAATTTCTTCCTTTAAGATAAAGCTGATTACCACTGAATCTGTTCCTAAAACAATAGGAAGCTCCATTGATTTATACCCCATATTACTAGCCACCAATAGTGCATTCCCTTTTTCAATTGTTTTAAAAGAGAAAGACCCGGTGGAATCAGACATTGTTCCATCGTAGCTGTCTTTGATGGAAATATTTGCGCCCGCTAAAATGCGACCCTTATTATCCCTTACAGTTCCTTTTACCAGAACTTGAGCTTTTAATAAACAAGCCAACATCATTCCCGCTATAAAAATTAAAAATGCTTTCATTTTGTTCTTTTGACAAGACAAACGTAGACTAGTTTATTTTATAAACCAAATTATTGTATAAATATTTTTTCGAGAGCCAACTTTTAGCGTCAGAATTTTGTTTAAGTATTGATAATGAACAATTTATGAAAGAAAAAGCTGTTTTCCTGACTGCGCAATGGGAATACTTATTGATGTTGAATTATCAAATTCCATCTGAAATATTGAATCCCTACCTCCCTAAAGGGACTGAATTAGATCTTTATGAAGGAAAAGCATTAGCAAGTATAGTTGGATTTTTATTTAATGACACCAAAGTATTTGGCATCAAATGGCCATTCCATACCAATTTTGAAGAAGTCAACCTTCGCTTTTATGTTAAAAGATTTAATGGGGTAAAATGGAAAAGAGGAGTCGCATTTATTAGTGAAATTGTTCCAAAACATATGATTGCATGGATGGCAAATGCATTATACAATGAACATTACAGCAGGATGCCTATGGAACACCAAACCCATTTAGAAAATAATTTTTTACAACTCAACTATGAATGGCAAGACAAGCAACACTGGAATAGTTTAAAAGTGAAAGCCCTTAACCGTCCACAACCTATTGCACCTGAAACCCAGGAAGAATTTATTTTTGAACATTATTGGGGCTACAATCAACTTAATAAGAACACCCTAATTGAATATGGAGTAGAACACCCGCGTTGGGAAATTTATCCGGTTACTTACCATGAACTAAACGCAGATATTGCTAGCTTATACGGATCAGAATTTGTTCCTTATTTAACTGCAAATCCTGAAAGCGTAATGTTAGCAAAGGGTTCTGCTGTTACTATTCGTAAACCCAGCTTTTTTAAAGTATAAAAAAAGAGGTTGCCTATAATGACAACCTCTTCGTATCTGTTTAAATTAAAGCTTATTTATATTGCTCACCTATTCCTTTAGCTAACTCGGTCATTTTCTTTAGACCATCTTCTGGTAAGTTACCTTTTTTGAATTCAGCTAATACATCAGGCAATTTATTCTCCATTTCCAATAAGAAATGAGCTTCAAATTCTTTTACCTTCTTAACAGCCACTTCACGTAAAAGACCCAATGTACCTAAGTAAATGATTGCAACTTGCTTTTCTACAGTAAATGGAGAGTACTGTGCTTGTTTTAATATCTCTACGTTTCTAGCACCTTTGTCAATTACTGATTTGGTTGCAGCGTCTAAGTCTCCACCAAACTTAGAGAATGCTTCAAGCTCACGGTAAAGGGCTTGGTCTAACTTAAGTGTACCAGCCACTTTTTTCATAGACTTAATTTGCGCATTACCACCCACACGACTTACAGAAATACCTACGTTAATAGCCGGACGAATACCAGCGTTAAACAGGTTACCTTCCAAGAAAATCTGACCGTCTGTAATAGAAATTACGTTAGTAGGGATATAAGCAGAAACGTCTCCAGCTTGTGTTTCAATAATTGGTAAAGCAGTTAAAGAACCACCACCTTTTACTAAATGTTTGATAGACTCTGGAAGGTCATTCATATTTTTTGCAACATCATCATTAGCAATAACTTTCGCAGCTCTTTCTAATAAACGGCTATGCAAATAGAATACGTCACCTGGATATGCTTCACGACCTGGAGGTCTTCTTAACAATAATGATACTTCACGGTATGCAACAGCTTGCTTAGATAAATCATCAAATACAATTAACGCTGGTCTACCGGTATCTCTAAAAAATTCACCAATCGCTGCACCCGAGAATGGAGCGTAGAATTGCAAAGGAGCAGGATCTGATGCAGATGCAGCAACGATGGTTGTATATGCCATCGCACCATTGTCTTCTAAGGTTTTCATAACCCCTGCAACAGTAGATGCTTTTTGACCAATTGCCACATAAATACAATATACTGGCTTACCTGCGTCAAAAAATTCTTTTTGGTTAATAATGGTATCAACGCAAATAGCAGTTTTACCAGTTTGACGGTCACCAATAACCAATTCACGTTGACCACGGCCTACCGGAATCATAGCGTCAATCGCTTTAATACCTGTTTGTAGTGGTTCTTTAACTGGCTCACGATATATAACCCCTGGTGCTTTACGCTCCAATGGCATTTCATATAATTCACCTTTGATAGGGCCTTTACCATCAATAGGCTCACCTAAAGTATTGATAACACGACCAACTACTCCCTCACCTACTTTAATAGAAGCAATCTGTCCGGTTCTTTTTACTTTAGCACCTTCCTTGATACTTCCACTGTCTCCCATCAATACCACACCCACATTGTCTTCTTCAAGGTTAAGGGCAATTGCTTTAACACCGTTTTCGAATACTACCAGTTCACCGCTTCGTACACCGTTAAGGCCGTACACACGGGCAATACCATCACCCACCTGCAATACGGTTCCTACTTCTTCTAGTTCGGCAGAAGCATTGAAATTGCTGAGTTGCTGTCTCAGTATCGCTGATATTTCATCTGGTTTAATATCTACCATTTTGTATGATTTAAAAGTTGATCTTAATGTATTGTTTATCTAATATTAGCTACGTATTGATTCTGAAGGAATTGTTTTTTAATTTCACGCAAATCATTTGCAATACTTGCATCAATTTGCTTGTTATTAAATTCCAACACAAACCCACCAATTAATTTTTGATCTACTACTGTTTCTAATTCTACAGTAATAAAATCATTGGCTTTCTGCACACGCTCTTTGATTGAGTTTTTCAACTCTTCAGAAACAGGTACAGCAGAAGTTAATTTTACTTGATGTATGCCCTTTAATGAATTGTATTGACTGATAAAGGCATTGGCGATTTCAGGTAAATCACTTTCTCTTCCTTTTTTGACCAATAAATTACTAAATACAGAAGTTAATTCAGAAACCTTACCAGTAATCACAGTAACCAACATTTTTTCTTTTTGGTCTGCTTTAATGATTGGACTACGAAGTACATTTACGAAATCGCGGCTTCCCTTGCAAAGGGCCTGAATATATTGCATATCTGCACGCACAGCGTCTAATTGATTTCTTTCTATTGAAAGATCAATTAGGCTTTTGGCATATCGGTCTGCTAATCTTGGGTTCGACATGTATTAGTTCAGTTTAACGCCTTCAGCTAATTGTTTAATATAATTTTCTTGATCGCCTTTGTTAGACAATTCTCTGCTCAATACTTTTTCAGCTACTTCAATAACCAATGCACCTACTTGATTTTTAACATCTGTTAAAGCTGCATTTTTTTGTTGCATGATGGCAGTTTGTGCTTCTGCTACAATACGATCGTATTCAGACTTAGCTTTGTCTTTTGCGTCTGAAACCATTTTGTCTGCTGCTTCCTTCGCTTCTTTAATCATCACTGCTCTCTCTTCACGTGCCTTAGCCATCATTGCTTCATTTTCATTTTTCAATGCTGCCATTTCAGCCTTCACTTTATCAGCAGAAGCAATTGCATCAGCAATACCGGTTTCTCTTTCTTTTAATGAAGATAAGATGGGTTTCCATGCAAAGCTCTTCAACAAGAAGAATACAACAAGGAATGCTAGTAAAGTCCATACCAACAATCCTAATCCGGGTAATAATAATTCCATATAATATGTTTAAAACTTCAATGTTTAGTTAAAGATTACTGCATCGATTGCCCTGTGCGCACGATGCAGTAAAAAGTTTGTGCAACTAGGCTTTTAATACAGCCAAGATACCAGCGATTACCGCGAAAAGGGCAACACCCTCAACGAAAGCGGCAGTCAAGATCATGTTTGCACGGATGTCGTTAGAAGCTTCTGGCTGACGAGCGATGCTTTCTACAGCACCTTTACCAATTTGACCGATACCAATACCGGCACCAATTGCAGCTAATCCTGCACCAATAGCACCACCTAAATGGCTCATGCTAACATCCAACAAAGTGTTAATAACTGACATACTGTTTGTTTTAATGATAAAAAAAATTAATGATGCGCTTCATCATGGTGTGCACCTTCCATTGACTGACCAATAAATACGGCAGTTAAATTAGTGAAGATGAACGCTTGAATAAAGGCAACTAATATCTCTATAAAATAAATGAAAATGGTAAATGCCATAGATACAGGAGCAAAACCCCATCCTGCAACTTTACTCATGGCTCCAAAAATAAAAATCAACATCACAAAACAAGTAATCACAATGTGGCCCGCAACCATATTAGCAAATAAACGGACAATCAATGCAAATGGCTTAGTGAAAATTCCTAAAAACTCAACAGGTACTAAAATTGGTTTCACAAATCCAGGTACCGGAGGATTAAAAATATGTGCCCAAAAATGTCTATTGGTACTGAATAAAATGACAAAGAAACTAATCACCCCTAACACGATGGTGAAAGCTATATTTCCAGTCACATTAGCAGAACCAGGAATTAATCCCATCAAGTTATTGATCAAAATGAAGAAGAACACCGTTAGTAAATAAGGCATGAATTTCTCGTAAGCATGGCCCAAATTAGGTTTACCTACTTCATCTCTTACAAATGTAATTACAGGTTCTACTGCATTTTGAAATCCACTCGGAGCAACTTTTGCACCATTGCGTTTGTATTTATTTGCTACCCCAATCATCAACACACATAATAGTGTAAGGGCTATGAACATTTGTACCACGTTACGAGTTAAACTCATATCGTAAACAGTAACTGTTGTATCGTGTTCACCTGCTTCATTTACTGCTACAATATGTCCTTCTTCTGATTTATATCCTTGGTACACATCGTGTCCATGATTAAACTTAGAATAATTGAACATCGTTAATCCTCTTTCAGGAGAATACAGAATTACAGGCAATGGAATGCTGATATGTTTTTCTCCAATAGTAGCAAAATGAAACTCATGGGCGTCCATGATATGTTCCATGATTAACTTGGCAGGGTCAAATGAACTTGCCTCGTGCTTTACCGCGCCACCAGCGGGTGCGTCACTCGCAAATGAATTCGCAGAAAAAAGCAATAAGAATATGCTGAAAACAGCTACCAGTAATGTTTTTATGCTTTTTGAGGCCATACCCATCTCTAAATTTGCGGCAAAGATAAGGGTAGATGGGGGAAATTTACTGCAAAACAGCTTTCTTTTTCTCAAACTGCATTTCGTGTAATCGGGCATAGAATCCCCCCTTGGCCAATAATACGGCGTGACTCCCCTTTTCCTTCAATTCACCCTTGTCTAGGACAATAATTTGATCAGCTTTTCTTATCGTACTCAGGCGATGCGCTATCACAATAGAAGTTCTGCCTGAAATAAGGGTATCTATGGCTTTTTCTATCAATAGTTCGCTTTCTGTGTCTATTGAAGAAGTAGCTTCATCTAATATTAAAATGGCAGGGTTATACAATAATGCCCTGATAAAAGAGATCAGTTGGCGTTGACCCAAACTAAGGGTATTACCCCGCTCCATTACATTGTACTGATAGCCCCCTGGCAATTGCATAATAAAGTCGTGCACACCAATCATTTTAGCGGCTTCTTCTACTTGTGCCTGACTGATTTCAGGATTTCGGAGGGTTATATTATCCATCACCGTTCCCGAAAACAAAAAAACATCTTGTAATACCACCCCAATCCCTTTACGTAAACAGTCCGTATCCCAGCGGCTAATATCCACCCCATCAATGGCTATTTCCCCATCTTGAATTTGATACAATCTATTTAATAAGCTGATGATGGAGGTTTTTCCACTGCCGGTATGTCCTACCAATGCTACTGTTTCACCCGCCTTAACCTCGAAGTTGATATGGTGTAACACATTTTGGGTACCCGTGTAAGAAAAGGAAACATCCTTGAATTCAATTTCACCCTTTATACAAGCGGGTGCAAAAGCATTGGGTGCAGCTGATGGCAATTCGTCGGTATTGTCTAGCACTTTCAATACCCTTTCGGCAGCAATCATCCCCATTTGCAGTACGTTGAACTTATCCGCAATCACTCGCAAGGGCCTAAAAATTTGATTGAGGTACAAAATAAAGGCTACCAACAAACCTGCATCCAAGGTTCGGTCGGCAATCCACCAAACCAAAATTCCCATGCTTACTGCCAATACCACTTCTACTACCGGAAAAAAAACAGAGTAAGCAAAAATGGCATTGATATTGGCATCTCTGTGCTTCTCATTTATTTTTTTGAATGCTCCAGCTTCTTTGTCTTCTGCCGCAAATGCTTGTACCACTTGCATCCCCGTGATATGCTCTTGTACAAATGCATTGAGCGCTGCCACCGCATTTCGAACCTGCATAAAACTTTTGTTCACGCTTTCTTTAAAGTAGTAAGTGGCAATAATCATGATGGGGAATGGCGTTAAACTAATTAACGTCAATTTCCAATCCATATAAAACATCGTGGCTAGGGTAATAATAATGGTTAGCAAATCGGCCACAATGGGGATTAAACCATCTGAAAAAATTTCATTGATGCTTTCAATATCATTGATGGTTCTAGTGGTAAGGGTGCCAATAGGGGTTTGATCAAACTGTCTTAAATTCAGCCCTAAGACTTTCTTGTATATAGTTACTCTTAAGTCTTTCACCACATTTTGACCCATCCAAGCAGTGATATAAGAAAATAAAAAACGGATGGCCGTTTCAATGAATAAAAAACTGATTTGAAAAATAGTGACTGCAATAATAAACCGACTCACATCGGACAAATCATTGCCAAACAATACCCATTTTACCCAATCGGGCACTTGTGATGCTTTCCCTGTTGCCCCATTTACCGTTAGCTGAATCAAGTAGGGTCTTACCGGAGCGGCAATTGCCATGAAAATGGCCAGCACCAAACTCAAATAAAAATAAGAAGAATAAGGTCTTACAAAAAAGAAGATGCGCTTTAATAAACTGAAATCAAATATTTTCTTTTTTTCGGTAGCGGTCATTGCAGCGCAAAAGTAAATAGAAATTATTGTTGGTTGGCTTTACAGAATAATAACCCCATTCTAAAGCAGCTGCATAAAACAAATTCAAATGATGCCTTTTCCTATCTTTGTATGGTATGGATTCAGCCCCAATTCAGTCAATAGAGCCAAGTTTAGCTAAATACACGCTGAACGAAGAACAGGAGAAAAAAGAAATTATTCGCCATTACCGGGCATTATTAAAAGCTTTGCGCCCCAAACTCAAAAAAGGGGATAAAGAATTATTAAGAACCGCTTTTGAAATGGCTGCCAATGCGCATAAAACCATGCGCAGAAAAAGTGGGGAACCTTATATTCTTCACCCCATTGCAGTTGCCATGATTTGCGTAGAAGAAATTGGGTTAGGGGTAAGAAGTACCATTTGCGCTTTGTTACACGATACTGTTGAAGACACCGATATTTCCTTGGAAGATGTGGAAATGGAATTTGGTACAGAGATTGCCAAAATTATTGACGGACTTACCAAAATTTCTGGGGTAATAGACACCAATACCAGTCAACAAGCAGAGAATTTCAAAAAAATATTGTTAACCCTAACCGATGACCCTAGGGTTATTTTAATTAAGCTGGCCGACCGTTTGCACAATATGCGAACCTTAGACCATATGAAAAGAGAGAAGCAACTAAAAATTGCTTCTGAAACGGTTTGGGTATATGCTCCGCTTGCGCATAGAATGGGTTTGTATAGCATTAAGACTGAGCTGGAAGACCTTTCCATGAAATACATGGAACCCGAAGCTTATAAAGACATTGCAAAAAAATTATCGGAAACCAAAAGAGAAAGAACTCGTTACATTAATGAGTTCATTAGACCCATTAAAGAAAAGTTAATAGAAGCTGAATTTGATTTTGAAATTTATGGAAGGCCCAAAAGCATTCACTCTATCTGGAATAAAATCAAGAAAAAATCTGTAGCATTTGAAGAAGTTTATGACCTATTTGCTATTCGCGTTATTCTAAATGCGCCTCCCGAAAAAGAGAAAGAACAGTGCTGGAAAGTGTATTCTATGATAACCGACGAGTACAATCCCTCCCCAGAAAGATTAAGAGACTGGTTAAGCAACCCCAAGAGCAATGGATACGAGGCTTTACACACCACGGTAATGGGCCCTCAAGGTAAATGGGTAGAAGTCCAAATCAGGACTAAAAGGATGAATGAGATTGCTGAAAAAGGGTTGGCAGCACACTTTAAATACAAAGAAGGAAAAGACGGAAATGATGAAGATCGATTTGATAAATGGTTTGGTCAAATCAGGGAAGTATTAAGCGCCCCAGACACAGATGGAGTAGACTTTTTACAAGATTTTAAAACTTCTTTTTTAGCAGAAGAAATTTATGTTTATACCCCAAAGGGGGAAGTAAAGATGTTGCCTACCGGTAGCACCGCACTTGATTTTGCCTTCTCGATTCACTCAGCTATTGGCACCAAATGTATTGGGGCAAAAGTGCACCATAAACTGGTTCCGATTGGCCATAAACTGAGAAGTGGTGATCAAATAGAAATCATCACTAGCAATAAACAAAAACCTTCTGAAGATTGGCTCAATATGGTGGTTACTGCCAAAGCCAAAAACAAAATAAAAGACAGTTTAAGAGAAGAAAAAAGGAAAATAGCTGAAGACGGTAAATATGTTTTACAAAGAAGATTAGAATCTATAGGTGCGGCTTATAGTCATCATAATATTGAAGAGTTGATGCAGTTTTATAAATTGAATTCTGCTTTAGACTTAAATTATAAAATTGCCACAAAAGCAATAGACCTTAAGGAGCTAAAAGATTTTCAGATTTTAGGAGATAAAATTGAAATCCCTAAACCAAAGCCTGTTTTTAATGACTTAATTGCTGACCCAACAAAAACCATTTCTAAAAAAGATTCTGAGTTAATCATTTTTGGAGAAAGCAGCGATAAAATCATGTATACCTTGGCTAAATGCTGTAACCCTATCCCAGGGGATGATGTATTTGGTTTTGTAAGCACTGGTAAGGGATTAATTATACATAGAACCAGTTGTCCTAATGCCACTCAATTATTAGCCAACTATGGTCATAGGGTGGTTAAAACAAAGTGGGCTAAGAATAAAGAAATTTCTTTCCTAACAGGTTTAAAAATTATAGGATTAGACGACGTAGGTGTTATTAATAAAATAACCAATGTAATCAGTGGCGACTTACGTATTAATATTTCTGGTTTAAGTATTGATTCTAGAGATGGCTTATTTGAAGGCACCATAAAAGTATTTGTACACGATAAAGAGGAGTTAGAAGAACTAGTGAATAGATTAAAATCGTTAAATGGAATTCAGACAGTGGATCGATTTGATACTGAGAAAGAAGGTTAAATATTTAACCGAAACTCTTATTCTTATCCCTTATTTTTGCGGCTTAGATATTAAACTATGGTCGACGTTATATTAGGCTTACAATGGGGCGACGAAGGAAAGGGTAAAATAGTTGATTACTTTGCACCCAATTACGATATCGTAGCTCGTTTTCAGGGAGGTCCCAATGCAGGACATACACTGTATGTAGAGGGCAAGAAAATGGTTTTACACCAAATTCCTTCTGGTATTTTTCACCAGGATAAAGTAAATATCATTGGAGGTGGTGTAGTATTAGACCCTGTTACCTTAAAAAGAGAATGCGATGCAGTTGCTGCTCATGGAATTGATGTAAGAAAAAACTTATTTATTTCAGAGCGTACCAATATTATTATTCCTACCCATAGGGCTTTAGACAAAGCTTCTGAATTATCTAAAGGGGAAAGTAAGATTGGCTCTACTTTAAAAGGAATTGGACCAGCTTATATGGACAAGACCGGTAGAAATGCTTTGAGAGTTGGCGATTTATTAGACAAAAACTTTACCAGCCAATACATCAAGCTTCGTTTAAAGCACCAGAAATTATTGGATAATTTTCATTTTATTGAAGATATTTCTACTTGGGAAGAAGAGTTTTTTGAGGCATTAGAGTTCTTAAAAACATTGAACGTAATCAATTGCGAATACTATATTAATAACCAAATTACCCAAGGGAAAAAAGTATTGGCAGAGGGTGCACAAGGAAGTATGTTAGACATTGATTTTGGCACTTTCCCATTTGTAACTTCATCTAATACCATTTCTGCAGGTGTATGCACTGGCTTAGGGGTTTCACCTAAAAAAATAAATGATGTAATGGGCGTATCCAAAGCCTATTGCACCAGAGTTGGCGGTGGACCATTCCCTACAGAGCTAGAAGATGCAACAGGAGAAGAATTAAGAAGAATAGGTAGCGAATTTGGCGCTACTACTGGCAGACCAAGACGTTGTGGTTGGATAGATTTAGTAGCATTAAAGTACACTTGTATGATTAATGGAGTTACTAAAATCATCATGACAAAAGCTGATGTATTAGATAGTTTTAAAGAATTGGAAGTATGTACTGCTTATGATGTAAATGGAACAGTTACCGAAGAAGTACCCTATCAAATTTCTAGAGCTAAAATCAGTCCTGTGTTGAAATCATTTAATGGCTGGAATACCGATACTTCCACCATCAAAGAAGCAGCAGCATTACCAGCAGAAATGAATACTTATATCGATTTCATCAACAATTATGTGGGTGCACCTGTTAAGTATGTGTCGAATGGTCCTGGAAGAGACCAGATTGTTTGCTTATAGTTTTGGCATTTGATTTGATATTGAAAAAATTATTTGGTTAATAAAATTTTGCGTACAAATTTTACGCTCTAAATCTTATTAGAAATATGGCAGCGAAGTCTGATAAGGATAAGAAATCCTCAACCCCTAAAGTACCGGCTAAAGCAGCCGCTAGGAAACCTTCTCCTAAAGCAAAAAAAAAGGAAGATGATGATGACGATGACGATTTGGAAGACGATGAACCCATTGTAAAGTCTACTGCTAAAAAAGCAGGTGCAAAATCATCCGCTAAAAAAAGTGATGACGACGACGACGATGACATTGATGATGATGATGAAAACGCAGATGATTGGGAAGCTACTGAAGAAGACGATAGTTGGGATCCTGATTTTGAAGAATTTGATCTTCCAAAAAGTAAGGCTAAAAAAGCTTCTGGTGGTGGTAAGAAAAAAGAAGATGAAGACGATGACTTTAAAGTAGATGAAGACTTTAAGGAATTCGACTTGTTTAACGACAAAAGCGGTGGCTTTGACGACGATGAAGACGACGACTTTTAAAAGTTGATACCAATTTGAAAAGAACTAAGCAGGTTTTTTCTGTCAAGAATTTACCGAAAATAAAAGAGCAAATACTTTATTGGGTTAGCCAATTTAATGTTTGCTCTTTTTTAGACAATCACCAGTACCAATCTGAACATCATTCTATTGAGTGTATAGCAGCTGCAGGAGAAATATCTAGCATTACAGGGGCAAATACAGCCAAATCCATTGATGTTTTTTATGAAACCAATCAAGACTGGCTTTTTGGTCATTTTGGGTATGGTTACCATTCAAATCAACTAAATGATTTACAAAAAAAGAACCCAATTAATTTTAGCGATGCATTCTTTTTTAGGCCTGATCATATTTTATCACTCAACAACCATTCTTTGGTAATTGAGAGTTATTCATTGCAACCAGAAGCAATATTTACCGAAATAACTGCAGTTAAACCAAGCATAGAAAAAAGCAGTCCTATCAAAACAACTCCTAGTATTAGCAAGGATATATATCTATCAACTATAGAAAACTTGTTGCTACACATTCAAAAAGGGGATTGTTATGAAATTAATTATTGTCAAGAATTTCATTCTATTGATACAGCCATTGACGCCGTTAAATTATATGCTCAGTTAACCGCCTTATCACCTACTCCATTTGCTTGTTATTATAAAGAAAAAGAATCTCACCTGATTTGTGCAAGCCCTGAACGTTGGTTAAAAAAGCAAGGGAATACAATTATATCGCAACCCATTAAAGGAACTGTAAAAAGAGAACTAGCGAATATTGAAAAAGATGAGTTGCTCAAAAATCAATTATTCCATAGCAGCAAAGACAGAAGTGAAAACGTAATGGTGGTAGACTTAGTGAGAAACGATTTTAGTAGGGTATGCAAAGCAGGTACTGTTCAAGTAGATGAATTGTATGGTATCTATAGCTTCCCGCAAGTCCATCAAATGATTTCTACGATTAGTGGTCAACTCTTAGAAGGCATAGGTATTGAGGCGTTGGTTGAATCAGGATTCCCCATGGGTAGCATGACGGGTGCACCTAAGAAAAAAGTAATGGAATTAATTCAACAATACGAGCCCATACAAAGAGGAATATTTTCAGGAGCAGTGGGATATATCAATCCAAATAAAGACTTCGATTTTAATGTTGTAATCAGAAGCATATTGTATAATTCACAGAACCATTATTTAAGCTACTTAGTAGGGAGTGGAATTACTATTTATAGTAATCCAGAACAAGAATATGAAGAATGCTTGCTCAAAGCAAAAGCAATAGAAACAGTTTTAGGCAACTGATTCATTTTTCATTTGAATAAAAGCTAAAACCTCCTCTCGTCCCTGGTGTTTTTCTGCACTAGTAACAAAATGCTGTGGTAAAAATTGCCATGTGCTTCTAAGTGTATTTAAAAATGCTTGAATATTATTAGCAACTACTGCAGGTTTTTCTTTATCAGTTTTAGTGAATACCAAACTAAAAGGGATCTGCCATTTATCGAGTTGACTAATGAATTCTAAATCAATTTTTTGAGGCTTATGTCTACTGTCGATGAGTACAAAAACGTTCACCAGATTTTCTCTTTTACGCAAATAATTTTCAATCATTTGTTCCCACCGTCTTCTACTACTTTGGGCTACTTTGGCAAAACCATACCCAGGTAAATCTACTAGATACCATTTTTTAAACCCTTGATTCGATTTATTATTACTCTCAATTTCAAAATGATTAATGAGTTGGGTTTTACCTGGAGCGGAAGATGTTTTTGCGAGCTTATTGTTTTTGCACAACATATTGATTAAAGAAGACTTGCCCACGTTACTCCTACCAATAAAAGCAAATTCAGGTCTGTCCGGAGCAGGACAGGCTTTATAATCGGCATTTGAGATAACGTAAACAGCTTTTTTAATTTCCATGCCGCAAATTAATCAAAAGCAGCCACTAAAAAGCAGCCCTTAAAGAAACAGACAAATTTCTACCAGGGGCAGAAATCCCGCTTGCAAAATAACGGTAGTTGCGGTCTAATATATTTTCTAATGCAACTTGTAATTGAAAGCTATTTTTCAAGTGTATAGAAGATTTAAAATTGAGGGTATACCATGCAGGCATTCCGTCAGGAGTAGCATATTGCAAATTATCTTCCCCGTTGGGATTATAATCGGCTAATCTTTTCCAACCGTTAAATAATACAGTGAGGTCTGCATTCCACTTAGCCCCCTGGTGCTTTACAGCAACCCTCCCATGTGTTGGAGGAATATGATCTAAAGGGGTTCTACCATTAATGACATCTCTAAATTGACCTCTGGTAAAATTAATAACACCCTCTGCAGTAAGGGTTTTGGCAAATTGCATCGAGGCATTTAAAGTTAATCCATATAATCTGGCCCTTGCTTTGTTTTGTAATGCATACACCCCGCTTTGTACACCACTATACAGGATGCTGTCTTGACTATTAAATAAAAAGCGATCTAACACTAATGCATTATTAAAAGCAGTATAAAAAACTGCTGCACCATAACTAAAAACAGCCCCATATTTATTAAGATTCCACTCTACATTATATGTATACTCAGGCCTAATATTGGTATTAGGCACAACTACCAATCCAGTTCGTGAATCGAATACTTTGGCTAAATCGTCTACATTGGGAGACCTAAAACCAGTACTGAAAACTAAGGCAGTTCTTAAATTATTTTTGGAAGCATATACTATACCGATATTTCCTGTTAGCGCTTGGTTGCTCTGCCTCGCTTTAGTAAAAGGGAATCGAGTTAATGCCGTATCTACGAACTGAGCATTTAGTTGAACTAAATTAAATCTCAAGCCATCATTAATGGTTAAGTGATCTGAAATTTTAAAAGTATGTTGAGCAAATAATGCATGCGATCCCATTGTAGTAGGACCATCGGAATACCGAGTAGTAATACGGCTTTTGTTACCAGAAACAATATTTACTCGCTCAGCGGTAGACTTCACATAATTACTATATGATTCTGCGCCTATATGAAGTTCGTGCCTGCCATAATAATGTTTAGCATCTATATTCAACCCAAAAATATGCACCCTTTCCCACCTAAAATCTTTGTTGTTATTTTGAAATCTTCTTGTAATTCTACTCTCTTCAATATCCTGAAAACTCGCAGTTATCTTAATATCTTTAAAAAAACCATCTTGTTCTTTAGCAGTTAAATGATAAGCAGCCATATTTCTAATTTGCGGCCCGTAGTACCATTCTGCAAAAACCGGTCTTGCCCCATTCATTTCAGACAAACGGTCATAACGTGGAATATCATTGGTATTTGAGAATTGAAAATTTAAAACATGTTGCACTTTTTTGCTTGCTTGATATAAAAACTTCTGTGTTATATCAACTTGTTTATATCCAGAGCCAACTTGTTTATTGGGATTGGGGTTCGGAACAATGATGTCAAGATTTCCAGCCCTTTCCACAAATACATTTCTCTTGCCAAAGTTTGGATATGCAGCACTTCTATTGTTCCCTTGAATTAAATCTCCAAAACTGCCATAACTAACAGAAGTGAAAGAAGCCCATTGTTTTCCTCCAATATTTAATTGAATATTTCCCCTATTTTCTTGCATAGCACTAGAATAACGAAGTGTAGCTGCACCGGAAATTTGGGTTTTATTATTGTTTGATAAAATAGGGTCTTTGGTTGTTAAACTAATCACCCCTCCTAAAGCATCGCTTCCAAATAGCGTAGAAGAAGGACCATATAAAATCTCCATACGGTCTAAAACCATATTATCAATGGTGATGATATTTTGCAAATGACCAGCACGGTAAATTGCATTATTCATTCTAACTCCATCTACTACCAGTAAAATTCGACTGGCTTCGAAGCCTCTAATGACAGGACTCCCACCGCCTTGCTGACTTTTTTGAACAAATAACTTTCCTGAATTAATTAGAGCATCCGCTGTATTGAGTTGGAAATTAAGCTGCTCACGGGTTTTTAGCACATCAATTGTTTGTGCTACTCGTTTAAATTTCTCAGCAAAGCGGCTTGAATAAACAACCACATCATCCAGCAACTTAGCATTCACTTTTGCTGTATCAGTTTGTTGTGCTTTAATACCCAAGGCACTTGCCATCAATACCAAGCTGAAAATCAATTTCTTTCTACACATGCAATCATCAACCTTTAAAATTCTAACCTATTGGGTCTATTTGGTCTTCTTTAGAATTAAACTATCAGCAGGGAAGCGCGCTTTCATGGTATCTCTTACTGCAACAGACCAGTCCATTAAAACACTTCTTTCTGCTTCAGTAAGTTTAGCATCTCCATGCACAACAGTATAAGATTCTAAAGGCATTTCACCTCCTTTTACTTCATCAAAAACTTCTTCTAACTTATGGTATTGCTTTGCCAATCTATACGAAGCAAATTCATTAAAATTCAAGTGTTTTTTTCCATCTTTTACGTGATCATCTAACCACCATGCAACGGGTTGTATTTCTGCATACCAAGGGTACACGGTGTTATTGCTATGACAGTCATTACATGCCTTCGTTAAAATTTGCTCAACGTTAGTTGGAACTGGATATAAGGAACTGATATCATTTTCTTTGTTTCCAGAATTATTTTTTTCGGGCCTAAAAGCTTGTAGAACAAGTAAAACAACTAATAGTGCTAAGAGCAATTTTTTTATCATGGTTTGCTTTTTAATTGGTTAAAATATTTCCAGTCATTTGAGTAGGAATAGGAACTTGCATAAAAGTTAGGATAGTAGGTGCTATATCCGCTAATTTTCCCGCAGATAGCTTGCCCCTCCATTCTTTATCTATTATAAATAATGGCACCGGATTAAGTGTATGTGCAGTATTAGGAGACCCATCCTCATTGATGATATAATCAGCATTACCATGATCTGCGGTTAAGAAAATAGTATAACCATGTTCAACCGCCAAAGTCACAATTTTTGAAACACAAGCATCCACCGTTTCAACAGCTTTAACAACTGCTTCAAAAACGCCTGTATGACCTACCATGTCGGCATTAGCAAAATTTAAACAAATAAAATCGGCCGATTCGGCAGCAATTTCAGGTAAAATTTTTTCCGTTATTTCTGCAGCACTCATTTCAGGCTGTAAATCATAGGTAGCCACTTTAGGAGACGGAGCCATGATTCTAGTCTCCCCTTCAAAAGGTTCTTCCCTACCTCCACTAAAGAAAAAAGTTACATGAGGATATTTTTCTGTTTCTGCTATTCTTATTTGTTTTTTGCCGTGAGCCGCTAATACTTCTCCAAGAGTGTTGGTTAAATTATCGTTTTCAAATATCACATTCACTCCTTTAAATGTTTGATCATACATGGTCATAGTTGTATAATGCAAATTCAATGGATGCATATTTTGTTCAGGAAAAGCTTTCTGGGTAAGCACTTCAGTGATTTCCCTACAGCGATCGGTTCTGAAATTAAAGGCAATAACAATGTCCCCTTCTGCTATTTGAGCTACTGGTTTGCCATCCATTTGGGTAATTACAGTAGGTAAAATAAATTCATCGGTAATTCCCTGATTATAACTCTCCTGAATAGCTTCTGCAGCATTGTGTGCATGATTCCCATTTGCATTTACCAAACAATGGTAAGCCAAAGCCACTCTCTCCCAGCGCTTATCTCTATCCATTGCATAATATCGACCACTTACGGTTGCAATGCTACCAACAGTCTTTTTAAGATGGGCTTCTACGTCTTGAATGTACCCTAATCCACTTTTAGGATCGGTATCTCTTCCGTCGGTGAAAGCATGTATAAAAACATTACTTAGCCCCTGCTCTTGACAAATAGAACAAATCGCTTTTAAATGATTGGTATGCGAGTGCACTCCACCATCACTTAACAAACCTAGTAAGTGAAGTTTTTTGCCTGTTTGCTTTGCTTGATGAATAGCATCTAATAAAACTGAATTAGTGGCCAAAGACCCATCTTTAACGGCAACATTGATTCTCTGCAATTCTTGATACACTATTCTTCCGGCACCTAAATTTAAATGACCAACTTCACTATTGCCCATTTGACCATCAGGAAGACCTACTTGTTCACCGCAAGTTGTTAAAGTAGTATTTGGGTAGGTGGGGTATAAGCTACTCACAAAAGGCACGTTCGCATTTTGGATGGCATCAGCAGACTTAACTTGACCTAAACCCCAGCCATCCATGATGATTAATATTACTTTTTTGCTCATGCGTTAAAGTTAATCTATTTCTCATTCAGCTTTTGGATGTACATTTATCAAATCGGTAAAAATGCTCATTTTTGGCATGATTATAGCACATTTAAGCTAAAATGAAATTTATGAAGCACTGGATCTTAAGCATTTGTTTTATAATAGCGGGTTTTGCAAATATCAATGCGCAAACGGAAACAGATATGGTGGTTAGGGCATTAAAAACGGCTAACCCAGATTTGATTACTACCTATCTAGACGATTATGTAGACATGAAGCTTTTAGACAAAGACGAAGTAAAGAATATGAGTAAGAATCAGGCCGCTATGGCTTTAAAATTATTCTATTCAGACAATAATATTAAAGGGTTTGAAAAAGTATCCGATGGTGGTAAGGGCAATTTAGTTTACATACTAGGGAAATTAACTACATCGGGTAAAAGTTACAGCATTACTGTGCAGCTAAAGCAAAAGAACGGGACCCTGTATATTATCACTATGCGAATTAGCTAAAAAGCATTTATGAACTCATTTGATATTGCCTTATCTCATCTTGTTAATCAAGCAATAAAAGAAGATATTGGAAGTGGAGATCATTCCACTTTAAGTTGTATTCCTGCTACCCAAAAAGGGAAGGCGGTACTCAAAATAAAAGAGGGCGGCATTCTTGCTGGAATTGAAGTTGCAAAAAAGATTTTCAACCAATTAGAGCCGGAGAGTTGTTTTACTGCATTTAAAAAAGATGGAGACGAGATTCAACCAGGTGAAATTGCTTTTGAAATTACGGCTTCAGTCCATACAATCCTTAAAGGTGAAAGATTGGTTTTAAACTGCATGCAAAGAATGAGTGGTATTGCTACTTTAACAGCTAGTTATACTAGTCTATTAAAAGGTTACCATACCCGATTATTAGACACTAGAAAAACAACACCCAATTTTAGATTACTCGAGAAAGAAGCTGTCAAAATTGGTGGGGGCACTAACCATCGTTTTGGTTTATTCGATATGATTATGCTCAAAGACAATCATATTGATTACTGCGGGGGTATTATAAAAGCCATCAATAAAGCGTATGACTATTCCTCTAATTTAGAAAATCCGCTTAAAATTGAAGTAGAGACCAGAAATTTAGAAGACGTTCAGCTAATATGTGATCATGCTATAGATAAAGTTGATAGGGTCATGTTAGACAACTTTAGTCCTAATTTGGTGGCTGATGCACTTCAATTAATTAAGGGTAAAATAGAGACAGAAGCTAGCGGCGGTATTAATCGATCAAATATTCAAGAATATGCTCAAACGGGTGTTGACTTTGTTAGTGTTGGAGGGTTAATTCATCAAGCCCAAAGCATCGATTTAAGTTTAAAAGCCTCATTCGTGAAATAAATAACCGAGTTGAAAAAAAATGCTAAAAATGGCGCGCTTTTTTAGTGTTTTGCTTATAAACTTATTCGTGAAAAATGAATTAACCACTTTTTCTTTAATGTACCCAATTTATATGCACAATCTTTTGCAAAAGACAGTATTGAAAACCTGATTGCAAAAAAAGGTTCTGCAATTGAGCGGATTCAATTCTTAAATACGATTGGAGTATAAAAGTGAGCAGCGAAATTGGGAAGGGTACTGTATTTTCGCTTATTCTTTCAAAAAAAAGTGCATGAGTAAGAAAAATATAGCGGATCAGGCTGGTTTTGTTTACAGTACAGATCCCAACTTTCAATTTAATAGATCAGCAGACGAAGCATTGGTAACCTTAGAGCCTGCCAAACAAACTTTGGTTATACAATTAGACAAAAAACAAAGAGGTGGAAAAACAGTGACTTTAATCACTGGATTTGTAGGTTCAGAAAATGATCTTGAAGTACTTGCTAAACAATTAAAGAATTTCTGTGGAACAGGTGGTAGTGCTAAAGATGGAGAGGCCATTGTTCAAGGGGATCAGCGAGACAAAGTGTTGCTTTGGTTACAAAAAAACGGCTATATAAAAAGCAAAAAAAAATAGGCTACAATGAAATTAAATTTTTTTGAAAAAAATATTCTAACTTACTGTTTTTCTAAAACTTTTCATTCAAACTAACTCCATCATGGCAAAAGCAAGTAAAAAGAAAGCCGCTAAAAAAGCAGCTCCTAAAAAAGCAGCCAAAAAAGTAGCCCCTAAAAAAGCGGTTAAAAAAGCTGCTCCAGCTAAAAAAGT
>JBBAJU010000002.1:134391-171665 GCA_040403845.1 Sediminibacterium sp.
CCAAAAAAGTAGCCCCTAAAAAAGCGGTTAAAAAAGCTGCTCCAGCTAAAAAAGTAGCCCCTAAAAAAGCAGCTCCTAAAAAAGCAGCCAAAAAAGTAGCCCCTAAAAAAGCGGTTAAAAAAGCTGCTCCAGCTAAAAAAGTGGTAGTTGCTAAAAAAACAACTCCTGCAAAAAAAGCTGCACCAGCTAAAAAACCAGCTCCAGCTAAAAAAGTGGTAGTTGCTAAAAAAACAACCCCTGCAAAAAAAGCTGCACCAGCTAAAAAACCAGCTCCGGCTAAAAAAGTTGCACCAGTTGTACCTGTTACGCCAGTTGTACCTGCAGCAGAACCAGTTGCTGTTGAAACACCAACACTTTTTACTCCTGAAACACCTAGTTCAGAAAACAACGGTTAAGTTTTATCAGTATAAATATTATGACCCTGTTTTTATTTTATAAGAGCAGGGTCTTTTATTTTACATTCATCCCAATGATTTTAAAATAGTTCTTATGAAAAAATGGACCCTCGTTTTGGCATGTTTTTTTATGTTCAATGCAGATGCACAAAACAATGCTGGCATTATAGAAAAAACCAAATCCATGAAAAAAATGGATGGTTTTTTTCCATTTTGGTACGATACCAATAATGGTAAAATATGGTTGTTGGTAACTCAATTGAACCAAGAATTTTTATACGTAAATAGTTTGCCTGCTGGCTTAGGATCGAATGATATTGGACTAGACAGAGGGCAAATAGGGAATACCCGCATTGTGTATTTTCATAAAGTAGGTAAAAAATTATTGCTTATACAACCCAACTACGATTATAGGGCAAGTTCTACTGATATACAAGAGCAGAAAGCAGTTGCAGAATCCTTTGCTTCTTCCACCATTGCTTCTTTTACTATTGAAGCAGAAGAAAACGGAACCTATTTAATTGACATGAACCCATTTTTAATTAGAGATGCACATGGCGTGGCTGACAAAATAAGAAGTATGCGCCAGGGAAATTATTCATTCAATGAAGCTCGTTCTGCTATTTATATAAATAACACTAAAAATTTCCCTTTGAATTCTGAGTTTGAAGCGATGATCAGCTTTGTGGGTGGCTCAGATGCAGGTAGACTAATAAGAACGGTGAGTCCTTCCTCCGAAGCCATCACTTTGCGAATGCACCATTCTTTTGTACAGTTGCCCGACAACCAATTTAAACCCCGTAAATACGATATCAGAAGTGGTTATAATGGGAAATCCTATTTTGATTATAGTAGTGATTTTACAGAGCCCATTCAACAAATGGTGATAGCCAAACATCGCTTGTTTAAAAAAGATCCTACTGCTGCAATAAGTGAACCCGTTAAGCCAATTGTATACTATCTAGACAATGGAACTCCTGAACCCATTCGTTCTGCTTTATTGGATGGGGCTAAATGGTGGAACCAAGCCTATGAAGCAGCCGGATTTAAAAATGCATTTATCGTCAAAATATTGCCCGATTCTGCCGACCCAATGGACATTCGTTACAATATGATAAACTGGGTGCATCGATCTACTAGGGGTTGGAGTTATGGTGCATCCGTTACCGATCCCCGCACGGGAGAAATCATTAAGGGTCAAGTAACGCTTGGGTCATTACGGGTTAGACAAGACTATTTAATTTTTACAGGATTACTCTCTCCGTATGAAACAGGAAAGCCTGTTCCGGCAACTATGAGAGAAGCGGCTTTGCAAAGACTAAGACAATTATCTGCGCACGAAATAGGCCATACCCTTGGTTTACAACACAACTTCGCATCTAGTGTAAACAATCGCGCTTCGGTCATGGATTATCCGCATCCTGCTGTATTTATTAATGCAAAAGGAGCCATCGATTTTAGTAAAGTGTATACCAATGAAATTGGAGAATGGGATAAACGTGCCATTATGTATGGCTATAGTCATTTCCCAAATGGCACAGATGAAACAGCTGCATTGAATAAATTATTAGAAGAAAACCAACAGAAAGGATTGCAATTTATAGCAGATGCAGATGCTAGAGCTGTCAGTGGATTTCATCCAGATGCCCATTTATGGGATAATGATAGTGATCCAGTTGCAGAACTCAACAATGTATTATCGGTAAGGCAAAAAGCATTGGACCAGTTTTCAGAAGCAAACATTCGGCCGAATACTCCGATGAGTACTTTAGAAGATGTTTTGGTACCTGTTTATAATTATCATCGCTATCAAGCCGAAGCGGTCAGTAAATTAATTGGAGGTATGAATTATAGTTACAATGTTAGAGGAGACAAGCAGGTTCAACCAACTGTTTTGCCAGCAGCTACTCAATTGAAAGCGTTGAATGCGATGCTTAAAACATTGTCTCCGAGTGTTCTAACATTACCCAATAGAATTGTACAATTGATTCCACCCAGACCACCAATGTTCAATGGTGTTGGCGAAGTTTTTCCTAAAAGAACAGGGATGAGTTTTGATCCACTAGCTGCTGCGGAAGCATTGACTCATTTTGAATTATCCTTTTTATTTAATGCGGAGCGAGCAAATCGTTTGGTTCAACTAAAGGCGATGGCTGGAACACCAGGATGGGATGATGTGTTAGATGCTATTATTAATGCTACTTGGAAAGCCGCACCAGAAAAGGGTTTGGCTAGAGAAGTTCAAAAACAAACACAACAAATGGTTCTAACATGGCTAATAGCTTTGAGTCAAAATGAACAGTCTAATTATGCTGTTCAATCCATCAGTCATAACCGTTTAGCACTATTGAAAAAGTATGCAGAGAATATGGTAAAAGCCGGAACAGATATTGCACATTTTGGATATGCTATAGAAAGAATAAATAACCCCAAAGAAATCAGTTTACCAGAACATAAAGAAATTCCCCCAGGCGCACCCATTGGTTGTGATTGGGATCACTAACATAAATGCTTCTTTCCCAAAATAAAAAACCTCACTAAATGTGAGGTTTTTTATTTATTTCAAATGTCTCGTCTTTATTGGCGAAAGAAAAAATTACTTTGCTAAAATCACACAAGCATTCTAACCGGCTCTTCTAGTAATTGCTTCAAGGTTTGTAAGAATGCAGCTCCAGTTGCACCATCCACAACACGGTGGTCGCAACTTAACGTCAATTTCATAATATTACCTGGAACCACTTGACCATTTTTCACAACAGGCTCTTGAGATATACCACCTACTGCTAAAATACAAGCATCTGGAGGATTAATAATGGCAGTGAATTGATCAATACCAAACATACCTAAGTTAGAAATAGTAAATGTGCTTCCTTCCCAATCAGATGGTTGCAATTTTTTATCTTTTGCTCTTTGAGCAAAGTCTTTTACTTCAGCTCCAATTTGGCTCAATGATTTACCATCAGCAAATCTTACCACAGGAACCAATAATCCTTCATCTACTGCAACAGCAACACCTATATTAATATGATCATTGTATCTGATGAAATCACCCATCCAACTGCTATTGATTTTTGGATGCTTTTTCAATGCCATCGCCGTTGCTTTTACAACTAGATCATTAAAGCTCACTTTCACCGAAGCCACTTCGTTGATTTTAGTTCTTGCAGCAATTGCGGCATCCATATCAATTTGCATGGTTAAGTAAAAATGAGGCGCAGTAAATAAACTTTCACTTAAACGCTTCGCAATTACTTTACGCATTTGAGACACAGGCACATCCGTAAAGCTTACCTGACCAGCTACCGCATTGCTAACTACAGGAGCTGCAGATTGAGCAACAGGAGCTGCAGGGGCAACTGTGGATGCAGGAACATATTGGTCAATATCAATTTTCGTAATTCTACCATTATCGCCTGAACCCTTTACAAATTTTAAATCAATGCCTTTTTCGGCAGCAATTCTTTTTGCCAAAGGAGAGGCAAAAATTCTACCACTATTCACAACAGCTTGTTCAACAACAGGCTCAGCAACAGCTACAGGCGCTGCTGGAGCGGCAGGAGTAGTTTCAACAACAGGTGTGGAAACCGCACTAGCACCAGCTTTTAAGCCAGTAACAATTGCGGCAACATCCAATCCATCCTTGCCAATTATACATAACAAGTCGTTTACTAATATTTTCTCACCCGCTTTAGCTCCTTGATACAATAAAATACCATCCTTGTAACTTTCCAGTTCCATTGTGGCTTTATCTGTTTCTATATCAGCCAGAACTTCTCCTTTTTTAACAACGTCTCCCACATTTTTTTGCCATGAAGCAATCACCCCTTCCGTCATTGTATCGCTTAATCGAGGCATTAATACCACTTCTTCCATTGAAGCAAAATCAGTTGCAGGGGCTACATTCGTAGGGATTGAAGCTGCGGCTGGTTCAGCAGGCTCAACAGTTGGAGCAGCCACTGATTCCGCAGTTGATATAGGCGCTGTTGCACCGCCACCATGTATTTTAACTAATTCGGTTATATCTTCCCCTGGTTTACCAAAAATGGCTAATAAATCGTTCACCTGCAATTTACCTCCATCAGGAGTTCCTATATGTAGTAGAACGCCATCCTGGTAACTTTCTAGCTCCATGGTAGCTTTATCAGTCTCAATTTCAGCCAGTAAGTCGCCCTTCTGAACTGTATCACCCACTCTTTTATGCCAGGCGGCAATTACCCCTTCGGTCATTGTATCACTTAATCGGGGCATCAAAATCACTTCAGCCATTGTTCTATATGCTTTAAATGAGCCGTGAAATTACGTTAAAAATCAACTCAATTATTGCCCCTGTGCAAGACTATACGCTTTTTTATCTCCCCACATGTTCAATATCTCTGTGGAACAAACTTTAAAATCTGCCGTAAGTCTTTTATAGAGCTCAATAATGTCAATCTGTGTAAGTGGAACATCGCCCACGCTTTCAAACCTACAACGGTATTGATTTATCAGATTTGTGTAAACAGATCCTTTAGGCCAAACCTGCGTACCTCTATTGCTAATTGTAACCAATTTAAATAAGTCTAATGTATGTTTTAAACATTTATCCGCTACTATAGTAGGTTGCTCGTTACTCTCAATAAACATATCAACCCCAACAATGAATTCATTATTGGTGTCTTTTGTTTCTAGCATGGGATTATTCTCTAAAGCAAAAATGGTAGGAGTTACAGAAACATCCGTCATATCAGGCCTAGGGTTATGTGCAGGCTTTTGACCAAAATTGGCAATGATTGCATTGGCAAATTCAGTTGTATTCAACGCAGGTGTTCCTTTTTCGCCAAAATCTCCTGTATGCTTACCGCTTTCTAGGGTATATAATAATGCATTCTCAATCATTGATGCAGACTGCATTAAACCTAAATGACGCAACATGCCAATACCGCTTAATAATAAAGCAGTTGGGTTTGCAATGTTCTTACCAGCTATATCAGGAGCTGTTCCATGAACTGCTTCAAAAATAGAAATATGGTCCCCAATATTTGCAGAAGGGGCAAAACCTAATCCACCCACTAAACCAGCGCACAAATCACTTACTATATCTCCTTGTAAATTGGTTAAAACCACCACATCAAAAAGATCAGGCTTGCTTACCAATTTCATACATAAATCATCTACAATAACATCATCTGCTTTTAACTCAGGATATTCTTTGGCAATCTCATAAAACACTTCCAAAAACAAACCATCCGTTAGCTTCATAATATTGGCCTTGTGGCCGCAAGTAATTCTTTTGCAGCCCTTCTTTTTAGCCATTTCAAACGCATAGCGAATCACTTGCATGCTACCAGGACGAGTGATAAATCTTCTGCTTAATGCCACGTCATTAGTAAGCATATGCTCAATACCACCATAAGTATCTTCAATATTTTCTCTAACAATAGTAATATCAATAGGAATACCCGCTTTGCTAAACACAGTATCTACCCCATGCAAAGACTGGAAAGTTCTTTTATTAGCATAGGTATTCCAAGTTTTACGGGCAGTTACGTTTACACTTTTTACTCCTTTTCCTTTTGGAGTTTCCATAGGTCCTTTAAAAAGAATGCCCAATGACTCTATGGTTTGCTGCGCTTCAGGGGTCATACCATTACTATATCCTTTGTCAAATACCCATTTACCCATATCTACCACTTCATAAGTTAAGGGCACTTTGGCGGCATCAAATATGGATAAAACGGAGTCCATGATTTCTGGACCAATTCCATCTCCTTTAGCTACGGCAATTTTAGTCATAATCGTCTTTTTTAGTGCTGCAAAAGTACAGCTGATTCAATCATTTTAAGCATTTATTCACACGAATATTTGATGAATTTACCCTTATAGAATGTTAATTTACCTACATTTACAATGATTAATCTTTATATCTATGGTTTCTAAAATTTCAGCAGGTATTGAAATCACTGTAGAAGTATTCTACCAGTCCGATTACAGCAACCCGTTGAAAGGAGAATTCATGTTTGCTTACCGAATTACTATAGAAAACCATAACAAGTTTACCGTTCAACTTTTAAGAAGGCATTGGTTTATTTTTGATAGCAATGCAGAACATAGAGAGGTAGAAGGCGAAGGAGTAGTAGGCGTTCAGCCCATTCTAGCGCCAGGAGAGCAATACACTTATGTAAGCGGATGTAATTTAAAAACCGAAATGGGTAAAATGCAAGGGAGTTATACTTTGCAAAACCAATATACTAAGCAGAATTTTAATGTGCCCATCCCCTCTTTTGATTTGATTGCTCCAGCAAAAATGAATTAACTGGGCTTGTATCTTGATTCTTCAAATAATTGTAGTGGGTCTTTTTTCATAAGCGCATCAAAAGACATGTCGCTGTTTTTTTTCATCCATTTTTGTACTATTTGCCACCCTAAAAACTGGCCAATATTACCAGGAGATTCTTTCCCAAAAGCTTGTGTAAAAGGTCCTTCCGTAACATATTCTCGTACTAATTGAGGATCTAACTTGTACAAAAGGTCATTCTGAATAAAAAAACTCCAGATATTTTTTTCATTACTCAAACAAGCTTCCAATTGTTTAGCAGAATAACCCGTAATTAAAGTGTCGGAAAGCTGAGGGAGTAAATGGTCTATCACATATATCCGTTTTCCTAATTCAATCATTTGAGCAATCAAGGGTTTACCAGACAATTGTTCAGGATACATGTCTAATACTATATTTTTCATTGCGCTAACAGGTATATAAGCTGGCTCAAATTTTCTGGAGATAAAAGCTGGATACATAGCCATACCCTCTGCACTCGTATAGATTGGGTGGTCTTTGCCCATAAACAATTGTGCTCCAATTGCAATAGCATCTTTGGTAAGAATACAACCATAGCTGTTAACAGGACCAATAAAACTGATCAATTTGGTAGGCAAGGGATAAGATGGGAAATAATTTTTCACATACTGTAAGCCCGTTTTGATTGCTTTAGCTTGCTTTTTTTGCTCACTAAAAATAGCTGCATACTGCTTGTAAAAAGGCTGATAAACGCGAAAAAAAGCTTTCAAATCTTCAGGCTCTCTTTGAGGCATCAGTGCAAGAATATTCGTCAGGAAAACCGTAGTAAAATCAGGATATTTCTTGTCTAATGCAGCAATAGAAGCTTCGAGTTGAAGCGTATCCATTGCAAAAAAATCTTCTTCGAAGTGCTGTTCTTGTAGCTGAATTTTTATCCCAGAAACATCAGGAGCATTATCATGGCTATTGCACGAAAACAATAATATCAATAAAAATAAAGCAAGCATCCTTGTATTCATAGAACGAATTAACGGAAAGGATTGCAATCATGTTGTTAAATTGATGAAATTTGTTCTATGAAAATATTCATAGCACAACAAAACTATCATATTGGCAATTTTGAGTTAAACACCAAAAAGATAATAGAAGCCATTGAAACTGCTAAAGCAGCAGGTGGAGACTTAATCCTTTTTAGTGAAATGACCGTATCGGGATATCCTGCAAGAGATTTTGTTGAATTTGAAGATTTTATTGAGCAATGCAATGTGGCAATCAATACCATTAAAGTCCATGCCGATTCTATTGGCGTATTAATTGGAAGTCCGGTAAAAAACAAACATTTAAAAGGCAAAGACTTATTTAATGCTGCCTATTTTTTATATGAAAAAGAAGTAAAAGCAGTAGTTCATAAAACATTATTACCAACTTATGATGTGTTTGATGAGTACCGTTATTTTGAACCTGCATATGAGTGGAACATTATTGAATTTAAAGGCAAGAAGCTGGCAGTGACTATTTGCGAAGACATTTGGAATTTAGGAGACAACCCACTGTATCGAATTTGCCCTATGGATGAATTGATGAAATTCAATCCAGATATCATGCTCAATTTAAGTGCATCGCCATTTGATTACACGCATGATGAAGACCGAAAAGCCGTCATCAAATCAAATGTTTTAAAATATAAAATTCCATTATTTTACTGCAATGCAGTAGGAAGCCAAACAGAAATTGTTTTTGATGGAGCATCTTTGGTTTTTGACAAAGAAGCCAATTTAATGAAAGCCTTCCCAATGTTTGAAGAAGCATTAGACTGGGTTGAATTAAATGAAGATGGATTCATCAACGGACCAATTTTAGAACCAGCAAGTAGAATACCTGAAAAAGAATTAAACCCTGCAACGTTAGATCCTCAATTAAATATTGAGCAAGTTTATCAAGCATTGGTATTTGGCATTAAGGATTATTTTGGGAAAATGGGTTTCACCAAAGCAATTCTTGGATCTTCAGGGGGGATTGATTCTGCTGTAACATTGGCCATAGCTTGTGATGCGCTGGGTGCAGAAAATGTAAGAGCCATTTTGATGCCATCCCCATATTCAACAGATCACTCTGTGAATGATGCGGTTGCACTCAGTAAGAATTTAAATAACCCCTATGATATTGTTCGAATAGATCAAGTATACGAAAGCTTTTTACAAACTTTAAAGCCTTTGTTTAAAGACTTACCCTTTTCATTAGCCGAAGAAAATATTCAAAGCAGAAGTAGAGGAAATATATTAATGGCTATTGCCAATAAGTTTGGTTATGTATTATTAAATACGTCTAATAAAAGCGAATTGGCTACCGGTTATGGAACTTTGTATGGTGATATGGCAGGTGGTCTTGGTGTATTAGGTGACTGTTATAAATTACAAGTGTACGAATTAGCCAGATACATCAACCAATCAAGAGAAATTATTCCGCACAATATCACTAGTAAGCCTCCTAGTGCAGAACTAAGACCCAATCAAAAAGACAGTGATAGTTTACCAGACTATGGAGTGCTCGATAAATTATTGTATCAATATATAGAGAAAAGACAAAGCCCAAATAATATCAAGTCTCAAGGATTTGATCCAGCATTAGTAGACCGTACGCTCAAAATGGTCAACAATAACGAGTACAAGCGCAATCAGTTTTGCCCCATCATTCGTATTTCACCAAAATCTTTTGGCGTTGGAAGAAGAATGCCCATTGTTGGTAAATACTTAAGCTAATTGTTTTTACTTACTACCAAAATGGGAACATGGCTATGAAAAGCGAGTTTCTTGGTATGACTAGAAGAAAATAACTGCGCAAAGAAATTATGTTCTTTGGGTACGGTGATGACTAAATCAACTTGTTGCTCATCTACAAATTGGTTAATCCCGTTCACAAAATTTTCTTCGTGTGAAAAGTGATAGCTAGGGTTCAATTTTTGTAAGACGGTATGTACTGCAAAGCTCTCGCCCATGACTGTTCCTGGAAATGTCTGTTCAAATTCATTTGGTTCTGCTTCAACATTAAAAACCATTAATTCAGCCCCAGTTAATTGTTGTATTAACCCAATTTGATCAACCGGAATATATTTTTCTGCATCATTAAAATCGCATGCAAATAGTAATTTTTGAATGGGTTTGAAACTTGACTTAGCGGGCACTATAATTAATGGGATATGGCTGTGTTCCGCAATATGCACTGTATTACTACCAATCAGGGTTTCGGCTAAAGCACCGCCACCAGTAATTCCCATTACCACTAACTCTATTGATTCTTTTTCTGCATAATCTTCTAATGCAGAAAGGATGGATCCATAAACAGCAAGCACATCAAATACAATCCCCGTGTCTACATACTTTGAGAGTAAATTAGCCCTAAACTGAAGGAGTCTATTTTCTGCAGATTCTCTAAAACTGTCTATTTCTGGAATTTGAATACCAGGCATCATTGGATCTATTGCCACAGGTATTTCATAAGCATGCAATAAAACAATTCGTTCCGCTTTCACTTGTTGAGCAAAATGAACAGCGTAATCAGCAGCATTACTGGCAGTAGACGAAAAGTCGGTAGGTACAATGATGGTTTTCATAATCCATTTATTTCTTGTGAAGTTCCGATAAATGTTCAACACAAAAAATGAAAAAAATCATGTATTAGAGATTTTCAATAATCCCTGCAATTCCTTGCCCACCACCCACACAGGCAGTAACCATACCATATTTTTTATTCAAGCGCTTCATATCATTCAACAACTGTACAGTCAATTTACAACCTGTGCAACCTAATGGGTGCCCTAATGCAATAGCACCACCATTGATATTTACTTTTGTACTGTCTAATCCAAGCTCTCTAATTACCGCTAGCGATTGAGAAGCAAATGCTTCATTTAATTCAAACAAATCAATATCGCTCAAATTCATTCCTGCCTGCTTCAAAACCTTTGGTATTGCAGCAACAGGGCCAATGCCCATGATTCTAGGATGAACCCCAGCAGAAGCGCAATTCACTAATCTCCCAATAGGTGTTAACCCCAATGACAACATCATTCGCTCGCTCATTACTAAAGCAAATGCAGCACCATCACTAGTTTGAGAAGAATTACCAGCAGTTACACTCCCTCCTACTGCAAAAGCAGCTTTAAGTTTAGAAAGGCCTTCAACAGTAGTATCAGCCCTTAATCCTTCATCAGTATCTACAATATATGACCTAACCGCTTTTTTACCTTTTTCGTTTAAATAAGTTTCGTCAACTGTAATTGGAAGAATGCCTGATTTAAAATAGCCATTTTCAATAGCTGTTTTGGCTTTCATATGAGATGCATAAGCAAAAGCATCTTGATCTTCTCTTGATATATTAAATTCTTTTGCAACTGCTTCTGCAGTTAACCCCATACTTAAATAATAGTCAGGCTCATCTTTTGCAATTGCATAAGAAGGAACTGTCTTCCAACCTGCAGTGGGTACCATACTCATGCTCTCTGTTCCACCAGCAATAATACACTCAGCCATTCCAGACCTGATTTTGGCAGTTGCAGTTGCAATACTTTCTAATCCACTTGCACAATATCGATTAATGGTGATACCTGCCACTTCAATACCCAAGGCTTTTGCCGCAATTACTCTACCAAACTGAAGTCCTTGTTCTGCTTCAGGTACAGCATTTCCAACAATCACATCATCTACTAATTTCGAGTCTAGCTGTGGTACCGATGCCATTAACCCTTTGATTACCTCAACGGCTAAATCATCGGGTCTAAAAAAACGGAATCCACCTTTTTTACTTTTAGTAACTGCGGTTCTAAATCCCGCTACTATATAGGCTTCTTGCATAAACTTGATTTAATCATTCAAATGTAGTAAAAATGATTAAAAGTTGTTTATGCAACTAAATTTTAAATCATTCTTTAGGGGTATTTTCGCAAAAATTTTTGACTTTGTATCCACTATTAAGAAATCTACTATTTAAGGCAGCCCCAGAGAAAGTACATTATTTCTCTATGAACTGTTTAAAAATAGCAACTTCAATAGGTTTAGGTGATGCCATACTTAAAAACCTATTTCAGTACAAGGCTACTAATTTGCAAAAAGAAGTAATGGGCTTGCATTTTAAAAACCCCGTTGGTTTAGGTGCAGGCTTCGATAAAAATGCAGTATACTTGCATGAATTAGAAGCACTCGGATTTGGATTTGTTGAAATAGGCACCGTTACACCAAAAGGGCAACCAGGCAACGATTTGCCTAGGCTATTTAGACTTCCAGCAGACAAGGCATTGATTAACAGAATGGGATTCAACAACGAAGGTGTTGCTGCCGTAAAAGAACGATTAATTAATTGGAACAGCCGAGGAAAGTCGAAAGGAGATTTAATTATTGGTGGTAATATTGGTAAAAATAAAATTACCCCCAATGAAGATGCTTGGAAAGATTATAGCATTTGCTTTAATGAATTGCACGATCAGGTAGATTATTTTGTGGTAAATGTAAGCTCACCTAATACACCTGGATTAAGGGCCTTACAAGAAAAAGATGCACTCACAAAAATTTTCAGTGAATTGCAACACCATAATGCAGGCAAACCAAATCCAAAACCAATCTTATTAAAAATTGCGCCAGACCTGACCAGGGAACAATTGGATGATATTGTTGAACTATCGTTAACTATGAACTTGAGTGGGTTGGTGGCAACCAATACTACTTTAGACAGGTCAAATTTATCAGCAGCATCTGCAGCTTTAAGTGAGTCAATAGGTATGGGGGGATTGAGCGGAAAGCCGGTTCAGAAAAGATCTACTGAAATTGTTCAATATATTTCAAATCAAACCCAAGGAAAAGTTCCCATCATTGCCAGTGGTGGAATTTTTACGGGTGAAGATGCCAAAGAAAAAATGATTGCAGGAGCTTCATTAGTGCAAGTTTGGACTGGCTTTGTTTATGAAGGACCTGCAATCGTAAAAAATATTTGTACTTACTTAGCGGCAAATAAATAACTGCATTAGAAATCAAATCCTAAGGCAAAATAATATACCGGTGCGCCTTTGAAGATTCCTTTCATAGGCCACCCCGCGTCAAATTTCATGAAATAACCCAGCAAAGTACTCCTTACACCAAAACCATAACCACCCGCAAATGGGCCTAATCCACCTGCGTCAATTTTTACTACCACCGGTGTTTGATTATTGGAGATTACTTCTCCTGGACGTTTGATTCCATTATACTTACCATTCCATGCGGTTCCTAAATCTAAGAACTGTACAACTTGGAAATTACGGAGGAAAGCGTTGTTGATTGGTCTATCAAAAATGGTTGCGAATAAAGGCAGCCTAAATTCACTATTGATTACAAAAGCATTATTCCCATTGGCAATATTTTGAGTATAACCACGCATGTTTACAGCCAAAGATTGGAACGCATAGTTTTGATCAGCTGCAGGTTGGTTGCTATTATTGAATTTAGGTCCAATCCAACCGTCTACACCACCTAGGTAATAGATTAACTTTTGACTACCCCAAGAAAAATCTGCAGCTACCCTACCAGCCCAAATAAAATTGCGATAAATTTTATGGTAATACCTTCCATCAAAACCAAAATTCATAGTGGGCTTACCATTGTTTACAGGGTTTTTACTTGCCGGCAAATTAACATCTAAGTATACTTTATAGCGCAACCCGTTCCATATATTTTGTGTAGGGTTAATGGTGTTGTCGTGCACATATTCCAACCTAGACAAAATGAATTGAGAAACGGTGTCTTTAAAAGCCAAGGCATTAGGATTTGGTTGACCAGTAAAGTTATCATACGATTTTAGTACCCCTCTATCCGAACGCAAACCAATAGTAGCTCTTATACTTTTCACTTCATTGATAGGATAACTTGCATTAAACTGATACAAGTTCGTGTACAACATATTATTGAATTGCGTTCTGAAGAAATTGGTCACATTACTTCTATAATAGGTAACGCCCCAATCAATTTTTTTACGCATGTTTTGAAAAGAGAACATTAAGTCTTTGTCTGCCAAATTGGTTCCAAAACGCATTCCCGCAACAAATTTTATGTCTTCCATCAAATCGCTCACGCCTACCCTAAAGGTGAAATTGAAATCGTTCCCATTGTTTAATTGAATAGGGCCAGATCCGCCTGCATAAGGTTGGTAACGATTGATAAGAACATTATTAGAAAATCCACCCAATAAGTAATCTGAACTGAATTTTAAACCATAATCATACAACTTTGAATTAGCTAAACTGGTTTTTCTTTGAGGTAGACCAGAAACTAAGGTAGCATTTGCTTTGAAAGTTGTGTCAGGCAATTCATCTGCAAATTCATTTTGGAAAACAGACACTTTTTTTGAGGTATCATTGGCTGGTTTATTATTGATATACTGAATAGCCCTGCCTTCCGATATTTTTTTATCTTCCAGCACTTTCTTAACATATTCGGTATTACGGGCAGTCACATTTCTTCTTGCTAAAGCCAATTCATCCACTTTTAATTTATATACGAATTTAAAATCACCCTCTCTTCTTACTTCACTAACTTGTCCATTATTTCCCGCAATTCGAGTTTCTAACAATGAACTTTGATAATTAGTAATAGGGAAGGTATACGTGGAGTCTTTATAAACTTGAAAATAACTTACACTATCCGGCTCTTGCTTTTGCCAAGCCAACAACGTAGAATCAAATTCTTTTGGAGCAGGATTACGCAGAATTTCTTCCCCAATATAATAAAGGGTATCTAATCCATTTCTCTGAGTAGAAAAGAAACCTGCCCACCTATTTCCAATACCATTTTCATCAGATACAAATGTGAAGTGATTCGTGTTGTATTGCATTGGGTAACGAGCATTCCCCAATTTAACATTTGTTAATTGGGCAATCTGCTTCTCTTTGCTATCATTCAATATGTCTACCATGTAAATATTGAAAGGATATCTGCTAGGCAATACTGTGTCTTTATTAGGGGCATTATTACCAGGACGATTAGAAGAAAAAATGATGCCCACTCTATTAGGGAATGAAACCAATGTAGGATCTAAGTCATCATAAATATCATTGGTAATTTGAGTTGTTTTTTGCTCTTCAATTTTGTAAGTAAAAATATCAGTGTGCCCATTTTTTACTGCACTTAATACCAATGTATTGGCATCCAGCATAAAACTGGCATCTAATATTTGATCAAAGCCATCAATGGTTTGTTTAAATCTTTTGTAACGCGCAATTAAGTCGTACACAAACATATTTATCTTTCCCTTTTCCCAGTAAATGACTAAAAGTCGTGATCCTTTTCCATCCCAAGCCATGATTGGATAATTTGGATTTACCTCATTCACGTTGGTTAAAACACCGCTTTTCAACAATACTTTTTCGTCATAAAAATTTTCCATCAACTTAACCGAGTAAATACCTTTTTTAAATTCTAAAACAGAATAGGTATTACTGCGTGGATTAGGGTTGGCTTGAAATCGGAAATAATCCCGCTTGCCAATTTCTTCTGTAACGGTCAGTTGGCCTTTTAATTGATTTCTGCGTTGACGAATATCTTTGATATATCTGTCCTGTTGATACTGCATAAAGTCGGCCAATACATCTTTGAATTTTTTCTTACAAATTCTTAAACAGGCATTGTTGATGTTTTTATACATTCTTGCCAAATACAATAGGTAAGTGATATTTTCCTTACGGTATTTTTCGCCAATATAATTCCAAAATGCATGCCCAGCTAAAAGCGGCTTTTCAAAAGCAAATTGATAAAACGAATTATATCTTCCACTTAGCATGGCACTTTTGAGTTCATCGTCTTTTTCAGTACTCCAAGACTGACCAGCGTAAGCAATATATCCATCCACCATCCATTTAGGTAAATCTAATAAAGCCTGGTTGCTGGCAAACTCACCTATATCATCTCCGAACAAAAGATTATCCGTTAATACTTTTGCTATTCCTTCTCTAATTTGATTCTTTAACTTTTGGTGATTGCCATTAAAATAAACAATGATTTTGTTATTAACCAACTTAGTAACCCCACCTGAATTTTGCCAATCGGACCCCAAACCTATATTGCTACTTTTGTAATCATTGTAATTATTGTACACCACAATATTGGCTCTACGCTGCAAAGAATATTCAATAAAATTTTCGATAGACTTAAGTTCTTCTTCGGCTACTTGGCTTACGAATTTACCCAACTCTACTCCCCCCTGGGTTACATAAGTATTGAAATTGGGAGATTGATAAAACTTCCAATTAAATTTCTTGTGTTGAATTCTATTCTTACCAAATTCCACACTATTAACCTGTGCATTTACAGCAACAGAACTTAATAAACCAAGAAAAAAAATTACTTTACTGATACTATTCAATTGCATATCCGAACTTTGGTATTTAAAATTAATCATTTACCGTTAAAAGCGGGTAAAATACATATATGATAAAGGTTAAGGTTTTTACATTTAGTCCAATTCAAGAAAACACTTATGTACTTTATAACCAGCATAATGAAGCCATCATTATAGATCCCGGCTGTTATGACGCCACAGAACAGGATCAATTATTTCAATTTATCCAAACAAATACACTTAAACCGGTTCAATTGTTAAATACACATTGTCATTTAGACCATGTCTTTGGCAATAAATGGGTTTACGATACTTTTAAAACCCCACTTCATATTCATCCAGAAGAAGAGCCCATGCTTAAAATGGCACCATTGTCGGGTGAAAAATGGGGGCTTCCTTTTATTAACTATGATGGTCCTATCAAATATCTGTATCCAGGAGATACTATTTTACTAGGAAATGATGCCCTGAAAGTGATTTTCGCTCCAGGTCATTCTCCAGCCAGCATTTGCTTTTACAGTGAATTTGACAATTTTTTAATAGGCGGCGATGTTTTGTTTAGAGAGAGCATTGGAAGAACCGACCTTCCCGGAGGTAATCACGAATTGTTATTAAAAAGTATTAGAGAAAATCTTTTTTGTTTACCCAATGATGTTAAAGTGTATTCAGGTCATGGTCTTAGCACGACCATTGGGCATGAAAAGCGACACAATCCATTTTTACAATAACGAGTCTAATTCTCTTGCTGCATATACGTATTGAATGCAGTAATAAAAATAGCACCTAAATTTTTGTAAGGAGGAACATAATCATCAAACTTTTCCTTAGCGGTCCCACTAAATCGTATAGCCAAACTATTCCACAACGATGGCCATTTTAAGTTTTTACCTAAACGTAATTCTTCACTAATTACATTAATAAGCCCTTGGTTAATTATACCAGTACCAATTTGCTTAGAGGAAATGATATGTGCACCCGGCGAGATTTCTAATACTTCGTTTAAACGTTGGTATCCGCCACAGCTTCCTAATAAAACCAACTTTGCAGAAGAAGGCATTTTCTGCACTGTTTGATTTAGATAATAACTATGACCCCGATGAATCACCACACTTGGGTGCAATCCTTCGCTATGTAAATATTCAATTAAGCTATCCTGAGAAGCGGCATCCAAATCTTCTGTTTCATCAAGCGGCAAATTGGCATAAATGGTGATAGGAGTTCCTATTCTCGAACTTACTTCTACCCACTGAGATTTCTTAGTAATTCTCCAATTGGCATTTCTGAATTTATTCAAGAAGGCATTAAAAACAACCATACCGTCTTTATCACCGTAAAAAAATTGCTGCATGACCACTCTTCCAGTTTCGCTGTCTTTAAGATAGTTAATAGGTAATTCATAAATGGGCATTATGCCCAACTTAGCAGACAAATCAATTTTGCTCGTAGGCTCCAAAGACGAAAAAATAGTTTCTAGTAAATCATAGATTACTTGTCCTCTTTTATTTTTTATTTCATTACATCTATTTAATTCTAGTCGAACCTGATTTAACATGAGCTTTTTTAGAAGTGGATTGTATACACTTGAATAAGAATCAGCAACATCTACCGCATCTTCTAAAGAGGTAGTTTGTTCTAGACCATTCACAAATCCACGCATCAATTGTTCAGCATCCTTCTTATCCATTTTAGAAAGAAAATCATCTAACTTATTATATGCCGCAGCAATCTTGATAAACTTTTTATATTGATCCTTATTAACCATATTCAATAAGGAATCTGATCGGGGATTTTTCATTGCAGCAAAGATTCTTGGATAGACCCCGTTCACAAAACTAGAAGTATACATTTCTTCTTCGCCAGTTACTGCTAAATAGTATAACTCTTGAGGACTTAATTTGCTGATACTTTTGAACCTTACAAAATCACTTCTCTCATTGTGTAAAGCATTGATTTCATTGATGTATAGCTCTATACTCTTGGCTTTTAATTTATTGTATAAAACTTTAGCAGCCATAGGAGTATCGCCTTGTTGAATTCTTTTAGCATAATCAATCCTTGTTCTGACCAACAAACTAAAATAGCCAGTAGAAGTATCATTCCCAACGAACCTAGTAATAGAATCCATTTTTAGTTCCCCAGTGTATAATTGGTCTAAAAAAGGGAAATACATTCTACCAGTACTGGTTAATGAAAGTCTTGCAACTAATTTTACGAAAGGATGATTAACCGATTGAATTTTTTTACCCAATGCATTAGGGGCAGCAGCATAACTATATAATTCTTCTGGATCTCTAAATGCAGCAAGTATAATTAAAGAATCAGCAGATGCTGTAGCAGGATTTCGAAATAATATGGGTAAAATTTTAGAAGGATTTCTATCACATTGCTTTACAACAATACTATCTTTTGCTGCTTGCATTCCTCTATTACTACTTAAGGTAAAATTCTCTGTAAGTATGATGGCCGATTCTAGATCAAGTTGGTTCATTAACGGCGCAATAGATCCTCCAGACAACTGCTCATTCATGGCAACCTGAAAAGTTTGTAGTAAAAAAGGCAGTCTGGTTACAGGGGTTTTCCCATTTTGATAGTTAGAATAGAAAGCCGTGAGCAAATCGTTAACACCTCTTAGCCAAGTATATTTTGCGTTATTATCAATCTCACTGCTCAATTCAATTTTGCTTCTTAACTGTTTAATCAATTTTTCAGAAACAATTAATTCATCATTAGTTAGTTGGAATTGCTTTGCCGGATATAATTTTATAGCTTCAAAACTGCGATATATATATTCGTGATGCAATTGACGCATTGCAGAAATAGGTGGAATTGAGTCTGTTTGTTGTGCATTAGATTGCAATAAAGCAGTAAAAACAAACAAGCAAGTATATATAACTTTAAACATATAGGTAACAAAAATAGGCATTCAAGCAGTTAACAATTAGATAATAATACAAAAAAGCCTATTTGCGAAGGAATGAATTTAACTTTGTGTAAACAGAATGTTAACATGGAAGGAAAGGCAAAACAGATTTTAATAGCAGACGACGAACCAGATATTTTAGAAATCATCCGTTACAATCTGGAGAAGGAAGGCTATGAAGTTATTACTGCTAAAGATGGAAACGAAGCCATTGAAAAAGCCAAAGAGTTTTATCCCGATTTAATTATTCTGGATATTATGATGCCTCGGAAGAATGGGGTAGAAGTTTGCCAAATATTAAGAACACAACCCAGTTTTCAAGACACATTGATTATTTTTTTAACTGCAATGAACGATGAGAGCTCTCAAATTAAAGGACTTGAAACGGGAGCAGACGATTATATTAGTAAACCCATCAGCCCCAAAGTTTTAGTAAGCAGGGTAAATGCTTTGTTTAGAAGAGTTACCAATAAGGAAGCGGGAAAAACTTTACAAATAGGAAATATTGCAATAGATCCTGTCAAGTTTATTGTAACAATTGATGATAAAGAAGTAGTTCTTGCAAAAAAAGAATTTGAATTAATCTATTTATTAGCCTCTAAACCTGGTAGGGTTTTTTTAAGGAACGAAATACTTACCCAAGTATGGGGCAATGAAGTAATTGTTGGAGACAGAACTATTGATGTTCATGTTAGAAAAGTAAGACAGAAATTAGGAATAGATTGTATTACTACCGTAAAAGGCGTAGGTTACAAATTTGAAATTTAACTAATTGTTTCAGCTGCAAAATGTAAATTGCCTATATGCTGAATACAAAAAACCTTTCTCCCAAGCAGCTATCGGCCTTTACTGCAGCTATCCTAGCCATTCCCATATCAATTGGTATTTGGTTTATTAAACCAGATTGGGTTATTACGCTAGTTTCTCTATTAGTCACATTTATTGGCAGTTATTTACTGGTTGGGTTTGTATTAGAATCTTTCATCTATAGAAAGATTAAATTAATTTATAAGTTCATTTATCAAACCAAAGCAACAAAAAGAGAAGAGACTTATTATAAATATATATTACCACAAAAGGGTATTGATGAAGTAAGAGAAGATGTTGAGAAATGGGCAGAACAACGAAGTGCTGAAATTGAATTGCTGAAGCAAAATGAAGTTTTTAGAAAGGAATTCCTACAAAATTTAGCCCACGAATTCAAAACCCCCATTTTTGCCATTCAAGGCTATATTGATACTTTAAGAGATGGGGCTATTGATAATCGGGAAATAAGCATACGCTTTTTAGAAAACACTGCTAAAAATGTAGACCGTATGGTCAATCTTGTTAAAGACTTAGATGCCATTTCTAGATTAGAGAGTGGTGAACAGCCTTTGCATAAAGAGTCGTTCATTATTCAAGAACTTATTCGCGAAATTTATGAAACCCTATCCATTAAGATTGATTCAAAAAAAATCAATTCAAGCATTAAAAAGGGCTGCGAGTTTCCAATAACTGTTTTTGCAGACAAGGAAAAAGTAAGACAGGTGATTAATAATCTAGTTATCAACTCGATTAAATATGGCAAAGAAGGAGGTAATATCATAGCTAGTATCTATAAAACAGACGAAGAGCATGTTTTAGTTGAATTAAGTGATGACGGAATTGGAATTTCCGAAGAACACCTGCCCCGGGTTTTTGAACGATTCTATAGAACTGATCGTGGAAGAAGCCGAGATATTGGTGGAACTGGCTTAGGTTTGGCTATCTGCAAACATATTATAGAAGCACATGGGCAAACAATTCATATTCGCTCTAAAATTGATGTGGGTACATCAGTCGGATTTACCTTATCAACAACGATTTAAACATATGATATATATTTAATATTATCTAATTATTAACTTTTTGTTATCAAACAAGGTCCCGCGTTCAAAAGGGTATTTTTGCACAAAATCTACCAACATGGGTATCAACAACATCGGTCGCTTTTTCATGCCAAAAAATAAACTGTTCTACGAACTTTTCGAAGATGTAGCAGATAAAGCGCATGAAATGGGTATAAAGCTTAAAGAAATGGTTAGCGAAGCTGACCAAGACAAGAGAAGAGCCATTCTAGCTCAAATAGAAGACTTAGAACACAAGAACGACGACAATACCCATAAGATCTTCACCGAGTTAGGTAGAAATTTTATTACCCCATTCGATAGAGAAGATATACATTATTTAGCAACTGCATTAGATGATATTGCGGACTATATATTTGCCTCTGCTAAAAAAATAAACTTTTATAGCGTAAACCCAAACGATACTGGCATTCAAAAAATGGCAGATTTGATTCTACAGGGTACAATAGAAATTAAAAAAGCGGTATTTGGTTTAAGGGATATGAAAAACCTTCGTGAAATGACCGAAGCGATGGTGAAAGTAAACAGCATAGAAAATCAAGCAGATGATGTTTTTGATATGAGTATTGAAATGTTGTTCCAGCAAGAGAACGACTTCAAAGAAGTAATCAAAAAAAGAGAAATTTATCAAGTAATGGAAATTGCAACTGATAAATGTGAAGATGCGGCCAATGTAATTGAGTCAATTATTATTAAATACGCTTAATAAGCATTAACAGGAGTTATGTTTACATTACTGGTAATCATCATAGTGCTTGCTTTTATTTTTGACTATATCAATGGATTCCATGATGCAGCAAACTCAATTGCAACAATCGTTTCTACAAAAGTGCTTACTCCTTTTCAGGCAGTAGTATGGGCAGCTTTTTTTAATTTTGCAGCCTTCTTTATTTCAAAATATATTTTCAAGGAATTTGGAATTGGTAATACCGTAGCAAAGTGGGTTAATGCCGATTTTATTACGCTAGAAGTATTAATGGCTGGTATCATGGCTGCCATTACATGGAACCTAATAACCTGGTGGTTTGGAATACCTTCTAGTTCTTCTCATACTTTAATGGGAGGGTTTATTGGAGCTGCAATAGCGCATGCTGGCGGCTTATCGGGTGAAGCGGGAGATGTAATCAACTACGCAAAAGTAGTTCCTACCTTCTTGTTCATCTTTTTTGCTCCATTAATCGGAATGTTTATTGCATTCGTAATTACCATCATCATTGTTCACTTATGTAAACGATCCAATCCCTATAAGGCAGAGAATTGGTTTAAGAAATTGCAATTGGTTTCTTCTGCAGCGTTTAGTATTGGACATGGCGGTAATGATGCGCAAAAAGTAATGGGAATTATTGGTGCTGCCATAATTTTCTATGAGAAAAACACACATGGAGTAATCATGGATTTCAATAGTTTTGTAACCGCTTATCCTTGGGTACCATTTACCAGTTTTCTTTGTATAGGTCTTGGAACATTAAGTGGTGGTTGGAAGATTGTAAAAACAATGGGAACAAAAATCACTAAAGTAACCCCATTAGAAGGAGTGGCTGCTGAAACAGCAGGCGCAATTACTTTATTCATGACCGAACATTTTAAAATACCAGTATCAACTACACATACTATAACTGGTGCTATTATTGGCGTTGGAGCTACCAAACGTTTAAGCGCAGTAAGATGGGGCGTAACAGTTAATTTACTTTGGGCATGGATTCTAACCATTCCAATTTCTGCATTAATCGCTTCTATTTTCTATGCAATAATCAAGCTGATTGTTTAAAAAATTAAGCAGTTGAAGTTGGCTTTTACATTATATTGCATGAAAGAACTATTTGCGCTATGGCAAAAATTTTAGTGACCGGCGGAACCGGATTTATAGGATCGCATACTATTGTAGACTTAATAGAAAACGGATACGATGTTATTTCAATAGATAATTACTCGCGGTCTACTACCATCGCACTTGCAGGAATAGAAAAAATCACTGGAAAGAAAATAAAAAACTATACAGTTGATTTAAAAAATTTTGACGAAACACAAGCCGTATTTCAAGAGAATACTGATATTGATGGAATTATTCATTTTGCTGCATACAAAGCAGTAGGAGAATCAGTTGAAGAACCATTGAGGTATTATGAGAATAATATGTTTGGTTTAATCAACTTGTTAAAATGTGTACAGGAATTTTCTGTGCCTAATTTCGTTTTCTCTTCCTCTTGCACCGTTTATGGCAACCCAGATGTAATACCGGTAACGGAATCATCCCCCATTAAACCAGCAGAATCACCGTACGGAGCTACCAAACAAATGGGTGAAGTAGTTATAAAAGACTTTGCCAAAGTGGCAAATACCAATACCATTTTATTAAGATATTTTAATCCAGTAGGAGCACATCCGTCTTGCTTAATAGGTGAACTACCAGTAGGTAAGCCGCAGAATTTAGTTCCAGTAATTACACAAACCGCTATTGGAAAAATACCTAAAATGTTGGTTCATGGAAGTGATTATCCTACTAAAGATGGCTCTTGTGTAAGAGACTATATTCATGTTTCAGATATTGCGCATGCACATACATTAGCTATCCAATATTTATTAGATGGAAAGAATGAATCAAACTGCGATATTTTCAATTTAGGAACTGGCGATGGTGTAAGTGTATTAGAAGCAATACATACTTTTGAAGAAGTAAGCAATGTAAAGTTGAATTACGAAATAGGACCACGCAGAGCAGGTGATGTAATTGCAATTTATGCAAATAACGATGCAGCAGTTACTAAACTGGGATGGAAAATCAAATACGGCATCAAAGAAATGATGGATACAGCTTGGAAATGGGAGTTGAAGTTAAAACAAGAAGCAGATCAGGCTGTTAATAATTAATTACTTAACCAATTGGTTGTAGTAGTTAAACAGGCTTTGCATATCTGATTGTTTCTTGAACTTTACTTTCTCTTTTTTAAGATAAGCATTGATTTCATCCTTTTTATCTGCCATTAGTGCAAGTACTTGATCGGCATTAGATAAATTAAGAATTTTACCATCAATGACCCCATAGTAATTCAAGATTTTTTCTACGGAGGTAACTGCGCCATTACCATATACTTGCTTGGTTTCAGTTACAAATTTGGTATCCAAAAGTAACTTGGCCTTACCATCGGTTAAAACTTGGTAAAAATTATTTTCGGTTAAATTTCCTACTGGTTTAAAGCCTTTTTCAAAAACAGTAACAGTTCCATTAGGCATATCAAACTCTACACGTATGATTGGACTAATCACTTCCATATCGCTACCGTCGGATCCCAAATAAAACAAACGACTATCTTGCAAGAGCAGCTTATACTTTACATCTCCCAATAATTTTCCCTCTTTGGTAAATAATCTTGCCCTCAAGTAATTTGGATGAAAAAGATAATTCGCATTGTCAATGGATGCAGCTGCTGTTCTAATATCTACACCGTTAACGTCTTTTAAAAAAACATTCCCACCATAATCTTGGGCATTAACAGTACAAGAAAGCAACACGAAGCAAGATGAAAATATTAGTTTAATCATACCATTAAGTTAAATAAAATTATTGATTTGTCATTTTTTCAGCATTTTCCGCCATTTGTAATGCTTCAATAAATTCTTCTATTTCGCCATTGATGACTGCATCTAAGTTATAGGAAGTCAATCCAATTCTATGATCGGTAACCCTACCCTGTGGCCAGTTATAAGTTCTGATTTTTGCACTTCTGTCACCCGTACTAACTAAAGTTTTCCTTTGTCTAGAGATCTCGTCTTCCTGCTTTCTTACCTGCTCTTCGTATAACTTGGTTCTAAGCATCGTCATAGCTTTTTCCCTGTTACCCAACTGAGATCGTTCCGTTTGACAAACTACCACTACGCCAGTAGGAATATGCGTTAAGAAAACTTTGGTTTCTACCTTGTTCACGTTTTGACCACCTGCACCACCACTTCGGGCCGTTTCCATTTTAACATCACTTTCTTTCAATTCAAAATCTACCTCTTCCGCTTCAGGCATTACTGCAACTGTAGCTGCAGAAGTATGAACCCTACCCTGGGTTTCTGTATTGGGAACCCTTTGAACGCGATGAACACCACTTTCAAATTTTAGTGTACCATACACATCTTCCCCACTCACTTCTACCACCACTTCTTTGTAACCACCAACCGTTCCTTCACTTTCGCTAACCACAGCGGTTTTCCATCCTTTCTTAGAGCAATATTTTAAATACATCCCTAGTAAATCGCCCGCAAATAAGCTGGCTTCGTCACCTCCAGTTCCAGCTCTGATTTCTAAAATGGCATTTTTATCGTCTTGAGGGTCTTTAGGAATCAATAATTTAGTGAGTTCTTTTTCCAATTCATCTTTACGAACTTCTAATTCAGGGAGTTCCATTTTAGCCAACTCCCGCATATCTTCATCGGAACTATTTAAGCCCTCTTTGGCATATTTATGATCGGCCAATACCCGCATATATTCCTCATACGGTTTTACAATCTTTTCTAAAGAGCGGTACTCTTTACTATACACCCCAAATTCCTTTTGGTTATTAATAATTTCAGGGTTGGTGAGCGCAATACCCACCTGATCAAATCTAGCTTTTATGGCTTCCAGCTTATTCAGCATATAACAAATTCATTTTCGGACTGCAAAAGTACGGTTTTAGAGGGGTTAAAATAGGTAGAAAGTAACAGAACTTATAAGGGCATTGATTTCTAACAGGAATATTAACGATTTGTCTAAAAAAATAAAACCAAAAAGAACTAGGTTTGGTACTTATAAACAGTAGCAATGTCCATAGTAGTTAATCAATTGGTTAAAAAATACGGAACACAAATAGCGGTCAACAATCTTTCCTTTTCTTTAGAAAAAGGGGAAATCGTTGGCTTTTTAGGCCCCAATGGAGCAGGTAAGAGCACTACTATGAAAATGATAACGGGGTCAATTGAACCAGATGCAGGCAGCATTGAAGTGAATGGAATTAATATGAGCAAAGACCCAATAGCGGGTAAAAGAAGAATCGGTTATTTGGCAGAAGCCAACCCACAGTATTATGATCTATATGTAAAAGAATACTTACAATTTGTTGCAGAAGTGCACCAATGCAAAAATGTACAAGCACAAATTAAAACAGTGATTGAGCAGGTAGGATTAGGGCCAGAACAAACCAAAAAAATAGGCCAATTATCGAAGGGCTATAAGCAAAGGGTAGGATTAGCAGCCGCAATAATGCATGAACCCGATGTATTAATTTTAGACGAACCAACCACAGGCTTAGACCCTAATCAAATCATAGAAATAAGACAATTAATAAAAGCCTTGGGCCAACATAAAACCGTATTATTCTCGAGCCATATATTACAAGAAGTAGAAGCCATTTGTAGCAGAGTATTAATCATTCATAAAGGCAATTTAGTAGCCAATCAATCCATTCACGAATTAAATCAAAGCAATCGCTTAGAAGCAATTTTCAGAAGCCTAACAGGCGCTATTAGTGTATAAACTACATAATACTTATATTTGAGTCCATTTAAAAACAAATACCATGAGTTACATTATTGATGTACATGCAAGACAGATTCTAGATAGTAGAGGTAATCCTACTGTAGAAGTAGATGTATTAACCGATGATGGTGCATTAGGAAGAGCAGCTGTTCCAAGTGGAGCTAGCACAGGTATTCATGAAGCAGTTGAATTACGTGATAACGATAAGAAAAAATATGTTGGGAAAGGCGTATTAAAAGCGGTAAAAAATGTAAATACTGCTATTGCAGATGCAATTGTAGGATTGGATGTTTCAGAACAAGCAGCCATAGACCAGATCATGATTGAGCTAGATGGCACACCTAATAAAGCCAAGTTAGGAGCCAACGCAATACTAGCAGTAAGCATGGCTGTAGCTAAAGCAGCAGCAGACGAAGCCTCATTACCATTATATCGTTATATAGGAGGAACCAATGCAAAAACATTGCCTATTCCAATGATGAATATTGTAAATGGTGGTGCACACGCAGACAATAAAATTGATTTTCAGGAATTTATGATCATGCCTGTTGGAGCTCCTACTTTTAGTGAAGGATTGCGTTGGGGAGTAGAAATTTTCCATACGCTTAAAACCGTATTGAAAAAGAAAGGATACAGTACCAATGTGGGCGATGAAGGTGGATTTGCTCCAAATATCCAAAGCAATGAAGAAGCTATTGAAACTGTATTGGAATCCATTCATGCTGCAGGATATAAAACTGGATCTCAAATTGTAATTGCAATGGATGCGGCTAATAGTGAACTATGGGATGCGAAGAAGAAAAAATATGTATTCCATAAGAGCAGTGGTAAAGTAATGAGCAGCGATGAGTTGGTGAAGTTCTGGGAAAAATGGGTGAAGCAATATCCTATTGTATCTATAGAAGATGGTATGGCAGAAGACGATTGGAATGGCTGGAAAGCTTTAACGCAAGCGGTTGGAAGCAAATGTCAATTAGTAGGAGACGATTTATTTGTAACCAACGTAGATCGTATTCAACAAGGTGTAGACAAGCATATAGCGAATGGCTTATTGGTTAAGGTAAACCAGATTGGAACCATCACTGAAACCATCAATGCCGTTACATTGGCGCAACACAATGGTTATAATACCATTATGAGCCATAGAAGCGGAGAAACAGAAGACACTACCATTGCAGACTTAGCGGTGGCGTTAAATTGTGGTCAAATTAAAACAGGTTCTGCTTCTAGAACAGACCGTATGGCTAAATACAATCAATTGATTCGTATTGAAGAAATGTTGGGAGAAACAGCCATCTATCCTAAAGGAAAAATCAAATTCGGTAAATAATCATTTGCACCATTGTGCACAAATCTTACTTGGCAGATAAAGGTTTCTTATTACTTTTATCTGCCATTTTTTATGAAGAAAGCTATACCATACCTCACCAATAAATACTTGATAGCGGCTATTCTATTTATAGTATGGATGTTGTTTTACGACCAGCGAGATTATTTTCAGCAAAAAGAACGCAGGGATGAACTGAAAAAATTAGAAGTAAAGAAAGCCTACTACGAGCAGGAAATAGAAAAGACGAAGAAAGAGTTAAATGACTTACAAAATAATCCTGCAGCAATAGAAAAATACGCCCGTGAGCGATATTTAATGAAGAAAGATGGAGAAGATATTTTTATTGTTGAAGACTCCTCTAAGCAATAAACAATAGAATATTAAATCATTTTATTTTTTCTTGCAATATTTTACAAAAGGTTCCGTTTTAATAAGGACCGTATCCTCTTGTTCACTCGCAGCCATCTGCTTATGAAAAACTTTAAAGAAGAGGAATTGATTATGTATTTATACAAGGATAGTACGCCAGCGCTTACTAAGGCTATTGAAAAAGCTATACAGGAAGACGCAGAATTAAAACAGAAAGTAGAGACATTGCAACGGTCTAAGAATCAGTTAGACAAGGTGAAGCTAAAGTCGCCTTCTAAAAAATCGATTAAAGCCATTATGGATTACGCAAAGAAAAGAGCAGAATAAATATTTTAGCTTATAGCGTGTTCGTAAATTTGCGCATGACTAAGAAACAACGCTATCAGGAAGTCATTGACTATTTTCAAGAAACAACTCCTGTTGCAGAAACAGAGCTATTATACGATAACCCTTTTCAATTATTGGTGGCTGTAATCTTATCTGCACAATGCACCGATAAGCGTGTTAACTTGACCACACCGGGTATTTTTAAAGTATACCCTACGCCAGAAAAAATGGCGAAAGCCAGTTTTGACGATTTGTTTCCGCTTATCCGAAGCATTTCTTACCCTAACAACAAAACCAAGCATCTGATTGGCATGGCCAATATGTTATTGGAACATTTTGGGGGTGAAGTTCCTATGACTGTTGATGCCTTGGTGAAACTACCAGGCGTTGGAAGAAAAACCGCTAATGTAATTACTAGTGTAATTGATGAACAACCCAATATGGCAGTGGATACCCATGTATTCAGGGTAAGCCATCGATTGGGCTTGGTCAGCACAAAAGCCACAACCCCACTAGCCGTTGAAAAAGAATTGATCAAATATATTCCAGAAGAACTGGTACACAGAGCACATCATTGGTTAATACTACATGGCAGATATACTTGCTTAGCGCGTAATCCAAAATGTGATGAATGTGGGTTGCAAACGGCTTGCATATATTATACCAAGCAAGCAAAAAAAATAAAGTAAATCACAAAAAAAAATTAAGCACCCGAGAATGACAGCTAGAATTTTTCTACTCTTGTTTTTGTCTTTTTACAAAAACAGATATACCGTCTGCTGACATTCCAATAGCCCATAAATTCATTTTTGTATTTGTTGTTACATGAAAATGCAAATCGTAACAAGCTTCAAATCCATCCTTATCTTTTGTTATTACATACATTGTCTTTTTTTTCTCATCAACTTCAACGTTCTTCATACATATTGGAGTAGTATTTACTATTTTATATGTTAATGTTTCCGCCGGTTCTTCATCTGAACGGCAAATCAATGTGCCATCGCCTTTAAATTCCCAAACAATTGATGGGAAATCTTGATCGTACCAAGCTCCAATAATTTTCTTTTTTGCTTCAGTTATATATGCTGGTTCTGGTGAATTGGTATTTAGTGTTTGATTATGATTCTTTGAGTACACTACAGCAACAGTTGTAATTAATATGAATACTGATAGACTAATAACTTTATTTAGACTTCGCATAAATTAATTCGGAATTAAATTAGGAATCTCATTTTACTTAAAAAAAACTTGAAATTTCTTGATATAATATTATTCACTTACCGATATACTTTTAATCGTTTTTGAATTAATATCATATTCAAAATTTAAACTCATATCTAACTCAACATTATTATAGGAGAGATTTAAAAAGACTTGTCCTTGAGGATTTTCTTGATCTTTCCAAGCTACAGGAAATAATTCTGCTACTAAATCTATACTATCGCCAACTTTAATAATTTTATTGTTCGACATTGCAAAACAATAATTATTATTAGTAAATATAATTCTAAATAATTCATTATTTAGAAACCAAACATCTGCCCCGTTATATTTCAAATGCTTTAAATTACTTTGTAACATTTCATCGAACTCATTCATTATACTTATTGGGTTTCCGAATTTTGTTATAAAATCTCTCTCATCTAATAAAATTGAATTTTTAGAATATTGACTAGATAATGGTTTTAAATCAAACTGCTCAATTCTCAATAAACTAAGAATACTAGTTCTATTTTCAATAATTTCATTTCTTTGACTTTTTGCAATAAAAACGATTGATACAGTTATAAACAATAATGCACTTAATATTAATTTTATTTTCATGTATTATCTTTTTAATTATTGACATGGTGTAAGTGTCCCTAAAATTCGGACAGTTTAAAATTAGAGCTAAAAGCTTAAATTTAAACTGCAAAAAATGAAAAAGACACGATTCAAAGAGACCCAGATTGTTTCGATTTTGAAGCAACAGGAAGGTGGCAGAACCACAAAAGAGCTTGCGCGTGAACACGGAGTTTCTGAAGCCACTATTTACAATTGGAAGAGTAAATACGGTGGCATGTAAGCATCGGATGTTAAGAAGCTAAAAGACCTAGAAGAAGAGAACTCTCGGCTTAAAAAAATGTATGCTGATGTTGCAATAGACAATCAGATACTAAAGGATTTGTTCTGAAAAAAAAGGGTGGGCCCTGCCACAAAAAAGCAGCTAACACAAGAGCTGGTGCATGAGTACGGTGTACCGGTGAGCAGGGCTTGCAAATTGATATCAATTCCACGTTATCAGTTTTATTATGAAACTAAGAAAGACGACCAATCTGTTATTGAAGCGTTGCAGGATCTTGCTTTTAAGCACCCAACGTATGGATTTAGAATGCTCTTTGCATATTTAAGGATATCTAGTAAAACATGGAACCATAAACGAGTTTATAGGGTTTATAAGCTTTTAAAACTGAATAAAAAGCGACGTGGTAAGCGGAGACTGACAACAAGAGTAAAGCAACCATTAGCACAGCAAAGCGCTATTAACAAAAGCTGGAGTATGGATTTTATGAGTGATAGCATGGTTGGGAATAGAAAGTTTAGAACCCTGAACATTATGGATGATTGCTCTAGAGAAGTATTAGCCATTGAGGTTGACACATCACTGTCTTCAAAAAGAGTAATTAGAACTCTGGAAAGAATTATTGAACAGCGTGGTAAACCAGTAGCCATAAGAACCGATAATGGACCAGAATTTACTTCAAAAGACCTTGAACTATGGAGTGTTGACAACGGAATAACGCTTCAATTTATACAACCAGGAAAACCTATACAAAATGGTTTTATTGAGAGGTTTAATCGATTGTATCGCGAAGCAATATTGGATGCATACTTGTTCTTCGACTTGAATGAGGTAAGGGTATTGACAGAAGAATGGATAGAGGAAAACAATAACAACAGACCCCATGAATCATTGAATAACCAAACACCAACAGAATGGAAAATTAACCTTATTAAAAATGACTACGCTCTAAATAAAACTGTTTGATATTTGGGGTACTTACAATCAGAAATCATCACAGACAAATTTTATTGATGTAGAATTTTCTTTAATAGCTGAGCATAATTTGTTTAGAGTAAGGATAAATTCAAAATACATGTTTGATTACAATAAGTTATGCATTGAACATATAGATAGATTCTAATATGAACAATATTTAATTCCATCAAAATTTAGACTCAGAATAAAATCTCAATACTAAATACGCTGATAAACCACCAATTAAGGTATAGATGACATCAGAATATGTGAATGTTCCAAAGTGAAAATATTTTTGCCCGACAATTTCGTAAAGAAGACCACCAAAAGTGTATCCGCTACACATAAATAAAATATTATTCTTTTTATTTAAAAAAGAATAATTAAATAATGAAAACCCAAAGATTAGACCAAAACTTGGAAAACTACCAATAAATCCAAAATCATTAAATTTGTCTAAAGGAAAATTTGGTCTAAGGATAAATCTTACAATCAAAAAAATTATTCCAGTGATAAATACAAGGACCTTAATCATATGTTCACATTAAATTGATTATAACTCACAAGAAGGAAAAACCGTTCTTGTGAGTTTAGATTAAACATTATAGCTGATGTTCAGGACAATCTCCTTTGGCTTGAAAATTTAAATTCTTTGGGTTTGGGAACTGCGTAGAATGCGCCCAAGAACTAATCTTATGTTTCAATTTTCCAACATTATACATTAACCATTCTCCCAAATTTAATGTACCACCATTTATATGGACTAAATCAGAATATTCAAGATTGTTAAGCCCAAATTTTTCAATATTTTTCATATAATTTAATTTGATTTGTTTAAATTATTTTCCGCTAGCATCTTTTTTGTATGCATCGGTATACCTTTTCGGGTTGAGCAACATATCACCCGCTAAAGCTAGTGACCCAACTTCAATAGCTAATGCAGTGTATTCCAATGCTAGGGCAACTAAAATCAACCAGCCACCAGAGTTCTCAATTAACTCATCATCATTCATTTGGACTAAACCGAATTGGTTCAAGTTATTTAATTGATTTGACATAAAATAAATTTATAAATATCTCTCCACTGTCTAACGCCATGGATGAGAATGTTCAGCGGTTTATTTACTTGCTTATACTGCAAGATTTCAGTTTTGTTTTTGACTCGGCTGTAATTCTACCCGAAGCAGTTTCGTTCTCTACCAACATCCATTTTTTCTTCCGTGGCCAAAGAACTGGGCATTATGGATTACCAGATGAAAATAACAATGCTACTAAGTTCAATTTCTGTAGAAATATATTTTGTAGTATTTCTGCCTAATTTTTTTTGAAAGCAGCTTTTTTTATAGCATTTTATAATACTTTTTATAGTAATTTTTCTACTTTAAGAAAGGTATATATGTAATACATTATATATTAATGTATTATTTTCTAAGAAAAAAAGGGCTCAAAAAAAAGGAAAGTTTATTTGATTTCAGTTTGCCCAGGGATGATGGGAATTGATTTAAAGGAGCGGTGTGCCTTAGAGGGATTGTTTTGGTGTTCAATGAGCCATTGATCCATTTGTTTGGCCTTTTGGGAAAAGGAGTGCTCTTCAGTTAGTCTCGTTTGGTCATTTTGAGGGGGCTTATGTCAACCAATCACAAATGGTGTGTTCTTTAGAACCTTCAGGTTATTGCAAATGTTACAAGTTTTGCGATTCTATAATTTAAAGTCATACCACTTAGTGGCATGACTTACCGAAAATAAAAGTTACTCTGTTGGACTCAATACATAGTTTATTGCTTAAAAGACATATAAACTATATAACTAAATAAAAGCGCTAAAGAATAGAAAAACATAATTTTATAATTTGGCATATCGCCTTTTTTTTCTCTTAATAAAGTATCGATAACAACAATTAAAAGCATAAAAGCAATTAAAGATACGTTAAACAAAGGTCTATACTTAGTCGTAATAAACTCTCTTCGAATAAAACCAGATATTAAAATAACTGATAGAATAAAGATATTTACAACAATAAAACGGTTTAATTTTAGAGTATTCATTTTAATTTATTTTAATTTAATGGATGCTCAGTTCTACATTTTTTCCAATCACGCACAGCTCTAGCTCTACATCTTGATTCTTGATAATAAGCAGCACCAGCACCTAAAAGTATTGTTGCTGGTGCACCAATACCCCCACCCGCAATAAACCCGCCTACTCCTGCTACGAATAATCCTAAGGCCAAGTCCTCTTCACAATCACTAATTCTATCTGCATAATCTTGAGAACAAATATCCATACTTTTAATTTGAGATTGCAAATCATATTTTTTTCTATAGTAGGCTTTGATAAATATATCAGTTATTTCAGCTTTATCAAATTGATATAAACTTGGATATTGATTGAAAATATCTTGAATTAAGAAGTTTAATCCAAGAATATTATTGACAAAACTTTCTGGCTTACTGTAACCAAGTATATTTAAAAACTTGTTAAATGAGTTTCCATCCTTAATTGATGTTAGCTGTTGATTAATTTCTAAATCAGAATATTCTATTAAAGGATTTGAAAAAATCTGGCTTTGTTTCTTAATAAATGATAAAGAATTATAAAGTAAATCAAATTTTTCTGATGACGATATTTTTAAAGATAAAATGTCTTTATCTTCTTTTAAACTCTCCTTTTTACATCCAGCAAATACCAATGCAAATAGCATAATTGAGGTTAATGCGGAAAGTATTCCGACATTAAATGAAGATTTAAAATTCATAAGTGTTATTGTTTAAGGTTTTCTCCCCCTTGCCTAACACTCATAGGGTCTATTATTCAGCGGTTTATTTACTTGCTTAGTACTGCAAGGCTCCAGTTTTGTTTTCAGGCTCGGCTGTGATGCTTCCCGAAGTAGTCTCGTAATCTACCAACGTCCATTTTTTCTTCTGTGGCCACAGAACTGGGGATTATGAATTACCAGTGAATATTCAAATTGAAAATAAATAGCCTTCGTGTAAAACACATTAACCATTTGGTTAATACTTATAATAAATAGAAAGAATTAACCATATGGTTAATTCTTATTGAAATTTGAAAAAAATCACATGTTTTGCCTAATACCCCCCCCCATACATAACATTTATGCTATATATTTATGAAAAAAACTGTGCTAAGAATCGCAATTGCAGAGGATGAGGAAAGACATTTAAATCCCCTAATTAGAGAAGTAACCGCATTTAAGAAAAGTGAAATCAATATTGTTGCAAAAAATGGGTTAGAACTCTTGATGTCTTTACATAATACAAAGCACCTACCAGAAATTTTATTGTTGGATATAAAAATGCCAAAAATTGATGGGCTAATCATCACACAATACATCACCTATTATTATCCCACTATAAAAATAATTGGCGTTTCATCGCACTCAAATGAAGCCTTGGTAACAGAAGTGCTGAGCGAGGGTGCAATTGGATTTATTACAAAATTCTTTTTAAACAAAGAATCAGCAATCTACTTAGGTACATATGGCAACCGAAACATCCTATTTGAAGCGATGGAGGCGGCATTAGACAATAAGGAATACATAGACATTTTGTTATTTAATCATAATGGTTCTATCAAAAAATCCATAACTACCAAAACAATCATTAATGAAAATTTTGCTAATATGCCAAAAGCGCATATTCAATATTTAATATTGAATGCAGCAAATCTTACTCATGTTGAAATTGCTAAAATCATGAACAAAAGTGTAGCATCAGTAAAAAATTATTTTAATTTACTCGCTGCTGAATTTGATGTTAAAACCAGATCAGAACTAGTTTACTATTGCACTACACATGGCATTGTAAAGCATCCAAATTATTTTGACAAGACAGCCAACTAATAAGCAAACATTCACGAAATTAGCCTATCAATGATTCAATAAAATAAATTCATCATGAAATACTTTGCTTTCATTAAACCTACAATAATCAGCCTCGCAATAATTATCACAGCATTGATTTTAGGTGGAGCTTTCAAAAATAGAAATATAACCCAAGATTCAATTTCAGTAGTAGGGCTTGGTACAAAAGATTTTGAATCTGATGAAATTTTGTGGACTGGAAATTACAGTGCTAGAGCAAAAGAGGCTAAAGATGCATACAGTATGATTAATGCCGATAAAGAGAAGGTTAAATCATTCTTTCAATCAAAAGGCTTTAAAGCTTCTGAATTTAGTTTTGGTGGCGTAACATTTGAAAAAGTATTTAGAACAATTACCACCGAACAAAAAGGTGACCAAATTAAACAAGAACAAGTATTTGATGGATATATTGCCACTCAAACGGTTGCATTTAGCAGTCGCAAAAATTCAGTGTTGATGAAAAAAATCGAATCGGTCGTTGATCAAACTTCAGAATTAATTAATTCCGGTATTGAATTTGAAGGCAGTCGTATACAATATACTTATTCTGATTTACCAAGTCTAAAGCAAAATTTAATTGAAAAGGGAACGCAAGATGCTAGAGAGCGAGCTGAGAAAATAGTACTTACAGCAAGAGGGAAACTTGGTAAGTTGAAAGATGCTTCAATGGGTGTTTTTCAAATCACTGGAAAAGGGTCTATAGAAGAAGACAGTTACGGTGGTAATTTTGATACGTATAGTAAATTTAAAACGGCAAGAATTACTGTTCGGTTAACTTATAATCTTCAGTAATTTGACTATTCTGTACAATATTATTTTGATTCAATATACAAATTAGTATACTAGATTTGCTTTTAGCATAATATTATCAAACTTGCTACCTGTTGTTCTACTTTTTATCCATGGTTTGTTTGCTAATTTAAAAAAAGTTCCAATCTGAAGAGACTTATTGGTAAGTCCAACTTGTAAATCATTATTATCTTTTAATTCAGTAATGTTAAGCCATTCAATGGCTATGAAAAATTCTTTTGCATTTATAAAAACATTATCATTTTCGAGTGAAATTTCATTCCAGTTATTATTTTGATACGATTTACAAATGACATTTGATGTAAGTAAATCATTGTTTGGAAGACCAGAACTGTTTTTGCTAAATATTCTAATTCTAAAAGGCACGTTGGGTTGAGAATTTTTGTGAATAAAAACTGATACAGATTTTATTTTACATAGTTCACTAGGTTGCCGCACTTCTAAAGCTGCAATAACATTTCGATAACGATTACTAATGAATGAGGTTTCCTTTTCAGTTATACCTACCTCGGCTATTTTTTCTTTAGAAAATATTGTTATAGGAGGCAAAAAATCATTTTGTTCAAAAAGCACAATACAAATAGTATCTCCGCTTCTTGGAAGGTCTTTAATCAAAAATGATTGAATTGGATAACCAACACTACTTGTATAAATTGTATCAATCGGTGAAGTACTTGAAATTTTTGCAATACCTGATTCGTTTGCTGAAATGCCAGTTGTCTTGCCCCATGAAATTGATGCATATTGTATTTTGTTACCTAGTTTGTTATGAACAGAAACTAAATATTCATATTGAGCAAATACCGAAACAGAAAGAAAAGAAGAAATTGAAATAAGGAAAAATACCCTCATGTACTTTTTTATTTTTGTTGCAATCTGATAGTAACTAATAATGAAACCTACACTGCAATATATAAATGCATTCTTCTTTAACAATGTACACTAATCGATGTTCCTCATTTGTTAATGAGCTTTTTTTGTAAAGGCTTTGTTGTTTCAATGCGTGCTAATGCTGTTTCTAATCTAGCTCTGTTAGCAGGCGTACTATTCAAGTAAATGGTTTCTTGTATACTGTTGTACTCTTCTAAACTCATTACTACCACATTCTTCCCCTTACTGCCCGCAACAGCCTTAATATTCCCATTTTTATTAACTGAATTAGGCATTTTTATAACATTTTCGAAATCGCATCCACCAATTC
>JBBAJU010000002.1:171765-178416 GCA_040403845.1 Sediminibacterium sp.
GATGCAATCACTGGCATAGGGCATTCCCCATTTCTGCCGTAATAGGCTTGCAATAAATCGCTCTGTTCTGTTTTGGTTGGTAATCCAGTGGATGGACCACCTCGCTGAATATTTATGATTACCAAAGGAATTTCTAACATCACTGCCAATCCCATGGCTTCTGTTTTCAATGCCATACCTGGGCCTGATGTAGTAGTGATGCCAATGGATCCACCATAGCTTGCACCAATAGCGGCGGTGATCCCCGCAATCTCATCTTCTGCTTGAAATGTTCTTACGCCAAAACTTTTATACTTGCTTAAATCGTGTAAAATATCTGATGCTGGTGTAATAGGATATGTTCCTAAAAACAAAGGTAGTCCCGATTTTTCGCCAGCCGCAATCAACCCCATCGACAATGCCTGATTACCCATAATGCTGCGATATAATCCAGCAGGCATTTTGGCTTTCTCAACGGTATATCTTGAAGTAAATGTTTCAGTAGTGTCGCCATAATTATATCCAGCTTGCAACACTTTAATATTACTCTGTAAAATGCTTTCCTTCTTTCCAAATTTCTCTTGCAAGAAATCGATGGTATTGTCTAGCTTTCTATTGTACATCCAATAGATATAGCCCAATACAAACATATTCTTTGCACGATCTCTTTCCTTAGTGCCTAAATCGGTAAATTCTTTTAGGGCTTCACGTGTTAATTTAGTTACGTCAATTTTGATGACTTCAAATGAATCCAAACTACCATCTTCCAACGGATTCACGCCTTCTGGATAATTGGCTAGTCGCAAATTCTTTGCATCAAAACCATCAATATTCACGATGATTTTTCCACCCGTTTTAATAGCTTTCAAATTCACTTTTAATGCAGCTGCATTCATGGCCACCAATACATCTGCAATATCTCCTGGCGTAAATACTTTATTAGAGGAGAAATGTAACTGAAATCCACTCACTCCTGGTACGGTTCCGATTGGGGCCCTGATTTCTGCTGGAAAGTCTGGAAAAGTAGCCAAATCTATCCCTAACAATGCAGTATTATTGGTAAACTGTTGTCCTGTTAATTGCATCCCATCTCCACTATCTCCTGCAAACTTGATTACGACGCTCTGTAAAACCGATTCGTTATTGTTCATCTATGCTAATTGAGAGGGCAAAGTTACCAATTTTGGGGGGCATAAACACTGCCCTTTCGGCATCTTTTTATGCATTTATTGCTGTTTTTTAAGCCAAAACTTGAACAAAAACTTGTTAAAGGGCTTTAAGAACCCTTGGAATGAAATTTGTTTATATTAGATTTGAAACAGAAAAAAATTCAATATGGCAATTTTTAAATCGGGTAACCCTACCCTTACGGAGAAAATGTTTGATAAGAGCCACGAAATGGCTGCTGCCAATATGGGCACTATGACAGTTAGAGGCGCTATCAACAAATTTGGTTTTATGATGCTGATGCTGATTGCAGGTGCAGCATACAACTGGAATTTATACGAACAACTAAAGCAAGATACCATGATGACCCTTATGTGGGTAGGTATTATTGGGGGATTGATTTCTGCTTTAGCCATTAGCTTCAAACCCAACTGGGCTCCTGTTTTGGCGCCATTATATGCATTGTTAGAAGGTTTATTCATTGGTGCTATTTCTGCTATCATGAATGCTGCTTTTGCTGAGTCTTATCCAGGATTAGTGATGCAAGCGGTGGGCTTAACTTTTGGTGTGGCTTTGGCCATGTTCTTATTGTATAATTTCAGAATTATCAATGCTACCCAGCGTTTTAAATCGATTGTATTCACGGCCACATTAGGTATTGGTATTTTCTACTTAATCACTATGGTATTGCGCATGTTTGGCGTGAACGTAAGCTTTATGTACGACAGCAGCTTATTGAGCATCGGCATTAGCTTATTTGTAGTAGCTATTGCAGCGTTAAACTTAATCATGGACTTTGATATGATTGAGCAAGGTGCTGAAAGAGGTGCGCCCAAATTCATGGAATGGTATGGCGCTTTTGGTTTAATGGTAACCATTGTTTGGTTATACATTGAAATGCTTAAATTATTAAGCAAATTGAGCAGCAGAGATTAATCTTTACAAGATAATTATAGTGAAAGCCTCGAAGTAATTCGGGGCTTTCTTTGTTTAATAATTCCGGTCTTTTTTGATTCGGGAAGCTCCGCAATTTGGGTTAACTTTATTGCCTAATAATGCAATGAAGCCATGGATTTTAATCGCGAACCATTTTCTAACGAAGAATTAATTTATCTGTATCGCAATTTGTTGTTGCCCCGCATGATTGAAGAAAAGATGTTGGTGCTCTTGCGTCAGGGAAAAATCAGTAAATGGTTTAGTGGGATTGGGCAGGAAGCCATTGCAGTTGGTACTACTTTAGCGATGGCCAACGATGAATGGATTATGCCGCTACACAGAAATTTAGGCGTATTCACTTCCAGACAAATGCCTTTAAATAAATTATTTAGACAATGGCAGGGCAATAAAGATGGGTATAGTAAAGGGAGGGAGCGTAGCTTTCACTTTGGATCGAAGCCTTATCATATTTGCGGAATGATTTCTCATTTAGGCCCACAACTAGCCATTGCGGATGGCGTTGCATTGGCTTATGCATTAAGAAAAGAAGCAAAAGCTTCTGTAGCATTTTCGGGTGATGGCGGAACCAGTGAAGGAGATTTTCATGAAGCCTTGAACGTAGCAGCAGTATGGAACTTACCCGTCATCTTTATTATTGAAAACAATGGATACGGTTTAAGTACCCCCGTAAACGAACAATACAAATGCGAGCAATTGGTAGACAAAGCCAAGGGGTATGGTATGGAAGGCATTCGAATTGATGGCAATAATATTTTAACGGTTTTCAATACCATCAAAGGTGTAAGAGACTATTGCATTAAAAACCAAAAGCCTTATTTTATTGAGTGCATGACATTTAGGATGCGTGGACATGAAGAAGCCAGTGGCACTAAATATGTACCCAAAGAATTATTTGAAGAATGGGGACATAAAGATCCTGTAAAAAAATACGAGCAGTTTCTGATTAATGAACAAGTGATTACCGAAATGGGGATTGCAGATATTAGAAATGAGTTCAAACTATACATTGAAACAGAATTAGCAGATGCATTTAATGCCGATGAAATGGTAGTAGATACTGCAGAAGAAATAGCAGATGTATTTGCACCTAAAAAACAAATAGCAGGCGTTATTGAAATAGACAGTAACCAAGCAGCAGCCGCAACTCCTTCCAGAGAAGCCCGTTTAATTGATGCGATTTCCGAAGGCTTAAGTATGAGCATGGAAAAACATGAGCAATTAGTATTGATGGGGCAAGACATTGCAGAATACGGAGGCGCATTTAAAATCACCGAAGGCTTTGTAGAAAAATTTGGCAAGCATAGAGTGCGCAATACACCTCTCTGCGAAAGTGCAATAGTAGGTGCTTGTTTGGGTATGAGCTTGGAAGGATTTAAAACCGTGATGGAAATGCAGTTTGCTGATTTCGTTACAGTGGGCTTTAATCAAATCGTAAATAACTTAGCTAAAATTCATTATCGCTGGGGACAAAACGCCGATGTGGTTGTACGCATGCCAACAGGTGGTGGTGTAGGTGCAGGACCATTTCATTCACAAAGCAATGAAGCTTGGTTTACCCATGTGCCTGGTTTGAAAGTAGTGTATCCATCTAACCCACATGATGCAAAGGGATTAATGATTGCTGCTATTAACGACCCCAACCCTGTGTTGTTTTTTGAACACAAAGCACTCTACAGAAGCATTAGTGGAAAATTACCACAAGCTTATTATGAAGTTGCCATAGGAAAAGCCATTACAGTAAAAGAAGGAGACGATATCAGCATCATTACTTATGGAGCTGGTGTACATTGGGCATTAGAATACCAAGAAGCACATCCGGAGATCTCACTACATATTATTGATTTAAGAACATTAGCTCCATTAGACTATGCTGCCATTCAAGCAGCTGTTGAACAAACTGGGAAAGTATTGATTCTACACGAAGACAATTTAATGGGTGGCATCGGTGGAGAAATTAGTGCATGGATTAGTGAACATTGTTTTGAATTATTGGATGCGCCTGTGTTGCGATGTGCTTCATTAGACACGCCCATTCCATTTAATATTGAATTGGAAAAAAATTATATGGCCAAAAGTCGCTTAGATCAACAGGTACAACAATTGCTCAAATATTAATTCCCTCCTATGCAATCAATGGTAAAAAAAATTACTGCAATCGTATTGACTTGTTGTAGTGTAACAATTGCAACCGCTCAACAAAATCCGAATGAGCAATACCAAACACCCTTTTTTGCAGACAAGGACAGAGCGGCAAAAGTGAAAGCCATTGCCCCGGTGATTCAATCCATGTACAGCAATTATGCAAAAGCGAATCACTTTCCAAGCTTTTCATTTGGCGTAGTGGTAGACGGAGAATTGATTGTGACTGGGAGTGAAGGATATAGCAACATCGCTAATCAAACCAAAGCCAATACAAGAACCATGTATCGCATTGCTTCAATGAGCAAAAGCGTTACCGCCATGGCAATCATTAAATTAAGAGACGAAGGAAAATTAAAATTAGACGATCCTGTTTCCAACTATATTCCTGAATTAAAAAACCAGGCACTCACCAAAGATGCTGCCCCTATTACCATTAGAGAATTGCTCACGCATTCCAGTGGATTACCCGAAGACAACCCATGGGGAGACAGACAATTGGCAGACACAGAAGAAGAATTAATTGCCTTGTTTAAAAAGCAATTGAGTTTTTCGAATGCAAATGGCACCGAATACGAATACAGCAATGTAGGATTTGCCACATTGGGTTTAATCATTAAAAAAGTAACTGGCCTTCCTTATAGTGAATACATCAACCAACATTTTTTTAAAAGACTAGGCATGCAAGCAGCCTGGGACTATCGCAAAGTTCCTACTGACCAATTGGCCAAAGGCTATCGTTATATAAATGATTCTTTTAAAGAAGAAGCACTATTACCCGACGGTATTTATGGGGCAATGGGGGGATTAATAACCTCCGTTGAATCGTTCAGTAAGTACATGGCATTGCACCAACAAGCATGGCCCGCAAGAAATGACGCAGAAAACATTATCATCAATAGAAGTAGTATCCGCGAAATGCACCAGCCTTGGCGTTATGCATCTATGAATCCTTATTTTAATTATGGCAATGGTATTGCTTGCCCTGCAGTTTCAGCTTATGGATATGGACTGAATATTTTTAGAGACTGTAATAACAAAGTATTTGTTGGACATAGTGGCGGATTACCTGGCTTCGGAAGCAATTGGCGCATCATGCCTGAATATGGTATTGGCGTAGTGTTGTTAGCGAATGTAACGTATGCGCCCACTACATCTATTAATTTAAAAGTATTGGATAGTGTAATTAAGCTAGCAGGTTTAAAGCCCATTCAATTACCGGTCTCCACTATTTTGAATCAACGTAAAAATGAATTGGTAAAATTGTTGCCCAACTTTTCTAACGCGAAACAATCGGGCATATTTGCTGAAAACTTTTTTGATGACTACTATACCGATACCTTGATAAAGCAAGCCACAAATGCTTTTCAAACTATTGGAAAGGTTATGACTATTGAAGAACTCATACCTGAGAATCAACTGCGTGGATCCTTCATCATCAATGGAGAAAAAGGAAAACTGAAAATCTTCTTTACACTAACACCAGAAAATCCTGCTTTAATTCAGGAGTATCGTTTGAGTGTGGTGAAGTGAGAAAAGGTTTGATTCAATAATATGTAAGAAGCGGATTAATAATCGATGTTAAAATCGGGGAATAAGAGTTTTTGTAAATTCCACTTACCCTGTTCTTTTTTAAAATAAAATAGTTTAGAATTTTGTCGACTATAATTGTGGATATAACTCACAATTACACATTTATTATAGTCGTCAAAGAAATAAGGGGTAGTTATTTCAATCATACTATTAGCTAATTCACGTCTTTTGATAAAAAAATCATTACTCAGCTTTTCATACTCCTTGGAAATTTTTAAAACTGAATCTGGGATTTCATTCAATCTATTTTGATTTATTAGTAATTGATAATTTGGAAATATTTTTTTTATCGCGTTCAAATATTGAACATGCAATGAATCATATGCATAAAAGCAATCAATATCAACCAAAAAAGTATCGGAAATATATTTTTCAAAATTTAATTCAATAGCATTTGAATATAGTCGGGTAAAAAAATCTTTCTTAAAATGCTCCTGCGTAAAAATTGTTTTATCATTTTTTAAAACGATTGAATACCAATTCGTATATGAAAGATTAGTCTTGCTAAAAGTTTGCGGCCTTACTTTATTATTTATTTTGGATACTCCTTGAGTTGTTAAGTATTCTTTCACAAAGAAGTTCAAGAAATTAGACATTTCTACAGAATCTCTTTGGGCAGAACACACAGAGGTTTTTAAAAGAAAGACCAAGACAATCACATTTCGCATAAATAATTAAAGGTAATAAGGATTAAATTGTCAATTAAGATACAGAGATTATTATTGATTTTCTAATTCTCCATTTTCCATTTATCAACTCTACAAAAACCAAACCAATTAAGAGTCTCATCTATTTTAACTCAATTTAAATTGAGTT
>JBBAJU010000003.1:0-4366 GCA_040403845.1 Sediminibacterium sp.
TAGAGTGACCTCCTGCAAATTTGCACGAAGTTCACTCCTTCAATTTCCTAATAGTTACAAATTCAATCATCGCATTATAGTTGCATCTTTCGTTTGTGAGGGGGGCAAAATAATAAAAAGGTTTTACTTTTATAGTGTAACCTTTTTTATTTGCAGAAAATCAAACTCAAAGTTATAAAAGTCGTGAAAGAAATCTTTAAAGACCTTTTGGCGCAAAATATTCTCTCTTGTAGTTTCTCGTTGAATATGATTGATAATGAGAATATTTCTAAAAAATTAAATGAACATACTGCTTCTGTAGGATTCATTTACAAGCATATTGGCGAGACAATGTTACTATTTGGATATTTTTTCGGTATGCCTAGTGAAATTCAAAATACCACAATGGGGCAAGAAGATAAGGGACAAGGCAAAGATTTTGAGGAAAGTAAACAACTATTAGCAAAAGGGTATAAAATGCTAGAAGACATTATAGAAAGTACTTCAGACGCTGGTTGGTCAGAAATAATTGAAACGCCATTTTTTGGAGCTGTGTCCAAAGCAAAATTGTTTGCCCATATTCTATATCATAATTCCTATCATTCAGGCCAAATTGGACTTGCAATCAAGAAAGGGTTAAAATAATTTTTCTTTAATTAGATTTAGTGAAAAATAGAATGATTAATTACAATCATAAGTCATTTCGACCTATTCAAAATACCGATAACGGTGAAACATCATCAGAAACCCTATTTTATTACAAACAAGAAGGCAATATCATTTCTTCTGAATATAAAGGGGGTAAAATAATTTACGGCCATTTAATCGGACTTGTTAATGAAGAGGGTTGTATTGAAATGTGCTATCATCAAATCAATATCAACTACGAAATGATGACCGGCAAGTGCTTTTCAAAACCCGAAATATTAGTTAATGGTAAAATTCGTTTACACGAAACTTGGCAATGGACTTCCGGAAATTTTTCATCAGGCACTTCAATAATTGAAGAAATTTAACTCTTTAATGTAAGTTTTTATGAATTCCACAATGATTGAAGTGACAAGAGTATCAAGCCCAACTGAAATAATTGGCATCAGAGATTTACAAGCCTTGAATTTAAAGCAGAACATAACTTCAGAAGAAGCTATTGACCAGGGTTTCCTTACTGCAGCATATTCGATAGAATATTTAAAGGAGATGAATTTAGCTTCGCCTTCCATCATTGCAAAGGATGGCGACAAAGTTGTTGGATATGCGTTGGTTGCAAAAAAAGATATCAGAAATGGTCACGACCTTGTTGAAGGTCTATTTGACGCCATTGACAATTCTGAATACAATGGAAAATTACTAAAGGATGTTAACTATGTAGTTGTTGGGCAATTGTGTGTAGCAAAAGAATACCGCGGACAAGACTTGGTGCAAAAACTATACGGCCATTTCAGGGATTGTCTTTCAAAAGAATTTACTTACCTCGTTACAGATATCGCTCAAGCAAATACTCGTTCTCTTAAAGCACATCAAAAAAGAGGATTTCAAGTCATCAATGAATTGATGTATGGGGGTTTTAAATGGGATATTGTTTTGTGGGATTGGAATGCAGTAGATTAGCAACTTTCATCAATAAGTTGGGCCAAAATATTAAAAAGGTTTTACTTTCATAGTGTAACTCTTTTTATGAATGACCTTAAGGAAATAAAAAATTTCGGGCCTTATATGGTCAAAGTAATGAATTTGATTGGAATCTTTTCAAGAGAAGACCTAATGGCTTCTTACTAAAAAAATCTTAGTCGAAGTAAAATAACTTTAAAGCTAAAAATTCCAGTCTATAAAAGGTTATGGTGCCATAGAAATTAGCAAACATCAATTCAAGCATATTGAATACGTGAAATTCGAAATTGGGACTATCAAATTATTTTTCCTGATTTCGTTAATTGGTTTTCCATATTCATAAACAGTCTAAGACTATTTAGGGGCAACTTGCGGCCTAAAGTTTTTGAAATGAAGAAGATTGTATTTGGATTGTTGTTGATTAACTATTTTTACGCTGCTTCAGCGCAGGATACCACAAAAATTAAGGATACTGGCTTTTTTGCTCCTAAATATTTACCAGAAATAACCTTAGTTGGTAGAAATTCAAGTGCTGATATTCACTTTCTACCTGAAGTTGTAGGGACCAATATTAATGCAGGAAAAAAGAATTCTCTTATTGTAATGGATAATGTGCAAGGCAATGTGGTAACCAACACAATGCGTCAGGTAATGGCCAAAGTACCAGGGATACATATTTGGGAAAGTGATCCTAGTGGTATTCAAATTGGTATAGCTGCTCGCGGACTTAGCCCTAACAGAAGCTGGGAATTCAATGTCCGCCAAAATGGATACGATATTAGTAGCGATCCATTTGGATATCCTGAAGCGTATTATACGCCTCAATTAAATTCTGTACAAAGATTGGAAGTAGTTAGAGGTGCTGGAAGTTTACAGTATGGTCCTCAGTTTGGAGGTTTAGTGAATTTTATTTTGAAAGATGGTAGTGATATTAAGAAACCATTTCAATATGAATCTCAGCAAACAGCAGGAAGTTTCGGATTATTTAATTCATACAATGCCATTGGTGGTCAAAATGAGAAAGCCCATTATTACGCTTTTTGGGATCATAGAAAAGGAAACGGGTTTCGTGAGAATAGTGGTTTTAAAGTGAACACGGCTTTCGCTAATTATTCTTGGAAGCTTTCAAAAAAACTTAAACTTGGTTTTGAGTTTACACATTTTGATTACTTAAGTCAACAGCCAGGTGGATTAACTGATGTACAATTTAAGCAAGATCCTTATAGAAGCTTACGTAGTAGAAACTGGTTTGAAGTGAAGTGGAATATGGCTGCACTGAATCTTGATTATGCTATTAACGAGAACAGCAGATTGAATATAAAAGCATTTGGAATGTCTGGCGATAGAAATAGTATTGGATTTATGCAAGCGCCCAATGTAGCTGATACCATCAATGCCACAACGCTTCAATACAATAACAGAAGAGTAGACATTGATCAATATCGCAATTTAGGTGCAGAAGCACGTTATATTATTGACTATACATTAGGTAAAACAAAACAAACATTGTCTACAGGTATTCGTTATTTCCGAGGCAAAACATATCGTTTTCAAAATGGAAGAGGAGATACTGGGTTTGGCTATAATCTTAATACACTGGCGCCCTACCCAACTGATCTAGAATTCCTTACTGAGAATACTGCTTTTTTTGCTGAAAATATTTTCAGGATTGGTAAGAATTTAATCTTAATACCTGGGTTCCGTATGGAGCATATTCGAAACACTGCTAATGGCAGAGTAAATCTTAGCGGCAATACTGAAGTGAAAGTTGGTAACGAAAACAGGAGACGTCAATTTATTCTACCAGGAATTGGTGCTGAATACCATATTGGAACAACAGAAATTTATGCCAACTATTCACAATCTTATCGTCCTGCTTTATTCAGTGATTTAACTGCAAACCCAACTACGGATATCATTGATCAAAACCTTGAAGATGCAAAAGGTTATAATATAGATTTAGGTTATCGTGGACGCATTAAAGATTATTTATTCTTTGATGTTAGCGGATATATTCTACAGTATAATAATCGTATTGGATTAATTGCACAGCAAAGGACAGATGGAAGTTTCTATAATTTCAGAACCAATGTTGGGGATAGCAGAAGTATGGGTGTTGAAGCATTAATTGAATTTAGTCCTACAAAAGCATGGATGAAAAATAATCAATTTGGTCATATTACCTTATTTACATCAATTGCTTATATCCAAGCTCGTTACGAGGATTTTAGGGTTATCAGCAGACAAGGAAATAACTTGGTAGAAACAAATCTGAAAAATAAGCGTGTAGAGAATGCTCCTGAAAATATCATTAGAGCTGGTGTCACTTATACCAAAAAGGCTTTGACCGTTACTGCTCAATATAGCTATGTTTCTGAAGCTTTTAGTGACGCAAATAATACCTTAACACCTACTGCAAATGGAGTGAATGGATTAATTCCCTCTTATAATCTGGTTGATCTAAGTGGTACGTATAAATTCAATGAAAAATTCTTCTTAAAGTCTGGAATTAATAATCTGTTCGGAGAAAAATATTTCACTAGACGTGCAGGTGGATATCCTGGTCCTGGGCTTATGGTTGCTGAACCAAGGAATTTCTTTGTAACAGTGGGTGTAAAATTCTAAAAGTATTTAGCAGTTTTTTGATAAAGCCGCATCTATTTCCATAAACTCAAAAACCATAAAATTAGATTCTTCGGTTTTTCCATATCAATAACTAATTCCTTGCGAGATAAAGGTAAACCAGTTAACCGGTTTACCTTTAATTTTTCTAACTTGA
>JBBAJU010000003.1:4466-24521 GCA_040403845.1 Sediminibacterium sp.
TTGCGAGATAAAGGTAAACCAGTTAACCGGTTTACCTTTAATTTTTCTAACTTGATCATATAATTTATAGCAACCAAGCCACTGCATATAATCATTAACATGCTTGTGATAAAATAATCCTTATCCTTTTTTGCATAAGGAAGCGCTTTGGACTTCCAAATAGATGCGTATAGTAGTATACAAAAGAAATCAATTCCAATTTCTTTAACTGCATTAACTAAAAAAACATTGCTCTGATAACTTTCAGGTGTGTTTGTAAGCTGCTCAATTTGGCTTGGTGTTAGATTTAACTCATCTAATAAATATGCAACAATGATGTTATTAAGCCATCATGCCTATTTTCTTGTTGATTTAAATAGTGTTGAACAACATCGTTGATGTATTTTTTCTGGACAGTTAGTTATCTGTATATAAAATTTGCAGGTTTGAAAAACATGTATAAATTTATAAACAATACAATTGCATTAGTATGCAAATATAGAAATAGTCTTATACAAATAATAGAACCAAAGTAAGTATAACACCTACAATAGTAAATAGGATACCCTTTTTAAAAATTTGGGTTCCAGGAGCAAACATCCAAAAGGTGGAGATTACAAAAAACATCAAAGTACATCCGAAAAATATATTTAGATAAAATAGTGGATGATTAGTATTGGCTTTGTGAAAATTATTCATCTTGCTAATAATGAAAGGGAGCTCTTTAACTGTATAATCAGCTAAGCCTGTTCTTACGTTATAAGTACCTTCTTCAAAATAAATTATATCTCCCGCTTGCTTTTTTATCTTTAAATTTTTAATTTTTACTGCTTTCCCAATAGCTTCTTCATTTAGATTTGAAGCAATTTTTTCAATTTTATGTTTCTTTTTCTTTAAAAAATCGGTATTTCTAAAAATCAAAATGACACCACTTATTGAATAGATAGCCATAATTCCTGCCAAAAAGAACCCCAAATAACGATGATAAACACGCATGTTTTTTGATACTGCACCCATAGTGATTGCTTAAATTTTAGCGAAAGTAGCTTTGTATCAGAAAAAATAGCATCCCTATCGGGAAATGAATTTTACGAAATTGGTAACTATGAATGAATCTATCTTATTTCAATACAAAAAAACCAATAAGGGAGGATTCGCCATTATAAGAAAGTTCAAGTAAATCTCTTTGTATTATATGCATTTCGAGTTGCTCAATAAAGGGGCTTGCCGTAATACGCACTGGGGTTGCTATAATAATAGTGGCTCCTTTTTGTAGGAATTTTTGGATTAACGTCAATAAGGATTGAAATGCTGAAGGAGCATAATTCGTATCACTCAATAAAACCACATCGGCACAAATAGAAGTGGGAAAACAATTCCAATCTGCACAAATGGCTTTAATTTTTTGGTTGCCTAAATGTGCAATGTTTTTTTGTAACAAGTCAATTGCATCCACATCATAATCTGTAATGGTTATTTCTGCTACATGATCTGCAATTGAAAAAGAGGGTAAACCAATTCCTGCTCCTATTTCTACAACTGTTTTGTTTTCAACTAAATCTTGGTATTGTTCAAGAAATGAACTCAATGCTACAGCAGAAGGCCAAACTTTTGCCCAGAAAGGAAATGAAGTTGCTGGATTTTCTAGGCGTAATGATTCGTATGTTGGTTTAACCAATAAAGGATCTGGTATATATAATTTTACCCCATTTTTAAATGCTTTCAGTACTAAGGGATATTGCATGATATAAAAGGAAAGTGAATTACTTTAAGATGATGTTTTCGTATAAACTATTTACGGTTTTCTTAATGACCGCGTTGAAACCATCTATATATTTTTGTTCACTACCATTAATGATTACAACAAAACCATATTTTTTTTTCGGCTCAAAAAACATTGCACTATTCAATCCATAAGCAGATCCTGTATGCCCTGTCAACAAAACCCCATTAATTAATTTATTGGATGTAGATAGTGCTAAACCATATTCTTCTTTTTCAGATAGCATTGTTTGCATTTTCCTTGCACTTCTTTTTGAAATAACTCTCTTACCATTGGCTTTACCCTTATTACTATGCATGAGCATGTATTTGGCCAAATCTGTTGCTGAGATTTTCATCCCTCCGGTTGGAGAAAAAATGGGAGTTGAGTACCCCATTGTATAATTGGTTATTTCCTCGCTTCTTGGAGCATAAGCATTAGGAGACAAAATAAATTTAGCAGAATCGGAATTATACTCATAAATAGCAGCAAACTTTTGTTTATCTAGTGAGTCTACACAATAACCTCCATACAATTCTAAGGGTTGCAAAATATGTTTTTGAATATACAAATCAAATCGTTCTCCAGAAGTTTTTTCAATGATGGTTCCGGCCATATTATAATTCAAATTACAATATTGAAAACCAGCATCTGGTGCATAGTTATTGTAACACTTAGCCCAGTTTAGATTTTTAGCTGGATTAATAGCATCTAAACTAAAATAACCCTGACTATCATTGATAGAAGAACGATGCGATAAAACCATTTTGAGGGTAATAGGTGTTTCAGGATATTTCGGGTTGCGAATGATGAAGCCCACTAACTTACTTATATCATCATCCAATGATATCAATCCTTTTTCTACTAACTGCATTATAGCTGTTGCAGAAAATGATTTCGAAATAGATGCAATTCTAAAAATATCAGCATTGCTGAGTGGTGTTTGTGTTGCTTGATTCTTTAAACCGAAAGACCGTGCGTACACAATTTGATTCTTTTTTACTACCGCTACGGACATGCCCATTACTTTATTTGTATTCATAATGGTATGAATAGAAGAGTCTGCTGATGAATATTGCCCATTCGTTAAAATTGGAAATATCAAAAGCAGACTTGCTACGAATAAAGAAGAATAAGCTTTATGCATTTTACCAACTTTTTATTGGTGATTGAATGCATAAATTTAAGGATTGGTAGACCAAATAGAACTGTCTTTCACAAATAACCTTCGGTTTAATTTTAATTGTGCAATTATCAGTTCAGCAAAATCTTCTGGATACATCAATCGATCTTCATTGTTGTTAATTAAATTAGCAGAATGCGCTAATTCAGTCACAAGAGTGCTAGGAGCCATAGCTGTTACCCTGATACTGATTAGCCTCCTTTCCTTTGAAATAATATTATTCTGAAAAAGTATTCTAAAAAACCTTTCCATTACAGGTACTTCTAATAACATGTCTTCAAAATCTGATCTACTGATCAATAGAAACCCTGAATCTTCAATGGCATCTATATGATAAGTGGATGGTTGAATGGACAAAAAACTTAACATGTCGGCCATCCACCATCCTTCCTAGGCAAAATGAATCATATGCTCAATTTCTTTCTCGTCTACATTATATGAACGCAATAGTCCTTTTTCAACAAATGCCAAATGCTTACATATATTTCCTTCTTGGAGCAAGTACTGACTCTTTCTAATTTTCTTGGGAGAAAAAAATGTTTTAACAAGCTTTTACTCTGCTTCGGAAAGCAACACTTTATCTTTAACTTGAGAGAGGAATACTTCGAACATTAATACGAAATTACATCAAATGGCTATCATTTAATTTTAAACGATCTATCGAATATGAAAAAGAAGTTATGGAGCATTTTGGCATTGTTTATCTTTTCTTCAACCACACTATGTGCGCAACAGTGGTCGCCTGAAGAGCAATTAGAATTATTTGGCTATTGCGAAAAGGGATTATTAATGAAGGAATTGGGTGTTTCGGAAGAAACAGCCAATAAAATTGGGCAAATTAATTATTGGGCAACTTTACAAAAACTTAAAATAGAAGCGAACACCAACGATACTTTTGCTACTGCGAACGAAGTAAACCAAGAAGTGCTTAAAAAATATAAAGCCTTATCAATAACAGGAGAAAGAGCAAAAGGACTAATAAGCAGAATGAGTGCGCTTGGCTGTGCTGTTACCCAGCTCAAATTCAATAAAAGCTATGACACACTTACAAAAGTTCAATTAGTAGCTGCTTATAAAACTAAATTCAGAAAAAAAATGATTGACCAACTGGGAGTCAATGGCAGACAAGCTGATTTAATAATTGACGCAGAAGCCTGGAGGCAAAAAGAAGCATTCACTATTGCCCAAATAGCTGAGTCTGACTTTAATAGAATTAGAAAAACAGTTCAGTTAAATAAAGAATTTGATAAAAAATTAGTGATGATCGATTTGAATGAACAACAAAAAAGTCAAGCGGTTGAATTTTTTATACAAAATCAATTATAAGTCAATACAATTTTCGCAAAATATTAGTCGAGTTACTTTTAGAGAGACTTTTGCTGAACATAATACCGAAGAAGACTTAAATAATTATTTAGCTGAACAGCTTTCTATTAATAAGCTATCAGAATAACTAAATAATCCTTATTCTACTTTTTATTATGCTGCTGAAAATGAAAAGCTAGTTGGTTATTTAAAATTAAATTGTTCTACTGCCCAAACTGAATTAATTGATGCAAAAGCTTTTTAAATTGAACGAATCTATACTCTTAAAGAATATTTTGGAAAAGGACTGGGTCAGTTTTTACTAAATAATGAAATTAGAAATCATCAACCAATACTATTTATGAAAATCATTTACTTAATTGCCGCATGTTTATTTAGCATATCTGTACAAGCGCAACAAAATTTAAAAGGAGCTTACACAGCAAAAGAAGACAAAGAAGTAATTATCTGTTTAATGGATGGTTATTTTGTTGAGACCAAATTCAATGTAAATACCAAAACATTTAATTACACTTGGGGTGGCCCTTTTATTAAAGAGGGTAAAAAATTACTCATTACCGTTCATTTTGATTCTAGAGATAAAGCTGCAGTTGGAAAAACAAAAGAGATTTCATTTGGTGAAAAGTACCAAACACTAATAGATATAGGCGAAAATGTATTAGCTGGTAATTGGCATATGAGTGGAAGAAAAAATGGTGACCAGTTTACTGAAAACCCACTTAGAGCCCGTCGCACATACAAATTATTAACTGGCACTCGCTTTCAATGGATGGCTATCAATATTGATACCGGAGAATTTTTTGGTACTGGTGGTGGAACTTACCGTTTTATTAATGGAAAATACACTGAGAATATTGAGTTCTTTAGTCGTGACGCTTCAAGAGTAGGCGCATCACTCAATTTTACTGGTAAGATTGAAAATGGACTGTGGCACCACAGCGGCCTCAGTTCAAAAGGAGATCCTATCTACGAAATATGGTCAAAAAACTAGTTCTTCGCTTTAATTGGAACTAATTTAATAATGCCTATCCAATGAAAGATTTTAATGATTGGATAACAAGGATCTATTTCCCACCATTTGGCTGCAAAATTAGGTCTCGCTCCTGCATGGTGATGATTGTTTTGAAATAACTCTCCCAACATTAAGAAATCAATGATTAATGTGTTTTTTGAATGATCTTTTTCTTGTGGGAAATTCCTATATCCATATTTATGTCCTGCCCAATTAACCACTGCACCTTGAATTGGTCCAATTAAAAAATGAATAGGCAAGAATAAAAACATCCACCATTCAGTTGCGAAGAAATAGTAGAATACAATATATACTAATGCAAAAAATATTCTTGTAATCCAACTATCCGCAATTTTATCAATGATTGGATAAACAGGAAAATTTTTATCAAACTTTGGTTCAACAGGCATTGTTCCTTTTAGTACACCGTGATAAACTTTTTTGGTATGCCACATCATGGTAAATACCTCTTTAAAAAAATGTGGCGTGTGCGGATCCTTCTCGGTATCACTGTATGCATGATGCATTCTATGTAAAATGGCATACGCTCTTGCATTTAAATAAGAAGTTCCTTGCGTTACCCAAGTATAGATATACCAAAACTTTTCCCAGAATTTATTCATGGTAAACATTTTATGTGCTGAGTATCTATGTAAGTAAAATGTTTGTCCAAAAAGAGAGAGATACCAATGGAGTACGAGGAAAATGATAATGGCAGCCATAGAATCAAATGGATTTCGTTAAAACAGTTACAAAGATTAGTCATTCTTTTAAATAAAAATCTTTTGTTAACAGCTAACAATAAATTGGACCGTTGTAATTACACAGTAGTTTATCACACAATAAAAAAAGATATATCACTTAGGGTTTTTCCAAAGTCTTTGTTAATGGATGATATTGTTTTAGAATTTTAGCAGGATCTGTATACCCATGATTCAACTCAGACAAAACAATATTTTGAGCCAAAATAGAATTATTACCAATACTTACCGGACCTATTACCGTACCCATAGTCTGCATCCTGGCGATGTCTCTGATACCATCAACCAATACACCCATTGTTTTAATCTAGGATTTGATTTTTTGCACTATGCTCATACAATATATATATATAATTGGTAGTCCTTTAAACCAATTTTAATTTAAAAACTTGTTAATTCTTACAATTCACTGAACAATTTAGACGATAACCTGCTTCTATAAACGGCAATATTAAAAAAACATTAAAACAGTATATTTGCCGCCCATTTAACCTAAGAAGTTATGAAAATCTATCGCTTAGCTCAAAATAACCTTAACATTCCAGTTCTACTTTTTGCAAGCCTCGGTTTTTTTGCTTGTGAAAACAAAGAAAATGCAGGTACCGCAGAGTTAATTCCATCACTACCAGTTGTTGAAGTAATTCAAAAAGATACCATTTTGCAAACCGACTATGTTGCAGATATTCAGGCTGTAAAAAATGTGGAAGTAAGGGCTAGGGTGCAAGGATTTTTAGAAAAAATATTCGTAGATGAAGGTCATGAAGTTAAAAAAGGGCAGCCGATGTTCCAAATTAACGATTTGGAATATAAAACTGAATTAGCGAAGGCAAAGGCAGCTGTATCGAGTGCAGTGGCTGAAGCAAAAGCGGCAGAGTTAGAATTAGGCAGAACCAAAATTTTAGTTGAAAAAAACGTTATAGCTCAAACAGAATATGATTTAGCTGCTTCAAAAGTAAAAGCAGCTAAAGCTAAAATTGATGAAGCATTAAGCGTGCAAACTAGCGCAGAAACCAAGCTTTCATATACTTTTATCCGCGCTCCTTTTGATGGTATTATTGATAGAATTCCTTTAAAAATGGGAAGCCTAATTGATCCAGGTGCACTATTAACTACTATTTCTGACGTACATAACGTATTTGCTTATTTCAATATATCGGAGAACGAATACCTACAATACAAGAAATCTATTGTAAAAGGATTAAAGGAAGATAGAATAGTACATTTATTATTAGCAGATGGTACACAATACGGATATGATGGTAGAATTGAAACCAGTGACGGTGAATTCAATGAAAATACCGGGGCCATTGCATTTAGAGCTCGTTTTCCCAATCCCAATAAATTATTAAAACACGGTGCTTCTGGTAAAGCTAGATTAACTGCTGCGGTTGAGAACGCAATTATTATACCTCAAAAAGCCACTTTTGAAATTCAAGACAAAACATTTGTTTTTGTTGTAGACAAAAATAATATGATTCAAACAAGGGCTTTTAAACCAGGTAGAAGAGTTGCGCAGTATTATATTGTTGAATCAGGTTTAAAACCAGGGGAAAACATTGTTTACGAAGGTGTCCAAAGCATTCGTCAAGGGTCAAAAATAAAACCCTTAAAAATGAATTTAGATAGTCTTATGCAAATAGCACTAACCATCAACTAACTCAATCATGCTAGAAACTTTTATAAAAAGGCCAGTTTTATCACTGGTCATCTCAATTATTATTACTCTATTGGGTGTATTGTCTTTGTTTACCTTACCCATCACCCAATTTCCTGATATTGTTCCACCTTCAGTTACGGTTACAGCAAAATACACTGGAGCAAATGCCGAAGTTTGTGCTAAAGCAGTTGCTACTCCGCTAGAAAGAGCCATCAATGGGGTTCCCGGTATGACTTATATGTCTTCGGTATCTAGTAACAATGGAATTACACTGATCACTGTTGCATTTAAAGTAGGTATTGATCCCGATGTTGCTGCAGTAAGTGTTCAAAACCGTGTAAGTACTGTATTAGATGAACTTCCAGAAGAAGTTATTAAAGCAGGTGTTACTACAGAAAAGGATGTAAATAGTATGTTGCTCTACTTAAATGTGATGAGTGAAGACACTGCTGCAGATGAGCAGTTCATTTATAATTTTGCAGATATTAATATTCTACAAGAACTAAAGCGTATTGATGGTGTGGGATTTGCTGAAATCATGGGACAGAAAGAATATTCCATGCGTGTTTGGTTAAAGCCCGACCGAATGTTAGCATATAATGTTTCCGCACAAGATGTGATTAATGCATTACGCAATCAAAATGTTGAAGCTGCTCCAGGTAAAACAGGTGAGAGCTCTGGTAAAAATCCTCAGAGCTTACAATATATTCTTCGCTACACAGGTAAATTCTTTGAGCCCAATCAGTATAAAAATGTAGTAGTAAAATCCGAAAACAACGGATCAATATTGTACTTAAAAGATATTGCTGATGTTGAATTTGGTGCAATGACGTACAGCATGATTTCTAAAACAGATGGTAAACCATCTGCGTCTATCATGTTAAAACAACGGCCAGGATCTAATGCAAAAGATGTAATTACCAAGGTAAAAGCTAGAATGGCAGAGTTAAAAGCGTCTTCATTCCCTCCTGGTATGAAGTACAATTTTGCATATGATGTTTCGCGTTTCTTAGATGCTTCTATTAAAGAAGTTTTAAAAACTTTGATTGAAGCTTTTATACTAGTATTCATAATTGTATTTATTTTCTTGCAAGATTTTAGATCTACTTTAATCCCTGCTTTGGCAGTACCAGTAGCCTTAATTGGAACCCTTGCATTTATGCAAGTAATGGGTTTCTCTATTAATCTATTAACGCTGTTTGCATTGGTATTAGCAATTGGAATAGTAGTGGATGATGCGATTGTGGTGGTTGAAGCGGTACACGTAAAAATGGAAGAGCAACACTTGTCTGCAATGGATGCAACTTTAGCTGCAATCAAAGAAATTGCTAGTGCGGTAATTGCTATTACACTCGTTATGTCTGCTGTGTTTCTGCCTGCCGCATTCCTTACAGGGTCTGCAGGAGTCTTTTATAGACAGTTCTCTTTAACACTCGCAGTATCGATTGTTATTTCTGGTATTAATGCATTAACCTTAACACCTGCTTTATGCGCACTACTCATTAAAAATACCCATGGTCAACCCAAAAAGAAAAATTTATTGGGTAGATTTTTTAACTCATTTAATATCGGGTTTGCTAAAACAGAGTCAAAATATACCAAATTGGTTACTTGGATCAGTGGAAGAAAAATAGTAACGATTGGATTATTGGTTGCATTTTTTGTAGGAACAGTTGGAGTAAATAGTGTATTGCCTGGCGGCTTTATTCCTACTGAAGATCAGGGTATTATTTATGTAAACGTTTCAGCTCCTGCTGGTGCAACGGTTGAAAGAACAGAGAATGTATTGGTACAATTAGAAAAAGTGATTAAAGATATTCCCGCTATTGAGAATATTACTACGCTGAGTGGATATAGTTTAATTACAGAAGCAGCTGGTGCATCATACGGTATGATGATGATTAATTTAAAGCCATGGAAAGAAAGAGAACAAACTGTAGCTGAATTAATTCCAATACTAAAAGAGAAGACCAGTAAAATTAAAGATGCGAACATTGAATTCATGCCTCCACCAACAGTACCTGGTTTTGGAAACACCAGTGGTTTTGAATTAAGGGTTATTGACAAAACAGGTACAGGAAATTTGCAACAAACAGCCAGTGTAACCAATCAATTGATTCAAGATATAAAAGCTGCTGGTGTGGTAGGTTCTGCTTATACAGGGTTTGATCCCAGCTTCCCGCAATATATGATTCATATTGACTATGATATGGCAGCTAAAAAGGGAGTAACGGTAGACAATGCCATGACCGATTTGCAAACATTAATTGGTAGCTACTATGCAACCAATTTTATCCGATTTGGTCAAATGTATAAAGTAATGGTTCAGGCATACCCTAATTATAGAGCTAAGCCGAATGACTTAATGAACCTGTACGTTAAAAATGACCGAGGAGAAATGGTTTCTTATGGCACATTCATTAAACTAGAAAGAGTTTATGGACCAGAACAGTTGACTCGATACAATATGTACAATGCCGCGATGGTGAATGGTGAACCAAAATCTGGGTTTAGTAGTGGTGAAGCAATTGAATCAGTTGAAAAAGTAGCCAAAGAAAAACTGCCTAGAGGATATAGCTACGAATGGTCTGGTATCACAAGAGATCAAATTGCTTCAAGTGGTCAAGCAGGGTCTATCTTTTTAATTTGTTTAATATTTGTTTATCTTATTCTTTCGGCTCAATACGAAAGTTTTATCATGCCTTTTGCGGTCATTCTTTCTTTACCAACCGGGATTTTTGGTGCATTTGTAGCATTAAAACTACTAGGTCTTGAAAATAATATTTACGCTCAAGTGGCATTGGTGATGTTGATTGGATTACTTGGAAAAAATGCCATTTTGATTGTAGAGTTTGCTATGCTAAGAAGAAGCCAAGGCTACTCCATTTTAGAGGCTGCAAAAGAAGGAGCGGTTTCTAGATTAAGGCCCATCTTAATGACTTCTTTTGCATTCATTGCTGGGTTGATTCCCTTGGTAATTGCTACTGGAGCTGGTGCCATTGGCAACCGTTCTATTGGTACTGCATCTGCTGGCGGAATGTTATTTGGTACCGTGTTTGGTGTAATCATTATTCCTGGGCTATATGTAATTTTTGCTGAGCTCTCAGAAAGAACCAAGAAAAAAGAAAAAATAGCTCCAGTTGTTTCCGTTGTTGAACACCCTGAACAATTATCAGATAGATAGATTTAAAAATTATGAAAAATAGTCTTTTACATTTAGGATATAGTCTTCTCATTTTTCTTGCCGTTTCTTGTGCAATGCCCAAGCCGGTGAGTATGAATAAAGCAGAAGTATTACCCCCCAGTTTTCAAAAATCTTTGGATAGCAATAGCATTGCAATTCTACCTAAGAAACTTTTTTTTCCAGATAAAGCACTACAACTATTGATAGATACTGCTATTCAATACAATGCAGATATCAGAATAGCCGTGCAGAGAATTGCTGCCGCAAAAGCTGGAGTTGGAATTGCACAAGGTCTTACCAAACCAGGCTTAGATGCCGTGGTTTCAACAGGGGTAGATAAATTCGGAGATTATACCATGAATGGACTTGGTAACTTCGATATGAACCTATCTCAAAACATTAGAAAGGATCAGCGAATTCCACTGAATATGCCTGATTTTTTTCTAGGATTTAGAAGTAGTTGGGAAGCTGATATTTGGGGTAAATTATCTAACCAAAAAAAAGCAGCTTACAGTAAATTTCTTGCAACTGAACAAGCAAGACAGTGGGTTACCACACAACTCGTTGCACAAGTTGCTAATTTATACTATGAATTATTGGCATTAGACAAAGAGCTAGAAATCTTAAAAAATAATATTACGCTTCAAGAGAATGCAGTTGAAATTGTAAAAATTCAGAAAGAAGGTGGTAGAGCAACTGAGCTGGCTGTTCAACAATTTACAGCACAGTTATTAGGCACTAAAAGTATGTTGAATGTAATTCAACAAAGAATTGTACAAACAGAAAATACACTCAGTGCAATTTCCGGTAAATATGATCTTTCAATTAAAAGAGGAACGCCTATCACCGAATTAGCTATACCCGAAGAAATACAAATTGGAATACCTGCTCAATTATTAGTGAATAGACCCGATATTAGAGAGGCAGAATTACTATTAGAAGCTGCTGGTGCAGAATTAGAAGCCAGCAGAAAAGCATTTTTACCTTCCCTTAATATAAGTGCATATACTGCCCTGAATAGTTTTAAAAGTTCAGTTCTATTTAGCCCACAATCGCTCACTTATGGATTATTAAGTGGACTAGTTACCCCTGTATTGAGTAAAAATATGTTGAAAGGAAATTATCAATTAGCTACAGCAGCCCAGCAACAAGCTTTTGAAACTTATAGAAAGCATATTATTTACGCATATCACGAAGTACAAACCGAATTGAGCGGTATAGAACAATACAAAAAAATCTACCAGCTAAAAGTTCAGGAAACCAAAGGATTACAAGCGGCTGTTGCGGCGTCTAAAGACTTATATATTGGCGGCTCTGCAACTTACCTTGAAGTAATTACTGCACAGAGAGGGGTTCTTGAGGCCGAACTAGAACAAATCAATAGCAAGCGGAGTGTATTCCTTTACATTATAGACTTATATAGATCTTTGGGTGGAGGTTGGAATTAGGTTCGTTGGTAAATACCATTGAGTAAGGCATACGTTATAATTCCAGCACTGCATTTGGCACCTACTTTGTACATGATTCTGGTTCTATGACCTTCTACCGTTCTTTTACTCAAATGCAATTCATTGGCAATTTCTTTACTGGTACGCTCGTTACAAATACGTTCTATAATTTGTATTTCTCTTTCAGTAAAGCTGGCAGTAATTTTATGGGGTAGCTGATAATTTTTTGAAACAATATTGGTTAAACAAACAGAACTTATTTTACAAAAAAAGGGTTTCTGTAGATAGGCTGTTTCTATCGCTTCCACAATTTCAGTAGGATCTGCATGCTTAGAAACAAAACCCATTGCGCCTACATCCAATAAATGAAGTATCGTTTCATTGGTGATAATATAAGATAGTAAAACAATGCTGGTGTTGGGAGCAACTTGCAAAATTGATTTAGCTACTGCTGGCGTGTCTTCTTCTAAATCAATTAACACTACATCAGGCCCATATTTTACAATATCTTCCGACCAGCTTTCCTTATATTGATCATTACCAACCAATGATAAGGAAGAATAAGACTTCAACACTGTTTTTAATCCAACTTTATACATCAGTTGATTGTCTGCAATGAAAACTTTAATAGAACCTCTCATAAATTCTTTTTTTAAAATGAATGAATAATTTTCTAAATTCTAATTAAAGCATTAGAAACAATATCGTAGAAATACGAAATTTTTATGTTTTTTTCACGATATTAGAATGATGAAACAACTCATCATTACCACTATCATTACCGGTCTTTCTGCTTCAGCAAGCTTTGCACAACAAAAGCCTAATATGGACAGCTTAGTAAAAGAATCAAAAAAAACAGAAGTTTGGGAGCCTGTTCCAGCGATAGTTACACCAGGAAAGTTCGCCAGTGATGCTCCCTCCGATGCAATCATTCTTTTTAATGGAAAGAATACCAACGCTTTTCAAAAAGAAGGCGGTGGGCCAATAGGATGGAAAATGGACGCACAAGGAATACTCAATGTGGTGAAGGGTTCAGGCAATATTGAAACCAAAGAAAAGTTTGGTAGTTGTCAATTGCATATAGAGTGGAGAACGCCTGCAACTATTGCTGGTGCTGGTCAAAGTAGAGGAAATAGTGGTATTTTTTTGATGGGTAAATACGAATTACAAGTATTGGATTCTTATGATAATCCAACTTATTCAAACGGTCAGGCAGGTAGTATTTATAAACAATTCATTCCGCTCGTAAACGCTTCTAAAAAACCAGGCGAGTGGCAGAGTTATGATATTGTATTTAATGCTCCTCAATTTTTTTCCGATGGAAAATTGCAACAGCCCGCAACCATTACTGTTTTTCATAACGGGGTTTTGGTGCAAAACAATATTACTATTCAAGGTAGCACAGAGTGGATTGGAGCCGCCTCATACAAAAAGCACGCAGACAAAGAATCATTGGTTATTCAAGACCACGGAATGGATGGTGGAAATCCGGTAAGTTTTAGAAATATTTGGATTAGGCCTCTTTAACATTAAAGCGCTGAAGTGGCAAATGCTAAAGCCCTTTCCTCTATACTTAAAGATAGCGTTTTTCAATTAATGTGCACAATCATCCTTATGGGCGTGGTCGTGAATTCTACAGAGTCTAAAATTTATATAATGCGCTATTACAATAAAGCCCAAAGAGGGAATAAGTAAGATTAATTCTAAGTCGTGAAAATTTACTTTGACAAACAAGAATAATATTCCTGCAGTAAACAATCCAATTGGCCACCAACTATGATGGTGTTTTTTGAATCCATGATATAATGCATATAAGCCCACTACAAATGCCAACAAAATCATGAAATATTCAAAACGAATATTTTCAATAATATTGACCCCAAATAATGGTAAACTACTCAAAAAAAGAGGCAATAAGGCACAATGGATAGCACAGGCTATAGAAGTAGCAATACCCAATGCGTCCCAATTGATTTTCATCTTCATTAGCACAAAACTACAACAATGCAACTTTGTTGCAAAATATTTGTTGTAAATCTGTCTTACCTTTACCAAATAATTTAGACTATGAGCAAGAGAGTATTGGTGTACTTAGGATTCTTTTTAGTTTTATTGGGTGGTTTTTATTTTTTCTTATTCAGAGGTACCGATAAATGGAAAAGAAAATTATCGGTAATTAGTTATGTTAAGCCATTTCAATTTACTACCCAAGAGGGATTGCCTTTTAATAATAGAGATATGTTGGGTAAGGTAACAGTGGTTGAATATTTTTTTACCAGCTGTAAAGGGATTTGTCCTAAGATGAACAATAATATGAAGGGGATTTATGAAACGTTTAAGTCTGAGCCCGACTTTATGATTTTAGCACATACTTGCGATCCGGAAACAGACTCAGTTCCCAGACTAAAGCGCTATTCTGATTCTTTAAAAATTGATAGCAGAAAGTGGGTAATGGTAACAGGTAGAAAAGACAGTTTATACCAAATTGCTAGAAGTGCTTACTTATTAGATGACCCAAAGAATACAGTTGACAAAATTGAGGACCAGTTTATCCATACCCAGTTTTTTGCCTTAGTAGATAAGGATGGAAAAGTTCGCTCACAAATCTACGATGGACTTAAAAAAGAGGAGATAGAAAAACTAAAGCAAGACATTAAAGAATTACTACAAGAAAGATCTGCTAATAGCAATTTTGTAAATGGTATATTTAATAATAATCCATAGTAATATTGATGCACGTTAAAATAACAGACATATTAAGAAAACACCAGCTAAGCATAACTGAATCAAGAAAGAAAATCCTTTCTTTATTTTGGGAAACTGGTAATGCATTGGCACATGGTGATATAGAACAAAAAAGCAGTGATGAGTTTGATCGCGTAACTATTTATAGAACACTGCAAACATTTGTTGAAAAAGGAATTATCCATACTATCCCCACTTCAGATAATTCAGTTCGCTATGCACTTTGCAAAGATGAATGTGCTGCAGGACATCATCATGATGACCATGTGCATTTTATTTGCGACGATTGTGGTACTACTTATTGCATTGATGAAGTAAGTGTGCCCAAAGTGAAGCTACCAAAGGGTTTTAAAGCTGCTCAAACCGATTTGGTTATCAGCGGAACTTGTAATAAATGCGAGCAATGATATTAGTAACTGGTGCATCGGGACTAGTTGGTTCCCATTTACTTCAGCAGCTTATTCATGCTGGTCACTCAGTAAAAGCATTATATAGAAATAATATCCCAATAATTGAAAATACAGCAGGTGTAGAGTGGATTAAAGGAGATATATTGGATATTGTGGCGCTAGAAGAATCCATGGATCAGGTGGATCAGGTTTACCATTGTGCAGCGGTAGTGTCTTTTAATCCAGCAAAAAAAGCAACAATGCAGCATACCAATATTGAAGGAACTGCAAATGTGGTAAACGCCTGTATTAACAAAGGGGTAAAACGATTGCTTTTTGTAAGTTCAGTTGCGGCATTAGGAAGAATTAGAGAAGATAAGCCAATTGACGAAACCATGAACTGGACCCCAGAAACCAGTAACAGTGAATATGGAAAAACCAAGTACTTATCAGAAATGGAAGTATGGAGAGGAATGAGTGAAGGGCTTTCTGTTGTGGTTGTAAATCCCGTAATTATTTTAGGGAACGGAGATTGGGAAGGCGGATCATCCGGTATTTTTAAATCTGCTTATAATGAGTTCCCTTGGTATACAGAAGGCATGAGTGGATTTGTAGATGTGAAAGATGTTGTAAACGCAATGGTCCTTTTAATGAATAGTTCAATCAATGGTGAGCGATTTATTTTGAGCGGGCATAATGCATATTATAAAGATATTTTTGGGTTGATTGCAACCGCCTTTCATAAAAAACCTCCGCATAAAAAAGTAAGCCCATTATTAGCTGGAATTGTTTGGAGATTAGAAGCCATCAAAGCTTTTTTCAGCGGCAAAGACCCTTTATTAACGAAGGAAACAGCTAAAACCGCACGTGCAAAAGTTAGCTTTAATAACTCAAAATTATTGAAGGAATTTCCAAGCTTTACTTACACACCATTAACTGAATCTATTAATCGAATTTGTGGCGAATTGACAAAAAAGTATAACTTGAATTAAATATTTGGTTTAAAAATTCTATTGGCCATATTGTTATTTCTTTCGCTTTACACGCCTTCATTGGTAATTTTTTCGGAACCCAAAATAGACAAAGCTGGTTTCAAATTACCAGCCAATCAATGTGTATTACCTAAAATCCAATCTAATAGTCGATTTCGCCCTCCAATTGTTTAATAGTAACCATTTTATTTTTTTACCATTCAAACAATTTTTATATGAAAAATACCATTGTATTAATGGCCAGCGTTTAGATTCCATTAAACCTTTATTGAAGAAAAAGAAAATTGATATATTCCTTGGCACATGGTGTGGAGATAGCAAATGGGAAGTACTAAGAATGTTGAAGATATTAGAAGCAGCTGGGTTTGATACCAGTAATCTAGGAATTGTCTGCGTGAGCAATGAATTTGACATGTATAAAAAAAGTCCGCAAGCTGAGGAATTGGGTAAAAATATTCAAAGGGTGCCTACACTAATTGTTTATGAAAAAAACAAAGAGATTGGCAGAATTATTGAATCCCCAGTAGTGTCTTTAGAAAGAGATCTTTTAAGCATTCTTAGGAAAGAACCATATATCCCAAATCATGCCAATTTAAAAAACTATCTATTCCATTACTTTTTTCCATAATTCAGGAATACGTTTAATCCAAACCAGTTCTCTTCGTTTAAGAGAAGCATCTTCTGCTGGATAGCCAAAGTAGGTTTTTCCTCCCGCTAATGAGGAAGGAACACCGCTTTGTGCTAATACCACCGCATTGGCACCAATGGTTAATGTTTTACTTACACCCACCTGGCCCCAAAGGGTTACACCATCTTCTATAATGGTACCACCAGCTATTCCAACTTGCGCAGCAAACAAACAATTTTTTCCTACTCTTACATCATGGCCAATATGAACCATATTATCAATTTTTGTTCCTTGCCCAATTCTAGTTTCTGCGGTTACGCCCCGATCAATCATACATCCTGTTCCAATTTCTACATCATCTTCAATCACTACATTACCACAGCTCAACATTTTTTTATACCAAACAGGTCTATTTTTTTTAGTGTTATAATAAAAAGCATCCCCTCCAATGACCGATCCAGATTGTATAATTACATTGTCTCCAATTTGGGTATTTGCATGGATCGTAACATTTGGATGAATGATAGAATTTTTTCCTATCACAACATTTTTTCCAATAAATACATTGGGCATGATAATGGAGTTTTCTCCTATTTGTAAACTAGAATCAACTGATTCTTTTGCTGGAATGAAAGGACTAAAATGTTGAACAATTTTTAAGTATGCTTCAAAGGGATCAGCAACAATAAAAATAGTTTTGCCCGAAGGAATAGTTGCTTCTGCTGTATTGATAATAATAAAATCTGCAGCACTATTTAAACAGGTATCATAATATTTTGGATGGTCAACAAATACCAAATCTCCTTTCTCTACTTTATGAATTTCATTAATGCCTAAAATGGACGCACTGGTATTTCCTGCTACTGTAGCATTTATAAAAGTGGACATCCAAGAAACGGATACTGGTGATGGAAACTTCATTTAGCTTAATTTATTGGTGAATAAAGGTAATATGATGTGCTTTCTCGAAAATTTTTTTTTGATAAGCGCGTCGGAAAATTTATTGCCAAAAATGAATATTCTGCTACATAATTTAATTTCATTTTTGCAACAAGAGATAAAATCAATCCGATGAAACCCTTTATTCACAAATGTTTCATCGAATTAAAAAAATAAATCAGGATTGAAAGCACAAATTATTTTAATTAGAATACTTCGAATTTGATGCAAGAAAAACTGCTGAATTCACATTTGGAACTAAAATGTTAATAAAATTGTTTAAAAAAATTTTTGAATAAGTTAAAAGTCTTTTTAATATTGTGTAGGGAAATGCGTTTCCCTGTACTTACTAACCCATCCATATACAAGGTCTCGCTTCTGCGAGACTTTTGTTTTGTACTAATTACAACATTGAATTTATGAGCGAAGTACATTTTTCCGAACAGGAAATGATTAGAAGAGAGAAGCTTGCAAAATTGCAAGCAGCAGGTATTGATCCGTTTCCTGCGCCGTTGTATCCGGTGAATAGTTTCTCTACAGACATTAAAAATAATTATACCGAAGAAACTAAAGAGCAGTTTACCAATCTTTGTGTTGCAGGTAGAATTATGAGCATCAATGATAAAGGAAAGGTTTTCTTTATCAAGATACAAGACAGCAAAGGCATCATTCAGTTGTATGTTAAGCGTGATGATATTTGTCCTGAAGAAGACAAATCATTTTGGGACAATGTGGTTAAACATGGTTTAGATTTAGGAGATATTATTGGTTGCACTGGTTATGCATTTGTAACTAAAACAGGAGAAACTTCTGTGCATGCACAAACCATCACTTTACTCACTAAATCATTAAAACCATTACCCGTTGTTAAGCGAGATGAAGAAGGAAATATTTTTGATGCAGTAACAGACCCTGAGTTTCGTTACCGTCAACGCTATGCCGACTTGATCATCAATCCAGACGTAAAAGAGACATTTGTAAAGCGGACTAAAATCATCAATACCATTCGCGAATATTTAAATGCACAAGGTGCCATTGAAGTAGACACGCCAGTATTACAAGCAATACCCGGTGGTGCTGCAGCTCGTCCGTTTATTACTCACCACAATGCATTAGATGTCCCCTTTTATTTAAGGATTGCGAATGAATTGTATTTGAAGCGATTAATTGTGGGTGGGTTTGATTGGGTATACGAGTTCAGCCGCAACTTTAGAAATGAGGGCATGGACAGAACCCATAATCCTGAGTTTACCGTTTTAGAGTGGTATACTGCTTATAAGGACTATATCTGGATGATGGAAGTAACCGAACAACTGTTTGAAAAAATAGCATTAACCATACACGGGACAACCGATGTACAGTTGGGTGATAAAATTGTCAGCTTTAAAGCTCCTTTTAAAAGAATCAGTATCCACGATGCCATCAAAGAGAATACTGGTATTGATGTAAGTGAAATGGATGAAGCGGGCTTAAGAGAAGTATGTAAGCAATTAAAAATAGACGTGCCTCCAACCATAGGTAAAGGAAAGTTGATTGATGAAATTTTTGGGGCAACCAGCGAGCATACTTATGTTCAACCAACTTTCGTCATTGACTACCCAGTTGAAATGAGTCCACTTACCAAGAAGCACAGAAGCAAGCCTGGTTTGGTAGAACGTTTTGAGCTAATGGTGAACGGAAAAGAATTGGCGAATGCATATACAGAGTTAAATGATCCAATAGACCAACGCGAACGTTTTGAAGAACAGGTTAAATTAATGGAAAGGGGAGACGACGAAGCCATGTTTATTGATTATGACTTCTTAAGAGCATTGGAATATGGTATGCCGCCTACATCGGGGATAGGCATAGGGATTGATCGCTTGTGTATGATGATGACCAACCAAGCATCTATCCAAGACGTACTCTTGTTCCCACAAATGAGACCAGAAAAATTTGAAGATTAGTCTACAAATAAATCAGGATACAATTGTCCTCCTGGCACAACCGAATATTGATCTAAATTGGTAATACCTTCTTTGGCAAGCACTTCTTCGTCAATGAAGGTATT
>JBBAJU010000003.1:24621-83494 GCA_040403845.1 Sediminibacterium sp.
ACATGCTCGCTCTAAGTTGTCATTCAAAATACATTTATGAAAATGATTCTTGAAAGAGAGTTCGTAACTGGCTTTGTTTACTCGATTTGCAAGGCTCTCTGCAGTTTCTGTTCCTCTGCTCTCTAATCGTTTTTTTAGTTCTGCTACAGAAGGCGGCTCAATAAATATGGACAAGCAACGATTGGGAAACTGGTCTTGTAAGTGTATGGCCCCTTTTACATCAATGTCTAAAATAGGGGTTTTACCCAAGTTCCAAATTCGCTCTAATTCAGTCTTTAACGTGCCATAATAACTGCCTTCGTAAACCATTTCCCATTCTACAAATGCGTTCTCCTCAATCTTTTGTTTGAATTCATCTTCTGAGATAAAATGATAATGCACCCCGTCTTTTTCTTCACCGCGCGGTTTTCTGGTTGCAGCAGATACGGATAAACACAAGGCAGTATACTTCTGTAATAAAAAACGAGTAATAGAAGTTTTACCCGAACCGGAGGGCGCGGCTATGATGATGATTTTACGACTATCGGATGCCATTCAATGGTATTTTCTACAAAAAAAGGCTATTTATTTGGGATTTTTTGTGCAACAAAAATTTTAACACAATAAGAATTAGCAGCAGTTAGCTCATAAGCATATTTAGATATCAATTGTTTATCCATATATTCTTTGCGCAAAATATATTTCCTCTTTTATCCATTTTTTTCTATCTTGATTTTCCCAATCGATTGCTATGCGTGTATGCTGGAACCTTTTTCTGCAACTGCAGAGATGGACTATTCGTGATGAATTTCCCTATCACTTGAAAAAGTGTGTTATTGCCGTAGGCCCTCATACCAGTGCTTGGGATTTTGTAGTTGGCTTAGCTGTCAGAAGTAAATTAAAACTGTACCATTTAAAATTTTTGGGTAAAGCCGAATTATTCAATGGGCGCTTTGGTTTCTTTTTTAGAAAAATGGGTGGTTTCCCTGTTGATAGGTTTAGCAATAACAATGTGGTAGATCAAGTAGTAGAAAAATTTAATTCTACTGACACATTTGTATTGGCTTTATCGCCAGAAGGCACTCGAAAAAAAGTAGAGAAACTCAGAACAGGGTTTTATCATATTGCTCATAAAGCAGGCGTACCAATAGTTTTAGCAGGATTAGATTTTGGTAGAAAACAAATTACTTTTTCTCAGCCCTTTATGCCTACTGGAAATATAGAAGCAGATTTTGAATACATCATCCACTATTTTGCTGATAAAGATGGAAAAATTCCTGAATACGGATTATCACACTTAGATCTAAAAGCCCCTATTTAATATGAACAATCAATACCCCACTATTGTAGACCGCTTTTGTCATTTTGAAAAAACACAACCCAGTAAAATTTTCTTGGCCGAACCTGTTAAGGGGGCTTATCAGGAATTTTCGTGGGCAAAAGCTGGCCATGAAATCAGATCCATTGCAGCTTGGTTGCAGCAATCTGGTTTGCAACAAGGGGATAAAGTTGCCATCCTTAGTAAAAATTGTGCCCATTGGATTTTGGCTGATTTAGCGATTTCTATGGCAGGTATGGTTTCGGTTCCCTTATATCCTAATATCACGAGTAATGCAGTAAATGAAATATTACTTCATAGCGAGGCTAAAACCATTTTTGTTGGAAAGCTAGATAACCCAGAATTAATTAGGATGGGTATTCCGGAAGAAATGACACAGATTAGTTTTCCTTTTTATTTAAATGGAGGTTGTTTAAACTGGGACGATTTGGTGAAAGCAACAGTGCCTTTAGTTGAACCTGCAAACCCAGATCCTAAAGCACTCTCCTGCATAATTTACACATCGGGTACTACAGGTGCACCTAAAGGAGTCATGCATAGTAACCATACTACTTCTTTTGCAGTGTATGCTTTCTTAGAATGTACACCTCCTTTTAACAACGAAATATTTTTCTCCTATCTTCCGCTTTGTCATGTGGCCGAAAGAATGTTGGTAATGTGCGGAGCAATTTTTACTGGCGGATGTATTCATTTTGTGGAAACGATGGATTCTTTTTCTACTAATCTTCAATATACTCAACCTACTATTTTCTTAGCTGTTCCAAGAATATGGGAAAAAATAAGAGAAGAAATCTTGCGTAAAATGCCACAAGAAAAATTAAGTAGGCTGTTAAAAATTCCAATTGTTTCTACCATTATTAAAAAAATGATTCGCAAAAAGTTAGGATTAGGAAGGGTTAAGCACTTATACACGGGCGCTTCTCCTATTAATCCAATGGTATTAGATTGGTTTTATCAATTAGGGATGGAAATTCAAGAAGCATATGGAATGACTGAAAACTCTGCTTTATCTCATTCGAATAGAAAGGGAGCTTGTAAGTTTGGAACAGTGGGTCAATCTTATCCTGGAGTAACTGTTAAACTAAGCGAACAAAGCGAGGTATTGGTGAAGAGTGAAGCGAATATGTTAGGGTATTATAAAGAGCCAGTATTAACTGCTGAAATGTTTGAAGAGGACTATTTAAAAACGGGGGACGAGGGCCAAATTGATGCAGATGGATATTTAAAAATTACTGGAAGAATTAAAGACCAGTTCAAAACCAGTAAGGGAAAGTATGTTGCACCTGCTCCTATTGAATCAAAAGTTTTATCCGATACAATGATTGCACAAGCTTGTGTTGTGGGATGGGGAATGCCCGCTCCGTTGCTTTTGTGCACTTTATCTGAGCACGCTAGACAGTTAGCTGACACTAGCTTGCAAGAGCATTTACACCAACTATTAGATAAAATTAACAAAGAATTAGAGCACCATGAACAGTTGGCAAAACTGATTATTATGGCAGAAGAATGGACTATTCAAAATGGAATTTTAACACCTACGCTAAAAATTAAACGTAAGGTTTTAGATGAAACATTTAAAGACTACTACAACAATTGGTACAATGAATCAGTAAAAGTAGTTTTTGCATAACTTGCACCCTATTATTAATAATAAGTAAGACTAATGAAAATGAAACGCTACACTTTTGCCGCTTTGGCTTCTTTTACCCTATTTGCTTGTGTAAGCCCGAAACAATTGAGACAGGCCGAAGCCAGATATGGCGAATTAAATGGCGCATATGCAGAATTACAAGGAAAGTATAGAAATTTAGAAGAAGAGTTGAATAAATCTAAAAACCAGATTAGCAATCTTCAAACACAGAAACAATCTGCAGAAGCACTTTTAAATACAACCAATACACAGCTAGATTACGTAAAACAAACCAACAATGTAGTATTGAATCAACTAAAAGATTTATCTGTAGTTACAGGCGCTCAAGCAGAAAGTATTAGAAGGTCTTTAGAAAATATTGGTGCAAAAGACTTATACATCCAAGATTTACAAGGATCCATTGCCAGAAAAGATTCTTTGAATATGGCTTTGGTGATGAACTTAAAGGGTGTTTTAGGGAATATTGATGATAAAGATGTAAATATTAAAGTAGACAAGGGTGTTGTTTATGTAGATATTTCTGATAAACTATTGTTCAAAAGCGGCAGCTATGATGTTACTGACAGAGCAAAAGATGTATTGGGAAAAGTTGCCAAAGTATTGAATGCACAACCTGATATTGAATTCTTGGTAGAAGGTCATACCGATTCAATTCCTTTGATTAAAGGTGGAGGAATGATTGACAACTGGGATTTGAGCGTTAAAAGAGCTACCACTGTTGTAAGAATTTTACAAGAATCATACGGAATGAATCCTAAAAGAATGACTGCAGCTGGTAGAGGAGAGTTTGTTCCTTTAACCGATAACACAACAGCGGAAGGAAGAGCTGCAAATAGAAGAACTAGAATCGTGATTATCCCTCAATTAGATCAGTTCTTTAAACTACTTGAAAGAAAAAAGTAAGCAACTAGCTTAATAATAAAGTTAGAGACGCCAATCTTATTAAAATAAGGTTGGCGTTTTTTTATAATATTATATATGTTAAATTTAATAGTCAAGGCGAATCCATGTTTTACAATTGGGCCATTTATTGGGCAAAGCTTTTAACTCCAGCTGATCGTTCAATTACCCCAACAGGGTTTATCTGTTTTCCTAAAAACTGGAATAAATGTTATAGTTGTAAAACCCTTTATCCCTTCAGAGTTGTTTAAGCTAATTCTTCATTATACTGGAATTCACCGTTTATAAAAGCTTCGCTTAACCTATCTTGCAATTGAATTTATAGTTATGCAGGATTATTTGAATGGACTCAATGAGTCTCAACGGGAAGCGGTTACACATATTAAGGGGCCATTGATGATTGTGGCTGGTGCGGGAAGTGGAAAGACCAAAGTATTAACGACTCGAATTGCCCATTTAATGGCAAATGGGGTAGATGCTTTTAATATTCTTGCACTAACTTTTACCAATAAGGCAGCAGCTGAGATGAAAGAAAGAATTGAAAAAATTCTTGGCAATGCCGAAGCTAGAAATTTATACGTAGGTACATTCCATAGTGTGTTTGCAAGAATTCTAAGGGCAGAAGCTGGTAAATTAGGCTACCCTAGTAATTTCACTATTTACGATACTGATGACAGTCGTTCTGTTTTAAAAACAGTTATCAATGAATTGCATTTAGACGATAAGCATTATAAACCCAATATTGTTGGTAATCGAATTTCCTCTGCAAAAAATGCCTTAGTGGGTCCTGCTGAATATGCTACCGACTATGCTATTCAACAAGAAGATGCTAGGTCTAATAGGCCCGCTATTGCACAAGTATATGCTGCATACGCCAAGCGTTGTTTTAAAAACGGGGCGATGGATTTCGATGATTTATTATTGAAAATGTATGAGCTGCTAAATAATTTTCCAGAAGCTTTGCATAAATACCAGCACAAATTCAAATATCTACTCATTGATGAGTACCAAGATACTAATCCGGTACAGTATCAAATTAGTAAACTACTCGCCGCTGCACACGAAAATATTTGTGTAGTAGGGGATGATGCACAAAGTATTTATAGTTTTAGAGGTGCTACCATAGAAAATATTTTACAATTTCAAAAAGACTATGACGATGTAAAAGTGGTTAAGCTTGAACAAAACTATCGAAGCAGTCAACAGATTTTAAAAGTAGCCAACCAGGTTATTAAAAATAATAAGGGACAAATACCTAAAAATCTTTGGACCGAAAATGACGAAGGCGAGAAGATTAAGTTAGTGAGAACAATGACCGATAATGAAGAGGGGAAATTTGTTGCTGATTCCATTCAAGAACAAAAACTTCGTAATCATTATTTTAATAAAGATTTTGCCATTCTTTACCGAACCAATGCCCAAAGCCGTTCTTTTGAAGAAAGCTTGAGAAAAATGGGGATTGCTTATCGGATTTACGGTGGCGTGAGCTTTTATCAGCGTAAAGAGATTAAAGATATTCTTGCTTACCTACGTGTCATTGTTAATACAAATGATGAAGAAGCATTAAAAAGAATAATTAATTATCCGGTTAGAGGAATTGGAAAAACCACTATCGAAAAATTGGTCATTATTGCCAATGAACAAAATATTCCTATGTTCAATGTGGTGAGTAGAGCTGGTGAGTTTGGATTTAAGTCGGGTACATTGGAAGCTTTACAAAACTTCACCACGATGATCCGCTATTTTCAAAGCATGTTAACCGATAAAAATGCTTTTGATGTAGCAACCCAAGTAGGTAAGCATACCAATTTGGTTAAAGAGTTATTTAATGATAAAACCACTGAAGGGTTAGCTCGTTACGAAAACGTTCAAGAATTATTCAACTCTATTAAAGAATGGACCGAAAGCCCGAGTAATGATGATGGAGAGTTGGGAGACAAAACATTGGGTTCATATTTACAACAGATTACTCTTTTAACTGATGCAGATGACGACAAAGATAATAATGATGTAGTCAAATTAATGACCATTCATGCTGCTAAGGGATTAGAATTTGGATGTGTATTTGTTGGTGGAGTAGAAGAAACGCTTTTTCCCAATTCTATGAGCATAAATACACGTGAAGAATTAGAAGAAGAAAGAAGATTGTTTTATGTGGCGGTAACAAGGGCCAAGCAAAGACTTTGGCTTACCTATTCCAATTCAAGGTATCGTTTTGGTCAACTTGTACAAAACGAACCAAGCCGTTTTATAGATGAAATGCCCGAAGAGTCTATTGACAAAAGCTATGCAGGCGGCGGTGCAAAAAATCATGCTGGGTCTCAGTGGGGGTCTGGCTTTGAGCGAATGCAAAGAGGATTTGGAAATGCTGCTCAACAAGCTAATCAAAAATATGGGCCTCCTCCCTCTAAAAAGCCTACAAATAGCAAACCAGAATACATGCCCATTCAACCCCTTGCCCCAAAGGTTGTGGCGCATATTCCTTCCGCTGATTTTACTCCAAGCGATACCTCTGGATTAGAAGTTGGACAAAAAGTGGAACATCAAAAATTTGGATTCGGTATTGTTAAAGGAATGGAGGGATCAGCACATAATCCAGTTGCTACTATTGACTTTGGACAGAATGGTGAGAAGAAAATTATGTTGAATTACGCCAAACTAAGAATTGTTAATTAAGGGTTTCTGTATTTTGCCTCCCTAGGTACTTTCTCTCTTTTGGTTGACTTTTCTATTTGTGTTTCAGTTTTAATTTGTGGTAATGGTTGTTGCGCTATAACTGATCCACTCACATAAGATTGTATTATTCTTATTTGGGGTCTTTCAATTCCTGCAAGTGGATAACTACTTACTATATTTCCACTCAATCTTTTTCCTAAAGAACTATAAATGGCAGTACTATTTTCTGATTTTAGATACTGCAAAAATTTGTCAATGATATTTAACCATCTTGGATCGTTATCAAGCACACCAAATTGCCCAATCATTCCCTTTTTATTATGTTGCTTCAACCATTGTGCAAAAGGCTTTGCTCTTTGTATTCCGGTGGAATCCCAAGCTTGGTTTTGATCATACGAAAAAAGATACTTACCTGTATAATCATACCAAGTTTCTGGGGCTGCATAGTTATTTCCTGAAACAATTATTTGACATCGTTTATCTGCCAATCTTATAGAATTGATAGTCCAATGTGCCGGTGTTGGCCAATCAAAAGCCTGCATATCATGGGGTTCGGCCATTAAGTTATAGCCATTTATATAGTCGTAACCCGCAAATGCGTTCGCAATTTTATTCCAACAATCTGCAAAATCTTGTCTGTTAACTGCAGATGAACCTACTATGTATTCTACGCCATATTTTCGGCACCTGCCTGCATTATTCATGCAAAGAATTACTTGCATATTTCTTTTTGCAGCCGTTCCCATTTAAATGGAATGTTAATTAACCTAAATCCTTTTGGGTAGTAGTAAGCTCCTCTTCTGTTGGATATTGATAGTGTTCATTCAATACTCCTAGAAGCTGATTTTCATTGATTTCAGCTCCACCAATCGTCATTCCCAACACAAAGGGGTTATTTTGGTCACCACTTGGCCTTGAAATAAAACAGAAAATGAATAAAAGGACGATGATTCGCATGTAACTGGATATATTCCACTTATCTAATTCTTGATAATGCATAACTGATAAAGTAAAAGGGTTTCTTTTATTGAATTAACTTACGATATCCGAAAAATAAGGGGTGGTTGGGGTCTAAAAAAGCTTAATGGACATTCCCTCCAACCGAATTGTTTTAAATTTGCAATAGATAACTTAAGTAAAATAGCATACTATGATTAAGACTGGCAACCCTGTAATCAGCATTTATACAGAAATGACTCCAAATCCTGAGACAATGAAATTTGTAGCAAACAAATTATTGTATCCTGGTAAGAGCATCGATTTTGCTGACGAATCATTGGCAACACCATCGCCTTTGGCTAAAGAATTGTTCAGCTTTCCATTTATAAAAAGTGTATTCATAGCGAGCAATTTTATTACGCTTACCAAAACTATTGACACCGAGGACTGGCAAGACGTTATTCCTACCATTAAAGAATTTTTAAAGCAATATCTAGAAAACGGCGGAGTGGTAGTGAATGAAGAAGAAGTTGCCAAAGTAAAACAAGAAGCAAGTAATACAGTAAGCGCTGATGACGATGATATTGTTAAGCGTGTAAAAGAATTATTGGAGAATTATGTTAAGCCCGCTGTTGAAATGGATGGCGGCGCAATTCAATTTAAAAGCTACAATGATGGCGTGGTAAATTTGATGTTACAAGGTTCTTGCTCAGGTTGTCCATCTTCTATGATTACTTTGAAAGCGGGTATTGAAGGTATGATGAAGCGTATGATACCAGAAGTTAAAGAAGTAGTAGCTGAAGCGGAATAAATCGTCCCGTGCAATTTTCTGAAATATATGAACAATTCTTGAGTGGATTGCAACAAACCAGTTTACTCGAATTTGTTGCAGTCTCTGCTGGTATTGCCAGTGTTTGGTATAGTAGAAAGGAAAATATTCTAGTTTATCCGATTGGGCTAATTAATACCACCATCTATATCTATTTAAGTTTAAAGGGACAACTTTATGGTGAAGCCAGTGTAAATTTATATTACACTATCGTTAGTATTTACGGTTGGATATGGTGGAGCAAAGTCAATAAAAATACACAACAAACAGCACTTAAAATAACGCGCAGTAACGCTAAAGAGTGGTTGCAACAATTGACTTTTTTTACCGTTTTCTATTGCATACTATTTTTCGCTTTAACAAAGTTGAAAGCCAATTTTGCTCCTGAAGCGATTCCTTGGGCTGATGCTTTTGCTAGTGCAACGGCTTATACTGGCATGTGGTTAATGGCTAGAAAAAAAGTTGAGAGTTGGTATTGGTGGATTGCAACCAATATTGCATCGATTCCATTGTATTTTACCAAAGGATATGTATTTACTAGTGTTCAATTTTTCGTACTTTTCGTTTTAGCAATTGCTGGTTTAATTAGCTGGTATAAAAAAGCACAATATGAGCGCAATTAAAAAAATTGTTATTATAGGTCCTGAAAGTACCGGTAAAAGCACTTTATGTAAATCACTTGCGCTGCATTATCAATCAGCTTGGTGCGAAGAATATGCAAGAGAATACTTATTAGAAAATGGCACCAACTATACGCTTGTTGATTTATTGAAGATTGCAAAAGGTCAATTAAAGTTAGAAGAATTTGCTACTAAATCATTAGCAGAAAGCAATAAGACCCCAATCCTATTTATCGATACCGATATGTATGTGATGAAAGTATGGAGTGAATATGTATTTGGTGAATGTGATTTTTTTATTTTAGATGAAATCGTCAAAAAAAAATACGACGGTTATTTGCTATGCAATATTGATTTGCCTTGGGTTAAAGATGAATTAAGAGAGTACCCCAATGAAAAACCTAGAAAGGAATTATTTGCTATTTATAAAGATATATTAATCAATCAAACTACTCCATGGACCCTGATTAGTGGCAATGATGCTGAACGAACAAAAGCTGCAATTAAAGCAGTTGACCAATTGTTGATTTAACGCAACAACGCTTTTACGTCTTCGTCTCCAGCTAAATTATTCATTTGTTTGAGTATTTGAGGATATCTCCAACCAACTCTTCTGCTCATGGGCTTTACTGTAAATTTTTTGGGGTTAGGCAAACAGGCTATTATCATGGCAGCCTCTGCACGTGTAAGCTTTGATGCATCTTTGTTAAAGTAATGCTTAGCGGCGGCTTGGATCCCAAAAATGCCCGGACCCATTTCTATAACATTTAAATAGACTTCTAAGATGCGCTCTTTACCCCAAACCCATTCAATTAATTTGGTAAAATAAAGCTCGGGGACTTTTCGAATAAACTTGGTAATTGATCCACCCTGCCATAAAAAAACATTCTTAGCTGTTTGTTGTGTAATGGTACTGGCTCCTCCACCCAATGGTATTTTTGTTTTCTTTCCTTTTTTCTTTGGCTTTAAACTTTTTTCAATAGCATCCCAATCAAATCCACTATGGTCTGGAAATGCTTGATCTTCACTTGCTATAGCAGCTAACTTTGCATGATAAGAAATTTTATTCCAGCTTACATAATCTCGTTCAAGCCCATATCCAAATGCATTTGATACTTGTGTAATAGTGATTGGAGGCATGAGCCAAATACAGATAATTGTATATATTAATGAGCTAACAAAAAGAATAATTAGCCATTTGCCTATAAAACGCATAATCTTTCTCATAGTGGAAAGATACTATTCATTTTTTTGTACCCGATATCACTTGTAGCGAATATTTATTCCTTATTGGTATCTCAGTTCTATTGATGTTTCTTAGTAAGAATCCTATACCAGCAATTCCTGCTGCTATGCTTAATCTAGATAAATTAGTTGCATCAAGAATCGGTTCATTTAGTATAATTCCATTTACTACATTCAAGAATATATAGCCTAATGAACCTATAATAAATAAATTACCATTTGATAAGTATTTTCCTCCTCTATCGGGTAATGGAAATGCTTTTATTTCACTAATATGAAGATTTAGCAGTCCATGAAAGGATGTATCCAATTTAGGAAAGCCAAAATAATCAGAAACTCTTCTTATGGAAAACATATTTACCCATAATGAATCATCTCTCATTTCTTTGATAGAACCTTCTATCCATTGATCATTTATAAACTTAAAATGAATATAGCTCCCTTTTACAAAAGTTTTTTGCGTAATGCCTCTTTTTTTAAGTAACAGCAAATCAGTTTGAGCATTGACATTTAATGCAAGAAGCACAAAAAACAATAGGAGTAGTTTTTGCATCTACTAATATACTAACTACTTCGCTAAAACCTATTTTATCTTGTCTCCAAAATTGAGTACACCCCAAATTAATGCAATACCGAATCCAATCAAGATAAGGCCAGAAAGCTTGTTGATATGATGCAATATTTTAGGAGTGAGACGCTCTCTTAACTTTCCAGCCAAAGCCACTTTAGCGATATCTGAGAGTAACACAAAAACCAAACAAGTGATAAATACAATCCATTTATATTGGGTTGGATTGGGTGTAGTTGCTGCATCTCCCGTGATTGCAGCAGTCCATGCAAACCAAAAAAGAAATACTGCCGGATTAAGCATATTCATAAAATAGCCTGATAAAAAAATACCTGCCAAATCTCTTTTACGAAACTTTTTAACCTCAATCTTATTGTCTTCGTCAACCAATACTTTTTTGAAGAAAAAAGTATAAATACCCACCCCAATTAAAAAAATACTACCTGCTATTGCAATCGTATTGCTATGAGATAATGCAGTAGTAAAAAAAGAAGTGAAAATATTGCAAACCAACACCAAACTAATATCACTAGCGGAAACACCTGCAACAAAACTGCATCCTGCTTTATGCCCATTCGCCAAACTTTGCTTGATGATGGCAAAAATGACTGGGCCCACCGAAATGCTCAGAATCAATCCTAAAACCAGTCCTTTCATCAATGGTGCAAGCATGCTTTTTGCCTTTGTTTTATTAGTTCACAAAAATAACTGATTAGTGCTATTTTAACGGATAATTGTTGCCGATTGGATTGAATAATAAAATCTCCTTATTCGTTTTAAAAAGCACTTTGAAGATTTCGAGTGCAGTTAAATCTTTATGGAAAAACGCTTATTGGAGATTGTAGATTTTTGTGCAAAAACAGATGAACACAAAAATATTGTTAATAAAACAATGCGGGCAAGAAATAGCTTTAGCCTCATTTATCTTTTTCTAAGAATTGATACCAATCGTTTAGCATAGATCCTTTTAATACCCTTGGGAATTTATGTTGGCCGCCAAGCTTTCCTTTACTCAACATAAAATTCATAAAATCTTCTTCTTTTAATATGGTTAATTTCATTTCTTTCAAAGCGCTTTTTCTTTCTACTGCATAATCATCATTCAGTTCGTTCAAGCACTCATCAATAAATTGTCCTAAAGTATTATTGTCTATATTGTCATTACATGCAACAAACCAATGGTGTCCAAAGAAATTTCCTACTGGCACACCTGCTACCGTAAACTCAGGAATACTGATATTAAATTTTTCGGAAGCCATTTGAACGGCTTTGTTCATATTATCTACACTTAAGTGCTCTCCCACTAAACTTAAAAAGTGTTTAGTTCTTCCTGTAATAATAATTTCCGATCTTTCTTTGTCTACAAATCGAATAGTATCGCCAATTAAATAGCGCCAAGTGCCAGCTGTAGTGCTAATTAATAAGGCATAATCTTTTCCTTCTTCCACTTCGTGTAACATCAGTGCTTCAGGATTACTAATCATTTCTCCTTCGGCTGTAAAATTGTGTTCATCAAAGGGAACGAATTCTAAAAAAATATGTTCATTGGTAACTAGTCGCATACCTTTTGCATACTGCCTATCTTGGTAGGCAATAAACCCTTCACTAGCCAAATAGGTTTCAATATAGGTAATGGGCTTACCCAGCATTTTTTCGAAACCTTTTTTATATGGCTCAAAACTAACTCCACCATGAACAAAAAATGCGAGATTAGGCCATAGCTCATGAATATTATTTAACTTATAGCGCTCCACTATTTGTTCTACACACATTTGAATCCAAGCAGGCACGCCAATTAAAAAACCAATATCCCACTCAGGCGCTTTCTCTACTATCTCTGAAATCTTTTTATTCCAATCTTTTTGCTTGGCAATTTTTTTACCTGGCTTATAAAATGGTTGAAACCAAAATGGTGCTTTTTTTGCAGTGATTCCACTAAGGTCACCTGCAAAATAACCGGGTCCTTTTTGTAATTCGGTACTGCCTCCAAGTGTTAACCAACCCTTGCTAATAGATGCAAAAGGGATATTCTCATATTTACCTAAACTAATCAGCTGCTTAATCATCACAATTTTATTGCCGCGCAACAAATCATTGGTGATGGGAATATATTTACTTGCAGACTCGCTCGTTCCACTACTTAATGCATAATATTTAATCTTTCCTGGCCAACAGATATCACTTTGTCCTTCGATGGTTTTATGCCACCACTCATTATATATTTTATTGTAATTAAATGTTGGAACAATTTCCTGAAACTTTTTACCAGGGTGTTTACATAGCAATATTTCATCAAAACGATATTGTTGGCCAAAGGAGGTGAACCTGGCTTTTTTCAATAGTTTCTTAAGCACCCGCAACTGATCTCTTCTGAGATTGTTCTGTGGAAGCCTCAGTGCCTTTAATATTGCGTTTGGCAGTTTCAGATCAATTATCGGCATGCGTTCGTTTACAGTTAAGCTACGAAGCTAAACTAAATGAATTATATATAATATTTTGTGAAAAGGCTAATACTTATTTTTTATTCCATTGAGCTATCAACCAAAATAATTGAATGCATTTTTGCAGAAACCATATACCTAAAACACCGCCATACATTTTGGGGTATTTTTTTATGAAAATGATCATTGATCCATAAAAATGTGATAAATAGGCAGAGTCTTGTTTAGCACTTGCTCCCTTGTAATGGGTAATGCTTAAATTCCCTAAATAATGGTTCTCGAATCCTTGCTGAAGAATTCTTAAACTGAGGTCTATATCTTCACCATACATGAAAAAGGACTCATCAAAGCCATTCAGTTTTTTAATTAATGGAGTTGGCATCATGATAAAAGCTCCGGCTAAAACAGGCACTGAATAAACTGCGTTCTTCTCTAAATGACCTAAAGCATAGCTATTAAAAAAAGCAGATTTAGGAAAAACACTCGCTAAACCAGTCAGTTTAAATAAGGAACCCAATAAACCTGGCTGGTCTCTTTTGCTTTCTGGTAAAAAACGTCCATCCCCATCAAGCATTTGTACTCCCACCGCACCAACTTGAGGATGCTTTGTAAAATACGCTAAGGCATCATCAAGCACATTTGACCCAATAGAAGTGTCAGGATTTAAAAACAATATGTATTTCCCAACAGCTTTTTTTAACGCTAAATTATTTGCTCGAGCAAATCCTATGTTTTGGTTTAAACAAATCCATTCAACCGAAGGAAATTTTGCTTCTAGCTTTGCTTGCTTGGCTTCATCTGTATCATTATCTACCACAATAATCTGTGCATCTAGGGTACCCAACGCTGCTGAAACCGCCTGTAAACAAGCATCCAAATAGGGGTATACCCTATAATTAACAATGATTATAGATAATTCGGTAGTCACAATATTGTTCCAAAGATGCAGAATCTGGGTTACTTTTGCGCCATGCTTAAACAAACCTTATTAAAAGCCACCGAAGCAGGGGCTGTTCAACTTCGAGATTTTTTTAATGGAACATTTGCCATCAGCAATAAAGAGGGCATTAATAACCTGGTAACCGAAGCAGATCATGCAGCAGAGAAAGCCATTATGGATACCATTCAGGCTGAATTTCCCGATCATTTTATTTTAAGTGAAGAATCAGGTGAATTAAAACAAGATTCTACTTATAAATGGATCATAGACCCTATTGATGGAACAGTAAACTTTGCCAATGGCATTCCTATTTGCTGTGTGAGTATTGGTGTTGAGAAAGCCGGAAAAATGATTATGGGTGCGGTTTACAACCCTTTTATGAATGAATTTTACTTTGCAGAAAGAGGTAAGGGCGCTTTTTTAAACGATCAAAAAATTAACGTTGGAAATAAAACCTCATTAATCAAGAGCTGCTTGGTAACGGGTTTCCCCTACACTTATTTAGACGCACCCAACGGGCCTTTACAGGTTTTTGAAAAATTAATTAGAAAAGGAGTTCCTGTAAGAAGACTGGGAAGTGCTGCGGTTGATTTATGTTGGGTAGCAGCAGGAAGGTTTGATGGATTTTATGAACACAAATTACAAGCCTGGGATAGTGCCGCAGGATTTTTAATGGTTGAAGAAGCAGGCGGAAAAGTAACCGACTTTAAAGGCGATTATTATTCTCCTTACCAACCTCATATCATTGCTACCAATGGACATATTCACGATGAATTAGTAGCTGTTGTAAACGGAGGACCTTTCTAAAAAGATTGTATGGAACAAAGAACAGAAATAGCCGACTTAGGCGAGTTTGGATTAATTGAACATTTAACCAAAAATGCAGAAATACAAAATGCTTCCACCATTTTAGGAGTGGGGGATGATGCTGCTGTAATTGACCATTTCGGCAAACAGACAGTAGTTACAACCGACCTATTGCTAGAAGGAATTCATTTTGATTTAATGTATACGCCACTGAAGCACTTAGGATATAAAGCAGTAGTGGTAAACCTCAGCGATATCTATGCAATGAATGCAACGCCTACTCAAATCACATTGAGTATTGGTATCAGTAACCGTTTTAGCGTTGAAGCGTTGAATGAATTTTATGAAGGGGTTTATTTTGCTTGCGAAAAATATGGTGTAGACTTAATAGGGGGAGACACTTCTTCTTCTTTGAAGGGCTTTGTAATTTCTGTTACCGCTATTGGCGAAGTAGCTCCTGATCAATTTGTAAAGCGCAGTACTGCAAGGAAAGGAGATTTGATATGTGTGAGTGGAGATCTTGGTGGGGCTTACTTAGGGTTGACTTTGATGGAAAGAGAAAAAAAGATTTACCAAGAAAATCCAACTATTCAACCAGACTTAGAAGACGAAAGTTATATCGTAGGTAAATTATTAAAGCCTGAAGCAAGAAAAGACATCATTGAATTTTTTGCGAGTAACCAAATTATTCCAACTGCTATGATGGACGTGAGCGATGGTATCAGTAGTGAAATATTGCATCTTTGTAAGCAGTCTAATTTAGGAGCTCGTGTGTACGAAGAAAAATTACCCATTGCAGACGCCAGCAGAAAAGCTGCATTTAAGTTTGGTTTAGATCCAACTGTTTGCGCATTAAATGGTGGAGAAGATTACGAATTGATTTTTACTATTGCGCAAGAAGACCATGATAAAATTGTACTAAACGAGGAAATCAGTGTGATTGGATATATCACCGATCTAGAAGAAGGTGTTAAGCTTTTAACGAAGGGAGGGAATCAATACGATTTGAAGGCACAGGGCTGGAATGCTTTTAATTCTTAAGGATGAAAAGCTTGCTGGTATTGGTTTGGAGTATTTTACTGCTGGGCGAATTAAACGCCCAAAAAGCATATAGTGCTTTGCCGAAGTATGCAGCAAGCAAATTAAAAGAAGATGCAGTAATATTAAAAAAAGTATTGGAAGCCAATCATCCTAGCTTGTATTGGTATTCCTCTAAGTTACACTTAGACAGTGCTTTTGAAAACATGATGAATGGCATTACTGATTCTTTAAATGAAATTGAATACAGAAATAAAATTGCACCCTGGGTGGCGCTAATAAAATGTGGACATACCACTACACTTTATTCTAAACAGTTCATCAAACAATTCCCAAAGTACCGGTATCCTCGATTCCCATTACAAATCAAATTTTGGGAAGATAGTGCAGTGGTGTTGAGTAATGGTTATTTGAAAGATTCAATCATCAAACGTGGAACCATTGTACACAGTATTAACAATAAACCCATTTCAATTTACAGAGATAGTTTATTCAAACAAATAGCTACTGATGGATATGCTATGAATCACCAATACCAAACACTGAGCAGTATTTTTCCCGATGGCTTTAAACAAGTATTTGGTGTAGACAGCAGTTATTTAATTGGATATATTAATCAAGCGGGAAAACATGATACCATTTCATTGGGTAATTATGCACCAGTTCCAAGAGATACTAGTATTAGTTTAGCAAGATCAACTCAAAGACAAACTACATTAAGCAAAAGACAGTTACGATTATTGTCCATTCGTTCGCTTAGTATTGATACCATCACCCACAGTGCTTATATTCGATTAACGAGTTTTAGCAAGGGAAATTTAAAATCTTTTTTTAGGCGTAGCTTTAAAAAATTAAAAGAAGAAAATATTCAACACTTAATGCTCGATTTAAGAGAAAATGGTGGAGGAAAAATTACCAACAGTATTGCACTTACTAAATACTTGAAAGAAACTCCATTTAAAATTGCAGACTCAGTGGTTGCCTTCAGTAGAAAATTTAAACACGGAAAATATATTCAATCTAGCTGGATGTATTGGTTGGCAATGAACTTGGGAGCGAGCAAAGCTGCCGATGGATCCATTCACTACAAAAGATTTGAACGTCATTATTATCAACCCAAGAACCGTTTTGCTTTTAAGGGTAAAACTTATTTAGTGCAAGGAGGATATACATTTTCTGCAGCTACCATGGTAGTGGGTGCTTTAAAAGGACAAGAAAATATTCAAGTAGTAGGCGAGGAATCAGGAGGAGGACAATATGGTAATTCGGCCATGCATATTCCTTATATCACTTTACCCAATACAAAACTAAGAGTAAGACTCCCTTTATATAGAATGGTCATTAATCAAACCTTACAAAAAGGAAGAGGCATTGAACCAGACATAAAAATACCGCCATCTTCGTATGCAATCCGTGTAGGATTTGATCCAAAAATGGCGGCCATTCAAGCGTTAATTAAGAACAAAAACAATTAGTGTTTTTCTCCTGGCTTACACTTTTCTTTTATTTCATGAAACACATCGTGTGTAGCAGTGATTAAAGTGGTTAATTCTTTATCTGATTTTTTTGCTTTTACTGCCGCTTCTACTGCAGTACATTTTGCTACCAATTGTTTTAAAATAGGCTTTGCAACTTTTGCATCATAACCCGCTGGCACTGCACCCGATTCCCAAGCTTTTGCTTTAGCAACTAAGTCTGCAATATTTGCTTTCAATGGCTTTAAATTTCCTTCTTCAGCAGGATGAAAGGTTTTGCTCATCACACCGTGGAAATCTTCCATTTGTTTCCAACTTGCTTCTTGTGCCGTTGCACTTAATCCAACAATTGCAGCAAAAGCCAATACCAATAATTTTTTCATGTTGTTTATTTTTTTGAGTACCTAAAGTTAATTCATTCAACAGATTGAATTAATGTCAATTGTTCATTTAACCCAATCCAATCTGCTTTTTGGCCAGCTTTTAACATTCCAGTAATCCCTTGTTGTTGAATCACCTGTGCAGGATACAAAGAACACATTCTAATAGCTTCACCCAATTCAATCTTACAAGATTGATGCAATTTTTGCATGCAGGTTAACATAGTTAGAGCAGATCCACTTAAAATGCCATTTGATTCGTATTTATCTCCATTTAATTGATGGGGGTAGGCTCCTGAAGTTGTTTCAGTTACCGCATCGGTGATAGCAAACAACCGATTTCCCATTTGTTTTTTAGCAATTTGAATGGCTTCAAAATTCACATGATATCCATCCGGAACAATGCTACAATACACTGTAGGATGATTAAAAATTGCCCCTACCATTCCGGGCTCTCGGTGTTGTAAAGCGCTCATTGCGTTGTACAAATGAGTAGCGGTGCTGATCCCTTCGTTAAATGCTTTTGTAGCAGTTGCATAATCTGCATTGCTATGACCTGCAGAAACTACCACACCGTATGACTGTATTAAATCAACCATTTCTTTATCACAAATTTCAGGCGCAAGGGTAATCATGGTGATGATCCCTTTTCCATACTCCAATAAATCCTTCACTTGATTGGCAGTAGGCTGATAAATAAATTCACTTAAATGTGCTCCCCTTTTGATTGGATTAATCCAAGGACCCTCTACATGTAAGCCAATGCAACGATTGTTGGGCAATTGTTTAAATGCCCTTACAGTATCAATACAAGCATAAATGACTTCATTGCTATTGGTAGCCACTGTTGGCTGAAACCAAGCTGCACCGCCATTCACACAATAGTCTTTTAATAATTGCAATGCTTCTACCGTTGGATAAACACTTAGTAATTGACCCCCTGCTCCATAAATTTGTAAATCAATCAATGCTGGAATCAGTATTGGTAAATGTTGAGTGGGGGTCTCTTTAAGCGAAACAATAGGTTGTATGGATTCAATGGTATCATTGTTCAACACCAAAGCATGGTTTAATAACCAATCTGTTCCAGTAAAAATTTTATCCGCTGCTATAATTTGTTTCATAGTTACTTAAGTATGATAGATATTAAATTGATCTGCATCTTTCCAAAAAGGAAAACGCTGACGTATATCTTGTAAATGTTGTGGATCTAAAATATGGGTACTAATGGCTTCTTCATGAGCACAGTGATAAACCACTTGACCCAGAGGATCGATGAGCATGGTATCGCCGCTATGATTGATTCCATTAGCGTCTTCGCCCACCCTGTTCACCCCAATTACATAACACTGATTTTCGATGGCCCTTGCTGTGAGCAATGTTTTCCATGCATGATTTCTGCGTTCAGGCCAATTGGCTACGTAAACTAATAAATCATATTCAGGAGCAGCCTGCACTTGTTGTCTTGCCCAAACAGGAAAACGCAGATCGTAACAAATTTGTAGATTGATTTTCCATCCATTCACCGATGCAATCAATCGCTTATTACCTGATGCATAAAACTGATTCTCTCCTGCAAATGCAAACAAATGTCTTTTATTGTAATGCGCCACTGTTCCATTAGGTAATACCCATAATAATCGGTTGTAAAATTGGCCTTCTTCTTCAATGATTACAGATCCTGTAAGAATAATTTTTTGTTGAGCAGCCATTGTCTTCATCCACTGAACCGTAGTACCCTCCATGGTTTCCGCTAGTTGAGCAGGATTCATACTAAACCCAGTGCTAAACATTTCAGGCAAAATGACCAATTGACCCGGTCCGGTTTTTGATTGAATTTTTTGGGCAAACTGAGCCAGATTCGCTGCTTTATTTTCCCAAGCTAAATTGCTTTGAATGAGGGTTACCGACAATGGATGCATATACCAATTTTAAACCAGCAAGTTAGTTGATTCGGTATTGCAATTGCAATCCTAAATAACGGTGTCTGTTTAATTGAATAGTGGTTTCTCTGCTTTGGTGAACCAACTCAATTTGTGCAGCCCATCTTCCTTCAGAATAAGCCAATCCAATGGTATTTTGAAATACAAGGGTTTTTGGGTTGAGGGTAACCGCCGAATCAGCAGCCGTTTTACTTCCCCCAGAAATAGTAGCATTATATCCTTGCGCAGTGATTTTTGGATTCCAATAAATAAAGAACTCTTTAGATGGCATTCCCTTTTTTTCTACCGCAGCATTCCATAATTGGCTGCTTTGATTGCTATTAAAAAGACCATAGATCAATTTAGAACCAAGGGAGGCATTAATAAAAGCAGTTCCTAGTTGTGTAGCTCCCCAGCCCATCCATTTAAATTTATTAGTGGCTAATATATTATGTGCGTAAAGTGCTCCTGTATTCAATACTAGTTGGTTACTTATTTGGTATCTCCAGCCTAAAAAAGGAGCATATTGTAACCAGCGGTGGTAGGTGTTTTGTAATGCCTCTCCCCCTGAAGCGGGGCCAATGATACCAAGGGTTCCATTGACTTGTAAAACAGATTTCTCGTTGTTAAACCAACTACGGGTATACTGGATATAGGTATAGCCAGCATAAGGACGATCAATATCTGCAGGGGTTCTTGTGGTTCTTTTAAGTGGGGTAAAAATTTGTTGGCCTAATTCGAAGCGATGCACCCGCTTGATTTTTTTCTTGGACTCATCGGCATAGTTTAAGTGTAAAAAAATACCATTTGAATAATAGGCGTCTTTTAACTTTAAAAGGTAGGCGTCGTTCTCTGTGGTAAAACCGATTTGTTGAGCATTTGCAGATATGCCCCAAAAACAAGTAAAAAATAGGGAAAGAATAAATTGTTGGTTTTTCATTTTTCAGCCCTGAATTTTTTCAAAATGCTTTGAACCAGACTTGGCTCAAAACCTCTTTGCTGTAAGAAAGCGGTTGTTTTGACCGTTCGGTTAATATATTGTTCGTTTTTAAGGGTATTCCACTTTGCTGTTATCAATTTTTCGGCTATAGAAAGGTAATCTTCTTCTGGAATTTCTTTCATTGCCTTTTTGATATTGTATTCACTTACTCGTTTTTGTTTTAAAGCGTAGGTGATTTTAACTTTTCCCCATTGTTTTTGCCTGAAATGTCCTCTAACAAAAGCTTTTGCATAACGCTCTTCGTTTAAATAGTCCTCTTCAATTAATCTAGAAAGCAACATTTCAACGGTTGGTTTCCCCAATTTTAGAGTATACAATTTCTCCTTCACTTCTTGGTGACACCGGTCTTGGTATCCGCAATAGTGTTTAAGCTTCATGTATGCTTTTTCAATAGTAGATGATGGATCGGTTGAAAACAACTGTTAGTATTTTTAAGTAAAGTAATTATATTTGTTTCAGGACCCCAAATATCCCCTATGATAAAACAAAGTCCTAATAAGGCATGGCTGTAACTCAATACAATGTCTGCTTGATAGATGATGATCAAATCTATCAATTTACTTCTCGCAAAATACTTGAGTCTACCGGACTTGCTAAATATTTTATCCTTTTACAACGGAAGTGCAGCCATTGGTTTTTAAAAAAAAATGACCCAGGGACCCAACGAGTTACCCGATGTTATTTTTTTAGACATCAATATGCCCGTCATGAACGGCTGGCAGTTTTTAGACGAATACCATAAAATATTGGTGCAGTTTAAAAAACCCATCTATATCTATATGGTAAGCTCTTCTGTAGACGACTGCGATATTCAACGTTCAAAGGAATACAGTGGCGTTACAGACTATATTGTCAAGCCGATCAACAAGATTAAATACCAGGAGCTGATAGACCGGCTCAACTTCTACAATGGCTAGATTTTTGGGAGTAAATTGCTTGTGAAATATCAGCCCTTTACAGTAAGTTTGTCCTGATTAAAATGATTATATGAAATTTATCGTTTCTTCCTCTTCGTTGTTAAAACATTTGCAACAGATTAGTGGTGTTATTAATGCCAATACCGTATTGCCTATTCTTGAAGATTTTTTGTTCGAAATAGAAGATAAAAAGTTGAATGTAGTAGCTACCGATTTAGAAACAGTGATGCGTGTTCAAATGGAAGTAGAAAGCAAGGCCAATGGTCGTGTTTGTATTCCTGCAAAAATTTTGATGGACTCTTTAAAGAATATTGCTGACCAACCGCTCACATTTACCATCGACAAAAACTTTGCGGTAGAAATCACCAGTGACAATGGTAAGTACAAAGTGATGGGAGAGAACCCAGATAATTTTCCAAAGGAACCATCTGCAGACGATACTACCAGCTTTAATATGCACAGCAGTGCTTTATTAACCGCCATCAACAAAACTTTGTTTGCCGTAAGTGGAGACGATTTAAGACCTGCTATGACAGGGGTATTTTTTGAGTTGAGCAAAGACGGTGTTCAGTTTGTAGCTACTGATGCACATCGTTTGGTTCGTTACAAGCGCACTGATACCCATGCAACCAAAACAGATTCGTTCATCGTTCCTAAAAAGCCTTTGAACTTATTAAAGAATGCATTACCAGATAATGAAGATGATTTAACCATCAGCTACAACAGCAATCATTTGTTTGTAAAGCATGGTTCAACGCATATGATTTGTCGTTTGATTGATGCAAGATTCCCAGATTATAAAGTGGTGATTCCTGCAGACAATCCATATAAATTAATTGTAAATAAATCTGCTTTTCAAAATGCATTGCGTCGCGTAAATGTATTCTCAAACAAAAGCACCAATCAAGTAGCTTTAAATATTACTGGCTCAGAATTGCAAATGGCTGCACAAGACGTTGACTTCAGTTTTGAAGGTAATGAGCGCATGAGCTGTCAATACGATGGGGAAGATTTACAAATTGCTTTCAACGCTCGTTTCTTAATTGAAATGTTGAACGCTGCAGATACCGATGATGTAAAAATGGAATTGTCTACCCCAACCAAAGCTGGTTTAATTAAACCAACCGAACAGGGTGAAGGCGAAGACCTATTGATGTTGGTGATGCCGTTGATGTTGAATAATTAAATTCTTTACGGCCATGATTGATTCCATTATTGACTATTTCAATACCATTCCCAGCCTACACAGAGCGCTGATATTAGCGGGTGGAATTTTGTTTTTCTGGATGGTGGAAGGTATTGTGCCTTTGGCCAATTTTAAGTACAATAAAGTTCGCCATGCCGGGATTAACCTATTTTTCACGGCAACTACCATTATCATCAATTTTGCTTTTGCGTTGGTGATTGTAAAAGCGAGTGAATGGGCTATATCGAATCAATTTGGATTATTACAATTAACTCAATTGCCTGCTTGGGCAATGTTAATTGGGGGATTGTTATTGCTTGATTTAGTTGGAGCTTATTTTATCCATTTTATTGAACACAAAATCAAATGGATGTGGAAGTTTCATATGGTGCACCATGCCGATACCCATGTTGATACTACCACTGCTAATAGACACCATCCAGGTGAAAGTGTTTTCAGGGCGGTATTCACTACTATTGGTGTAATCATTTGTGGTGCGCCCATGTGGTTGGTCATGTTGTACCAAAGTTTAAGTGCAGTTTTATCACAGTTTAATCATGCCAATATGCGTTTACCGCTTTGGTTAGATAATGCCATTAGTTGGGTGATCATTTCCCCCAATATGCATAAAGTGCACCACCATTATATGCAGCCTCAAACAGACAGTAATTACGGAAATATCTTTTCTATTTGGGACCGTTTGTTTGGTACTTATAATTACACACCTGTAGAATCATTGCGTTATGGTTTAGATGTACTTGATGATAGTACAGATGAAGCACTCAACTATCAATTGAAAATTCCTTTCGACAACAGCATCAAAACAAATTACTAAAATTTGTATTTTTAGTATATGAGTTTATTTGAATGGTTTTTTGAAAAAAAGAATCCTGCCCCTAAAGGGCACGCGGAATTTGGTATTCAACCAAACCTTGTCGGTGAAATGGCCCATTGGCTAAAAGTTCTTTATCTGCTCATTGGTGCTGCCATTTGGGTAGGCTATTTCTTTTTGTTTACAATGGTGGATGAAAAAGGAATTGAAGCCCTGATTCTATTTGGGTTGATTTATTTGGTATTGGCACTTTTGGTTCATCCTAAACCAAGACTAGACAATATGGGTTGGGTCAGGGGTATTATTGACAATCCTTTTCGTTGGAGTGATGACGTCAATCGTTTCTTGTTTTTTTTTGAAGCCATTTTGTTGCCGGGCAAAATGATGATTTTATTCTTCCGCATCATTTTTTTCTTCTTCAGCCCTAGGTAATGCATCTTTGTACAAAGTTTGATTTATGACAATCGTTGCAATGATTCCTGCACGTTACGCAGCTACTCGTTTTCCTGCAAAACTGATGCAGCAACTTGGGAACAAATCAGTGATTCGCCATACCTATGATAATACCCTAGCAACTGGTTTATTCAGCGATGTAATTGTAGTAACCGATAGTGAGATCATTTTTAAGGAGATCACTAGCCATGGCGGCAAAGCCATCATGAGTCAAAAAAATCATGAAAGCGGAAGCGACCGTATTGCAGAAGCTGCGGCTGATTTAGACGTTGATATCATTGTGAATGTGCAGGGCGATGAACCTTTTGTGCAAAAAGATCCATTAGAAAAATTATTGGCAACATTTAAAGAACCTACTGTTCAAGTTGCCTCTTTAATGCAGGAGTTAAAAGATCCAACTTTAATTGAAGATCCCAACTATGTTAAAGTAGCCGTAGACCGCAATATGAATTCGCTGTTTTTTTCACGCAGTGTAATTCCTTATGCTCGAGATAAAAGCATTGCCATTCGGTACTACGAACATATTGGGGTATACGCATTTCGTAAACAGGCTCTACTCAATTTCACTGCTTGGCCAATGACTCCGCTAGAAGCTGCAGAAAAAATTGAATGCTTGCGCTACCTTGAATATGGTGTGCCATTAAAAATGGTGCTCACCCAATACATGGGAGTAGAAATTGATACGCCAGAAGATTTGCTAAAAGCTGCTAAGCTTTTATAGTGATTCAAAGTAGTTGTTTCTTTCGTGCGCGACTATAGTCTTTCGTATAGCGCTCTGAGTTTCTCGCGGGTCATGATGCTTTCCCAATCTTTGCCTAACGCATTTTCCCATAAGGGTTTCATGCCTAAGGATACATTCATCATGGTCTCAAATTGCTCATCGGTTAATCCTTTACAAATGCCTTGAGGTATTTCAATTTGATTTTTATCTACCATCAATTTAAACTCCTTTACACCTGCTGGATAATATTCTTCTAAATGATTCATGACAATGCAATTGCCAATTCCGTGCTTGGTACCTAGTAAATAACTTAACCCATAACTCACTGCATGAGCAACACCAACTTGTGAATAAGCAATACTCATGCCTCCAGCATAAGAAGCCATCATCAATTGGTCATCGGATTCATCATCCCAATGATTTTTTTCAACAAATACTTTTTGGCAAAGCTGCAAAGCTTTCTCTCCATAGCTTTTACTGAACTCATTCAAATAAGTACCTTCTAAACTTTCGATGCAATGGATATAACAATCCATACCTGTATAAAATCGCTGATTGGCTGGTGCGTCTTTGGTTAATTCTGGGTCTAATACAATTTGATCAAAAGGCGTAAAGTCTGAGTTCATGCCCAACTTTCTAGTGGGTCCTGTTAACACAGTGGTTCTACTCACTTCCGCACCTGTTCCACTTAAGGTAGGAATGCCTACTTTATAAACACCTGCTTCTTGTACCAAATCCCATCCTTGGTAATCAGCTGATGATCCTGGATTGGTCATCATCAAAGAAACTGCTTTCGCTAAATCCATAGTAGATCCACCGCCTATTCCTATGACCCCACTAATGGTTCCAAACTCTTCTTTCAATGATCGAGCTAATGCGTCTACTTGGCTGGTCTTGGGTTCATAAGTTACATCCGCCAATACAATTTTGTCTTTCCCTCTCAATGGAATACGATTCAACAATGCTTTCCCCTCAAAATAATGGTCTACTAAAAAAACCATTGGGGCTTCGCCCTTTCTATGTGGGGTCAAAATTTCATCCAATTGATTAAAACTTCCGCGGCCGAAAACCACATAACTAACCATTTTAAAATTCCTGAAACTCATAGTGCTGTTTTACTTAGTAAAGATCGTGTTTATTTCCAGATAGATCGCATAGGCCAGAACCATATATTCTCAAACACAGAGATATTGCCATCGCTAAAAAATTCAATGCCCGTATCGTTTTCCTCTGGAAAAATTTGTGAAGTAAATACCAATTCTCCGTCATTGGCGTATACTTCAACAATACTCTTATCAAAAAAGATATGCAGTTTTACTTTGTCATTTTGTTGTTTTAAGTATGCATTCTTTTTTGCAAAATAGGGATACTGTTTGCTAAACCCTGATGGAGTATTGGTTCTATCTATAAAGAGTTGTTCAAGTGTAGCATCGTATCCAATTACAAAATTTCGGTTTCCACCAACTGCAATTTTAATTCCACTTACACTAGTTATCGCAGGCTTGAGCTCCACTTCCATTTCAAAACAATTGCTTCTAAAAGGAAGAATATATCCATTCTTTACAGATATAGGACCTTCTATTACCTGTCCGGTTGAACGAATGGCTCTTAATGCTTTGATAGGCTCTTGTACCAATACCCACTCTGACCCTACTTTTTTCACTGCTAATTTTCTAGGCAATGACATAGCACCTTTCCAAGGATTCGTTGGTATTTCATTGGCATAGTTCCAGTTATTAACCCAACCTATTGAAATAGGAATTCGATCTGGCGTATTCTTATAAGTGATGGCCGCATAATAATCGCTACCATAATCGGGTCTTACAATTTTATTCGTAGGATTTTCATTGTAAAATTTATAACCATCAAATTCTCCCACAAAATATTGCATGCTCGAATTTTGTGAAACCAATAAAACCCATTTCTTTTTATCGGGCTCTCCTACAATAGGTACTTGCATTAAATCTGGGCATTCCCAAACGCCTGAAGTATCACCAATTGGTCCAAAGTCACTTTGAAATGTCCACTGCTTTAAACTAAACGAAGTATAAATTGAAATCATTTTTTCATTGGGCATGGCCACCATCATCACCCATTGTCTGGTCTTATCGTGCCAAAAGACATTGGGGTCTCTAAAATCAGTCATGTCTAAATCGAGCACTGGATTACCAGAATACTTGGTCCATGATTTTCCATGATCAATGCTATATGCCAAATGTTGGGATTGATTGGCACTGTCGTGTGCAGTAAAGACCGCTACCAATGGTGGATTCTCTCGATTATTACTTAAAGCGCTGGTGTTTTTTGCATCAAAAACAACTGATCCAGAAAAAGCCATTTTACCCTCTTCTTCTCTTAGCGCCAATGGCATGGGCGTCCATTTTACCAAGTCTTTGCTTACTGCATGTCCCCAACTCATATGCCCCCAAATATTTCCAAATGGATTGTGTTGATAAAACAAATGATACTGCCCATTGTGATAAACCAAGCCATTGGGGTCGTTGATCCAGTTTTTCTGGGAGGAGAAATGGTATTGTGGCCTAAAGCGCTCTGCATAATAAGGCGTTTGTGCTTCTAATATGAAAGGAAGTATGAATAAAATAAAACCGACCGTTTTTTTCATGAATCAAAATTATGCTTACTTAAATTTAATGAATTATACTAATGCTGCTTTATTTCATCTCCGTTAAGGTTTTTTGTAACCTAAACATTTCATCTCTTAATCTGGCAGCTTCTATAAAATCTAAATCTCTAGCGGCTTTCTCCATTTCTTTCTTTACTTTCTTAATGGCTGTTTCCACTTGCGGTATGGTTTTGAAATCAACCTGTTCCTCCGCCAAGTTGGCTACCAATGATTCATCCTGCTGTAAAGCATAAGGATTAGATGAATCATAGCCTTTAATATCTAATACAGATGTTTGTGCAAATACCTGTTCTTTGCTTTTGGTTACTGTTGTTGGGGTAATACCATGTTCTAAGTTGTAGGCAATTTGCTTGGCCCTTCTTCGGGTGGTTTCATCAATGGTTCGTTGCATGCTCTCAGTCATTTTATCTGCGTAAAAAATAACCAAGCCATTTACGTTTCTTGCGGCACGTCCAGCCGTTTGGGTTAAAGATCGTTCGTTGCGTAAAAACCCTTCTTTGTCTGCGTCTAAAATAGCAACTAATGAAACCTCGGGAAGGTCTAATCCCTCCCTCAATAAATTTACCCCTACCAATACATCTATCACGCCTAAACGCAGATCACGCAAGATTTCTACGCGTTCTAATGTATCTACATCGGAGTGAATATATTTAGATTTGATGTTGATGCGGGCCAAGTATTTATCCATTTCTTCCGCCATTCTTTTGGTAAGTGTAGTCACTAAAACACGATCTCCTTTTTTAACTCGGTCGTCTATGGCATCTAATAAATCATCTATTTGATTGGTGCTGGGTCTTATTTCTATTGGTGGATCTAATAAGCCAGTTGGTCTTACTACCTGTTCTACAACTACACCGCCCGTTTTCTCTAATTCATATTCACCAGGGGTTGCACTTACAAAAATGGTTTGACCCGTTAAGCTTTCAAACTCGTGAAAATTGAGGGGTCGGTTATCCATTGCGCTCGGCAATCTAAATCCATAATCTACCAGCACCAGTTTTCTGCTTCTATCGCCTCCATACATACCTGCCACTTGCGGAATGGTTTGGTGGCTTTCATCAATCACACATAAAAAATCTTTGGGAAAATAATCGAGCAAACAAAATGGTCTTGTACCCGGTTTTCTTCTGTCAAAAAATCGAGAATAGTTTTCAATTCCATTGCAATAGCCTAACTCTCGAATCATTTCTAAATCGTATTCTACTCTTTCCTTTAAACGAGACGCTTCAATAAACTTACCCACCGATTTAAAATACTCCACTTGCAACATCATTTCATCTTGTATCTCGTGCATCACTTCTACAATCATGTCTTTAGGAGCAAGGTATAAGTTGGCGGGGAATATAGCCGCCGTGTCCATTAGGCCAATCCGCTTGTTGGTAGCGGTTTCTATGCTTTCTATCTCTTCAATTTCATCGCCAAAAAAAGTTACGCGATAACCAAAATCTACATAAGGCAGGTTGATGTCTACCGTATCTCCTTTAACCCTAAAAGTACCGCGGGTAAAATCGCCCTGGGAACGATTGTACAACGAATTAACCAATGCATGCAAGAAACCCTGTCGAGACAATACCTGTCCTTTTTGTATGCGTATGATTCCATTCTCATATTCGGTAGGATTTCCCATACCATAAATACAACTTACACTGGCCACTACAATGATATCTCTGCGACCACTTAATAATTGAGAAGTTGCTTGTAGTCTTAATTTATCTAACTCTTCATTAATGCTCAGGTCTTTTTCAATATAAGTACCAGTTACTGGCATGTATGCTTCTGGCTGATAGTAGTCGTAGTAGCTTACAAAATAACCAACTGCATTATCAGGAAAAAACTGTTTGAATTCTCCGTAAAGCTGGGCAACCAGTGTTTTGTTATGCGTTAAAACCAGAGTGGGTCGTTGAACCTGCTGTATTAAATTGGCAATAGTAAATGTTTTACCACTTCCCGTTACCCCTAATAATGTTTGATATTGTTCGCCCTCATTTACCCCATCCACCAATTCTTGTATGGCTTTAGGCTGATCCCCTGCTGGCTGATAATTCGTGTGTAACTGAAAGGGCATGGCAATAATATTGAGCAAATTTAACCGCAAATCGGTCAAATTGGGCATTATCAAGCATTTTAACACGGCTTTCAAAAAACTTAATATTAATTAATTGTTACCTTTTTGTAACTTCAAGAAAATCGGATATCGTTGAAAAAGGGGGTTTGGACCATATTAATCATTGGCTGCCTTAGCTGGCAGGAGCTTAAAGCGCAGGAGTTTTTGCCTGACCGTACCCGAGCTTATATTGATTTTTATGGGGATACCGTTCATACCCCCGGTATTGAACAATTAGAAGTCGCATTAAAAAATCCAATAAGCTATGAATTGATTGAGGGTTTTTATGCTCAATTAAACCAACTTCCCCATGATCAGTTGGTCAACAACTTATTGGCCTATAAACAAGAAAAGCAGTTAGACGATTGGCTATTTTATCAGTTGATTAGAACCGCGGCGGAATCAATCAGTCCAAAAAAAGAAAATTACCATCGGTACACTTTATACAAGTGGTTCTTGTTAAATCAAACTGGGTATTCTGCGGTAACCCGTTTAAGGAATGATACGCTATTGCTGTATGTTCAATCCAATGAAAATGTGTATGATATTCCTTCCATGCTCTATAATCAAGAACAGTATATCTGCTTAAATTATCATGATTATGGAAGTGATATTAATTTTAATCAAGGTCGCTTTCAAGATATTCAAGTAGTAAGTCGTAAGAGTGGAGCAAAAGGATTCTCTTATCAAATTAATCGGATGCCCGATTTTAATCCGGATAGTTATGAGGTCAAGCCTATCCAATTTGCATATGGCCAACGCAATTATGAGTTTAAAGTAAGAGTCAATAAGTCGATCAATAAACTATTCAATAATTATCCTTCTGTAGAATACGCAGTACAGTTTAATGCGCCATTAAGCAGTACAACTTATCAATCCTTAATTCCTGCACTTAAAAAAACGATTGCTGGTATGGATCAAAAGAAAGGAGTAGATTATTTAATGCATTTGACTCGTTCTTCTTTTGCTTTTGAAAATGATGCTACACTGTATGGCAAGGATAAACGATTTTCACCAGAACAAACGTTGTTTTCCGAATACAGTGATTGCGAAGACCGCGCTGCTTTCTTTTTTTATTTAGTGAAAGAAATTTACAATCTTCCAATGATTGTATTGTCTTATCCGCAACATGTGACCGTTGCTATACAATTTGATACGCCACAAGCAAATCCAATTGTATACAAGGGTAATCAATATTGGGTTTGTGAGCCAACTCCACAATTTAAAAATTTAAAAATTGGACAGGGCATTCCTGTGCTAAAAAATCAGGCTTTTGAAGTTGTGTATGAATACCAGCCCGCTTATCGCTAATCTTTATTTTCTCCTTATTGTTTTAATATACACGGGTGGATCTAAATAATGGTTTATCTCTTTTAAGTTGTGGATTTTTCTAACAATTGGCATTCCTTGTACAACAGAACCAAAAGCAGCAAAGCCAAGTCCGTCTTCTATATTTTCTCCTCCATAATCAAATCCTGTTTCATCTTCTACCATGATAAAAAATTCAGGCCCAGCAGAGCCGGGCTCATTTCTTGCCATAGAAATAGTTCCTTCTTTATGTAAGATGCCTGTTATATTAGTGGGCTCGTGCGGAATACCCTGAAGACGCTGTGCTAAAGCATTATTTGATTTCCAAATTCCTCCTTGAATTAAAAATGCTTTGGGTGCATTGGAGGGTTGATTATACATACTTAATACCCTATAAAAATTGGATTTGTCATAAAATCCTGAATCTATATAAGACAAAAAAGCATTTGCTGTTAAAGGCGCCCTATCCGAATACAATTCTATTTCAATATCACCATAACTGGTTTCAATAATTACATGAGGTAAGCCTTGTTTATTTTCCTCTTTACAAGAAAATAGAACTAGAATTAAGAAAAATATAATTGAACGAACAGGCATATATGATAATTTGGATAAAGCTATTTCGTTTTCAATCCCAATAAAATTATTTGTGAACGCTGTAGTGGACTAAAATTATTGTCTGCAACCAGTAGAATACTTCTGTTTCCATTAGGCAACAATGGTCCCATAGAAATACCCTCAATATTATCGGTGAATATTCCCAGCTGATCCATATTCATCAATAGTGTTTTTTTCATTGGTTGGTATTGTGAAGGATCTTTTAAAGAAGCTACGTTGGAAACATCTGATGCAGCACCATATTCTGCTAAATAAATTTTAATGGTACAGGGTATTCTTCCTGTTGAAAAAGATCTCTCTAAAACCAATAGTTGATTGTTTCCTATCCACAAAAATTCTGGAATACCATTAACAATAAAGCCATTGGAGGGATTAGGCTTATGAGCTACCGGATCCAATTCATAAGCATATTGCTTAATACACTTTTTGGTTTTTTGATCAAATGCAAAAAAACGAATCATTGCTTTGTTGGGCTGCAAATCTGCTTTAGGACCATCTTCATATAGTGGCTCTTCTACATTAAGCATTAATGTACGATATTGGTCTGCATAACTCATTCCTTCCAATACCCCATTTTGTCTGGGTCCTTTTTCAGATAAACTCATATAAAGATTAGCGGGCATTTGCAAGCTATCTTTCCATTTACCAGTTGTGTCAATAAAATAAACAGTTGGATTAATCAAAATACTTTCTTTGGGTCTTATAGATCGCTCTCCTTCACTACTCCAAACCAATTGTTTGGTTCTTGGATGGAAACGCATGCTTTCTGGATCAGGTGTTTGGGTGGGATCTTGTTTGGTGCTTGGATAGTATTTACCCTTATGATCCATCAAGAAAGCGCTGTTGGTAAAAACAACCGTATCAATTTTATTATTATCAATAGCGATTCTAGCTGTATAAAATCGTGCAGGATTAATTGCTGAACGATCATCACTTATTAAGTAATACTGATTATTTTTTGCATCATAATCAATAGAAGACAAACCACCAACTGTGGTTTGCATAAACTGATAATTATTGGGAATAGTATAAGTATCTAAGTATACCAAACTATTTCCATCTAATGGAGCTTTTACCGCAAATTGCTTTATGCTAGTGCAAGAGATTGCACTAGAAATAATCAAAAGGAAAATTGGTAGAATATATTTCATACAATGGTATTATAATCAATTAACTCTTGCACATTGGACCACCTTTATGTAAGATTCTTTTGGCTACTTTATATAATTGATAAGCGTCTTTGGCTGTAAAAGCTTCTCCAACCCAAGTAATCCAATCTTGGTCTTTTAAAACACTTTGTATGCCTTCTGCAAATATCTTATGATCGTCGGCAATCGCAATTTTAGTTCTATTTGACATGAAAAGGAGTTTTCGATCGAAGAATTTCTATTACAATACTAATTCCTTTTGTGTTTGAATCTATCAAAATTTTTCCATTCGGGTATTCTACTCGGTATGGGATATTTTTTGTTTAGATATACCATGTGTAAAAGCAGCTGGTACAATGAATCCCTGTTACTGCTGCTGGAGTCTATCGTCTCCAATAGCATTCGCTACATTTAAAGCAGCTTCAATATCGCCTAGCTCTAAAATATTTATCAACCGATTGGCATGGTGCGCCCAACTGCAATTAAGCCAGAACCGCCGCCTCTGCGATCCTCTACATTATTACTTTCTCTATTACCCATCCAACGCATACCTACAAATTAACAATAAAGTATAGCTTGAACAACTATTTAATTGGGGGTTTGCATAGCACAATCGTTCTTGCTGAAATAACGATAAAACATAAAATGATGAAGCCCCATATACCGAATAGAACGTTCAATAATATCCCAGCAATTAATAGAAATAAAGGGTAGATGATAAATAATATTCCAAACAAAACGGAATCATAAAATACGGTGTTTTTTGTTTTGGCTTTAACAAGTTGATTGATGATTTTAAATAGCGGTTGGTGTAGGTAGTACCCTATTGAAGAAATAAAATGAAGCCATTTGTTGAGTTGAATATTAGCCGATTTGGGTTGTATAATTAATGGTTCAAGTGCTTGCCTTATTTGGCTATTAAAATAATTCATGTTTCTTGCACGCCCTTGAAAGGGAAACAAAGTATTTGAGTCAATGGGTTTACCAATATGGATTTGAACTGTTTTGGCCCAGGCATTAAAACGATCATATGCAATTCCTATTGGAAGTATATTCAAAGCCATTTTGCCTTGGTAATCCAATGCTATTCTTGCAGCCCCTTTTTTAAAGGGTTGAATTTGGTTGGTTAATAAACAAATTCCTTCGATAAAAATTAAAACAATTCCACCCCGCTCTAATATTTTTTTTGACTGATTAAATGCATATTCATTGAGGTATAAATTTTCCTTTCCTTCACTTAATCTATAAATGGGGATCATATTTAATAAATGCAAAAAAAAACGATGATGATTTTTTTTAAAAGCATCGCCTCTTGCTAAAAAATGAACAGGATTTTTAAAAAACGCCCCAATAATGATTGCGTCTAAAAATGAATTTGGGTGGTTGGCCACAATTAAAGCAGGTCCCTTTAATTGTAAATTATTTCTATGATGTATATAAATTTTTCTACAGAAAAAAGAGAGGGCTATTCGAATAAAGGGTTTAATAATTGCGTATATCAACGATTACCTTTTTTGGGGTCCGCTATATGTGAAACTACCATTATAAGTATTGCTAAAATTGGTCGGTTCTATATTCATTACAATAGTGTAGTTCCCTTCTTTGTCTACAGGAACTTCAAAGTTAGAGCTGAATATTTTTTTAGCAATACGTCAAACTTATGGTCATATACTTTTCTGCCATTCATATCAAATATAGTATAAACCAATGATCCTTGTTGAACGTCTCTTAAATTATTAATGAATTGAACCTTATATTTTACTGGGTTTTTTCTACTAAACCTTGCTTTAGTATTGTAGGTTGGAATCTTAACAACCACTTCTGCCCTTGTTTTTGATTGCTGTGAATAAATGGTTGTTCCGATAACCAACAATAAAATGATTAACAGTGATGCTCTTTTTATGAATAGGTTCTTTATCATATTTGTATGTTTATAATTCGGCCACTAATGATATAGCGCCACTGTTACCCTTACCAGTATTCCTTATTAGAACCAGAATAATAAAATTTAACCTCACCCCCTACTTGTTGAAAACCAATAAAAGGAACCTTATTGGCAAAATAAGAATAAAGTAGAACTATTAAAGAACCTGTAACAGTTAAAAACTTAGTGTAATCAAGTGTATTCAATAAAAAAGACAAGCCAAAAGTAGCATCACCCAAATTAGTATTGGACTGTAGAAGGCCTGTTTCTTGTTTTCTTTAAATTACATAAGAAACGTTACCTACAAAATCGAATCTTTCGCCAATACCAATTCCACCGTAAAGTCCAAAAAAGTGAGAAGTAAATCTGCCCGCATCATCCCAAAATTGATTAAAGTCAGATGGTCTGTTAATGGTTGAATATACTTTCGCGGGGTCAATGGAGTACCCAAAACTCAAGGTAATCTATATAATCATTTCAGGAATGAATAACCGGGTACCCTTGCCTTCATTTGCACAAATGAATTAAAATTTAGGAGCACCAAAGTGCCACTAAGTGTTTGATAAACGCCTAGATGGGGGTGAATATTATCTAAATAGAGATATATTTAATACAAAAGCCCCGGCCTTTGCAGACCAGGGCAATTTACTAACCCATCTAAAAAGCGCTTTATTATTCAGTTGTTTCAGCAGGAGTTTCCGCCACCACAATTAACTTAGCCCTAATTTTTGCTTCAATTTCGTTTGATAATTCAGGATTATCATGCAACAAAGTTTTTACAGACTCTCTTCCCTGACCCAGCTTGTTGCTCTCATAACTAAACCAAGATCCACTTTTTTGAACGATGCCCATTTCTACACCCATGTCAATAATCTCACCCACTTTGCTAATACCCTCACCAAAAACCAAGTCAAACTCTGCTGCACGGAAAGGTGGAGCTACTTTGTTTTTCACTACTTTAACTTTGACTCTATTACCTATTGCTGTATCGCCATCTTTAATTTGTGTCATTCTTCTGATATCTAAACGAACAGAAGCGTAGAACTTTAATGCATTGCCACCCGTTGTGGTTTCTGGGTTTCCAAACATTACCCCAATTTTCTCACGAAGCTGGTTAATGAAAATACAAATGGTGTTGGTCTTGTTAATAGTAGCGGTTAATTTTCTTAGCGCTTGGCTCATCAATCTAGCTTGAAGACCCATTTTACTGTCACCCATTTCACCTTCCAATTCTCCTTTAGGAACCAAGGCGGCAACAGAGTCAATTACAACTACATCTAAAGCACCTGACAATATAAGTCTGTCCGCAATTTCTAATGCCTGCTCTCCGTAATCTGGCTGTGAAATCAAGAGGTTATCTACATCAACACCCAATTTCTGTGCATATGCACTATCAAAAGCGTGTTCCGCATCAACGATTGCACACATTCCGCCTTTTTTCTGCGCTTCAGCAATAACATGAATAGCAACAGTGGTTTTACCAGAAGATTCTGGTCCATATATTTCAACAATTCTACCCTTAGGGAGACCCCCTACACCTAATGCAGCATCTAAACCAAGCGAACCAGTAGAAACGACTTCCATCGGTGCTGTGCTTTTTTCATTCATCATCATTACGCTTCCTTTTCCAAAATCTTTGTCGATTTTATCAATGGTCAGCTTTAGTGCTTTTAATTTTTCTGCATTACTCATGTTGTACTTTTTAGAAGGTCAAAATTAATGAGGTGGTAAAACTAGTGGTTTTTAATTATACACACTAATTTTTTTAGTATTTTTTTACTAACCTGTTTAGTTTTCTCTTATTTCACCAAAAATAATACGCCACCAAACTAATTGGCAGCGTATTTATACCGTTATTCTTATTTTTTTAACCGTTTACCAACCTATTCCATAATCTTCTCCATTGTTAGAAGATCCACCCCAAAGGCTATTGTGCTTTCTATCGATAAAAATGGCATTAATTGGGCCGCTGGTTCTTTGTCCAAAACTAAGTTTATACCCCATTTTCTTCAATGCTTCTCTAGTTGGCTCAGGCGTTCTAGCAGAAAGCAATAAATCGCCAACTTTGGGTTTACGGTCTTTTATTTTAGTTCCACCCAACGATAACCAAAGTTGGTTGGTGTTAATATTATCTGCTTCTGATGCTTGTTGAACAGTCATGCCAAATTCAACCATGTTTAAAAAAAACTGCAAAAGGTTTTGGTCTTGGGTGTCTCCCCCTTGAACTGCAAATGAAAGATAGGGTTTACCTTCTTTTAATGCCATAGATGGGGTTAGCGTAACCCTTGGGCGCTTTCCTGGGGCAACAACATTAAAGGGGTTGATAGACGAATCCAAAACAAAGCTTTGCATCCGTTGGCTCATACCAATACCTGTGTTTCCCGCTATGGTAGCCGGTAACCATCCACCGCTAGGTGTTATAGAAACCACCCAACCTTCTTTATCTGCAGCTTCAACAGTTGTTGTACCCCTCCAAAGACGGTCCATATATTCTTCTAATTCGGCTTTAGCAGTAACTGTGCTATCATGTGCCGGCACAAAATTTCTTTTTCCTGTGCTATCCATATCGATATTCCACTGTTTAATTTGTTCGGTATATGGATTAACGCGTCCTTCAAAAGGATAGGGGTCACCAGGGGTAATTAAGGCATTATTTTTTTCAGGGTTGATTAAAGCTGCCCTTTGTTTTGCATACGCTTTACTTAATAAGCCACTCATGGGCTGAGGCGTTGGAGCAAATGCAGGATCACCGTAATAAAAATCACGGTCTGCAAACGCTAGGCTCATTGTTTGGTAAATGGTATTAATGTATTGAGGAGAATTGTAACCCATTTTTTTCAAGTCAAAATTTTCTACAATATTCAAAGCCTGCAGCAAAGAAGGGCCCTGTGTCCATTGAGTAAGTTTATACACATCAATGCCTTTATAATTAATCATTGATGGAACTTCTTCTTTTACTTTCCAATTAGCGAGATCTTGTTTGGTTATTAACCCACCTTGTTCTTGGGCTCCTCTTACAAATTCATCTGCAATATCTCCTTTATAAAAGCGATCATATGCTGCTTGCAAAGCTTGTTTACGCGTTTTTTTATTCTTCAACGCTGTTTGCTCTGCGTCCACTAATTTTTTTAATGTGTTTAGTAGGTCTTGCTGTACAAATATTTCACCCGCTTCTGGTGCTTCTCTTTTTTCTCCTAAATGAGGTAGCAATACTTTTTTACTATATGGCCATTGCTTAATTCTTTCCTTACCCCTTTCTATGCTGTTTGCTGTTTGTGCATCAATTGGATAACCTGCAGCTAAATCCATTGCAGGTGCCAACACTTGTTTTAAGCTCATGCTTCCATACTCAGATAACATATGAATTAAACCGCCCACTGTACCAGGAGTAATAGCAGCCAAAGGACCATATTCTGGAGGAAAATTATATCCCTTGGATTTAAAAAACTCAGGCGTTGCTCCCGTAGGTGCAACACCTAAAGCGTTAATACCAATCACTTTTCCTGTTTTAGGATTATAGATGATGGCTTGTGTTTCACCACCCCAACTTAAAACATCCCACATGGTGCAAGTAGCCGCTAACATAGCACAAGCTGCATCAACAGCATTTCCGCCTTGTTGAAAAACAATAGATCCTGCAGTAGCAGCAAGTGGCTTGCCGGTTATGGCCATCCAATTTTTACCATGTAATGGCGGCTTTTGTGTAGCCTGGGCCATAATCATTGTTGTTACAAAAAACAACAAAGAAGTCAGAAAAATTTTTCTCATAAAATTTAGTTGATAGTGGTTTTATTGTATTTCTTGGGCTTGCATTACTCTTAACAAATTACCACCCAAAATTTTAGTTACCTCTTTTTTAGTGTATCCTTTTTCTAATAATGCTTTTGTAATTAAAGGATAAGAAGTTACATCGGTTAATTCTCTTGGGCTTGCACTAATACCGTCAAAATCAGAACCCATACCCACATGATCTACTCCAATTCTATTCACGATATAATCTAAGTGATCTAATAACATACTCATAGGCGGTTGAATAGCCAATGATTCTGATTTATATTTTTCAACGACCATTGCTTGAGCATATTCTTTCTGCATACCGTTTGCAATCAGTTCTTTTATTTCAGCTTGTTTGTTTTGCAGGAATATGTTTTCTCTATTTTTAAATGAGCTATCAATAAATGCAGAATAAAAATTTAATTGAATTACCCCTCCGTTTTTTCCAACAGCATCTATTTGTTCGTCTTTTAAATTCCTAAAAACAGGACAAAGCGCATATGCATTGCTATGGGAAACTAAAACAGGTTTTGTGGTGGTTTGTATGGCATCCCAAAAGGTTTTTTCACCCACATGACTTAAGTCTACCATCATACCTAATTGGTTCATTCTTTTTACTACTTGCTTACCAAAATCATTCAATCCTAATTTTGCAGTTGGATCATTTTTCATTTTAGTTTCATCCATAGCAGAACTTGCCCAGCTTGTAGAATTGTTCCAGGTAAGTGTCATGTAACGAACACCTCTATTGTATAATGAATCTATTTTATTTAAATCATTTTCAATCATATGGCCACCCTCCACACCAAAGAGCGCAGCTATTTTTTCTTTGCGTACCGCTTTTTTTAAAGCAGCATAATTAGGTACAATTTCTATTTTTCCGGGGTTCCGCTTTGCTACTGCATAGAGTGTATCTATTTCTCTGTTAGCCCAAGAATAAGGTTGTGGTTTATCTCCATCACACCAAACACTAAAAATTTGAACATCTACGCCGGCTTCTTTAAACCGATTTAAATCAGAATGTGTTTTTCCTTTTAAGTCTTGGTCAATTAATACATTTTTTTCAATTGCAGCGGTTAGCAAATCATTGTGTGAATCTGCCATAATTGCTTTTCTGTGTACTTTTTTATAAGACTGTGCTTGAGCAACAGAACTAAAACATAATAACCCAATAACAAGGTACTTCATTTGATAGCTTTAACTAAAGCTAAAAAATTTGTGGTGTTAGCAACTAAATTATTTTTGAATGGATGAACAAGGAATTCATATTATAAAATAATATTTATTTAAAGGGGTTGCTTTAATGTGTTATCTAAGTTAGGGTGTGCTTTAACCCCACTATTATAATAATCATTTGAACAAGTTTAATAAATATCCTTTTTCCTTCATTTTCTTCCGCAGTAAAATTGGGAAAATTAGCAACAAGGTTATTGGTTTATGCTCTACCTATATCATATTTACTAGTACTACTTTTAATACTTCAGTTAAATTTTTATCGTAGAATAAAACCCTGCCGAGTGTTGCACCATTATTGGTTATAGTAATATTTGCAGGTGTATTATCAATACCATTAACAGATGTTGGCGCATCCCCTCCGGCATTTACAAAAAAACATGCTGGTAAATTAAGATTCATATAATCAAAAGGAAGGGATAAGATTAAACTCTTTTATATGAGGTATTTTAGCTTTAATGCCTTTTTTGATAAACTTTTATTCTTATAAATAAAAAGCTTTGTTAAAAGAAATAGTGATCATTTTAACCTCCTATTAGTCCAGCTGCTTTACTAATATCCATCATTCTTTCCATTGGTTTAAGCGCTTGTAACCTTAGGGTTTCGTCCATTAATATTTCTGGTAATTCATACTTCATACATAGATAAATTTTCTCTAAAGTATTTAGTTTCATATAAGGACAATCATTACAAGCACAGTTATTATCCGGAGGGGCAGGAATAAAAGTTTTTGATGGATTTTTTATTTGCATCTGGTGCAAAATACCTGTTTCGGTTGCAACAATATATTCAGTTGTATTATCTGTTTGTGTATATTTCAATAATTGTGTTGTACTACCAATATAATCTGCAATATTTAATATAGCTTCTTCACATTCAGGATGTGCAATTAATTTTGCTTTTGGATGCCTAATCTTTAGTTTGACAATTTTTTCTAAACTAAAGATTTCATGAACCATACACGCACCATTCCAAAGCAACATATCTCTTCCAGATTTTTTACTTAAGTACGCGCCTAAATTTTTATCAGGAGTAAAAATGATTGGCTGGTCAAGGGGAATACTTTCAATTATTTTCTCTGCATTTCCACTTGTGCAAATAATATCACTAAGCGCTTTTATTTCAGCAGTACAGTTTATATAAGATACAACAATATGATCAGGATGTTTTTCTTTAAATGCTTTAAACAATGCAGTAGGAGCGCTGTCTGCTAAGGAGCAACCCGCTTTTAAATCGGGTAGTAATACCTTTTTTGAAGGATTTAATATTTTGGCAGTTTCTGCCATGAAGTGAACGCCAGCAAATACGATGGTGTCAGCTGTAGTTTGTTTCGCTTGCTGAGCAAGACCAAGACTATCTCCAATATAATCAGCCACATCTTGGATATCAGTTTCTTGGTAGTAGTGTGCAAGTAAAACGGCATTTTTTTCTTTTTTAAGTTTTTCTATCTCTGCAAAGAGATCCAATTCAGGATCAATATCCAAATCTAAAAATCCGTTTTGTTCAATTTTTGATTTTGCTATGTTAATATCCAAAGTAATAATATTTAATAATTATTTATATAAAATCAACTACTACTATTATAAGTGTGTATATCGGGATAACTTAGTTACCCACATACAACAAAGGTAACCTTACTTAGTTTATCCACCGTTATTCACTTTTATATAAACAGATTAAATTCTGTATTACATTGATATAAGTCTAGATATTAACATTGCTGTATAAGCAAATGCACATTTTTATTTTTTGACTTTCCACTTTTGTTTCACTGTTAATTAACAAGAATAACTCTTGTCTTTTTTTAGTTGTATTATGATTTATTTTATTGTGTCACACTTCTTATCCTATTCCTTTACACATTTTTGTTGGTCTAAAGTCGATTTCTCCACCAATATTTAAGGTTACCAACATGTGTATGTGTATATTTTTCCACAATTTATTCTACCTCTTTTTCCCTTATTTTTGCCTCCCCGTATATGAAGCGGGATAAATTATATATTAATTATTAATTATGTCTGTAATTCAAACTATTCGAGACCGTGGCACCTGGATTATTTTTGTCATTATTGCTGTTGCATTAATTGCTTTTATTTTACAGGATGGAGCCGGACGTGGTGGATCTGCTTTTTCTAACAGTTCTATTATTGCTAAAGTAAATGGTACTAGTATAGAGCGTGGTGATTTTGAAGAGCGTTTAAAATCACAAGAAGCTATGTATGCTGGTCAAGGAGCAACCCGTGACCAATTGATTGGTACTGTATACAATATGGAAGTAGACAATATTGTATTAAATCAAGAATTTGAAAAACTTGGTTTAACTGTTTCAGCAAAAGAATTGAATGATATTCTTTTTGGTGAGAATTCTCCACTTCGTCAAGAATTCACAGATCCTAATACAGGTCAATTTAAAGTGGATGATGCAAAAAGAGCATTTGCTCAAATAAAAAAGAGTAAGAACGCTGAACAAATTAAAATGATTAATAGTGGTTATATAGAACCTACTATTCAAAATAGTTTGCGTAATAAGTATCAAAATCTTTTGATTCAATCTGTTTACGTTCCAAAATGGATGGTTGAAAAACAACAATCAGATAATAACGCAGTAGCTTCTGCTTCTTATGTTTATTATCCATATGTTGCTATTGCAGATTCAACAGTAAAAGTTTCTGATGCAGATATTAGCAGTTATGTTAAGAAGCATAGTAAGGAATATAAAAATGATGAAGAAAGCCGTTCAATTTCTTATGTAAGTTTTAGCGCTGCTCCTACTTCTGCAGATTCAGCAGCAACACTAGCTCAAATAAATGAGTTACGTGCTGGTTTTGCCACTTCTACCGATGTGGCTGCATATCTAGGTAAAGTGGGTTCTGAATTAGCTTTTTATAATAGTTATTTTGGTGGATCTAAAATTCAAGTGACCAATAAAGATTCAATTCTACGTTTGCCTGTTGGTGGAATGTATGGTCCTTATGTTGATGGAACCAATTATGTAATTGCGAAAATGGTAGGTATTAAGCAATGGCCAGACAGCGTAACTGTAAGACATATTCTTATTGCTACTAGTAATCCTCAAAACGGTCAACAAATAAGAGATGACTCTACTAGTAAGAAATTAGTAGATAGTATTCAAACAGCAATCAAAAACGGTGCTGATTTCAATTCTATGGTTGCTAAGTACTCAGATGACGGTGGAAGTAAAGATAAGGGTGGTGTGTATGATTATTTTCCACAAGGTCAAATGGTAATCCCTTTCAACGATTTTGTATTTGATAATTCTGTTGGCACAAAAGGGGTAGTAAAAACGGATTATGGTTATCACTACATAGAAATATTAGGTCAAAAAAATAGAGCAGCTGCTTATAAAATTGCTTATTTAGCTAAACCTATTTTAAGTAGCAATGAAACTGTTAATGAAGCCAATACCGCTGCAGCTAATTTTGCTTCAAGTGCTAAGAATGTAAAATCGTTTAATGAGAATGCTAGTAAGTTAGGATTACCCATACTTCCAGCTAGTGAAATTAGACAGAATGATTTTACGGTAGGAACCATGGCTAATACCCGTTCTTTAGTAAGATGGATTTATGAAAATAAAGAAGGTGCTGTATCGGATCCAACAGAAGTAGGGGATCAAATTATAGTAGCTACAATTACAGGAATTAATAAAGCAGGTATATTAGGTGTTAATGAAGCTAGACCGCTTGTAGAGGGTTTAATTAGAAATGATAAAAAAGCAAAAAATATCATTGACACTAAAATGAAAGGGAATAGCTTAGAAGAAATTGCAAAATCTGCAGGTACTTCTGTTTTAAGAGCAGATAGTTTAACATTTGGTTCTGGTTTTATCAATGGAGTGGGTAATGAGCCAAAAATCGTCGGAGCTGCTTTTAATAAAACTATCCTAAATAAGGTTTCTGGTTTGATTGCAGGTACTTCTGGAGTATTTGCCCTCAAAGTAGAAAATATATCAGCTAAAGCTGCTGATGCTTTACCTGAAACTGTTAAGCAATCTTTAATTCAAAACCGTAAAATGGCGACCTACAGAAGTGTAGAAGCTTTAAGAAAAGCTGCAACAGTAAAAGACTATCGCTTTAGTTTTTATTAGTCTTATTAATTTTTAATCCTTAGCCCACTTTTTCCGAAGTGGGCTTTTTTTGCGGCTATCGTAATTAAATTGTTTTCCAAATTGCTAATTTTACAGTCATTATGGAACCCATTATTAATAAAGTTGCCGAAAGTGGTATTATTAGTCTTGATTTGGAAACCTATTTTTCTAAGGAAAAATTGATTGTTTTTGATCTAAAAGACTATTTATTTATGGGACTTATTTTAAAAGAAAAAGATTTTAGGGCTGCTCTCATTACTACTGATTGGGAAAAGTACAGAGACTGTAATGTTGCAGTTACTTGTAGCGCAGATGCAATTATTCCAATGTGGGCCAATATGTTAGTTACTGTTTACTTAAGTCCAATTGCAAAAAGTGTATTTTTTGGTACGGAAGAATACGTTAAAGAACAATTACTATTAAACGCACTAAATGAAATTAATGGAGTTGATTATACAGATCAACGTGTTGTTGTAAAAGGATGCGGTGAAGACCCTGTGCCCGCTTCTGCTTATGTAAAAATTACATCTATCCTTAGACCTTATGCAAAGAGTATTATGTATGGTGAACCATGCAGTACGGTTCCTTTGTATAAAAAGAAATAACATTCTTTAAAGAACAGCCTTGTTGGCAATTGTTCTATTTTTTACTTCTTCAAATTGTTGATCATAGTCTTTTCTAATTGTTCCAAACAATCGGTCCCAAATAAGGGTATATAAACCATAATTGCCTTTAAAGTATTGGTGATGCTGATTATGATTTACCGAGGTATTAATCCATCTTCCAATCTTTGTTTTATTAAAGCCCTTTGGATATAATTCAAATCCCAGATGTCCATATACATTGTATAGAATAGAGAATAAAAAAAACAAAGCCAAATGGGTGATATGAATTGGTAAAGTAAAATAAAAGATAACCACAATGCCCTGCTCAATTACTGCTTCTAATGGATGAAAAGCATAGGCCGCCCATGGTGATGGATTGGTTGATTGGTGATGAACTAAGTGTACATATTTAAAAATTGATGGATGATGCATTATTCTGTGCATGATATAAAAATAAAAATCATGCATAAAAAATAGGATAGGAAATACTGCAAAATAATAACCCCAACCCAATGAATCAATCTCTTTGTATCTAGTAGTATGCGGTCCAACGGTTGGACTGTTTAAGATTACAATGATTAAACTGAATATAATTATTGTGGTTAGTGAAAATGAGATTTCTCTTAGGTAATCCTTTGTTTTAGGAAACTTTTGTTGAATTTTTTGATACAGCCATTTTTTTCTAAATAATATATAGAATAACAAAAAAGCAATTAATGCAGCTCCAAAATAGCGGCTACCAATCTTTTCTATTGCAGTAAAAAATAATTCCCAATTCATGTGTATAGTATTAATGTGCTTGTAACCAGTTTTCTCCCCTACCTACTTCTGCTTCAACGGGAACTCCATTAGGCAAAGGAAGCGCGTTAACCATACAGTTGATTATTAATGATTGTAAATCATTGGCTTCTGTTTCAACTGCATCAAAAACCAATTCATCATGCACTTGTAAAATCATTTTAGATTTCCAATCTGATTTTTTCATTTCTGCATGAATTTTAATCATTGCCATTTTTATCATATCTGCAGCAGTTCCTTGAATTGGAGAGTTGATCGCATTTCTTTCAGCAAATCCTCTCACAGTAAAGTTGGCACTATGTATGTCTTTAAGCCATCTTTTTCTACCCATTAAAGTTTGTACATAGTCGTGCTCTTTTGCAAATTTTATTTGATCGTCCATGTACTGTTGAATGTAAGGAAACTCTTTTTTATAGTTTTCTATTATTTCTTTTGCCTCTGCTCTACTCACACCAAGATTTTCTGCTAATCCAAAAGCTCCCTGGCCATATATAATTCCAAAGTTTACGCTTTTAGCTTTATACCTCATTTCTTTAGTTACTGCAGTTTCATCAACACCATAAACTTTAGCAGCTGTGGCAGTGTGAATATCTTTCCTTTCTTTGAAAGCCGCACACATATTTGGATCTCCACTAATAGCAGCTACAATTCTTAACTCTATTTGGGAGTAGTCTGCACTCATTAGTATTCTTCCCGGTTCTCTAGGTACAAAAGCTTTTCTTATTTCTCTACCTCTTGCCGTTCTTATTGGTATATTTTGAAGATTTGGATTATTACTGCTCAGTCTTCCAGTAACCGCCACTGCTTGAGCATAAGAGGTATGTACCCGTCCCGTTTTCTTGTTAATCATTTCGGGCAATGCGTCTATATAGGTTGATTTCAATTTCGTTAATTCTCTAAATCCTAATATATCATCAACAATTTTATGTTGATTTGCCAACTTTAATAGAACATCTTCTCCTGTAGCATACTGACCCGTTTTGGTTTTCTTTGCCTTGGGATCTAATTGCAATTTATCAAATAGCACTTCCCCTAATTGTTTTGGTGATGCCAAGTTAAACCGAACTCCAGCTTGTGCGTAAACACTTTCTTCACATTTTTTCACTTCTATTTCTAATTCTCTGCTGTATTCATGTAAAAATGCTTCATCAACTTTTATTCCTTCAAATTCCATATCAGTTAAAACCCTAACTAAAGGATTTTCTACCTCGTAGAATACTTTTTCTACCTCTTTTGCTTTGAGTAAGGGAACAAAATGCTTTTTTAGTTGAAGGGTTATATCTGCATCTTCTGCAGCATATTCTTTAATCTTTTCCTTTTCAACATCACGCATATTTCCCTGGTTCTTTCCCTTTTTACCAATCAGTGTTTCAATTGAAACGGGTTCATAACCCAAATATTGAGCACTGAGCAAATCCATACTACGTCTACCTTCTGGCTCAATCACATAATGTGCTAACATGGTATCAAATAATTCACCCTTTGGCTCTATTCCATACCATTTCAATACCAATAAATCATATTTGATATTTTGTCCTACCCAACATTTATTAGCATCTTCAAAAAGCGGTACAAAGAGTTTTAATCTTTCTGTTGTTTCTTTTTGATTGCTACTGAAAGGAATGTAATAGGCTTTATTGTTTTCATAAGAAAAACTAAGTCCTACTATCTCAACATTATTTGCATCTGTTCCTGTTGTTTCTGTATCAAAACATATTTCTTTAATTGTCAACAATTCTTTTACAAGTTGTTGAATTTCTTCGGTGGATTCAATTAAATGATATTCGTGTGGTGTGTTATCTATATTTTTATCTGCTACCAATCCATATGCTGTTGTGTTTTCTTCTTCTTCTGTAATTTTATTCACCACCAATTTTTGTTCTACTGCATTTCCAAATAAATCAGTTTGAACACCCTGTGGTGCTGATTGAAAAGCATTAAAGGTTTCACCCAGAATTCTCTTGCCAAGTGTTTTAAATTCTAGTTCTGTGAAAACGGTATTTAATTCATCTCTATTCCATTCTTTCAAACGATAATCTTCTTCATGAAATTCAACCGGAACATTGGTGATAATTGTTGCTAACTTTTTGCTAATGATAGCAGACTCTTTTCCATTTCTTACTTTTTCTCCAAGTGCCCCTTTAATTTTATCTGCATTTTCTAAAACCCCCTCTAGTGTTTTGTATTCCTTTAAAAGCTTAGCAGCTGTTTTTTCTCCAACACCAGGGATGCCAGGTATATTATCTACCGCATCTCCCATTAATCCCAACATATCAATTACTTGCTCAACCTTTTCAATATCCCACTTTGCACAAATTTTCTCTGCATTAACAATTTCTTCTGGATTTCCATATGATGGTGGTTTATAAATATATACATGCGGTTTTACCAATAATTGACCATAATCTTTATCGGGTGTAACCATAAATACTTCATATCCCGCATCGGCTGCCTGCCAAGCCACGGTTCCAATAATATCATCTGCTTCATAGCCATCCAATTCCACTACGGGTATATTAAAGCCTCTGATAATTCTCTGAATATCTGGTATAGAAGCTAATAAATCTTCGGGGGCTTCTTGTCTATTTGCTTTATAATCTGTAAAGTCAACATGTCTTTCAGTAGGGGCATGTGTATCAAAACAAACGGCTAAATGCGTTGGTTTTTCTTTATTAATTAGATCAAACAAGGTTGAGGTAAATCCAAATTGTGCATTCGTATTAATTCCCTTTGAGGTAATACGCGGATTCCGAATTAAAGCGTAGTATGCTCTATATATTAAGGCTAAAGCATCTAATAAAAAGAGTTTTTTCTCCATTTTGCTAAGTTAGTAAATAGCTTTCACGATGATTCAACTGTCTTAATATAAAAGACCCAACTAATTAGCTTAATTGGGTCTTTTAAAATCCAGATTGATTGCTGTATCAATCTTTCATAAGGTTTATTTTATAGCATATTTATATTTATAGCGCTCATAAAGCTGCTTGTGTTTGTCGTCTAATACAATTTTTCTTCCTTGTATAAACGCATGTTCAACAATACTTGTATGCATATCTAATATATCTCCAGTACTGATTATAATATTAGCATCTTTTCCTTTTTCTATAGAACCGGTCATTTGATCAGCACCTAGTATTTTTGCCGCATTTAGGGTGATTGCACTTAATGCTTCTTCTTTGGTTAAACCATAAGCAGCAGCAGTGCCTGCATTGAATGCAAGGTTTCTTCCTCTGTTTTGTGGATCGTCGTCGTTTATACAGAACAAAACACCGGCTTTCTGTAAAACAGCAGGTGCTTTATACGGCATATCTACATCATCATCGTCTAAGGTTGGTAGATCATGCATTTGGCTTAAGACAACACTTATATTATGTAGCTTTAAAAGGTTGGCAATTTGCCAGCTTTCTGAACCACCTACAATCACTACATCAAACCCAAATTCTTTTACAAAATCTATTGCTAACAACATCTGCTTAACCTGACTACCATGTAGAAATAATTTTTGTTTTTTCTCAAACAAACTACGTGCAGCTTCTAATTTTAGATTGACTTCTTTTGGAGTATTCTCTATATACACTTTGGCTTCTCTAAAATAATTTTTCACAATTTCTATTCTATCTAATGCCCCTTTTAATGGGTCTGTTGGAGCTTGTGGCATAAACTGCGCAAATAAAGCCCCCAATCTTCCCCCGGGTCTACCGAGTAAACTAGGCAAGTATAAGTGCATACCGTTGTCCATTTTGTAGGCAGCATCTTCCCAATGCCATGCATCCAATTGAACCACACTTGACTGTCCTGCTAATAAAGCACCAACAGGTGCCGTGTGGGCTAGTAGAATACCGTTTGATCTTAATGTATTGGTAATTTTAGAGTCTGCATTGTAGGCAGATATTGAGCGAATGCTCGGATTCATTTCACCAATTTCATTAAAATCTGTAGTTGCTCTTACACCTGAAATTTCTTGTAAACCCAAGGTGGATGCAGGTAAAATTAAACCAGGATATATATGTTTACCTGATGCATCAAGTACTTGCACATCTCCTTGAGGAATAACTATATTATTTCCTACTTCTTCAATTTTTCCATTGTTTATTTTAATGGTTGCATTTTCTATTACAGCTCCATTTCCAACATGTACAGTACCGTTCTTTATGAAGTACGCTCCCTTAGCTGTTTTTGCTGGATATACTGTTTCTTGAGCATTAGATACCCCTGCTACTAAGAGTATTGTATTTACTAATAATAATATTTTTTTCATGATAATTTTTTTAGTGGTTGCTATTGTGTTCAATACCTTCTTCTTCACCCGCTTCAATTTCTAGTAATCCTAATTTATGTCCATGGTCTAGACAGGTATGTATATATTTAAAGCTTGGTGTAAATGGAGCCATTGGAGCCCCCGTTCTTTTTTCTCCAACCATTTTGCTTATCAATCGTGTTCTTTCTGCTTTCACATCTTTTCTCATTGCTTCGTCTTTTGCGCGGTCATAGAAAATGGTACCATCTACAACTGTGAAAAGTGATTTTGCATAAATACTTAAAGGATGTGCGGACCATAATACTAAATCTGCATCTTTACCCTCTTTAATGCTACCTACTTTACTGTCTACATGTAACATTTTAGCAGGATTGATCGTAACCATGTTAAGCGCATCTATTTCACTCATTCCGCCATATTTTACACTTTTTGCAGCTTCTTGATTCAAACGACGAGCCATTTCAGCATCATCAGAATTTATTGCAACATTTAATCCCACTTTGTGCATAATGGTTGCGTTATATGGAATGGCGTCTTGTACTTCATTTTTGTATGCCCACCAATCAGAAAAAGTAGATGCAGCTGCACCATGCGTTTTCATTTTATCTGCCACTTTATATCCTTCTAGGATATGAGTAAAAGTATTTATTTTAAAACCATATTTTTCTGCCACTCGCATTGCTACTACTATTTCACTTGCTACATAACTATGACAAGTAATAAAGCGTTTACTATTCATTATTTCAACCAATGCCTCTAATTCTAAATCTTTTCTAAAAGTAGTTTGTGCTGCACCCTTTTTCTTACTATTGGTTTCATGTTCCTTTTTTGCAGCCTCATAAATTTTAGCTCTATTGAAAGCATCGCTTAAAACCTGTTCAACACCCATTCTTGAATCAGGGAAACGAGTATTTCCTTGAGAAGAAGATGAACGTTTTACGTTTTCTCCCAATGCAAATTTGATAAAAGGATCTGCACCTTCAAAAAGCAATCCTTTATCATCTGTACCCCAACGAAGTTTAATTAATTGAGTTTGACCACCAATCGTATTTGCTGACCCGTGAAGAATATGTGAACTTGTAACACCCCCACTTAATTGTCTATAAATATTAATATCGTCAGGATCAAGGTTGTCTTGCATTCTAACTTCTGATGTAACAGATTGCCCACCTTCATTAGTAGATGCGGATGCTATATGTGAGTGTTCATCAATAATACCAGCAGTTAAATGTTTGCCTGTAGCATCAATTACTTTTGCTGTAGCATCGTTAATGCCTTTACCAACTTTTGCTATTTTTCCGTTTTTAACTAAAACGTCTGTTCCTTCTAATTTACCTGCTTTTTCACTAGTCCATACGGTAGCATTTTTGAAAAGAATCGTTTCTGCTTTCGGAATATTTTCTTCATCGTTGCCAAATGCAGTAAACGGATAAAAAGATTTACTGGTTTTGGGTATTGCTTTTGGTTTTACTTCTTCTGCTTTAGCAACAGTTAAACTAATTTCTTCTGCAGACCAGGTAATAGCATTACCTAAAGAATCAACACCAGTTCCATTCCAACTTTTTCCATTGTTAAAGCCGCTTAGTTTAGTTGCATTAGCAGGTAGCGCTGCTGGAGCGTTTGCCCCCGTGCCCATACGGCCAACACCAGCCATTCTTCTTTGCATTGGTGCAAAGTTGATTTTCACTGTCTTACCATCAAAGCTGAATCTATTTGCTAAAGTGTCTTTTCCAATTAAGGTTGCTGTGCTATTCGATTTTACTTCAAGTGAATAGGTTTCTATTCCAGCTTCCGATTGAACTGTTAGTTTATAATTACCGTTTATGCTTTTCCAAGCGTCTTCTTTAATAGCATATTTGTTGCCATTAATCCAGTTTTGTAGTAGAACAGATTTTTCAGAAAATATAGGTGCTGTTGAAATAACAAAGTTGGCCATTTTACCTTCATCCAAGCTACCAACTTTATCGTATACGCCAAGCCATGTAGCAGGATTTTTGGTTAATGCATCCATTGCTGCTTTTTCTGTTAAACCGTATTCAATTGCTTTTCTAAGGTTTGCTAAAAAAGTTTTTGGATCTCTTAAATCGGCTGTTGATAAACAAAAAGGAATTCCAGCTTTTTCAATAGCTGCAGGGTTAGTTGGTCCTAATTCCCAGTTTTTCATATCGGCTAATGATACCAATCTTGCATCATTTGGATCTTCTACATCTTGTGCTTGTGGAAAGTTTAGGGTTACAATTAATGGAGCTTTTGTTGCTGCCACTTCTTTAATTCTTTGGTATTCTTTACCTGTAGTTTTCAGAATATACTGTACACCAAATTCATCACCTATTCGATCTGCCCTCATCATATTCCATAAATCAACACCTCTATCTTGTACATCAAATATTTGAGGCAAAGATTGATTTGCATTAAAATATTGAAGGGTAATATTTAGACCTTCTTTAGTGGCTGCTTCTGGATTGGATTTGTACCAAGCAGCATCGTTATAGGTTTGTCTGAGTAAAGCGATTGACCCCATTAAGGATGATGGATATGCTTGTGTTGAAGTTCCTTTGTTAAAAGAATAGAGGGCTGCAGCTTTTTCTTTGACAATTGCAAAATTGTCTTTTTCACCTGATAGTGTTACTAACGCTCCGGTTCCTCTGACAATCCCATCTCTTTGATGTGTTAGAACCGTACCAAAACCTGCTTCGCGCATTGGTTTTGCTTTCGAGTCATCAACACTAAAAATTTTATAAGCATTAATATCAGATTTTAAAGCTTGGTTCCAACCATATGCTCCTTTTTGGTTAGTTGAAAGTTGAGCAGGAGCACCGAAACCACCACCACCCGTAGGTCTTTGAACTTGTGGCATTCCATAATCTGTATATATATCTATAAACGACGGATAGATAAATTTGTCTTTACAGTCTACTATTACAGCATCTTTAGGAACTGTTATATTGGCGCCTACTGCTATAATTTTACCATCTCGAATTACCATGATACCATTTTGTATGGTATTTTGGGCATCTTTCACTATAGTGGCATTGGTAAATGCATAACAGCCATCTCGTTTGTCAGCTATACCATTTACAGGAAATGTTTCTTGGGCACGCAACAAAGTTGTCAATACCAAACAAGAAAACAACAACTTGATTTTTCTCATAAGTAAGGTTGTTTAAGTGGGATTCTAAAGCTACTACAATTGTTCGTCTTTAAAAAAAGGCTATTTAATTAAATGATGAGTGGGCTAATAGTTTATTGGGCCATTTGTTCATGTTTATATTGACTGTCTTTTGAATCCATAGTTAATTTAACTTTCCCCGATGGATCTGATACAGCTTTTAAAAAAACACCAGTACCGCCCTTCTCTTTGTTTGAAGCGGTATTCATTTTTTTAGTTCAGTCTCTTTGTGTAATATTATTGAGCGGAACCTGTATATGTAAATTGGTTTTTCAGTCAAGACCGTAATCTCCCCCAACAACTACATTTAATGCAGAAGTTGCTATTTCCATTCTTGGAATATGAATATTTCCGTTTTCTATGGTTAGTTCTTTTTGAATGGTTGCAAATTGTAGCGAATCGCGGTGTCTTTTCTTAAAATCGCTTTGTTGTAATTTAATCAAAGGAGCATAATTTAATAAGGCACCATCGTTAAGTTTAAAACCTATTGTAGCTTTTAGTTGATTCGGTGAAATACCCCCTAATTGATTTAATGGACTGGATAGTAGAATAGACCCTCTCCCAACATTCATACTTAAATTATTTTACCACCCAATAGAGGCCATGTTTTTATTAGAACAGAAATATCTTTAGCTATAAATAATTTCTGATGGTGTAGATGAAACATCGGACCTTCTACAACTACTTCATCCAATTGAATAGAAAGATTAGGGAATTGTGCTAGAAGGCTAATATGAATGTCTTTTATTTTTACCTTACTATGGTATTTCTCAAGAATGGTTTTCTTGCTTCTGTAATTAATTCCTTTTTGTTTTGCTTGATATAAATACTAGCATTAAAAAACAGGAATAGTATTAATAGAATTACACTAGATAAGTTTTAACCCAAACATTTAAGAAAACTTTTCAATGGCAATCGTATTTTAAAGATTAGTTATCTGCCCATGTAAACCATTAGTATTTGTATGTCGGATGGATTAACACCACTGATTCTACTGGCTTGACCCAGTGTGCTCGGTTTAATCTTTTTCATTTTTTGCAAAGCCTCATTGGATAAAGCATTAAGTTTATCGTAGTCAAAATTCACGGGTATTACCATATTTTCTAGGTCACTCATCTTGTCTACCAATTGTTGTTCCTTTTCAATATAGCGCTCGTATTTGATTTGTATTTCAGCCTGCAAAAGTGCATCGTCTGAAATATCGTTTAGGGTATTTTGAAGCGTTGGTATAGTTGATTTTAAATCGTCTAGAGAAATATTCGGTCTTAAAATAACTTTAGCAGCTTTTTGTTTTTCTTGAATTGGTGCTGATTTTATTGAATTTAAATAGGTATTAATTTCAGCAGGTTCTATGCTAAAATTATTTAATATGATTTTTACCTGATTAACTTCACTAATCTTTTGTTCCACAGCACGCATTCTTTCTTGTGAAGCCAATCCAATCTGGTAACTTTTCTCAGTCAATCTTAAATCGGCATTATCTTGTCTGAGCAATGTTCTAAATTCTGCTCTACTGGTAAACATTCTATAAGGTTCGTCTGTGCCTTTATTAATTAGGTCATCAACCAATACTCCTATATAAGCTTCTGATCTTTTTAAGATAAAGGGTTCAAGGTGTTTTGCTTTTTGATGAGCATTGATTCCAGCAATTAATCCTTGACAAGCAGCTTCTTCATATCCTGTTGTACCGTTAATTTGTCCAGCAAAAAACAGATTGCTAATCTGCTTTGTTTCTAAAGCGTGTGTTAATTGAGTAGGCATAAAATAATCATACTCAATTGCATAACCTGGTCTAAATATTTTACAATTTTCAAATCCTGGTACTTGACGAAGAGCGGCCATTTGTACTTCTTCTGGAAGAGAAGTTGAAAAACCATTTACATAAATTTCTACTGTGTCCCAGCCTTCGGGTTCAACAAAAAGTTGATGACGATCTCTATCCGCAAAGCGACTTATTTTGTCTTCGATACTAGGGCAATATCTTGGACCCGCTCCTTCAATTCTACCCTGATACATAGGTGAACGATCAAACCCCGTTTTTAATAAATCGTGTACGGTTTGATTGGTATAAGTAATAAAACAACTTCTTTGGTTCTCTGGCTTCACTCTGGGTATATTCAAATAAGAAAAACCAACAATATGTTCATCTCCCTTTTGTTCCTCCATTTTTGAATAGTCTAGGCTTCTTCCATCTACCCTAGGAGGGGTTCCTGTTTTTAATCGATCGCTTTCAAATCCTAAAGCAACTAATTGTTCTGTAATTCCAGTAGCCGCTTTTTCTGCAACCCTACCACCTCCAAACTGTTTCTCTCCAATATGAATAACGCCATTTAAAAAAGTACCACTTGTAACCACAACCGACTCAGCCATAATTTCATGACCAAGACCAGTAATTACTCCACAAGCTTTGTTATTCTTAATAATGATTTCTTTTACCATGTCTTGGTAAAAATCTACATTGGGTGTTTTCTCTAACCACTCTCTCCATTTAGCCGCAAAAAGCATACGATCATTTTGTGCTCTTGGGCTCCACATGGCAGGACCCTTACTCAAGTTCAACATTCTAAATTGAATAGTACTTAAGTCTGTAATGATTCCACTGTATCCACCCAGCGCATCTATCTCTCTTACAATTTGTCCTTTTGCAATTCCCCCCATTGCGGGGTTGCAACTCATTTGGGCAATGGTTTGCATATTCATGGTAATCAACAAAACGGAACTTCCCAAGTTTGCTGCCGAAGCTGCTGCCTCACATCCTGCGTGGCCAGCACCCACTACTATTACATCGTATTTTGAAAACATAGTGCAAAGATATTATAGGAAAAGCCCTAACCGAATTTTTTTAAAATTTCTCTTTCTGTTAAGATGGATTTTGCAGAACCAGATCCAAGGTATTGCTGATATTCATCCGAAGAAAATGTCGGTATTGCCTCCAGAACCGTTTTGTTCGTTTGAATAAAAGAAAGAATTGAATCTTTTACAGGAACAGTATGCTGTTTTAAAATGGTATCTAGCTTATCGATATAATAAACACAGCTTTGAAAACCAGATGCCTGATAGAGCATTTCAAAATAATGTTTGGCAAAAAGTAAATCTGTAGCATATCCAGTTCCATCTACAGGAGCAACCCGAAAGTTTAAGTAGTTCCAACAGGCTTTTAAATCTTCTTCAGAATTGAGATTAAACCAAGATACAGGTATGACGTGTTCGAATTGCCATACTTTCCCAAAGTTCTCCCAGTTTTGATTAGTCGAAAACTGTGCCTCAATCCAGCTTCTTAAATCGGCTCTACATAGACCAAAGTAGGGAGCGTATTGTTCACTCGGGGTATTTTCAAGTACAAACCTCCTGAACGCCATCTGCCATTTTCTTTTTTCTTGCTGCATAGGAGTTAATTAGACCTTAAAGGTCCATGTTCCACGTGTCACATCCAAATAATGTTTCGGGGTGGAACGGTTGCCCGTGGAACAAGTTGAAGATATTTTCTAGATAATGCCCTGGTTTTTGGCTAACTCTGGGCACCCCAGTTCTTGAACGATAAGGTATTGATTATTGGATAGATCCTTTACGCTAACCCCGATTTTGGTGTAATTGGGATTTAGTAGGTTCTTTCTATGACCAAGGTCCGGAAGGTTGATGTCTAGGTATAAGAGTAAAAGTGAACTAAGTCCGTTTGGATCGTTTCCAACCGCTATGTTTTCTGCACTGCAAGCTTTATATCCTATTCTTTTAATTCTTTCGCCAAAGCTTGCTCCATCTGAAGATTGATGACTTACCCTTCCGTTGTTTTTGGCAATATCTTCTGTGTGCAATTGAGCAGCCCTAATAAGTTTTGATTCTGGTTCAAGGAAAGGGAGGCTTTGAGTTTGACTTAAGTCTTCTATTAGACTATTGGCATATTTCCCCTTCAGTTTCGGTTGAACTTCTAAGAAAGGAAGCAAGGCGAGCTCTTTGAATTCTTTTGGGTGGAGACGAGCATAATTAGTCCAGTAAATAAAGCTTTGTGCTTCTTTTGATAAAGCCCCGTACAAACTATTTTGTTCTAGCTTTTCAACCAAGTCCTTTTTAATTGGAATCTTGGGTTCAAAGGGGATATCCTTTAAAACTACTTGACTAGCGTGTTGGGCCTGAATAGAAACGCCAGCAAAAATTAAGAAAAGAAGTAAAATTAGCTTTGAATTCATTGTTTTGCTTTTCCAATCAGTTGCAAATACTGGTCCTCCTTTTGTCTCATCAGTATAATTTCACTTTTCTTTTTGTCTTTATAGCCACATAAATGTAGGGCACCATGAAAAAGCACACGTTGCATTTCATTTTGGTAAGAAACTCCCTGCTGTTGTGCATTGTCTTTTACCCGATCGATGCTTACATATATTTCTGCTTCAATGGGTTTATCTGGTTCGTTCAAGCCAAAAGTGATGATATCAGTGAAATAATTGTGTTGCAGAAAGTCTTGGTTAATTTTTAAAAGCATTTCATCAGAGCAGAAAATATAGTTGATGCCACCCAGTGCTTTTTTTTCTTTTTTGAAAATGGATGCAATAAAAGATTTAAGCCCAGTTTTGTTGGGAAATACAAAAGGGCGATCCCCTGTTCTAAAGTTGATTTTGCTCATAGTTGTTTATTACTCCAAAATTCGTAACAAAACCAATACGTGCTAGATTACCTTTACCATATAATCGGAAATATGAAAAGATTGTCTGAATTGACAGCGGGGCAAAAGGGTATCATCGATTCATTTGAGAAAGACGAGATTTTTATCAAACTCATGGAAATGGGATGTGTGCCAGGTGAAAAAGTGAAAGTAGAACAGATTGCTCCCCTAGGCGATCCTATTTCAATCTGCGTATCTGGCTATAGATTGAGCCTAAGATTAAGTGAGGCAAACAGCATTTTTGTAACCGAAGATTTATCATAATAATCTGATAATCAACAAGTTAGATGAAGATAGGCCTGTATTTTGGATCCTTTAACCCCATTCATACGGGTCATTTGATTATAGCGAGTCATGTTTTAAATGAGACCCATTTACAACAGGTATGGTTTGTGGTATCGCCCCAAAATCCATTTAAACAAGAACACAGTTTACTCAACGAATACCATCGGTTGCATTTGGTGCAGTTAGCGGTGGAAGAAGACAATAGACTGAGGGCGTCGGATATTGAATTTAAATTGCCCAAGCCCTCTTATACCATCGACACCTTGGTTTATTTAAAAGAAAAATATCCGCAACACGAGTTCACAATTATTATGGGAAGCGATAGTTTCCAGAATTTACCCAAATGGAAAAATGCTTCTTTATTAATCAGTGATTACGAATTCATCGTTTATAATCGTCCTGATTTTGTGGTCACCAATCAGCACGAAGCAAGAGTAACCATTTTAAATGCACCCTTATTAACTATTTCTGCAACCCATATTCGGGATAATATTAAAGCAGGGAAAAGCATTCGATACTTGGTTCCAGATAAAGTGCGCGAATATATAGAAGCCAATAAGTATTTTAAATAAGGACTTCTTCATCCACTTAAATAAAATTCATCTCTCTTGTTTTTTTACTAAGCTGAATACGATAGATTTATTCTTGTAAAACAACACTATGAGAAAAATATTTCTGCTCGTCTTTATTACCAGCTCTTTACAAGTGTTTGCCCAATCATTAACGGTGGATCATATTATGCGCGATCCAAAATGGATGGGCACATCTCCTTCCAATATTTTTTGGAGTCATGATAGTAAAACTGTTTTTTTTAATTGGAATCCAAAACAACAGGTTTCGGACTCATTGTATGCATATGCTTTAAATGCAACAGCACCAGATAAAGCCAACAATAATATTATTGAACGCAATAGCGCATTAAATAATGCAGTCTATAATTTGGCTGGAACACAAATGGTGTATGCGTTTCGTGGCGACATTTATTGGACAGATCTAAAATTGAATAAAACCATTCGGGTTACACAAACAGAAGAGCAAGAAAATAATCCTTCATTTATTATGAATGACGAGTGGATTGTTTTTACTAAGTTCCCAAATTTATTTGCTTGGCATACCAAAACAGGAGTTATCACGCAATTAACCAATATTGGTTCCGGTGGGAGCGCAACTGTAGGAAACTTCAATCGCGCCTCGGCTTTGATCAACTCACAAACCCAAGATGGTTGGTTGCAACAACAACAGTTGGATTTATTTGAAGTGCTCAAAGAAAGAAAAGATAAAAGAGAGGAACGCGCCAATTATTTGAGGAATAATCGAATCGTTTATAATGATACGATTAAAAGAATTGCGACGGGCGATCGAATGATGCAAGGCCTACAAATCAGTCC
>JBBAJU010000003.1:83594-104638 GCA_040403845.1 Sediminibacterium sp.
CTGGTAATTATGAAGTGCAGGATTTGAAATTGAGTAAGAATAAACAGCATTTTTATTTATTGACCAATGAAACACATCCTGGAAAATTAAATTGGTATCGCATTAAAACAGATGGTTCTGCAAAAGAAAGAATCACTGCATGGGAAGGTGGATATGAAGTGAGCATGAGTCCTGACGAAAAATGGATTGCTTATCGATACTCTTATATTAATAAGCCATGGGAATTATATGTGCAAGAAAATGCACCCGGTAAAAAACCGATACAGGTAACCAATTTGGCAATGAGTGAAGAGTTTAAAAAATACGACTGGAAAGAAGCGAAAGTGACCACCATTCCTGCACGCGATGGGCAAAATATTTATGCAAGAATTTATGAACCAACTGCTGCAAAGAAAAATGGTGCTGCGGTATTTTTTGTTCATGGTGCTGGCTATTTACAAAACGTGCATTATTGGTGGAGCTCTTATTTCAGGGAATATATGTTCAACAATTTATTGGTAGACAAGGGGTATACCGTAATTGATATAGACTATAGAGCTAGCAGTGGATATGGAAGAGATTGGCGCACGGGCATCTACCGACATATGGGCGGAAAGGATTTAACCGATCATGTAGATGCCGCAGATTTCTTGGTAAAAAATTATGGCATCGATCCCAACCGAATTGGTTTATATGGTGGATCTTATGGAGGATTTATTACTTTGATGGGATTGTTTACGACACCAGATGTATTTAAAGCAGGAGCTGCATTAAGACCAGTAACCGATTGGGCACATTACAATCATGGATACACAGCGAATATTTTAAATGAGCCTGTTCAGGATTCTATTGCTTATGCAAAATCATCTCCGATCAATTTTGCGGCGGGCCTAAAAAATCATTTATTAATCTGCCATGGAATGGTAGATGTGAATGTACATTTTCAAGATGTAGTTCGTTTGTCTCAAAAATTAATTGAACTCAAAAAAGACAATTGGGAATTGGCCGTGTATCCAATGGAAGACCATGGCTTTGTTGAGCCCAGTAGTTGGACGGATGAATACAAACGTATTTTAAAACTCTTTGAAACGCAGTTGAAGTAAACTTATTAATATGATTGACCCTTCCCCGAAAAAAAACAGCTTCATTAATTGTAGAACTCTACAAGTAATGCTTTTTTTACTTTCCCTTTCTCCCTTTGTTGTAAAAGCGCAGAAAAAAAGTAAGTTTTCATTTGAAATTAATTATGGCCTCAATGGTAATTTTTTTGTAAGAAGCTATCAAGAACAAGCACCTCCATTTCCAGTCACAGAAATTTCAAACAAAAATTTTATTGGAACAATAGGAGGCTTAGAACTTAAATATGATGTTACCAAAAGAGCTTCTTGGGGTTTTGGATATGCTAAAAGTTCAAATCAAAAAACAATCAATTATACAAGCATTGTTAACGGTCTTGAATTATCGATAAAAGATTTTGACATTAAACACGTGAATCATTTTTATCAGATATTTTATGAAAGAGATATAATAAAAAAAATACCGGCTTTAAGGAGTCAGATTGGTTTGTTTTATTTGAGACCAGAACAACAAGAGATTAGTATTTCAAGGAACGGAATTCTTTTTGAACAAAGAAATTTTAATAATAGCTACCTAGAGGAAGGGGGAATTTTTGTTGGACTTCATTATTCAAAAAAGATAGATACAAAGTTTGAGCTTGGAATTAAGTCAAGAATTTATTATTTAATTTCTACCAACTCATTAGAAGCAATAACATTTACACCTACTCTAACGTATCGATTTTAAAAAGGCTTTGTAAGTGTCCCTAAATTTCGGAAAGTATATGATTGGAGTAAAATGATTAAATATTGGCTTCAAGCTGTTTATTTGGAGAAAAGAACATAATCGAATAAAAGTTAAGGACAATAAAAAAATGGCACCACTATTTAGCGGTGCCATTTTCAATTCAATTCACAAAGACATTATCGATTCATACTCGCCAAAAACTCTTCGTTGTTTTTGGTGCCTCGCATGCGCTTGAGCAATTCATTCATGGCTTCTTCCGGATTCATATCATTTAAGAAGACACGCAGAATATTCATTCTTTGCAATACGTCTTTGTCTAATAATAAATCGTCTCTACGAGTAGAAGAGCCTACTAAATCGATGGCTGGGAAAATACGCTTGTTGGCTAATTTTCTTTCCAACTGTAATTCCATATTACCCGTACCCTTGAATTCTTCAAAAATTACTTCGTCCATTTTGCTGCCCGTTTCAACCAAGGCTGTTGCTAAAATGGTTAATGATCCGCCGTTCTCAATTTTACGAGCCGCTCCAAAAAACTGTTTGGGTTTTAGTAAAGCGTTGGCTTCCACTCCCCCACTTAAAACCTTACCACTTGAAGGGGCAACGGTATTATGTGCTCTAGCCAAACGGGTGATGGAGTCTAATAAAATCACTACATCGTGACCACACTCTACCAAGCGTTTTGCTTTTTGCAAAGCAATAGCCGAAACTTTCACGTGCTTTTCTGCAGGCTCATCAAAGGTTGAAGCAATTACTTCTGCATTAACGCTGCGCTCCATATCGGTCACTTCCTCTGGGCGTTCATCAATCAACACCACCATTAAATAACACTCCGGATGATTGGCAGCAATGGCATTGGCCACTTCTTTCAACAACATGGTTTTACCCACTTTTGGTTGAGCTACAATCAATCCACGCTGACCCTTACCTATTGGGGTAAATAAATCAATAATACGGGTGCTATAATTAGATGGAGAAGTAAATAAATTTAGTTTCTGGAATGGAAACAAAGGTGTTAAGTAGTCAAAAGGTACACGATCACGTACTTCGTCCGGACGTTTACCATTGATGAAATCTACTTTTAATAAGGCAAAATATTTTTCCCCTTCTTTAGGTGGACGTACAGATCCTGTTACGGTATCTCCTGTTTTTAAACCAAATAATTTGATTTGAGAAGGAGAAACATATACGTCATCTGGAGAAGATAAATAGTTATAATCAGAAGAACGTAAGAAACCGTATCCATCAGGCATCATTTCTAATACCCCTTCACCAGGAATTACGCCTTCAAATTCAATATTGAAAACAGGTTCTTTTTTAACGGGTTGATGTCTAGGACGTTCTTGTTGTAAAGTGGTTTCAGGAGCTTGTGCAGCTTCTGGATTGTTGTCGCTGGCTTCCAATGTTTGAATTATGGCCGCAGCGATATTGGCTGTTGGATCGTTTTCTGTTTGTCCGTTGTTGATTGCTTCAGCAGCTTCGGTTGGTTGCTCTATTCTAGGTCTTGGCCCAGGCCCCACAGGTCCTTTTTTAGGAGGCATTGCTTTACGGATGGGTCTACTTGGTCCTGCTTGTTCGTTGTTATTTCTTACGGGTGCAGGAGTTATTGGGGGAGCGGGAGCCGCCACTTTAGCAACAGGAGCAGATTTTGCAATGGGCGCTGCTGGTGCTTCTTGCATTACTTCTGCTTCTTCTGAAGCACCCGTTGAAGTTTTAATGTTAACGGCCTTTTTTGGGCGACCCGCTTTTTTGGCTACGCCATTTTCTTTAGCAGTACTTTCTTGTACCGCTTGGGAATCAAGGATCTTATAAATTAAGCCCTGTTTGTCTTGTTTTTTTGCACCAGTAATTTTTAAACGTTCTGCTATATCCACTAACTCTGGAAGCAGCATGTCGTTTAATTGAAGAATGTCATACATAAATGGAAAAGTTGTTTGGGGGGTGTCAAATTCAAACGATAAAAAAGGTTATGCCTGTCTAAGGAAAAAAAGCTCAGAAAGGTTTGTTGAGTTGATTTGGAAAGAGAGTAACTGAAATTTTGGAGCTCTGTAACGGGCTAATCAGCATTGTTTCCACTGCAATGTTACAAAATATTGAGAATATCCACACTAATTGGCCATAAAAATTTAAAGTTGTTCTGTCAAAACCGCTGTAAATGCAGTTTCCGAAGTAGTCTTTGGTTATCTTTGCTTCATGTTTAACACTAGAATCAAGATAAAAACCCTGTTGGCTTCAGGTAAGCCAGGTGATCAGGTAACGGTTATGGGATGGGTGCGAACTTTTCGCAACAATCAGTTTATCGCATTGAACGACGGAAGCACTAATAATAATTTACAGGTAGTAGTTGCGTTGGGATTATTAGATGATGAAACCTTGAAAAGAATTACTACGGGCGCTTCGCTAAAAGTGGTAGGGGAAGTAGTAGAAAGTGTGGGTAAAGGACAGACCATTGAAGTAAAAGCAGTAACGCTAGAAATACTAGGAGATTCAGATGCAGAGAAGTATCCGCTCCAACCGAAAAAACATAGCTTAGAATTTTTAAGGGAGAAAGCGCATTTGCGTTTTCGTACCAATACATTTGGGGCAGTGTTCCGCATTCGTCATTCATTGGCATTTGCAGTACACCAGTTTTTTAATCAAAAAGGCTTTGTGTATTTGCATACACCCATCATCACCGCTAGTGATGCTGAAGGAGCAGGTGAAATGTTTAGGGTTACCACTTTACCGATGGATGGTTCAGCTCCAAAAGATGCCGCAGGTAATATTGATTATACCGAAGACTTTTTTGGAAAGAGTACCAATCTTACGGTGAGTGGTCAGTTAGAGGGGGAGTTAGGCGCCATGGCATTTTCTGAGATCTACACTTTTGGACCAACTTTTAGAGCAGAAAACTCGAACACAACCCGCCACCTTGCTGAGTTCTGGATGATTGAGCCCGAAATGGCTTTTCATGATATAGAAGACAATATGAATTTGGCGGAAGAATTTATTCAATACTTGATTCGTTATGCCATGGAGCATAATAAAGAGGATTTAGAATTCTTAGACCAACGTTTAGCCGAAGAAGAAAAGCAGAAACCACAGAATGAGCGTGCCGAAATGGGCTTATTAGATAAATTAAATTTTGTCATCAGCAACCAGTTTGAAAGAATCACTTATACAGAAGCCATCCAAATTTTATTGGATAGCCCTGCTTATAAAAAGAAGAAGTTTAAGTACGATGTTAGCTGGGGAATTGATATGCAAAGCGAGCACGAACGCTACTTGGTAGAGAAGCATTTTAAAAAGCCAGTAATTGTAACAGGATATCCAGCAAAAATCAAAGCATTTTATATGCGATTGAATGATGGTTGCGAACCAGGTAAAGAAACCGTAGCAGCAATGGATATTTTAGCACCTGGAATTGGAGAAATTGTAGGTGGTTCTCAAAGAGAAGAGCGATTAGAGAAATTAGAAGCCAGAATGGCCGAAATGCATATTCCTGCGGAAGAAATGAGCTGGTACCTAGATACCCGCAGATTCGGAACCGTGCCACACGCGGGTTTTGGCCTTGGTTTTGAGCGCATGGTGCAGTTTGTAACGGGTATGACTAATATCAGAGACGTGATTGCATTTGCTAGAACTCCAAAGAATTGCGAATTCTAAAGAAAAAAATAGTGGATAATGCGTGAATAACCATTCCACTCCTTATATTTGCAACCCCGAAGGGGAAATATCTACGGAAGGTGCGGTAGCTCAGTCGGTAGAGCAAAGGACTGAAAATCCTTGTGTCGCCGGTTCGATCCCGGCCCACACCACAAAGACCTCAACAGAAATGTTGGGGTTTTTTGTTGCCCATGGTTGACGTCATCCAAACAAAAACCAAGTACCCTTATCAATCCAATTTTGTAATTATATCAATAATTACGTGTCAAAAAATAATTCAGTTGTGCTATATATTAATAACTGTTCATCATTGCTTTTTTTCATCGTCTTTAAATAGACAATACTTGGCCAATAAATATCATCAGTTGTTTTAATCTCAATAATGTTATCAAATAAATCAACAATCTGTGTATTAGGAAAATCTAAATAGTAGCCTTTCAAATCATTTAATGAAATATTTAAAGCAGCAGCTGATTTGTATGAAAATGAAACCTGAGCACCAAAATGACCAATACAATTTTTATTAAGGATTTTTAATAACTATGAAAATGAGACATTGCTATAAGTGCTTTTAAAATGTGGATGATTTGTAAAAGAAATTGATTTGACCACTTTTTCTATATCCCCCTCATTATTAGGAACACTAGAATATACTGTGTATCCAGTATTTTCAAATAAAATAAATGGGATAGTTTCTTTTAGAAAATCATTCAGCATTGGGTCTCTTGCAGCATTCCAATAATTAAATAAGAGCGAGTTTGAATATGTTGAAAAACGATCTATCATATATAGTATTAACAATTTAAACCAAAACTTACGCAAAATAAAAATTAAATTAGCTGACAAACTAATTAGTCAATTTCTGATATACTTCGACCAAGTTCCACTCTTTTTAAACTTTTAAAAGATAAAGGAATCATTAACAATCAATCCTATTTCTCTTATTCAAGCGAAGGATGCATATCGCTAGTTACACAAAAATCGAAAAAACTACTTGGAGGCTTCTCAGATATTTTAATTACTCGAAATGAAAAAGGAGAAGAATTCATGTGTGGCGTAAATGCGGTTTATTCATTGAATAACGACGAAAATGCAGAGGTGTTAAATATTCAATGCCACAATTTCGCAGGCCATATGACCTTGGCTTTTATTAGTACTTCTTTTTGATGTTGTTTGTTTAATTGTAATCCTATTTAGTAAAATCAAGTATTATTTTTATGTTTTTAACCCACTTCTCCAACATTAAGTATTTGTTTTTCATGTATTTTTAATTCATGTCCCGTGAAAAAGGCGTCCGGGTTTTGCGAAAATTAATGTACCAATGAGAACTAAATTAATATTGATAGCACTGCTAATACATTGTAGTGCGTTGTTATATGCCCAAGTATATTTAGGTATAGGCTATAAAGCTGGAGTAGTGAATGTTCAAGATAAAAACTCATCTTATTCAAAAAATATAACACTTCTCTTAATTACTGATGTTGCGGAAAATTCGCCTGCACAAAAAGCAGGCATTCTTGTTGGAGATTTATTATGTTCTGTAAATAAAAAAGACATTGAATCGGTAGATGATTTCAAGAAAAAAATCGCTGAATTTAATCCAAATGATAAAGTCGCTTTTTTAATTCAAAGAGAAAATACTAGTTTTTATAAAGAAGTAGTTTTACAAAGTACCCCTTCAAAAACCATTCAGAAAGAATATCCAAAATGTGGATTAGAATTTAAAGAAGAGGCCATAAAGATTGTGGGTAACCTGCTTTATCTTAATTTAAAATTCACCAACCGCTCCCAAAAATCTATCGACAATATTGAATTTACAGCCAATTTTTATAACATTTATAATGAGTTTATTGTTAGTAAAGACTATACTTGGGAAACAGGTATTCTCGTAAGTCCCATCAAACCCAATACGAATTACAGCTATGTTGAACCCGCTTATATAAATGATACTAAAACCGTAAAAAAGTATACAATTAAGCTCAAACGAATACATTATACAGACGATACGATATGTGTGTTTTGATAGGATATATTAAGAAAAATGAAGAAACAATCCATCAATATTGTTTGGATAAAATGAGACCTTAGAACACAGGACCATACTGCATTACAAGCTGCTGAGCAAGCGGGTATTCCTTATTTAATGGTATATTTTTTTGAGCCAACTTTAATTCATTCTCCAGACACTAGTGAAAGGCATTTGCAATTCCAGTATCACTCTATTTTAGCTTTAAATAAAAAACTAGCTAAGTATAATAGAGGGGGGACCTTGTTTTATACAGAAGCCATTCAAGTATTGAGTGAAATTCTAGAACAGTATCAAATACAAACTATTTTTAGCTACCAAGAATCGGGCACACAAATAACCTACGATAGAATGCGGTATTTCAATAGCAGCACCTGGAATTTTAGTAGGTACTGGCTCTCGGTCATAGGGATGATCCAATGCAAACCGAATGCGTTCATTTTTGTTCCAAACAAGTGCACCCATTAAGCCATTTCCCAATGGCATACCTTCATCCCATCTTTTGGCTAAATCAGTTGCATGAACATATCTACTAGGTATTTGACAATAGGAAGGTTCAATCAATCCAAGAAAAGGAACCAGAATAATATATATGAATTTCATATAGCAATATATCCTACTAAATTACGGATGAATCAAGCTCTGTTTTCATGCTTATTCTTTTTATCTTACAAGAATTATTTGATTCTCTTTTATAAACCCAGCTTTCATGAAACAAAAAATGCTCTTCTCATTGTTGGCTCTTTCCTTATTGAGTTCGCAAACAACAACAGCACAGATTACCAACACCGCAACTACAGCCAAAAGAAAACTACAACCAGCGGATGTGTATCGTTTGCAAACACTAGCTGATCCGCAAGTATCACCTGATGGAAATTGGGTTGCATATACTTTATCTTCTGTTGATTCTGTTCAAAACAAACGCAATACAGATATCTGGATGGTAAGTTGGGATGGTAAACAAAACATTCAATTAACCAATAGCCCCGATGCAGAATCACAACCAAGATGGAGCCCCGATGGTAAATATCTTTCATTTGTTGCTGCACGAAATGGTGCAACGAATAGCCAAATTTGGTTACTAAATCGTTTGGGTGGTGAGGGATTACAACTGACGAATTTAAAGACAAGCCTAATGGATTATTCCTGGAGCCCAGACGGGAAAAAAATATTGATGACCATCAAAACACCCGCTGATACTTCAAAGCCAAAGACGCCCAAGCCTATTGTGATTGACCGTTATAAGTTTAAGCAAGACGTAGTGGGATATATTACGCAGCGGGATCCAATCCACCTATACCTCTTTGATGTTGCTACTAAGAAGACCGATACATTAACCAGCGGAGAGTTTGATCAACGTGGTGCGGTATTTAGTCCTGATGGTAAACATATTGCTTTTGTGAGCAATACCACTGCTGATCCTGATAGAAATATTAATACCGATATTTTTGTGATGGAAGCAAAGCCCAAAGCACCCGCCAAAAAATTAACTCAGTGGTCAGGTTCCGATGATAGCCCTGTTTGGAGTCCTGATAATAAAACCATTGCATATTTAAGTTCTGCATCTGAAACATATACAGCATACCAAGAACAATACCTTACTGTAATTGATGCAAGTGGTGTTGGTGCTCCAAAGTATTTATCTAAAATAGTAGACAGACCAGTCAGCACCATTAAATTCAATAAAGATGGTTTACATGTTGCAGCTTTAATTTCTGATGACAGAGAAAGATATATTGGTCAATTCAATATTGCAACAGGTGCACTTACTAAAATTGCTGGAGGCAAAAGAAGTTATGGTGCACTTCAAGTTCATAGCAATAATAATTGGTTAGCGGCCATGAGCGAACCTCAATTACCCACTGAATTATACGCAGTTGAAAATGGTGTTCCAAGAAGATTAACCAAACACCAAGATGAATTTGTGGCTTCGTTGGAACTGGCTTCTGTAGAGGGTTATACTTCAACAAGTTCAGATGGAACAAAAGTATCGAGCATTGCATTCAGACCTGCCAATATTCCTGTTACACAAAAATTACCTACGCTGTTTAATATACATGGTGGACCTGTAGCACAAGATGAATATGGGTTTGATTTTACTCGCCAAATGCTTTCCGCTGCAGGTTATATGGTGGTAGCTGTAAACTATCGTGGTAGTAGTGGACGTGGTTGGGATTATTCAAAAACCATTAGTGCCGATTGGGGAAATAAAGAAGTGATTGATATTCAAGGTGCAGTAGATCATGCAGTAGAAAAAGGCTGGGCAGATAAAGATAAATTAGGTATTTGTGGTTGGAGTTACGGAGGAATTTTGACTAATTATTTAATTGCTTCTGATAATCGTTTTAAAGCAGCAAGTAGTGGTGCTGGTGTTTCAATGGTCTCTTCATTGTATGGAGTTGATCAATACATTAATCAATACGATAATGAGTTGGGAGTTCCTTGGAAAAATATTGATCGTTATTTAAAACTGTCTTATCCATTTTTAAAAGCAGACAAAATAAAAACACCTACACAGTTTATGGTAGGAGAAAAAGATTTTAATGTACCTGCTGTAGGAAGTGAGCAAATGTATCAAGCACTCCGTTCGTTAGGAACACCTACTGAGCTGATTGTTTACCCAGGACAGTTTCATGGTATCAGCACGCCTAGTTACGTGAAAGATCGTTTTGAAAGATATATTGGCTGGTTTAATAAATACCTTAAATAACAGAGAGGACTTTATTTTTTGCAAGCAGGCATGCTCCAAGTATGCCTGCTCTTTCACCCAATTTAGAGAGTTTTAATTGAGTGTCTGAGTTAACTAAACTAAGTGAAAATTTATTTATTGAGCTTTTAGTTGGAAGTCTTAAATAGTCTCCAGATTCAGACAGTGTTCCGCCTAAAATAATTAATTCAGGATTAAATACATTGATTAGCACTGCAAGTCCTTTTCCAAGATTTTCTCCAATTTCTGCAAGTAGTTCAATGGTTAAAACATCTTCGTTTTGAGCTGCTTGAATAATATCCGTTAGCGTAATTTCTTCTATTTTTTTATTTTTCTTTAGTACAGAAGAAGTATAACCCTGTTTTATTTTTTCTTTAAACTTTCTAATTAAAGCATTTCCTGAAGCTTCTGTTTCAAGGCATCCTTTTTTTCCGCAATGGCAAATGATTTCATTATTAAAGAATGGAATATGACCGAACTCGCCACTAAATCCTGATTTTCCATAGTAGACTTTACCATCTATTAAAATACCCAAACCTACACCGTAGTCAACATTAACAAAAAGCACATTCTTTTCGGTATTTACTTCTCCACTACAAAATTCTCCAAAAGCCATTGCCCTTGAATCATTTTCTAAATAAGTTTTAATACCAATTTGATCTTGAATAATTTTTGAAAGGGGTTCTTCTTGAAAATGGAAAAAACTATAACTGTAACCCTTTGTATGGTTAATTCTTCCCGATAGGTTAATACCTAAACTAAGTATTTTTTCTTTTTTAATTGGTAGCTCTTTAATGAAATTTTGTACTATATGTATCAATTGATCTAGCGATTCAGCCGTATTCTCAAGTTTAAAAGCAATTCGATATTTTTTACTTACCAATTGTTTTTTAAAGTTGAGCAGCCCTATATTGATATAGTATTTTTTTACATCTACCCCTAAGAAAAACCCTGCATCACCTATTAGACCATATAAATTGGCTTTTCTCCCACCGGTTGAGTCGATTTTTCCATAGTCACTAATCAACCCTTCTTCAATCAATTCTGCAATTAAACTGGTTATTTTAGGTACACTTATGTTCAGTTCTTTACTTAATTCGGTGATGGAGGCACTTTCTGTTCGATCTAAAAAGTTGAATATCAGCTTTTTAAGTGTTTTATTCTTTAAAGCTACTCCAGAAGAGTTGTCGTCATTAAAAACATTATTTAGAATATGCTGTGGCTTGGCCATATATTTTTTTAATCGAGTAAATATAGGAAATGGAAGAAATAGCCCACCTAAATAAAATAATTTAAAAAGTATTGGGTATTTTATAAAATTTTTAAGATATTGTTCTAAGTTTTAACAAATCCATTAATAATTAATAAGGATTTAATGCAGAAAACCATTTTAAACAATAAGCCAGAAAAAAATTTAAGGCATTATAGTGAACTTTATAAGGCTGAGTTATTGAATAATATTCTCCCTTTTTGGATGAAGTATAGTAAAGATGAATTAAATGGCGGATACTTTACTTGCTTGGATCAAGCTGGAAATGTTTATGACACCGACAAGTTTATGTGGTTGCAGGGCAGAGAGGTCTGGTGTTTTAGTTTCATGTATAATCATATTGAGCCAAATAATGATTGGTTAAATATGGCTTTACATGGTGCCAACTTCATGAAAAAATTTGGCAGAGATGAATTGGGAAATTGGTACTTTTCTTTAACTGCGGAAGGTAAACCCCTGGTTCAACCGTATAATATTTTTAGCGATTGTTTTGCTACCATGGCTTTTGCTTCATTAGATAAAGCAATGCCAACAGATGAGTATAAGCAGATAGCATTAGATACTTTTAATAATATCATAAAAAGGAGAAACAATACAAAGGGGCTTTATAATAAGAGTTATCCTGGAACCAGGTCGTTAAAAAATTTTAGCCTTCCGATGATACTTTGTAATCTCTCGCTAGAGTTAGAACATATTTTGGGTAAAGAAAAAGTGGATGAGTTTATTCCATCCATTATTCATGAGGTAATGGATGTTTTCTATCATCCTGATCTTGGTTTGGTTTTAGAAAATGTAAATGAAGACGGATCTTTTTGTGACAGTTTTGAAGGAAGATTACTCAATCCAGGACATGCTATTGAAGCAATGTGGTTTATCATGGATTTGGGTAAGCGAATCAATGATGAGAAACTGATTGAAAAAGCAAAAGATATCATGTTGCATACACTTGAATATGGATGGGATAAGGAATATGAAGGAATTTTTTATTTTTTGGATGTGAAAGGTTGCCCTCCACAACAATTAGAATGGGACCAGAAATTATGGTGGGTTCATGTAGAGGCATTGGTTGCTTTAGCTAAAGGCTATGCATTAACGGCCGACGAAAACTGTTTACGCTGGTTCGAAAAAGTGCATGAATACACTTGGAATAAATTTAAAGATGAAGAATACGGAGAATGGTTTGGTTATTTAAATAGAAGAGGGGAAGTATTATTACCATTAAAAGGAGGAAAATGGAAGGGTTGTTTTCATATTCCAAGATCCTTGTATCAGGTTTATAAAACATTTGAAGCCATCTAAAATAATACTGTGAAAAAAGTTTTTTATCATTTATTTTATCTGCTTTTTGTTGTAACTGTTCAGGCTCAAACTAGTATTAAGACCGATGTATTAGTTGTTGGGGCAAGCGCTAGTGGTATTGCCGCTGGATTACAGTCGGCTAGAATGGGGGTAAATACAATAATTGCAGAACCAACTACTTGGTTGGGTGGAATGATAACTGCTGCAGGTGTATGTGCGTTTGACGGCAATCATAATTTACCCTCTGGCTTATTTGGGGAATTTAGAAATGCTTTATATAAAGTCTATGGTGGCCCATCTAAAGTGGCTACTGGCTGGGTGAGTAATACTCAGTTTGAACCCCATGTTGGAGATAGTATATTTAAATCGATGGTCCTTCAAACCAAAGGACTTTCAGTACAGTACCAGTTACAATTCTTGAAAGTAATCAAACAAAATGGTGCAATAACAGGAGCTACATTTATACATAAGCCAACAAATAAAAAAATCACCATACATGCCAAGCAAGTAATTGATGCAACAGAGCTTGGGGATGTATTAGCGAATGCTGGTGTTCCTTATAGTTTAGGAATGGAAGCTAGTAGTGTAACTGGAGAGGATGTGCATGTTTCAGAAACCAATGATATAGTACAAGACATTACTTACGTGGCCATTTTAAAAGATTATGGAATGGGTAAGGATTGTACAATTGCAAAACCTGCAAACTATGATCCTGCTGAATTTGATGGGGCTTGCACAGATTATTATTTTAATAAAGCAAGACCAAAGCCTAATGTAGATGCACAAAAAATGCTGAACTATGGTAAACTCCCTAATCAAAAATACATGATTAATTGGCCGGGAAATGGCAACGATATTTATTTGAATGTGGTTGAAATGTCTGAAGCTGAAAGAGAAAAAGAATTGATAAAGGCTAAAGAGCAAACGTTAAGATTTATATATTTTATTCAACACCAATTAGGGTTTAAACACTTGGGCTTAGCAGACGATGAATATCCAACTAAAGATAGATTGCCATTGATTCCATACCATAGAGAAAGCAGAAGGGTAAAAGGTTTGGTAAGATTTGATGTAAGATATATTGCAAAGCCTTTTATTGCACCTATGCCTTTATATAGAACAGGTATTGCCGTTGGAGATTATCCAATTGATCATCATCATAAAAAAAATCCAAAAGCCCCTCAGCATTTAGACTTTTATCCTGTACCCTCTTTTAATCTTCCTTTGGGTTCATTAATTCCGCAAAACACAAAGGGGTTAATTATTGCTGAAAAAAGTATCAGTGTTTCAAATGTGGTGAATGGAACGACTCGTTTACAAGCAATTGCTTTATTGATTGGACAAGCTGCAGGAACCTTAGCAGCTATTTCTGTTCAACAAAATTTATCTGCACAAAAAGTTTCAGTGAGAAAAGTACAAACTGCTTTACTTGATAGTCGGGCATATATCATGCCCTATTTTGATGTACCAATTGATCATCCTCATTTTGTTGCAGCTCAAAAAATTGGAGCAACTGGAGTTTTAAAAGGACAAGGCGTGCCGTACAACTGGGCCAATAGAACACTCTTTCATCCTGATTCATTGGTCAATCGTACAGCACTTGTAAATGACTTAGCTGAATTCTGTAGTATTCAAAAAAATCAGGAGTCCAATTTATACTTATCAGAAGCTATTGATATCATTTTTGAAATAGCAAAAAAGCATAAGCTAGATAAAAAAGATTCATCCTGGAATCTGTCAAATAAAGATCTACTAGCAGCGCAAATAAAACAGCAGTGGGATCAATGGAAGTTTGGCACTTATAAAATAGAGAAGCCTCTTACAAGGATTCAATTTGCTCAACTATTAAATGCAACTGTTCAGCCTTTCGACTTGATACAAGTTGATCACAATGGAAAATTTAAATCTACATACTAACAAAACAAAACGTTTGCTTATGAAAAAAGTATCACTCTTGTGCTGTTATCTGCTATTGATCTTGAGCAGTGCAGTAGCGCAACAAATAAATGTTGCGGGGAGAGTAACCAGTGCCAGTTCTGGGAAGCCTGCAGAAGGTATTTCAGTACTGGTAAAAGGATCAAAGAAAGGCACCACCACTAATACAGCTGGTGCTTACTCTGTATCAGTAAATACAGGAGCTACACTTGTATTCTCTGGAGTTGGCTTTGCAACTCAAGAAGTAAAAGCAATAGGCAATACTTTAGATGTAGTGTTGCAAGTAACTGTTGGAGACATTGGTGAAGTAGTTGTGGTGGGTTATGGCTCACAGAAAAAAGCCAGCTTAACTGGATCGTTGGTTACTTTGAACAATAGTGCTTTAAACAAGCGCCAAGTATCAAGTACCAGTCAGGCTTTACAGGGCTTGGCTCCTGGTGTAACCGTTCAACAACAATCGGGTAGACCTGGTGCAGATGGAGCTAGTATAGTAGTAAGAGGACAGGGTTCTATTTCTGGAAGTAATGCGCCTTTAATTATTGTGGACGGATTAGCCGTTGGTTCGTTAGACCAAATTGATCCTAATGCAATTGAAAGTATCACTTTATTAAAAGACGCTGCTTCAACTGCTATTTATGGTAACCGTGCATCAGCGGGAGTAATTCTTGTAAAAACAAAAAGAGCTACTGAAAAGGGTTTACAAGTAAATTATAATGCCTTTGTAACAAAGCAACAAGCAACTTCAATTCCTAATAGAGTAAGTGCCATTGATCATATGTTATTGAGCAATGAGGCAGAGAAAAATCGTACTGGAAATCCAAATGCATCCGTATTTCCTCAGGCTTTGATAGATCGATACAGAACAACTCCGGCTAATAATTTAGACGTGATTGATACCGATTGGATAAAGGAACTTTTTACCAATTCTGGTTTAATGCAAAACCATAACCTACAGTTATCAACTTCTACAGATAAGATCAACTTGTTTTCTTCTTTTTCTTATTTAAAGCAAGAAGGTTTAATACCGAATAGTAGTTTTGAAAAGTATGATATTCGAATAAATCCTGAATTTAAAATCAATGATAAATTTTCATTAATTGGTATTTTGGGTTACAATAGTAATAGAACGGTTAATCCATCAACAGGTAGTGCTGAATTTATTATTCGTCAAGCTATAGGCTTACCTGCTATTGGTGGAGGCAGATTTGGTCCTGGTATGTACGGAAATGCTGCTCAATCAAACAATCGTAATCCATTGGCTATGGCAGAAGCAGCTGGTACATCTGTAGTTAATGGAAGTACTTTGCTAACAAGATTTGGATTTAACTATAAACCGATTAGTGGTTTAGAAATAGAAGCTTATTGGGGAAGACAAGTGTCTAATCCTTACACAAAAAGTTTTGTAAAAAATGCCGATATTTTCCAACCAAATATTGCTACAGGTGGATATACATTTGTGGGTACTTGGCCTGGAACAACCAGCTTATCTGAATCGTATACCAATAATGTGTATAAAACGTATTTAGGACAAGCAACTTATTCTAAACGTTTTGGAAATCATTCAATCAAAGTTTTAGTAGGAGGACAATCAGAGTTATTTACGAATTATTTCTTTGGTGCATCTAGAACAGGCTTTGTGAATCCTAATCAGCCATTCTTAAATTTAGGAAGTGGAGTAAGAGATAATAATGCTGGTGCATCTGAATTGGCATTAGCTGGCTTCTTTGCAAGAATTAACTACAGCTTTGACGATAAATACTATGTTGAATTAAACGGAAGAAGAGACGGAACTTCTCGTTTTTCTCAAGAAAGGAATAAGCAGTGGGGTAATTTTGGTGCAGTTTCTGCAGGATGGATATTTACCAAAGAATCATTTTTCAAAAGCATCTCTAATGTAGTCAGTTTTGGTAAATTAAGAGGATCATTTGGCGGTAATGGTAACCAGAATATTGGTAACAACTATGCTTATGATGCTTTCTATGCTCAATCCAATTATAACAACCCCAACAATGGTACCAATGCATATTTTGGTAACGTGACCACTTTGGGTGTAGCATTGTTACAATTTGCAAATCCAGATTTAAGCTGGGAAACATCTAGGCAATGGAACGTTGGTTTAGACCTTTCATTAGGCAAGCATTTCACCGTAACAGCAGATTACTATGTTAAGACACTAAGAAATATGTTGTTGCAAAGAACTTTACCACAATCTGCAGGGGGATTGGGTAATCCGTTTGTAAATGCGGGTAATATGGAAAATAGAGGATGGGAATTTACAGTGAACTATAAGAATAAAATAGGTAAGCTTGGTTTAGATGTAACTGCAATGATTTCAGATGTTAAAAATAATGTCTTAAACTTAGTTCCTGGTACTCCTTTTATTGGAGATGGAATTAGAACGGCTCCTGGTCAGGCATTGGGTTCTTATTTTGGTTATATAGCCAATGGATTCTTTAGTGACTCAAATGATATTAAATCTGCACCAATCCAATTTGGAATTCCATGGAGTCCAACTACTGCAAACGGACCGAAACCTGGTGATATGAAATACAAAGATATCAGTGGTCCTGACGGAAAACCAGATGGTCGAATTGATAACTTTGATAGAACATTTATTGGAAATGCATTTCCTAGATACGAGTACAGTATTAATATTAATCTTACCTATGGAAATTTTGATTTGAATATTTTTGGTCAGGGAGTTGGTCAGCGTAATAACTTTTTAAGTGGAACTGGTGCTGTACCATTTGCAAGTGCTGATTTTGCAGCTTCTTTGTTAGACATTCATAAGGACTATTGGAGACCAGATAATCAAAATGCTACATTCCCTCGTTTACTTCCATCGGGTTCTGGAGGAAACAACTATCTATTGAGTACTCAGTGGATTAGAAGCGCTGCTTATTTCAGAATTAAAAATATTAATCTAGGTTATACTTTACCACAAGAATTATTAAATAAGGTAAAAATAAAATCGCTTAGAGTATTTGTGAGTGCGGCAAACCTCATTACATTTTCCAGAGCGTGGAGAGGATTTGATCCTGAAATAAATAATGCCAATGCAGAGTTTTATCCTTTGATGCGTACTTATACTGCAGGTGTTAATGTTAACTTTTAATTGAACTCAACAAATTGAATACAATGAAAAAATATTTAATTATACCAACACTATTAGTAGCTTTTGCTATTAGTGGTTGTAATAAATTTTTGGATAGAAAACCACTGGATGCATCTTCTTCCTCTACTTTTTTATCCAATCAAGCAGAAATGGAACAAGGTCTTGTGGGCACTTATGCATCATCTATGTGGGTGATTGCCAACAATACACCTATGCATTTTGCCATTGAATCTAGTACTGATATGGCTATTAAACGCGGAGGAAATGCAGAAGATTTGATTGCAATGGGAGACGGTGGTCCATTCTTGGTAAACAATGCAATTTGTATATCAGCTTGGAACCAAGCGTATAGATTAGTACAGAGAGCCAACCAGCAAATTGTTGGCATGGAAAATGGTAAGGCAAATGTATCTCCCGTAGTATTTAACAGAATTAAAGCGGAGGCACAAGTTTTACGTGCTTGGGGATACTTCCATTTGATGACTTGGTTTGGCGATGTTCCTTATTATAGAGCTATGCCAACAGTAGAACAAGTTTTAAGTGCTAGAAGAACACCTGTTGCAACAATAGTTGCAGATTTGTATAAAGATTTAGATGAAGCAGTTGCTTCTTTTGAAGCAGCCGGAACTTCGCCTGTTCAAACAATCGGTAGAGTAAATAGAGGCGTTGCGCTAGGGCTAAAAGCGAAATTAGCATTGCTTATAAAGGATTTTAGAACTGCCGCTAATGCAACTAAAACAATCATTGATGGAGGCCAATATGGCTTAAATCCTCGATTTACCGACTTGTTTATGCTGAGTGGACAAACAGCGAATGCAGCTAGGGAAATTATGTTTGCACAAACCTATCCCACTGATGTAAATGAACCACAAAACTGGATGGCAGTGATTGGTGTACCACGTCAAGTAACCAATTCTCAGAGCAGTTTATTTCCTTCTCAGAATTTGGTTGATCAGTTTGAAGGAAGAGATGGATTACGCATAGATGCTTCAGCAGTATATGACCCTGCAAATCCAAGATTAAATAGAGACAATCGACTTAGATGGAGTATTTATATGCCAGGTGATACAATGGTTCACTTTGCCTCAAGAACACCTGCATTACCTTATAACAACTTGAGAGAGCGTACGATTTTTAATATTTATTCAAATGTTCGTAGGAAATTCAATTGGAATACCAACAATTATGACAATGTAAATACCAATAACGATTGGGTTGGCGCACAAGCAGCAGGTATTCAGTGGCAGGTAAGCGCTACAGGAAATATTGGCGGTGTGGGTTATGTTTGGAGTAAATACAACGATTCTACTCAGTATACTTTTGAATCTCGTGTTGGATTTATTTTAATGCGCTATGCTGATACTTTATTAACCTACGCTGAAGCTAAAATCGAATCCAATGAAGTAGATACAACAGTGTTAACGGCAATCAATCAGGTAAGAGCAAGAGCAGGACAGCCCGCAGCTGTATTGGGAAGTCAGGCTGCTATGCGCACTTTAATAAGAAGAGAAAGAGCAGTAGAATTTGCAGGTGAGGGGTTGCGTTTATTCGACTTAAGAAGATGGGATATTTATGCTAAAGCAAATAGTGGACCTGTTGTAGGATTATCTCTAAATCCTGCAGTACCAGCTGCTAGACCTAGTTTTGATGCAGATAATATTCCTGATTATTCAGCTAGTATTACCCAGCGAATCAGATTCAGAAATCAAATAAGAAACAATAGTAATCCTAAGTATAAGTTATGGCCAATTCCACAATCAGAGATAGATAATAATCCAAATCTGACACAGAATCCAGGCTGGAACTAGTTTAGTTGAGTTTTGGTTGTTAAGTTTAACAGTAAGCAGGCACTATGATTTCATAGATGCCTGCTTTAATTTAAAATAGTTCAAATGAAAGAACGCTTTCTTCAATTAGATGCTTTAAGAGGCTATGCGATTTTTACTATGATACTTTCGGGAAGTATAGCTTTTGGAAATGTTTTGCCTGCATGGATGTTTCATGCACAAGTTCCACCTCCGGCTCATCAGTTTAACCCACAAATACATGGTATAACTTGGGTAGACTTGGTTTTCCCGTTTTTTATTTTTTGTATGGGTGCTGCTGTGCCAATTGCATTTAATAAAAAGAAAGCTTCTATTTCAGATTTAAGTGTTATTTCTATTGCATTTCGTAGATATGTATTACTCATTTATTTTGCTTTATTACTTGAACATTTCAAGGCAAATAAGATTGCGGAAAATCCAACTCATTCCGTTTTGTTGTTTAGTATGGTTGGCTTTTTTTTATTAATGCTCTCTTTTACAAAATGGAGTAAAATTTTTAGTGTAAAAACGGAGCAGTTTTTAAATGCATTTGGATTTATAATCGGGATATTTCTACTATTCGTGTTTCCATTTAATAAGGGGAAGGGCTTTAATATTGCAAACAGCGATATCATCATTGTTGTATTAGCGAATATGGCTTTATTTGGAATAATCATATGGTGGTTCACAAGGCAGAATACACTATTGAGACTAGGCATATTACCCTTTATAATGGCAATCTTTCTGACCAGTAAAAATCCAAATTCATGGAATGAATGGATTTTTAATCTTACACCCGAGTCTGGTGTTTATCGATTTTATTTTTTAAAGTATTTATTTCTATTTATACCAGGAACAATTGTTGGGGAGTGGTTAATCAAGTCTAGTCAAATAACTCTTCCATTACGCAATCAAAAAAAGACATTAGACCTTTTTGTTTATTCCTGTTTTGTTTTATTAGTAGGCAACTTAATTTTTTTATTTAATCGCTCATTAAATATCAATTTAATATTCACTATTCTTATGTTGCTATTAATAGTCCATTTATTTAATAAAACTTTTAATGAAACTCAGCTTTTTTTAAAAAACTGTGTATACGTTGGTGCATATTGTTTATTACTAGGTTTATTTTTTGAGTCGTTTGAGGGCGGAATAAAAAAAGATCCTTCCACTTATAGTTATTATTTTGTTACTGCTGGGTTTTCCTTTTTTAGCATAATCATCTTTTCATTAATTCCTCAGTATTCTTGGCTAAAAAGCATAAATCAATTTTTTACTTTAGTTGGCCAGAATCCAATGATGGCTTATGTTGTAGGGGCATTGTTTCTTATTCCATTAATGAAAATTACAGGCTTGTATCCTTATTGGAATTCAATGAATACCAATTGGTTCCTAGGTTTTATGAAAGGATTTATTTTTACTGTTATAGCATGTGGAATAACCATACCATTTACAAAAAA
>JBBAJU010000003.1:104738-120055 GCA_040403845.1 Sediminibacterium sp.
ATGTTTAATAAAATGCCGATTTAGTTTTTTCCCATTCCATAATACCGCTCTGATATATGCTTCTCGACTATTCGATTTTTGTACTACTTTGATCGTTAGTTTTTTATGGTTCGCCAAGTTGATACTAGCGTTTTTAATCAATGGAAAGCCAAAAACGTATTCACCTGAAGCCGGGTTCATGGGATATAACCCCAAACTGCTAAATATATACCAAGCACTCATTTGACCACAATCATCATTCCCAATTAATCCATCCGGTCCTGTTTTATAAAAACTATCAGCAACAGCTTTGATCCATTTGGCAGCCTTGTGGGGATATCCTAATGCGCTGTACATATAAATAATATGATGACTCGGTTCATTTCCATGCGCATATTGTCCAATTAATCCAGAAACATCTGCTGAAGCATTTTCTCCGTGTAAGATAGAAGGGGCACTAAATAAAGAGTCTAGTTTATTGGCCAATTTTTCTTTGCCTCCATATAATCCTGCTAACCCATTGATATCATGTGGAACAAAAAAGCTGTGTTGCCAAGCAGTTCCTTCTATATATTGACCTTCAAATCCATGTTCCGATAGAAGCGGGTCAAACGGTTCTATAAATTTTCCTTGACTGTTTTTGGCACGCATAAAGCCTGTTTCTTTATCAAATAAATTTTGATAAGATTTTGCTCTTTGCATCAATAACTCATAGTCTTTTGTCTTACCTAATTTTTTGGCTACCTGTGCAATACACCAATCATCATACGCGTATTCTAATGTAATTGTTACACTCCAACCATGTTTGTCTTGTGGTAGGTATCCATGCTTTATATAGTCTTGGGTACCTCTTTGTTTTTGATGAGCAGACTTCAACATTGCAGCATAAGCAGTATCAACATTAAAGCCTTTGATATCTTTTAAAATGGCATCAGCAATAACAGGGATAGCATGATACCCTGTCATTGTATTTGCTTCCCAGGTACTAATATCCCAAACGGGAAGCAATCCATTTTCTTTATAAAACTGCAACATACTATTAATGAACTCTGGCACTAATGTTGGTTGAGTAATAGTGAATAAGGGATTTAAAGCCCTGAATGTGTCCCAAAGAGAAAATATGGTGTAACGTTTTTTCCCATTTGGCATTTGATTGATTTGTCCTTGCTGATTTTGATAGGTGCCATCTTGATCAGAATAAATCACAGGAGCCAAAGCAGATCTGTAGAGCGCTGTATAAAACTTAGTAGCCAAGGCTTTATCGTTCGTATTGATTTCAATTTTCTTCAATTCGTTTTCCCACTTATTTTCGGCTTTTACAACAATAGCATCAAAAGACTGATTGTTTATTTCGTTAAGTGCAATTCCCGCTTTTTCAATACTAACACTGCTAATTCCAGTTTTAACAGTAACTTTTTGATTGGCTGATTCAAAGGCTAAAAGTAATTTAACGGTCTTACTTTGACCAACACGATTGTTTTCAGTAGCGTCAATAAATCGATAGGATTTTATTTTTGAGGAAAACACAGCGGTGAAATAAACTCGTTGATTTTTGGCCCATCCCGTAGAATAACGATACCCCCCGATGGTTGAATCGTTGATTATTTTGATTAATCCATCGGTTGGTTGATCCCAATTTATTTTAAATCCCATATCAAAACGAAGCCAAGCATTTTTAGATGGAAAGCTGTATTGATGAAATCCGGTTCTTTCTGTAGCAGTAAGCTCACATAATATTCCGTTATCTAATTTAACTGCATAATAGCCTGGATAAGCGCTTTCATTTTTATGTTTAAAAGGGTGTTTAATAACCGATTGATTAGCACCAATTGAATCAACCAACGGTAGTACAGATATATCGCACCAATCACCAATACCAGTCCCATTTAAATGAGTATGACTGAAGCCGGCAATGGTATTGCTACTGTAATGATAGCCGCTGCACCAATCCCATCCCTCATCACCGTTATCTGGGCTTAATTGAACCATACCGAAAGGAACTGTTGCACCAGGATAAACATGTCCATGGCCTCCAGTACCTAAAAAGGGGTCAACAAAACGGCTCTTTTTTTGAGCGTTGCTTAGCGAAGCTATTCCCAATAAAGAAAAAAGTATAAATGTTTTTTTCATGGTTTATTTAATAAAGGGGTAAAGGCCTTGGTACCAAGTTAATTTATCTTTTAAGCCCTCATAAAAGAAGAAAACTTCTCCTTTATACCCTCTATTTCTATTGCTTTGAATAAACTGAGACATTAATGCATCTGATTGTATGGTGCTTCCAGACTTAACCAACACACCTGGATAAAATGGAACCGCAGGGTTTCTGTAAAAACCTCTTTGTTGATTTAAAGAATTGTCATAGTCTGTTATATTGTAACGATAAATTTGCGGGATTACTGCATCAACCCAAGCACTATCAACCCAAGTTGGCCAATCTTGCAAATATTCGTTATACCCAAATGGATGTGGGCTTGGGGACATTGTAAATTGTATGGAAGGTTTTAAGGTTTTCACTTCTGTTCTAAGCCTTTTTAGAAATAGATTAAGCTTATTTGCTCTCCATCTTAACCAGCCTGCATCATTGGAGGCAGGTGGAGGTTCTGCTCCACCATTTTCTGATTTATAAAGGTTAACGGTATAAGGGTCATAACCACCAGTTGGTGGCATCGCAGGTAATCTATCATCTCCTTGCACTCCGTCTACTTCATATTTACTGACTACTTCTTTAAATAGATCAATCATAAATTGTTGTACTTCAGGATGTAATCCGTTTAGCCAATCAAAGCCGTTTTTTACTACTAGTCTTCCGTTTATATCTTTTGCTGCCCAATCTGGTTTAGCAGCAACAATAGAGCCACCATTTGCTGAAAAGGAAGCGGCAAACCCATATTCAAACCAAGCATGTACTTTAATTCCAACTGCTTTTCCTTCTTCAATACATTCTTGTAATGGATCTCTACCTGCAAACCTTTCTAGCTGTCTAATACCATTTAGGTTTTGCATAACGGTACTCGGAAAAATAGTTCTACCGTTATTATATACCACAATAAAAACATGATTGATACCTGCAGTTTTGCAGTTGCTAATCATTTGCTTTATATTGTTTCTGCTATCTAGTGCAGTGCTTGCTGTTGTGGTTACCCATACCCCTCTCATGGCATTTGGGTCCCAAAACGGAACTGGATTGGGGTTTGGATTTGGAGCTGGACTTGGTGAGGGTGATTTTTTTCCACAGGAAGACATGGTATTAATAACTAAAAAGGTAATTCCGATGAATAAGCTTTTCATGATTGTAAGATTGAGCGGCATAAAAAAGGAGTTGAAATTGATTAGCTAACTTAATTAAAAATTTTATAAATTGAATTATAGTTTTTAATATTTTTAATTAATTATGCCACAAACAACTTCTAAGAAATCTCCCATTTATTGGGTTCCCAGCACTTGGTTTGCAATGGGATTGCCTTTTGTGGCACTTTCTGCAGCAAGCGCTATCCTATATAAGAACATGGGTATAGGCGATGCTCAAATTGCTTTTTGGACTTCATTAATTATGTTGCCATGGACTTTAAAGCCGTTATGGGGACCATTTTTGGAAATGTTTAAAACCAAAAAATTCTTTGTTTATACTACTCAAATATTCACGGGTATTTTGTTTTCATTCGCTGCTATAAGTTTACAATCTTCTCATTTTTTCAGTATCTCTATCGGCATTTTTGCCATTATTGCTTTCAGTGGTGCTACCCATGATATGGCTGCAGATGGGGTTTATTTGAATGAATTGAGTAAGGCTGATCAGGCAAAATTTGTAGGCTGGCAAGGAGCTTTTTATAATATGGCCAAGGTTTTATCTGGAGGTGTTTTAGTGTATTTAGCTGGTGAATTAGAAAAAATTTATGGTGTTGCAAATGCTTGGATGGTTGTATTGTTGGTGTATGCAGTTGTTATGCTGCTATTGGGGCTTTATAATATGAAAATGCTTCCTACCGGAGGGGAAACAAAACAAGTTGATTCATCATCAGCAGCTTTTGCAACATTAAAGGATGTGATTGTTACCTTCTTTCAAAAGAAGAATATTTGGTTTGGCTTGGCTTTTATTGTCTTTTACCGATTTGCAGAAGGTCAGGCAATAAAAATTACTCCACTATTTTTTAAAGCAGCCAGAGCTGATGGGGGATTGGGTTTAACAACATCAGAAATAGGGTTGGTTTATGGTGTATTTGGTGCAATTGCATTTGTGTTGGGATCTATTGCAGCTGGGTACTATGCTTCAAACAAAGGACTTACTAGAAAAACTTTAATGGTGCTTTGTGCTTTCTTTAATGTTCCTTTTTTAGCCTATGCGTTTTTGGCTTATGCATTACCTACTAATTTATATATTATTAGTGGAGCTGTTGCTATAGAGTATTTTGGTTATGGGTTTGGTTTTGTTGGTTTGATAATATTCATCATGCAACAGATTGCGCCTGGAAAATACAAAATGGCACACTATGCATTTGCGGGAGGCCTTATGAACCTTGGGTTTATGATCCCCTCAATGGTAAGCGGTTACCTCAGTGATTTTTTAGGATATAAAGAATTCTTTCTTTGGGTACTGGTTTCAACAATCCCCGCTTTTTTAGTAAGTTGGTTGGTACCCTTAAGAAAAATTGAAGACGATAAAGAATAATAATATGCTGATTACTGGAACATTTATTGATGAAATAAGCCATGATATTCCTCATCAAAATTGGGGTGCAGAAGAATGGGATAGAGATTTTCAATACATGAAAGCTGCTGGAATAGACACTGTAATAATGATTAGATGTGGGTATAGGAGGTTCATTACTTATCATTCAGATTATCTTGTTCAAGCTCATGGATGTTATCAACCCAGTATAGACCTTGTAGATTTATACTTGACATTAGCAGAAAAGTACCAAATGAAATTTTATTTTGGTTTGTACGATAGTGGAATTTATTGGGATACAGGTGATTTGCAAGTTGAAATAGATTCTAATAAATATGTTATTGAAGAAGTTTGGAAAAAATACGGACATCGAAAAGCATTTAGTGGCTGGTATTTGAGTACAGAAATAAGTCGTAAAACCAAAGGAGCAATAGAGGCTTTTAGCAGTTTGGGTAATATGTGTAAAGGAATAAGCAATCAACTGCCCGTTTTTATTTCACCTTGGATTGATGGTAAAAAAGCAGTGATGGCTGCTTCTGGAAATTTATCAAAATCGGATGCGGTTTCAGTAAAAGAACATGAGGCAGAATGGGATGAAATATTTCAAGGGATCCATCAATCTATTGATGCGGTTGCCTTTCAGGACGGCCATATAGATTATCATGAGCTGACCGATTTTTTTTCTATCAATAAAAAGTTAGCAGATAAATATGGCTTATCATGCTGGACCAATGCTGAGTCTTTTGACCGAGACATGCCCATTAAGTTTCTACCCATCAAGTTTGACAAGTTGCGCCTTAAGCTAGAAGCTGCAGCAAAAGCTGGATACGATAAAGCAATCACGTTTGAATTTTCGCATTTCATGAGTCCTCAATCGGCCTATATTCAAGCACATCATTTATATAATCGTTACATGGAGTTCAAAGCCAATCTCTAATAACAATGAAAAAAATTATCCTACTTTATCTTTTTAGCAGCTTGTATTTTATAAGTTATTCGCAGCAAGCTCCATTGGTTCAAATGAGAGGAACATGGATCACCAATGTAGCAAGTGATGCAATGTTAACACCTGAAAATGTAAAAGCTTCAGTTGCCAATTGTAAGCGCAATGGACTCACAGATATATTTGTTGTAGTTTGGAATAATGGGTTAACCATGTATCCAAGCGAAGTCCTTAAAAAGCATATCGGTATTTTGCAAGACCCTATTTATAAAGGGTTTGATCCAATTAAAGCTTATGTAGAAGAAGGACATAAAGCGGGCTTGAGGGTGCATGCATGGTTTGAATTTGGTGCAGCCTATGCTTATAAAGACAGTTCATTAAATAAATGGTTAGCAAAATATCCGCATTGGGCAGGTAGAAATAAAAAAGGAACCTTATTAAAGAAGAATGAATTTTATTGGTGGAATGCAATGCATCCTGAAGTGCAAAATTTTTTAACTGATTTAATTCTTGAAGTGGTTAAAAACTATGCAGTAGATGGAGTACAAGGGGATGATCGTTTACCAGCGATGCCTGGAGAAGGCGGCTACGATGATTATTCAGTAAATCTCTATAAACAACAGCACAATGGTTCATTGCCACCATTAAATGAAAAAGACCCTGCATTTATTCAATGGAAGGCCGATCAATTGAGTGCTTTTGGAAAAAATATTTATCAGGCAGTAAAAAAACAAAAGTCCAATTGTTGGGTAACTTGGGCTCCTAGTATTTATCCATGGAGTAAAGAGCAATACCTACAAGATTGGCCAGCTTGGATAAATGGCGGTTATGCAGATTATATACTTCCACAATTGTATCGTTATAATTTAACCGCGTATGAAAAAATTTTGAAAGAGCTGTCTAATCAAGTATCACCAACGCTTAAAAAGAGAGTATTTCCTGGGGTACTCACTTCTTTAGGAGATGGCTATAGGGTTGATCCTACTTTATTGCAGCAGATGATACAACTCAATAGAGCAAACGGTTTCGAGGGGGAAGTGTTTTTTTACTATGAAACAATTAAAGAATCAAAAACAGCTATTTATCAATAAAGGAAATTTTATTGAATAACTACTTTCTTTAAATAATAACCCGCCGCATCAACCATTGGAAGAGAATTGCTTTTCACAGTTATGCCATCTTTACCCAATATCATTCTAGTGGCTTTACCATTAAGAGTAATCTCAAAAGGCAAATCCATAAAGTAGTTCAGGGGTTTAATTTGGTATTGCTGGTAGCCTGTTTCTTTAATCGATACTTCAATTAGTTGTGTAGTTCTTAAATGAAAATCAAAAAAGGGTTTTAGTGAATAGCCAGCTGCTTTACTAAATAATTGTTCTACATCAGTAGTAGTAACAGTGTTGTCATATGTATAAGCAGGGTCTGTTGCCAATTGCTTCAATGTTTTCAAAAATAATTCGTCGCCTAAAACATAACGCAAGCTGTGCATGAAGAAAGAACCCTTTGTATAAATATCGCTACCAGCATAGGTTTCATCTTCTGATAATTCTTCTCCGCCCACCAATGGTTTTTTATAACGAATTCCTCTTTTGTGTGCAGCAATAATTTTATTGTATTCTTCCTGCCCGCCTAGTTCATACATGGCCAGCGCTTCTGCATAAGTACCAATTCCTTCCTGAATCCACATATGGGCCCAATCTCTATTGGTTACTTTATTGGCCCACCATTCGTGCGCGTATTCATGAAATAAGTTAGCGGAGTATTCTTGCCCGCCTACTGTAGTGAAAATAAATTTATTGTCAAAAGTAATCATGGTTTGGTGTTCCATACCCGAGTTAGGAACAGCGGCAATGCCAATTTTTTCTTTGTACCAAGGGTATTCACCAAAGTATTTTTCTAAAATTTTGCTATCGCGTTTTTTTGCTTCAATTACTCTTTTTGCTTGGGCCGAATCTTCTTCTAAAATATAATATTCAATAGGAACAATATTATTGTTAATGGTCGTATAGCTGTCTTTAAAAACCCGATACTTTCCAATATTAAATAGTATGCAATAATTGCTGATGGTATAATTGGTCTTCCAAGAAAAAGTAGACTTGTTTTTCTTGGTAACGGTTTTTTGTAATAAGCCAGGTCCCGCAACTGATAAGCCGGCAGGTACAGTGATATTCATTTCAACTCCTTCATTGGGTTCATCACTAGGATGGTCTTTGCAAGGGAAATACATTCTCCCCCCTTCTTTTTGAATATTAATTGAAACCCAATCATTACCAGAGCGGTCTTTTGACCAAGTAAAACCGCCTAGCCAAGGAGGTCTTACTGCTTCAGGAGGATTTCCAGTATACACAATGAGTACGGAATGATTTCCAGCAGGAAATTGGTTGTTAGTTGAAAATGGTTTAACCCCATCGCCCCCAGTTCCTTTAATAAAAATCTTCTCTTCTTTATGATCAAATAAAACGGTTTTACCATCCACTTTGATAGATTCAATGCTATAGTGTTGAATAAAGTCTAAAAGAATGGTATCGGCAGCATTTTTTAATTGCAGGTTTACCGTTGTATTTCCTTTAATGAATTTATTGGCAATGTCTACGTCTAAGTTGAGGATATACTTACGAATGTCCATATTCGCCTGAACAGGCTTTAGTTTACCGCCCGACGAAAGCTTACCAATATCGGTTTTCTGCCCAAGCGCCCTGGGTGAAGTGCAGAAAAGGGCAATTCCCATCAAACCAGCTGCTGCAATCAATCGAACATTTTTAGCGTATATCATGGCAATAATTATTGAATGATTCTAATTTTAATATTTCTAAAAGATACGCCTTTTGCCCAATCTTGTAAACCAATATGCCCCTTGGTCATTTTACCAAAATCAGGAAAAACCGCAGCTTTACTGTTGGCCACCAAGCCCTTCCAACGCTCAGAACCAATTTGTTCTTCAGTGGTCATGATCCCATTCAGCCAAAAATTGATTTTCCCGTTTACTTGAATCATTCTACTGGTATTCCATTCCCCCGCAGGTTTGGGTTCAACTGGGTTTTTAAGGGGAGCTAAGCCGTAGAGTGCGCCAGCCCCCTTTTTTCCACCATCAAGGTAGCCAGGTTGCATATTGGGGTTGTCTAATAACTGGTATTCAGGACCGGTAGCCCAAGTAGCCATGTAACTGGTATCGTCTTGCACATTAATAAACACGCCGCTATTCCCTTCGCGGGCAATCTTCCAATCAAAAACCAATTCATAGTTCTCATATACCCCATCAGTTACAATATCCCCATGTGTGCCCGTAGTATCTGAACTAGCAGTGGTTAATTCTCCATTTACAGCTTTCCAAGCATGTTTCATGGCGGGTTTACTAAACATATGCCAGCCATTAGTCGTTTTTCCATCAAACAATAAAACCCAGCCTGCAGCCTTTTCATTGCTCGATAAGGTATTATTTGTATTCAGTTTTTTATTGTAGAAGTAGGATATAATTAAGAGCAATAAAACAGAGGCTAATGAAATAAGTACAGCAGCCCTTAAACGGTTTTTATTATTCATGGTAAACGACAGTTGTATTACGTGGAAGTTAGCATAGTTTCAAATAAAAAGCTAGATTCACCGATAATTCTATACTCTTCTTCACTATATAAAAACAAATTATAAGTAAATCAGATGCGGCATATAATTAAAAAATCTTGTTTAATTTCACAATGCCCCCGGAACCCTTAAATTAAAGCATTCTGAAAGATCAAAGCCAGTTATTGATTACCTTACCCGATGGGGTTTTTATGGAAGGTCATTTTAAGACCAAACATTCTTTAAAGATTGAAAGTAGCATTAACGGAACGCTTTTATCAAAGCAAAAAATAATTTTAGAGCCTAATTCTGTATTTAATGGAGATTTGATTTGTTCTGAACTGGTACTATCAGGAAAATTTAGTGGCAACATTTTTGCACTCGAAAAGTGCAAGTAAAACAAGGTTGTCAAATTTCTGGAATAGTATATACTTATCGTTTTGAGAACGATGAAATGACCAACTTAGATTGTATTATTAGTGTGCCAGATACAAATACCATTAATAAAATCAAAGAAATCATAGAAGCGATAGATGTAGATTAAAAGCTTAGCTCTGATCCTAATTTGCCAAGCTTAATCAAAATCTACAACGCCAATTCCTTCAGCTACAAACGGCACTTCAGCAACTTCTAGCAATGGAATTCCAACTGCTTCCTCAAAATAATTCATTCCCCAAATAGTGAAAAAACTGTCTCAAAAGGACCGTTTTTTTATGCCTATAATTAACCTTAGGGTAATGATTCCTTAACGCTTAGGTAATATTGAAGTGGGAGATTTGTAAAAACTACCCATGGAAAAACGCTCGGTGAACGTAGTAGTTATCAGCGATTTGCATTTAGGAACATATGGTTGTCATGCAACCGAAATAGTCAACTACTTAAAAAGCATTGCTCCACAAATATTAATCTTAAACGGCGACATCATAGATGGTTGGCAGTTTAGTAAAAGGTACTTTCCGGCAAGCCATTTACAGGTGATTAAAGAAATCATGAACCTAATAACCAATGGTACCCGAGTTATTTATATTACTGGTAACCATGATGAAATGCTCAGAAAGTACAGCGATGTAGAGATTGGTAATTTTAAATTGACGGATAAGGTAGTGATGGAGATTGATGGAAAAATGACTTGGATTTTTCACGGAGATGTATTTGATGTAACCACAAAGGGAAGTGCAAAACTTTTAGCAAAGCTTGGCGGTAAGGGATACGACTTGCTCATTTTATTGAATCGATTCATTAATTACTTACTAAAAATTGCGGGTAAAGAAAAAATGAGTTTGAGTAAAAAAGTAAAAGACAGTGTTAAACAAGCCGTTTCTTGGGTTGGAAATTTTGAGCAAACAGCAGCAGAGCTGGCTATCTCTAAAAAGTATGACTACGTAATATGTGGACATATACATCAACCCCAAGTAAGAACAGTAGAAACGGCAGAAGGCAAAGTGGTTTACATGAATAGTGGAGACTGGATTGAAAATTTAACTGCCTTAGAATATGCTGATCATGCTTGGTCTATTTATCAATACGATCCAAAGGAATTTACTAAAGAAGTAAAAGCAACAAAGCTTAGCGAGTCTAAGCAGCCCGCATTTAATGTAATTACAGACGAAGTAACCCTGTTTCTAAACTCATTAATACTACAAGCATGAAAATATTTTATGCAGTACAAGCTACGGGAAATGGACATATTGCACGTGCAAAAGAATTAGTTCCTTATTTACAACGCTATGGACAGGTAGATATTTTTTTGAGTGGGAGTAATAGCAATCTAAAAGTAGACCTACCCGTAAAATTCCAAGGTAATGGCGTTAGTTTGTTTTACGGTAATAAAGGAGGATTGGATTATTGGAAGATGGCTCAAGAATTATCCTTATTCAATATCATAAAAGAAGCAAGGGCATTACCGGTAGATCAATACGATTTAGTGTTGAATGATTTTGAAAGCATTACTTCTTTGGCTTGTAAAATAAAACAGGTACCCTCCATTGGGTTTGGTCATCAAGCGAGTTTTAGAAGTAAACAAACACCAAGACCAACTAAAAAGGATTGGATGGGAGAGTTTATTTTAAACAACTATGCAAGTGCAACCCAATATATTGGATTGCATTTTGAGCAATACGATAATTTCATTTATTCCCCAATCATAAAAGAGCAGGTATTAGCAGCAAATCCTACCAATCAAGGACATATATCGGTATACCTTTCGCATTATAGTGACGAAGTAGTAGCTAGTTATCTTAATCAACTACCTGATCAATTATTTCATTTATTTAGTAAGAAAGTCAAAACCATTAACCAGCAAGGGAATATTATTTATATGCCAATTGACAATGACCTGTTTACACAAAGCATGATTTATGCAGCAGGAGTAATTACAGGTGCGGGTTTTGAAACACCCGCAGAAGCTTTGTATTTAAATAAAAAATTACTTTGTATCCCTATAAGAGGACAATATGAGCAATTGTGTAATGCTGAAGCACTCAAAAATTTTGGTGTGCCCATCATTGCAAATTTAAATATGGATTTTGCTGAAGAAGTAGAACACTGGTTGAATCAAACCAACCAAAAGAAACTTACACTAGGCTTTAATACAGCCACCATTGTAGAAAAACTGATGGAGGAAGCCGATTCATTACAAGCACAGGAAGAAATGTTTAATGAATATGAACTCGATCATCTTTCCTTAAAATTTCGCTAATTGAGTAAAGAAGCAATATTAAAAGCCAGTGATTTTGAGGATGATTTTTTATGGGGTGTTGTAATTGCTGCAACACAAAATGAAGGGGCCTATAAAACAGATGGAAGAGGACTTTCTATTTGGGATCAGTTTGCCAATAAACAAGGAAAAATAAAAGGAGGCGAAACACCCTTTATTGCTTGCGATTTTTATCATCGATACAAAGATGATTTGTTATTGGTAAAAGCATTAGGATTTAAAGTATTTCGTTTTTCTATTTCTTGGAGTAGAATTTTACCATCGGGAACAGGAAAAATTAATCAAGAGGGTATACAGTTTTATCATCGTTTAATAGATGAGTGTATTAATTTAGATTTGATTCCTTATGTAACCCTGTATCATTGGGACTTACCAGCAGCTTTAGAAAAAGAAGGTGGTTGGACTTCTACTCATTTATTAAAATGGTTTTCACGCTACGTTCAAGTATGCACACAGGAGTATGGTGATAAGGTAAAGAACTGGATTGTGTTGAATGAACCCATGGGCTTTACCTCATTGGGTTATATGATAGGGAAGCACGCACCTGGTAAAATGGGCCTAAGTAATTTTTTGCCAGCAGTACACAATGCTGTGATGGCGCAAGCTGAAGGAGGAAGAATCATTCGAGCCAATGTGCCCCATGCAAATATTGGAACCAGTTTTTCTTGTAGTGAAATCATACCTGCAACACAAAATAAAAAAGACCTTGATGCTGCAAAAAGAATTGACATTTTATTGAACAGACTTTTTATTGAACCCAGCTTAGGAATGGGTTATCCTTCGGATGGATTTGCATTGATGGATAAATTGTATTTGCACAATAAAGCTTGGAAGTTTACGGAAAGAATGAAATTCGATTTTGATTTTATTGGAGTCCAAAATTATTTTCCAGTAGTAGTAAAATACAATGCTGTAATACCTGTTATTCAAGCAGCGGATATTAGTGCCAAATCTCGAAAATCAATAGCTACCGATATGGGTTGGGAAGTTAGCCCTACTGGTTTTTATAATATCATTCAACAGTTTGCGGCCTATCCTGGCGTTAAAAAAATAATTATTTCAGAAAATGGTGCATTTTATAAAGACAAGCTAATGAATGGCGTAATCAATGACACTAAACGGATTCAATATTTTCAACAATATTTAGGGGCTTTGCTAAAAGCAAAAAATGACGGAATAAAAATTGCTGGATATTTTGCTTGGACTTTGATGGATAATTTTGAATGGTCAGAAGGTTATCATGCAAGGTTTGGATTGGTGCATGTAGATTTTAAAACACAACTTAGAACAGTAAAACAATCTGGGCATTGGTTCAGACAATTTCTTGCACAATAAAGTTGTAAATTGGTTGATATATCTTAGGAAAATGATTTATCAGCGGTACAAGAAAGAGATTGCCATGCTTATTGGTTTGGCTATTGCAATGTTGTTTTATTTTTTCAATCCCTTTTCTTTAGCACCTAAATCGGTAGCGGTTTTATCTGTTGCTTTTGCAATGATTAGTTGGTGGGTATTAGAAGCGGCTCCTTTAGCAGTAGTAGCATTGGTTCCAATTGTGGTTTTTCCATTATTAGGTATTACAACTGTTAAAGAAGTTACCAAGTCTTACTCCGATTCAACTGTATTTTTATTCATGGGTGGTTTTTTTATTGCATTGGCAATAGAAAAATGGAATCTGCACAAACGAATCGCATTAGGAATCATCAATATTACAGGAACCAATGGAAATCAAATCATTCTAGGCTTTATCATTGCTACTTGTTTTTTGAGTTTATGGTTAAGCAATACCGCTACAACAATGATGATGTTGCCAATTGCTGGTTCCGTTATTCATGTGATTACCAAGCACCATAATAAAGACGGGAATATTAAAAATTTCTCATTGGTATTAATGTTGTCTATTGCTTACGCATCCAATTTTGCTTTAGGTACAATCATAGGTACACCGCCGAATGTGGCTTATGTGGCCCATATTAGCGAGCGGTTTAATTACATAATTGGTTTTACCGATTGGATGATTGTATTTATGCCGCTTACTATCGTAATGACTTTTGGGCTATACTGGGTAATGGTTAAATGGTTGTACCCCAATAAAATCAGTCATAGTGCAGAAGGCAAAGCATTTATACAAGAAGAATTAGCAAAGTTGGGCAAAATTTCATTGCCCGAAAAAAGGGTGCTTATCATTTTTGTTATCACTGTTTTTTTATGGATCACCAAAGACATGATCAATGGGTTTCAAAAAGCAATCGTGCTAGACGATGCTATCATTGCAATGGCGGGGGGATTAACACTGTTCATCGTTTCAGCAGGAACAAAGGAAGTGATAGCCGCTACAGAGAATGAGGATGAATCTCAAAATCGTTTATTGGAGTGGCAAGACACCAGCAAAATGGCTTGGGGAATATTGCTGATGTTTGGAGGAGGTATTGCATTAGCAAAGGCACTAGAAGACGCTAATCTATTGCAACAATTAGGTAGCTATATCGCTTCTTTTTCTTCAACTAATTTATTGTTGATGATTTTGGTAGTAACTACCCTCTCTGTTTTTTTGAGTGAAGTAATGAGTAATGTTGCACAAGTAATTGTGTTAGCTCCGGTTATTTCGTCGATAGCTATTGCATTGAAAATGGATCCATTGTCGTTGGGCATACCCATGACATTGGGTGCAAGTGTAGCCAGTATGTTACCGATGGGTACACCACCCAATGCCATTGTATTTGCCAGTGGTCATGTGAAAATAAAAGACATGATTAAAACAGGGTTTGTGTTGAATATTATTTGCATCATCATCATTACCCTGTTCTGTTGGTTATTACAACCGTATCTAATTAAACTACACTAATTATTTTTTTCTTTTTTTGTCAGTTACCATTTGATGTTGAAATAACCAACTCATAAAAGTTGGTTCAGCAAATGCATTGTCCCAACTGTTATGATTAACGCCAGGGTATTCAATATATTCTACGGGAACTTTTAATTCTTTTAAACGAGCTACCATTTTTCTAGATAAGTCTACATTGCCTCCTCCACAAATAGGCGCTGCAGCAGCAAATAAATTCGGGTTGCGATATACTGCTTCAAATGTACCCATACTACCCATCGATAATCCAGTAATATAAATACGCCCCTTATCTACCGATTCTTCATTTCCTATTTTATTAACCAATGCAGTTGCTGCCAAAAACAACAATGGCAGGATAATTGGTTCTGTTGGCTGGCGTTAAAAATAATTTAGACCCATGTATCAACTGTTTTTCGTTGTCGTTACCCCTTTCACCTGCACCATGCAATACCAAGATCAGCGGATACTTTTTATTGCGATCATAATTTTCAGGGTATAAAATTCGGTAGGGCAAATTTTTATCTGGAGCAAAGTCAAAAATTTTTTTCTCATATGCGTTGAGTGCCGAATCGTAATTGCTTTTAGTTAGCCAGTTATTCAATTGAAGCCA
>JBBAJU010000003.1:120155-131304 GCA_040403845.1 Sediminibacterium sp.
TGAAGCCATTCCAAATCCATGACCTCCTTTTGCATACAAGTGTAGTTCGGCTGGTTGCTTATTGGCCAACCATTGGCTATATAAGTCTACACTATGACTTGCCAAATCTAAATTATCATCCGAAGCAGCTAAAATAAAAGCAGGGGGTGCTTTAGCATCCAACTTCCCTTGTAATGCTTTAGGAAAAAATGCATAAACAGGGGCTATAAAATTGGGTTTGTTGGTTTCGGTGTATCCATAAGCTGTTCCTGCTGTTACCGTTCCCCCAGCGGAAAAACCCATGATTCCAATTCGGTTAGGATCTAATTTCCATTCGTTGGCATGTTCCCGAACATAAACAATGGCTGCTCTTCCATCAGCTATGGCTAATGGGATTAATTCCATATTTTGTTGGTCAAACTTTTCGGATCCCCAAATAGCATTCATTTCTGTTACTGAGTCTGCTGTGTAACTCCTTATTAATTGATATTTTAGAACAAAACAGGTTACGCCCTTCTTAACCAGCCACTTGGCTACATCATACCCTTTGTTGTCAATTGATAATGCACGGAATGCACCACCTGGAGCTATAATGATGGAAGTGCCATTGGCTTTTCCTTCTTCTGGTTTAAAAACGGTAATTGTTGGCTTGGCAACGTTGTAAACAATCCTTAACCCCCAATCATTTTTAGTGTTTTCTGCCTCCTCCCAATTCCAATTTTCGGAACCCTTTATAGCTCCTTTGTATAAGGGGATAACCTGGTTTTGACTAAAATTTGGTCCACTTAGTCCTAAAAAAAAGATTAAAAAAACAGGATTCGGGTCATATTATTGACGTTTTTAGATAAAATGGAGGGGTTTTGTTTAGCAATTACGCTTTTTTGCCCCGTTTTTTAGTAAATTTCTATTAAATCAATCGGTTATTAATATTGTTTTACTATTAACTTATTGTAATTTAATATCTTTGCAAATGTCTCAGGCTGTTTATTTTAACCTAATCAGCAGTTGTTTTGCTACCGAAACCTGCGTTTCAGTTCAAAATTGTCAAAATTGTATAAAGAATGATTCAAGAGAGTTTACTGGAAAAAATTAGAAATTTTACTACCCCCGACGAATTAAAAAGCGCAGGTATTTATCCGTATTTCCGTGCAATTGAGAAAAACAATGACACTGAAGTAATGATTGGTGGTAACAAAGTATTAATGTTTGGTTCTAATAGCTATATGGGGCTAACCAATCATCCCGAAGTTTTAAAAGCGGCCAAAGATGCAATTGACCAATATGGTAGCAGCTGCTCTGGCTCTCGTTTTTTAAACGGTACTTCTAATTTACACGTGGAATTAGAGAATGCCCTTGCTGAACATATTGGTAAAGAAGCTGCACTTACTTTTACCACAGGATTTCAAACCAATTTAGGGGCTGTTTCTGCAATTACAGGAAGAACTGGAGTAATTATTTTAGATGAATTGGATCATGCTTCTATCATTGAAGGAGCTCGATTGTCTTTTTCTAAAATTCTGAAATACGCACACAATGATATGCAGGACCTTGAGCAAAAACTCAGTACGGTTCCATTGGATACAATTAAGATGATCGTTGTAGACGGCATATTTAGCATGGAAGGAGATATTTGTAAGCTTCCTGAAATTGTTGCATTGGCGAAAAAATACCAATCTCTGGTAATGGTAGATGATGCTCATTCATTAGGAGTATTAGGTAAATTGGGTAAAGGAACTGCAGATCATTTTGGATTAACCAATGACGTAGATCTAATAGTAGGAACTTTTAGTAAGTCCCTTGCTTCTTTAGGTGGTTATGTTGCAGGAAGCAAAGAAATGATCAACTTTTTGAAGCATACTGCGCGTTCAATGATCTTTAGTGCTAGTACACCTCCTTCTGCAACTGCATCAGCTTTAGCTGCATTAAAAATTATACAGCGCGAGCCAGAAAGATTAGATGCATTATGGAAGAACACCGATTATATGGTGAACGCTTTACAAGAACTTGGATTTGAAATGGGTGCTTCGGAAACTCCGATTATTCCAATCTATATAAGAGATAATTTTCTCACTTTTAAATTTACACAACGCCTTTTTGAAGAGGGTGTTTTTGTAAATCCAGTGGTTTCCCCTGCGGTTAAAAGTGATTCTTCGCTTATTAGAATGTCTATCATGGCTACACATACGAAAGAGCAATTAGATACTGCATTAGAAAAACTGCAGTTGGTTGCCAACGAGCTTAATATAGCTAGACACGTATCTGTTGCATAATACCGCTTCCATTATGGATATTACCATTCAAGAAGTAACTGGTAAAAAGCAGATGAATGCTTTTCTAGATTTTCCGTATGCGTTGTATAAAAACAACCCCTACAATATTCCCAAGCTTCGTTTTGATGAGGCGGCTACGCTCAACCCAAAAAAAAATCCAGCTTTTGATTTTTGTGAAGCTCGCTACTGGCTTGCTTTTCAGAATGGAGTTGTGGTAGGTAGAGTAGCAGCTATCTACAATAAAAAATATGTAGAGCGTTGGAAAAATAATTATTTACGTTTTGGATGGATTGACTTTATTGAAGACATAAATGTAGCCAAAGCATTAGTGTCTGAAGTAGAAAATTGGGCCAAGGAACTAGGTTGTACTGCAGTGCATGGTCCTTTAGGTTTTACCGATTTGGATTATGAAGGCATGTTGATAGAAGGCTTTGAAGAGCGCGGTACAATGGCTACTATTTACAATTATCCTTACTATCCAACATTCATGGAACAACTGGGTTATGGTAAAGCAGTAGATTGGGTAGAGTATCGCATTAATGTTCCTAATGAATTGCCAGAAAATATTTTAAAGATTGCGAACCTAGTAGAGCGTAGGTTTAAGTTGCATGTAGTGCCCATGAAATCTACCAAAGATTTAAAGCCTTATGCAAAAGAGGTTTTTCAGTTGGTGAATGAAACTTATGCTGAATTATATGGAGTAGTAGAATTGACGCAACGTCAGATTGACTACTACGTCAAAATGTATTTCTCTATGATACGGGTAGAATTTATTACCCTTATTGCCAACGAACAAAATAAGTTAGTTGGATTTGGTATTTCTATGCCTTCGCTTTCAAAAGCTTTGCAAAAAGCAAATGGTTCCTTGTTTCCATTTGGATTTATTCATTTGTTAACTGCCCTCATAAAAAATAATGAAGTTGATTTATTATTAATTGGAATAGATAAAAGCCTTCAGGGTAAGGGTGTAAATGCAATTGTACTAAGAGAGTTTAATAAGAACTATGCAAAAGCCGGAATTAAATTTGCGGAAAGTAATCCTGAATTAGAAGAGAATACTAAAGTACAAAGTACTTGGCAACATTTTGATGCCAGACAACATAAGCGCAGGCGTTGTTTTATTAAGCAACTATAACCAGCATTTCAATGAAAAATATACTGATAACGGGTGCCAGCGGTTTCATTGGTAGCTTTTTAGTAGAAGAAGCTTTAAAAAGAGGCTATCGAACTTTTGCAGGAATAAGGTCTTCTAGCAGTAAGGGGTACTTGAATCATCCCGACTTGCACTTGTTTGAAATGGATTTTTTGAATAAAGAAAAATTACAAAATCAGCTCCGGAAAAATGCTGAAGCGTTTGGACCATTTGATGTAGTTGTTCATTCAGCTGGGTTAACTAAGAGTAGGATTTTAGATGAATATTACAAAGTAAATTTACACAATACCGAAAGACTAGTAGACGCGCTAATTGAATTGGAAATGGTTCCAGAGCGCTTTGTTTTTATAAGTAGTCTTGCCTCATATGGACCAGGTGTTGGAACAACACCAGTAGCAGAAACCAATATACAAACACCTATTACTGCATACGGAAAGAGCAAATTGGCAGCTGAGCAAATGTTGGCAACCAAGCATCAATTCCCCTTTGTTATTGTGCATCCTACAACAGTGTATGGACCAAGAGAAAAGGACCTATTGGTTTTGATACAGTCTTTAAATCAGCACGTAGAGTTGTACATTGGTAATACCAAACAGCAACTTAGTTTTATTCATGTGGCCGATGTATGCAAAGCTGTTTTTTTAAGCATTGACCAGCCGATTATTGCACAGAATATTCTATTGAGTGACACTTTTAATTATACCTCGAAGGAGTTTAATAATATGGTGAAAGCCGTATTAGGAAAGAAAACACTTCCAATAGTGGTGCCCGTTCCAATTGCAAAAGCAGCGGCACAGGTAAGTGAGTGGGTAGGTAATTTAAGGGGAGTAACGCCGGTTTTAAACAAAGAGCGTTTGAAAGAGTTTCAGGCACCCAACTGGGCAGTAGATGCAACAGTGTTAAAGAACCTTGGCTTTGCGCCTGATTATCCTTTGCAAAAAGGAATAGAACATACTGTTGAATGGTATAAAAGAAATGGCTGGTTAAAATCATAATCCAGTTTTAATAAAATTTTCAGTCTTTACAGCGTGTAGTTGTTTTCCCCTAATTTTATGCTTACAACCATAGGTTGTAAAATATGCGTAAAGCCAAGCATATCATTTGTAGCAGTATAATCATATGAAACTTTCTACCAAGTATTTTAAAGCAGACATGCTAGCGGGAATGGTAGTGTTCTTAGTTGCATTACCCCTCTGTTTAGGAATTGCAGTAGCAAGTGGTGCACCCCCATTTGCAGGAGTTATTTCAGGTATCATTGGTGGTATTGCAGTTGGATATATGAGTAATTCGAACGTAAGTGTTTCGGGTCCTGCGGCTGGATTGATTGCAATCATATTAGTAGCAATAACAGATTTAGGGTATGAAACTTTTTTATCTGCAGTAGTAATAGCCGGTGCTATTCAATTGACATTGGGCTTGTTAAAAGCTGGCGGTATTTCTAGTTATTTTCCTACAAGTGTAATTGAAGGAATGTTGGTAGCAATTGGAATTATCATCATTAAAAAAGAATTACCACATGCCATTGGTTATGATTTAGAACATGAAGGAGATTTTTATTCATATCAGTTAATAGAAGCCGATAAAGGATTTTTTACTGAATTAACTCATGCATTCAATTTTGCACATACAGGAGCAATCATTATTGCAGTGTTGTCTATTGCAATTATCATTGCATTTAATAAAGTACCTGCGCTTAAAAAATTAAAAGCCCTTCCTGGAGCATTAGTTGCTGTTGTTGCAGGCATTTTATTAAATGAGTTATTTGCAATGCTATGGCCAACAATTACTGTAAAAGATGAACACCTAGTTTTATTACCTATTGCAACTTCATTTAGTGAATTTACCAGTCAATTTACAGCCCCTAGCATAGCGGGTTTTCTAAATATGAAAGCTTGGATAGTGGGTATTACTATTGCAATTGTAGCAAGTATAGAAACATTGCTTTGCTTAGAAGCAGGCGATAAATTGGATCCTTTAAAAAGATTTTCTAGTGCTAATAGAGAATTGAATGCGCAAGGAATAGGCAATATAGTATCGGGATTATTAGGAGGCCTGCCAATGACTTCTGTTATAGTCAGAACATCTGCCAATATAAATGCAGGAGCTAAAACTAAGTTAGCAGCTATTGCGCATGGAGTATTTTTATTGGTTGCTGTACTTGCTATACCCGGCTTATTGAATAAAATACCTATGGCAAGTTTGGCTGCAATTTTAATTATGATTGGATTAAAACTTGCGAGTGTTAAAATCTTCAAACATATGTGGCATAATGGGATGCAGCAATTTCTTCCTTTTATTGTTACAGTAATTGCAGTGGTTTTTACCGACTTGTTAAAGGGAGTGGGTATAGGATTGGTAGTGAGTATTTATTTTATTTTAAAGGGAAATATGAAGTTGGCATATTTCTTTAAAAAAGAAAAACACCATAGTGAAGAAACCATCCATATTGATTTAGCCCAAGAAGTTTCTTTTTTAAATAAAGCAGCTATCAAGCAGAGGCTGGCTCATTTACCTAAAAATTGTACCGTAGTAATAAATGCAGCCAATACGGTTTATATTGATTATGATGTACTAGAAATGATTAAAGACTATATGAATTTTGGTTCAAAAGATAAAAATATATCTGTGGTATTGAAAGATTTTAAAGAAGAATATCAAATGCAAAATTACGCGAGTAATCATGTAAAAAACTAAATCCAATCAAAACCAAATCCGGGTTGTTGATTAATCATGAGGAGCCCGTTTTTTAATTCAAAACCTCCTTTAACTAGATCTTCTGCTAAGTCAAAACTTCCATCCAAATCTAAATAATGGGTATGTGGGCAACTATACGCTACATGTAATGCCGCTGTAATGCTAATAATACTTTCGTCGTTACATCCCCAAAATAAACTTATGCCTGCTGGCTTTGCAATATTGGCAATTTCTCTTGCTCCCAAAATGCCCCCACATTTCATGAGTTTGATATTGTATATACCAAATGGATGATTAACGCTGGCTAACTCAATCGCGGCTTTTGCGTTGTGCAGTGATTCATCTGCTGCAAGCTTATTTCTTTTAAGTTGATCTAATAACAATAGGTCGGTTTCTTTACCTACTGGGAGCGGTTGTTCAATTAATTCAAGGCCTATTTTCTCTGTAGCATTAATAAACTTTATTAGTTTGCTTAGTGTATATCCTTGATTAGCATCTACTCTAATTTTGATTTTTTTGCCATATTTTTCGTGAAGCAATATGACCCTTTCAATATCTTCCTCTAACGCTAATCCAGTTTTTATTTTAAATACATCAAAGCCCTGATCAAAATATTCTGCGGCATCTGCCAATGTTTCCACTGTATTTTTTATACCAATCGTTACCGATGTTTTTAGCGGACCCGACTGAATGCCATAAAATTCAGCCACTGAAATACCAGCCCATTTTCCGAAAGCATCGTGTAATGCAATATCTAAAGCAGCTTGGGTTCCTGGAAAATGTTTAAACTGTTTTTGAACCTCTGTAATAATTTTTTGAAAAGCTCTAATATCCCTTCCTACAAACTGCTGTACAAAATCTGATTCAAGATTGGCCAAGGTTTGAACAGGGCTTTCCCCTACTACATCTTCCGCAGGACTTGCAGAGCCAATTCCAATTATTCCATTATCCAATTTAATTTCTGTAAATACAATTGATACATCCGCATAGGTATTGTATGCAATGGTGTATGGCTTTTTTAAAGCCATATGTTTAATGAAAGACCGTATAGCAACAATTTTCATAACTTAATTTTTATGATATCAGTTTTTTTAATGCTGGTATCAGTTTGCTCACCCCTGATTGTAAGGGTAAAAGCACAGGTATATTTAATCTTGATTCCATAGACGCTTGAATGGAATAAGCTTCTTCATTGCTGCACCCTTCGGTATTCATAGCCAAGGCAATTACTTTGGAGCCGAAATGTTCAATAATGGCTATCTCCGATTCTACACTAGGAATTTTGCCCCAATGTTCTTCGTTGTCATAGTATATTCTCTTTGGCGCAAATAATAAGACTACATGTTTTGCATTACCTGAAATCAGTAGCTCTAAACCACAAGGTCCACTTGGGTTTCTCAAAGCCGACTGACCTTCAAGAAATATAATATCCGGATTAACTTCATTATTGCATGAAAGGATAGCGTGTTCCAATTCGCCTGATACAAAATCATTTAAAGTAGAATCGAATACAAAACCATATTGATTACCTTGTAACCAACCTGTTTGGCCAGTATAAATCATTTCTGCTTTCATATTTTCGCGTGCACAGGCTTCCCGTAAAAGTCTTGCTGTTGTTCGTTTACCCATTGCACAATCCATTCCAATTACTGCTACTATGGGAGTTTTTATTTTGAAAATTTCCCCTGTAAAAAATTGTAGGTCCTCTATTTTCTTAGGCTTTCTAATATCTGTAAGGGTGATATTGTTTTGTTGAGCTAGTTCAACTAAATCTGCATGGTCGGTTAAATAATCGTGCAAGCCGTTTACAATAGAAAGCCGTTTTGTTATAGCTGATTGAATGATTGCCAACATTTCAGCGGGTAATTTTCCACCAACCGTAGCCACCCCTATAATCAATGTATCTGCGTCGGGTACTGCTGCAACTGCTGTGGCTAGGTTTGCAAATACGGGAATATTTCTATGCACTCCGTCTAATATTTCACCCGCATCTTTATTGGCCGTTGATTCATTATCAATAACTCCCACAATTAAAAACCGTTCGGAACCCCTGACTAAACCATGAGCGGTTTTTGCATCAGAAGTAGTGTATAATCCATTCGTTAATACGAGTGCCTTTTTCATTTTAGTTGCGTTTAATTAAAGAACCAGGTAATTCACCAGTAGCTTTTTGCCTGTTATAAACCATTTTACCATTTACCCATACCTGCTCAATGCCTGTTGATAATGCTTTGCCATTTTCTATAGTTGCAAGATCATTGACAGTGGAAGGGTCTAATAAAACTAAGTCTGCAAAATAACCTACTGCAATTTTTCCTCTTTTTTTAATTCCTAGTTGTTCTGCTGTTAGCCCAGTCATTTTATGCACCGCTTCAGATAAAGTCAATAGCTGCTCTTCTCTTACATATTTACCCAAGACCCTAGTAAATGCACCATAACCCCTAGGATGCCCACCCGCTGCTCCATCAGAGCAAATATTCGCGTGTTCCCATTGAATAAATTTTGATACGTCTGAATCATTCATTGATTTACCAGCAAGCGCTTCAATGCCCCCAGTATTAGGGTTAGCGGTTTTGTAATCAGTTGCAGTTTTAATCAACTGCATTAATGTTTCAGCGGTTGATTCTTTTCTTTCTTTCGCAATAGCAGTAATGGTTTTACCAGCATAAGATGGCTTTGGTGCAAAACGAACCAGTACAGATTCGTTGGGATCAAATAATTTGGTCACGGCTAATTCTGCACTTTTTAGATTGGTATAATCTCTATCAGGAAATAAAACCCTTAGTGTAGAATTCCAAAAATTGTAAGGATATACATCTGCCGTTATATCTATTCCTTTTGCTCTTGCGGCATTTAGCTGGTCTATGATTAAGGGTGCTTTACCCCAATCATCTTTATTGGCAATTTTGATATGGGATAACTTTACTGGCATGCCTGTTATTTTACCAATATCTATAATTTCTTCAATTGCATCGTTTAGTTTAATGTCTTCGCTTCTAATATGACTAATATATCTGCCCTTGTATTTTGACGTTAATTGCGCCAATGCAATTACTTCTTCTTTACTGCTATAAAATGCTGCTTCGTATTCAAGACCAGTAGACAAACCCAAAGAGCCTTTCTTTAAATCCTTCTCTAGTAACATTTTCATTTGGTCTACTTCTGCTAGCGTAGCATTTCTGAATAGATTTTTTTCGCCCATTATTTTTTCTCTTAAGCTGCTATGGCCAGTATAGCTGGCTACATTTACTGCTATTGGGTAACGTTTAAAAAAATGAATTAAGGTATCCATTTCATAGCTATCACCATCTTGACCAATAACAATGGTAGTAATACCCTGATTGGTCATAGCAATGCCACTGGGTTCTTTTTTGAGGCTGCTAAAATGATGACTATGCGAATCAATAAAACCAGGGGTTAAGTACCGATCTTTTCCATCAATTACCGATTCGCCTAATAAAGGGGTTAAATTTCCAATTGCTACAATCCTGTTTCTGTTTATTCTAATAGCTCCTTTTTTTGCCGAACTACCGGTCCCATCTAGTATCCATACATTTTGAATAAGCGTTGATGGGCTTTGATTTTTTTGGCTATGCAAATAACTTTGAAAGAAGATAAAAACGAACAACAATAAACCTGTAGGTAGAATATTCATGAAATGTTTGGATAATGTATGCTTTAAAAGTATCAAACATGCCGTGAATGCGGAAATGCTTTTTATTTAAGCTTATTTTATAACTCAGAGTTATAATTCTGGGTTAAGTTTACAATACCATCAACCTAATGAATGCCAATAGCTTTTTTTGAGCGTGTTCCTTCTACGCCACCAGTCATATTACCACTTCCAGCTGGCGCTAAGCGTTTACAGTGGTCTGTAATGATTCTCCTGTTTATAATGGATAAGCTTATTTAGAACAAACACTGCTTTCTGTATTATCCCAAGATTTTGGACCAGATCGAATGCAAATAGAAGTGATAGATGATATTAGTACCGAAGGTGATGTTGCAGCAATAGTTAATCGGGTTGGGAATGGTAGGGTGGCTTATTACAGACAGCCATTTAATGTTAGAAACTTTGAAACCTGTATTAATAGGGCGGTAGGTGAATACATTTATATTTTGCATGGTGATGATTATGTTAAGCCTGGTTTTTATAAGGCTATTAACCAATTATTTATCAATTTTCCAGAAGCAGGTGCAGCTTGTACCGATTGGCGCGCAGTAAATGATAATGGAACTTTTGTTTGGAGCAATGAACCGGTAGGAGACGAACGAAGGATATTGAAAAACTGGCATCAAATAATTGCGATAAGGCAATATTTAGAACCTCCTGCAAAAGTGGTAAAGAGAATTTTTTAGACATTTATAAAACGATGTTATACAATATTGCTCATTTGCCCGAGCACTTGAGAGCAGCATCTGAAAAAGCATCAAGAAAAAATTTCTCATTTTATTTTGCCAATTTGGCTCATCAACAATGGCACGCTAATCATGATAAAGAAGAAGCGTTGATTGTTGCAAAAGATGCATTGACGTTTCAAGTAAATACATATTCTGTAAAACAATACCTAAAATTGTTATTTAAAATTGCCACTCGTTACAAATAGTCGCAAGTTGTATTTTTGCCACAAATGAATGGAATGGCAAAAGCATTTTTATTTGATCTGAATGGAACCATTGTAGATGATATGGCTTATCATAAAAAAGTATGGTACCATGTTTTAGTAAATGAATTGGGTGCAAATATGAGTTTTGAGCAGGTGTCTGCAGAAATGTATGGTAAAAATTCAGAGTTATTAGACCGTGTTTTTGGAAAAGGGAAATTTAGCCCTGAAGAAGTGAGTGAAATTGAAATGGCGAAAGAAAAAAAATATCAAGAAATGTACCGTCCATTTATGGAGCCCATGCCCGGCTTGATGGATTTTTTAGCAGCAGCTAAATCTGCTGGAATTCATATGGGTATTGGTTCTGCAGCTATTCCCTTCAATATCGATTTTGTTTTAGACGAATTAAATATTCGCGAATATTTTACTACCATCGTGAGTGCTTTTGA
>JBBAJU010000003.1:131404-137763 GCA_040403845.1 Sediminibacterium sp.
GATGAATCAATGTTTATTAAAAACCTTGAAGCACAAATTGAAGCTGGTGTTCATGGTGTAATCATTGGCGGCTCTTTAGGGGAAGCGAGTACTTTATTGAATGAAGAAAAAATTGCATTATTACAAATTGCAAAACAAGTAGTACCCGAACATATCCCCATCATTTTAAATATTGCAGAGTCTACCACCAGGGCAGCAGTAGCATTTGCACAAGCAGCCGAACATGCAGGAGCAGACGGCTTTATGTTGTTGCCCCCTATGCGATATAAGTCGGATGATCATGAAACGGTCCAATATTTCAAAACAGTTGCAACCGCAACTTCACTTCCGATAATGATATATAATAATCCAGTTGATTATAAAATTGAAGTAACATTAGCCATGTTTGAGCAATTAGCAGAACATGATAATATACAAGCAGTAAAAGAATCCACTAGAGACGTATCTAATGTAACTAGAATGAAGAATTGTTTTGGAGATCGATTCAAAATATTATGTGGAGTAGATACGCTAGCTTTAGAAGAACTCTGTTTGGGAGCGGATGGATGGGTTGCGGGATTGGTAGACGCATTCCCAAGAGAAACGGTTGCTATTTATCAACTTTTAAAAGAAGGTAGATTAGCAGAGGCATTAACCATTTATCGTTGGTTTTTACCATTATTAGAATTAGATATTCATCCTAAACTGGTGCAGTATATAAAACTAGCCGCAACACATACAGGCATAGGCACACCTTATGTAAGAACGCCCCGATTGGGATTATCAGGAGATGAATTAAAAGGCGTGAATGATATTATCAGTGCTGCAATTGCAGTTAGACCCATTTTGCACGATTATAGATCATTATAAAACATGAATAAGACCTTATCATCATTCAGTACTTTAAAAGGAAAATTTCTTGAAGCCACTTATCCGTTATCTTCTGAAACCGAAGTAGCGCAAGCATTGCAAGCTGCAACGGAAGCGGCTATTCCATTTGGAAAAAAAACATTTATTGAAAGAGCCATTTTTTTAGAAGCGATAGCAGCAGAAATTATGGCATTAGGTGATGCGCTTTTAGAATTAACCCATGAGGAAACTGCATTACCTATTGCGAGGCTTACAGGAGAAAGAGGTAGAACCTGTAACCAATTAATATTATACGCCAATTTATTGCGCAATGGAACCTGGTGTGACGCAGTAATTGATACCGCTTTGCCAGATAGACAACCCTTACCCAGGGCCGATTTAAGAAGAATCTTACAACCCATAGGACCAGTCTTGGTTTTTGGAGCAAGCAATTTTCCATACGCCTATTCAACAGCAGGAGGAGATACTGCATCTGCATTGGCTGCAGGATGCCCAATCATAGTTAAAGCGCATGAATCGCATTTGGGAACCAGTCAAATGGTAGCAGAAGCAGTGTTGCGCGCAGCGGAAAAAACAGGAATGCCAAAGGGAGTATTTGCAAGTTTAATAGGAACTGGTCCGGTATTGGGCCAACAATTGGCAGCAGATGAAAGAATCCAAGCAATTGGATTTACGGGATCGTATAAAGCAGGCATGGCATTATTCCAAACAGCAACACAAAAAAGAAAAACCCCAATTCCTGTATATGCAGAAATGAGTAGCATCAATCCAGTTATTTTATTGCCAGAAATATTGGCTGAAAAAACAACTACCATTGCAACGGCATTAGCGGGTTCAATCACTTTAGGGGTAGGACAGTTTTGTACTAGTCCGGGATTGATATTTGCATTAAATGACCAAGCAACCCAATCCTTTGCAGTTGAATTAGCCACTGCATTAAGCAATGCAACGGCAGGCACCATGTTGAATCCACAAATCTGTAATTCTTATTATGCCGATAAAAAACAACTGGCACAAACCGATCATGTTAAAATAATTATGGAAGGATCAGACCTGTCTGAACTATTCAAAGCCACTCCAGCTTTAATGCAAACAACAGGTATTCATTTTATGGCAAACCCTGCATTGCAAAAAGAGATTTTTGGACCCTGTAGTTTATTGGTGGTTTGTAAAAATAAAGAGGAATTGAATGCGGCTATTGCAATAATGGAGGGCCAATTAACAGGTTCTATTTTTGGATCAACCAAAGAATTAGAACAATATCAAGCATTGGTAGATAGCTTGCAGCAAAAAGTAGGCAGATTGATTTTTAATAATGTACCTACAGGCGTTGAAGTGTGTAATGCCATTGTTCATGGTGGACCGTTTCCTGCAACAACCGATGCAAGAACAACTTCGGTAGGCCCAGAAGCAATTAGAAGATTTGCCAGACCTGTTTGTTACCAAGATTGTCCAGAAGCATTGCTGCCATTGTATTTGCGTAATCAAAACGAGGCAGGAATTTTAAGATTGGTTAATGGAATATTAACGAAGGAAGCTTTATAAAGATTATCCTTTTAGCCAAATAGACAATTAAGAAAAATAATTATTGATTAAACACGCTTGAATCATGGCGCATAAAAAATTCTTTTGCATAGATGCACATACTTGTGGTAATCCTGTAAGATTGGTTGCAGGTGGAGGTCCTTTATTAGAAGGTATTTCAATGATGGAAAAGCGCTTGCATTTTTTGCGTGAATATGATTGGATTCGAAAAGGATTAATGTTTGAACCACGCGGACACGATATGATGAGTGGAAGCATTTTATATCCACCCTGCGATCCACAAAATGATATTGGTGTATTGTATATTGAAACCAGCGGTTGCTTACCCATGTGTGGTCATGGCACAATTGGAACCATAACCATTGCAATTGAAGAAGGCTTGGTACAACCCAAAGTTCCAGGTAAGCTGCGCATAGAAACCCCAGCAGGATTGGTGTTGATAGAATATAAGCAAGAGGGTAAAAAAGTGCTTTCAGTAAAACTAACCAATGTTCCAGCTTTCTTGTATGCAACTAATTTAAAAGTGGAGTGCAGTGGATTAGGTACCATTCATGTAGATGTGGCATATGGCGGAAACTTTTATGCGATAGTAGATCCGCAGGAAAATTTTGCAGGACTAGAGCATTTTACAGCAGACCAATTAATTAGTTTTAGTAGGGAGTGTAGAACATATTTAAACAAACACTATTCCTTTGTTCATCCTGAGAACGAGCATATCAAAGGCTTAAGCCATTTATTGTGGACCGGTAAAACCATAAGCGAAACTGCCACTGCAAGAAACGCGGTATTTTATGGCGACAAAGCCATTGATCGTTCTCCTTGTGGTACAGGAACTTCCGCAAGAATGGCACAATGGTTTACTAAGGGATTATTAAAACAAGGTGATGTATTTGTTCACGAAAGTATTATTGGATCTATCTTCAATGGCACCATTGAAGGAGTTACAACAGTAAAAGATAGGCCCGCCATTATTCCAGGAATTGAGGGATGGGCAAGGGTGACCGGATACAACACCATTATCATAGACGATGATGATCCTTATGCGCATGGTTTTCAAGTGATTTAAACCCTATACCAGTCTGCTCTCCAGTTTTGAATTGCCAACTTAATTGCTTTATTCGATAAGTTTTCTGCTGCAGCTTTTGCGGCTAAGGCAGGAAACTCATCGTCTGATGCAAAACGCAATGCAACAATTTGTCCTATGCGTAATTGAGCTGGTAAAAGTTTTCCAGTAAGTGCAAAGTGGCGTAAATTTTCTTCAGCTCTGATGGCTCTGTCTTGTGCCTTTAAAGCAAATATGCGCACATAGGCAAAAAAGAAACAACAGATTAATGCAATTACACAAATTAATGAAGCAGAATATTTATTCTCTGGAGCTGAACCATTCAGGTTAATGAATGAACCAATTAATACAGCAAGTATTGCAAAAAAGGTAAGACCATGCCAGCCAAAAACCAATTGTGAGTGATTCTTAAAGTTTTGCTCTTTCATATTTGGGTAATGTTTTGTCCAAATATAACTTATTGTTGGGTAGCATCTTCATTACCAATTGCGATGAGGTAATTAAAGAGATTCACTTCGGTTGCAAGATTTAATTTTTTGCGAAGCCTATATCTACTGATTTCTACGCCGCGTACCGAAATATTCATCAACTGCGCAATTTCTTTAGTGGTCAAATTCATTCGTAAATAAGCACAAAGCTTTATTTCGTTGTTGCTAATATTAGGATGAATGGCTTTTAACGATACAATGAAATTGCTGTGAACTTTGTCGAAATGCTTGGTAAAATATTCCCACTCTTCATCTAGTTGCTCATCTTCACCTAGTGTTTTAATCATTTTCTTTAACTCAGTAATGGCGTATTCGTTGTCTATTTTTTTACTGATTTGACTGAGCCCTGTTTTTATTTTGGTTAGTAGCTCACCTTTCTTAACCAAGTGCATGGCAGAAGAAGCCAATTCGGTATTTTTAAAATTGAGGTCAGCCTCTAGCTTTTCATTACGCAATGCAGCTAATTCTCCCCCAAATATTCAAAATTGATGCCCAAAACCTGCTTAAAGAAATAGTCTTCTAATTGAAGCTTGGTATAATTTTTTAAAGGAGCCCAAGAATTGTCTTTGGATAAAAAGACTTCTATTGCTTCCTTTTGAGGGAACACTTTGTAGTCCATTTTAGTGCCATCAATGGTGAAATAACCAGGGTAAACAAAATCCATATGGCAATCATTGGCGAACTCCTTGGTGATCAACATCAAAAATTTACCAATGCTGAATCGTTTGTAATCGGGGTGGTAAAAATGAAGCACCGACATCAAAGCTTTTTTGCCTACATCAAAAAAACCGACTCCAATGAGCCTGCCCTGATCGCGAATGGTAATCATTTGGGTGTCAAAAGCCGCTGCTGGATTATTGAGTTCAGGAATACAGGCTTTGCAGCTAGGGTAACCATCAAAATTGACACTATTGAGGTACACGCTATATAATGATTCTATTTCCTTTGTTATTTCAGCTAATTCTATGCATAAAGAAAAGCCAGCACATTTTTTTCTAATTCGTTTAGTGGTAGCTGTTTCTTTGGCTTTTTTCAAGTTTAGCCTTAGCCAAAACACCGGATCATAAATTGCACCATTACCATAGTTACTTACAAATACTTCTTGTGTAGTAAATAGGTCGTTGCCCATTCTAAAATAGCCTGCTGCTAATGCATGATCAAGTATGTCGCTTTTATAAATACCCAGTTCTAAACTCATATCCTAAAGTTAATAGGCTATTAGAACAATGCTGTATTTTCATGATTGAAAAAAAGGGGGATATGCCAAAAAACAAGTCGGCTTTGTTGCGTTATAGAATTATAGATGGATGCCTTACCAATACCATGCACCCCTATCCTAGCCTAGAAGCGATCCATCAAAAGATAGAGCAACAATTAGATAAGTCTATTTCGAGCTCTATGATCAATAAGGATTTTGCCGCCATGAAAGATATTTATGGAGCACCCATTGCCTACCATAAGACCAAGGCTGGCTATTATTATACTGATCCAAACTTTTCGATACAAGAATTTCCGCTGACTGAAGCAGAAAGAGAGGCGCTGGATTTTTCTACGGCATTGCTCCAACAGATCAGGGGAACCAAGCTTTTTCAACAGTTTGAGAATGCCATTAATAAAGTAATTGAAGGATATAGAATCAGTAAAATAGCGGGGATAGAACAGCGGCAGTTTTTACAAGTAGAAGAACCCGTGCGACCGCAAGACAGCCCCTATCTAGAGCAATTATTGCAGAGCATTATTCATCAAAAGACATTGGCCATTACTTATCAGGGATATGGAAAGGAAGCCAAACTGCATCAGTTTTCGGCACATCTATTAAAAGAATATCGCAACTGTTGGTATGTGGTGGGCTATTCGGACAGAGGCCAAAATCTATTGATGTTTGCACTCGATCGAATTAAAGATATCACCAGCAGTGATCAAGAATATATTAAGGTGGAGGGATTTGATCCCGCCGATTTTTTTAAGTACTCTTTTGGCATCACACAGATACACGATGCAAAGCCCGAAAAAGTACTGTTGCAGTTTACCAATTTTCAGGCACCCTTTATTTTGAATCAACCCTTGCATCATTCTCAAAAGCTATTAAAGCAAACCGATCAATTTGTTGAGATCGGTTATGAAGTGTATCTTACAACAGAGTTAATCATGACGATTCTTTCTTATGGAAAGCAAGTTAAAGTGTTGGCTCCTAAAAAATTAAAAGACCAAATTAAAGCAACTGTGCAAGAAATGGCAGCACTGTACGCTTAAAATATCCTCCCCCGGATTGTTACCAGTTTGTAAATAGGTTACAGACAGACCCAATACATTTGTTAGTAAAAAAAGTATATGGACCCAATGGTATTCATTATTGGCGGAGCGATGGTATTATTAGCCATTTTAGCCACCTTATTTTATGCAAAAGCCAAAAC
>JBBAJU010000003.1:137863-139578 GCA_040403845.1 Sediminibacterium sp.
CAATAGCGAGCAAATGCGTGTGAAGAGCGAGGAAAAAATTGGCGAGCTCCTTAATCCCCTTAAAACAGAACTGGGCGAATTCAAGAAAAAAGTGGACGATGTATATGTAGCGGAAGCCAAAGACCGACATGTATTAAAGGCCGAGATAGACCGACTCATTACCATGAGCCAACAAGTAAGCCAGGAAGCCAATAATTTAACATCGGCATTAAAAGGGAATAATAAAACGCAGGGCAATTGGGGAGAAATGCTGTTAGAAAGCATTCTAGAACACAGCGGACTCGTGAAGGGCCGCGAATTTGTAACCCAAGAATTTATTAAAGACCCCGGCGGAAATATCATTAAAGACGAGGAAGGACGAGGCTTACAGCCCGATGTGATGGTGTATTATCCCGATCAACGCACGATTATTATTGACTCCAAAGTTTCGTTGGTGCATTGGGAACAATATGTAAACAGCGAAGATGAAATAGAAAGAACCAAGGCATTGAATATGCATTTGGCATCTATTAAAAGTCATATAGATGGACTGAGCAGAAAGAACTATCCCAAATATGCGAAGGCATTAGATTATGTATTGCTCTTTGTTCCTATAGAGCCAGCATTTTTAGAAGCGGTTAAAAAAGATACCAATCTTTGGAAGTATGCTTATGATAAACATATCATGTTGGTAAGCCCCACCAATTTATTGGCCGTATTAAAAATTATTGCAGACCTCTGGAAAGTAGAACAGCAAAATCAAAACGCCATAGAGATAGCCGAGAAAGCGGGGATGATGTATGATAAGTTTGTGGGCTTCATCAATAATTTGGAAGATGTTGGAAAGAAGATTGGAGCCGCACAAGAATCTTATAACGTAGCGTTTAATCAGTTGAGTACGGGTAGAGGAAATTTGGTAGGTCGTGCAGAGGAATTAAAGAAGATGGGTGCAAAAGCACAGAAGCAGATTTCGGATAAAATATTGTATGATTTGAAATAGAATTTAATTGTGGCGAATTCGCCGTAATTAAAAAGAGGGATTAATTATTGACCTTTTCGTTGACGTCAACAAAATGGTCAGAAAATGGAGGTTGAAGTATCATTTCGTTGAGTCCAACAAAATGATAGATAGAGAATAAAAATTTTGCGCAAAGTGCTGAAAAACGGCCCTTTTCGCAAAAAAATACTTTTAAAAACTATGATGATCATTTTGCCGATATCGGGAATATGATTAAAAACAATAAAAAATAAATGCCCATACCACCCCGCCATATCTTATCTAAGTCAACCTTTATGTATGGCTGCCAGTGCCCCAAGCGCTTGTGGTTGCATAAATACAAGCCAGCGTTAAGGGATGAAATGGATGAAGCACAGCAAGCGGTATTTCAACAAGGAACAGATGTAGGAAAGTTGGCAGAGCAATTGTTTCCAGGGGGAGTAGACGCGCGGCCAAAAGATAGTTTCTCCTATCAGCAATCAGTAGCCGATACGGCGAAGTATATAGCAAAGGGATATGAAGTGATTTATGAAGCGGCATTTCAATATGAAGGGATGCTGTGTGCAGTAGATATTTTGGTAAAGCAAAATGAGCAATGGTATGCGTATGAAGTTAAGAGTACCACTTCAGTAAAACCACAACATATACCCGATGCGGCATTTCAATATTATGTGATCACCCATGCAGGATTGGAACTGGCCGATTTTAGTATGATTCATTTGAATAATCAATACATCCG
>JBBAJU010000003.1:139678-166973 GCA_040403845.1 Sediminibacterium sp.
GCATTTGTTGAACAAATTGAGTATCCTATTTTTCATATTGATTTTGAATCTTGGAGTGCAGCGGTTCCAGAGTACGATGGACATTGGCCGTATAGGCAAGTATGTTTTCAATATTCAGTACATGTAGAAAGCGCAGCAGGTGCTGATCCTGAACACTATGCTTATTTGGCTAAGGGAACGCATAGCAGTAGCTTAGAGTTTTTAGAAAGTTTGTTAAGTGTATTGGGTGAAGCAGGCTCTATATTGGTTTACAACAAAAGCTTTGAAGCCACCCGATTAAAAGAGTTGATGCGTGAATATCCACAACATACAGAAGCTGTTGAAAATGTATTGGATAGAATGCTCGATTTAATGCAACCCTTTAGAAAGAATTATCGCTTACCCGAAATGGAAGACTCTTATTCTATTAAGTATGTATTGCCAGCATTAGTGCCAGAATTAAGCTATAATGATTTAACCATTGGCAATGGCGGCGATGCAAGCACTGCATTTTATCAATTAAAAAATACGATTGACCCAGATGATGTTGAGCGCACCCGAAATGCATTACTCAAATATTGTAAAATGGATACTTGGGCGATGGTGAAGTTGTTGGGGGTGTTGAGGGGGATAAATGTGTAAATTGCTGTAGATTGAATGAACCTATTTAAAAATTAACAAATGAAAGAAACTGAAGAAATAAAACAAGCCCTAATAAATTTTCGAAATGAAAGAGATTGGGAACAGTTTCATAATCCTAAAGATTTGGCACTAGCGATAAATGTTGAAGCGGGTGAATTATTAGAATTGTTTCTTTGGAAAAATCCTGAAGAAGCGAATCGAGAAAAAGTTAAAGAAGAGTTGGCTGATATTTTATCTTACACCTTTTTATTAGCAGATAAATACGGTTTTGATATCAAAGAAATCGTGATGGATAAGATTAGAATAAATGGAGAGAAGTATCCTATTGATAAATCAAAAGGGTCCGCAAAAAAATATAATGAGCTATGAGTTTATCCTTTGAGCTATCAGTTGAAGTATCTGAGCAATATCCATTTAACAAAAACTCATTAGATAAGATTGAGGAAAATACTTGGGTCAAGAATCAATGGCCTTTAGTGTATTTTATACAAAATGATTCAATTAAAACAGCCTATGTTGGCGAGTCTACAAATGCTTTATATAGGATTAAAAACCATTTAGCAAATCCAGAAAGATGTAAACTCGATAAAATCTCAATTATTGGTTCGGATAAGTTTAATAAATCAGCAACATTAGATATTGAGTCAAACCTTATTCAATATCTAACAGCTGAAGGAACATTTAAGCTTCAAAATGGTAATAATGGTCTAGTAAATCATAATTACTATCAACAGGGTCTTTATAAAAATTTGTTCAAAGAAATTTGGAGTAAACTATTAGCAAAAAAAATAGTAACAAAGTCTTTAACAGAAATTGAAAATTCTGAATTATTTAAATATTCTCCATATAAATCATTAAATGAAGATCAGTATAACTCAGTTCTAGAGATTTTAAATGGATTAGTAAGAAATAACACAAACCAGATTTTTGTTAGTGGGTCTGCTGGAACAGGTAAAACTATACTTGCAACCTATTTAATCAAACTTTTAAGTACTGATCCTGAAAGTTTACAAACAGACGAATTGAACGAAGACGAGTTAAATGAAATAGTATTTATTAAAAAATTCAAGAGTAAGTATCCGAATGCAAAAATTGGCCTTGTTATAGCAATGACATCACTTCGAAAATCTTTAGAAGCGGTTTTTTCAAAAATTCCAGGTCTAAAATCAACAATGGTAATTGGTCCATCTGATACTTTTCAATTAAAAGAGAAATATGATTTATTAATTGTAGACGAAGCTCATCGCCTTAGGCAATATAAAAATATTGGATGGCTAGGCGCATTTAAGAAAAACAATGAAAAACTGGGATTAGATAATAGTGGTACTGAATTAGATTGGATAATGGCTAATAGTAAAAACCAGATATTTTTTTATGATGCTGCTCAATCTGTAAAACCCTCTGATATTGATTCTAAAAAATTTGATGAGCTGTTGAATAACCAAATGACTATCAAGTTAGAATTGAAGTCACAAATGAGAGTTAATGGTGGAAATAATTATATCAGATTTGTTGATGAATTATTAAATGTTAAGAGAAATCAAAGAGTAAAATTTGATTCTGAAAAATATGAAGTACTCCTTTTTGAATCATTTTTGGATTTCTATAATCAAATGCTAGAAAAGGAAAATGAATTCAAACTTTGTAGAATAGTGGCAGGGTATTCATGGGAATGGAAATCGGATCCAAAGAGGAAAAATCCAGATTTGAATGCTGTTGACATTGAGTTTGATGGATTAGAATTCCAATGGAATCAAACGGATAAAGATTGGATTAATAATCCCAAGGATAAGACAAATCCATTGAAAGAAATTGGTTGTATTCATACTGTTCAAGGATATGATTTAAATTATACAGGTGTGATATTTGGCAGAGAAATCAATTATAATCCATTAACTGATGCTATAGAAATTGATTCTTCTTTATATTTTGATAAATATGGGCGAAACGGTACCAATGAAAAAGAATTGAAGTTATTTATCATTAATATTTATAAAACTATAATGTATCGTGGAATTAAAGGGACTTACATATATGCATACCATAAAGAATTAAGAGATTATTTTAAAAAGCATATTCAGGTTTTTGAAAAAAAGCCCGTCTTTCGTGTCTTAAAGCCTAATGAAGTAAAGCCATTTGTGAATTCAATACCATTAATTGATATTCAGGCTGCAGCGGGAAATTTTAGTGACTTACAGTCTCATTCTGAATTAGAATGGATAGAACCTCCATTAAATATAATGGTAAAAAAAGGGTTATTTGTATGTAAAGTTGTTGGAGAGTCTATGAATAAATTAATTCCTAATGGTTCTTATTGTTTGTTTAAGAAAGATGAAGGTGGAAGTAGGCAAGGCAGTATTGTTCTTGCAGAGTCTACAGATATACAAGATTTTGAATTTGGTTCTGGATACACTGTTAAGGAATATCATAGTATTAAAGAATCTAACGAAGATGGTTGGAGGCATGAGTCTATAATTTTAAAGCCTTTGAGTACAAATGACAACTATAAGAATATTGAATTAAAAGGTGACAGTCTAATTAGTTTCAGAATTGTTGGAATTTTTTTACAAACTTTATAATTTTTAGTCGATTTAGGCCACAACACTTGTACCTCTTGAGCGCTGCTCCTGAGTCGGGTAAAACTGCGTTTTTGCTCAACCTATTATTAAGCATTACAGTTAAAAGAAAAACCTACTCCTGAATCGGATGACTATGGGGTAATTCCAGCTTCTTTAATTGAGCAGTTAAAAAAGATTGCCATTGATTTTAATATTCCGCTCTTGGTATCTCCCGAAACCATTCCCATTGATCCAGAAGTAGAAACCGATCGTATGCCTCGCTTATACGTATTACGTCAAAAGAATTTCAACTTACACTTAATTGATGTGGTGATGTTTCTGGTGTCTCCTCAATATTATGTTTTTCCCGGTGAGGAAGAACATCAGCGTCATCTTTCAAAATTAGGAAACCCCATGCCCCCAGGCTTTTCTGAAATGCATATTCGTATTCCGCTCAATCGCTGTGGTCCTATTACAACTGTTTACTTTACCGCCAATATGGAATGTCAGCTGGTGTACGAGGATGGGGTGTAATTGATTAGGTATTTATACCTGATTTTTTGAATTCCTTTTTTTGCAAATCCTTGTTCACTAACTTGTCGGAATTTCCGACATACCACTCAACATGGTGCTATAGAAGGAAAATCACAAGAAAAAGATGTGAAATATTACAACCTTGATGTAATCATTTCAGTAGGTTATCGCGTAAAATCGCCCCAAGGCACACAGTTCCGTATCCAGGAAATACGTTTATCTGAGCGGTTCTTCTATCAAAAAAATAGCCCATAAATTCTTTTGTTGGTGTATTAGGATGGGGTGTGGATGAAAGTTCAACTATTCGGAATTTCCGAACAACTGCCGAGTTTGGCAAAATTTAGCCTAATAAGTTATCTATATCCACTTTAATTGTATAGCTGTTCAATTCAAAACACAGCCTTCCTTTTACTACAGCTGGATGTACTCCTTCAAGTTGGGCAAATTTAACCATTGACTTTTTCTCTAGCCTATTAGGTAATGTTACAAAGTCTTCCCAATTACTTGGGTTTATTAATTGATCCATCGCGTACTGATCAGCCTCTTTTTCTGCTTTTGAATGATCAATGTCCATGCTTAACTCCACATCAATAAACTGAGTTTCTTTATTTTCTTTCAAATGGCAAAAAACATGCCCTAATTCATGGAAAAGTGTAAAAGAAAAATTATCAATACGTTTATAGCGGACGGATAATCCAATTGTAGGATTTTTATTACTCCAAAAACAAACACCATCTACCGCACATTTTTCAGGATGCTTTAAAGTAATTAAATTGATTCCATATGAAGCTAATAGCTTTTTGCATTTTTCGATAGTGTCTTTATTGTTTGCTAATATTTTTTTTAATCCAGTGATGATTTCTTTTTCTTTTCGATAATCAAACTTTTCAATTTGAATATTTTTTGCAGTTGCTTTAATTAGATTAACCCAACCCATTAAATTGATTTTGTCAACTGTATTTTTTGTTGATTTTCTATTTAGGAATGATTCTGTTTTTTGATAAACAGCTGGCAACTCTTCTAATGTATTTAAGTCATAAAATTCTTTGATGTAGGGTAAATCGTGCACAGGATCACCACTAATGGCTCCCATTTTTTTTAAATACTTTTCCGGAATAAGATTTTTAATTTTATCCCATTCTTCAATTGCAACCAATCTATTTTGCGTTCGCTCATTGATAATTACTCTATCTAATTCATATAGACTTTGTAGGTTTTGCCAGACGATTGGTTCCATATTCAATCCCTTACCAATCAAAACAGCATGTTCGGCGGTTATGCCTCTTTTACCTTTGATGATTTCATTTAGTTGGGTTGGTTGAATACCCAATTTTATTGCAAATTCTTTTTGGCTAATTTCTCTAGCTTCCAATTCATCCATTAAAATCTCCCCTGGATGAATAGCTTTAGCTGGAGCTATGTGTTTCGTTTTCATGTTTCGTTTTTTTGGCAGTCAAATCCCGTTGTTTGTTTCAATCAGATGAAACTATTCATAATGTTTACTTATTTCCTCTATTGCTAGTATTTCAATTGAATCTTTATCTATTGGGTTCACGACTTCTTCCAAAATCAACCTATACTGCTTATTAATTCTTACTGAGCACTTGCCTTTCAAATTCCCCTTTAGTTTTTCATAGTTTAAAGAATTGAATGATTTTAGATCATTAATATTTGAACCCGATTGAAGTGTTCTTATGGTTTTTCTAAATTGATTCAACAATGCTTCTGGGTACCGATATTTCTTATCCGTAACTTTTACTCCTTCAAATAGTTGTAACAATTTTGGGTCTTTGAATTCAATTTCCAAACTAAAAGTGTTTTGCAAATATAAATTAATTTTATAAAATAGTTCACTAATTCGTGAATTATTTTATATCTTTAGTGAAACCTCAAACAGTCACAAATGGCAGAAAGTGAAAATCAATATTTCCCCCAATCAGTTCCTCATCCAGGCGAAACCTTAAAGGAAAAGCTTGATGAAACGGGGATGGGCCCGAAAGAGTTTGCTCATCTAACAGGGACTCCAGAAAATATAATAATCGCAATCATAAAAGAGGAAAGCTCCATTACACCTGATATGGCTGTGCAGTTTGAAAATGTGACTAAAATCCCTGCAACCTTTTGGATAAATCATCAAAAGGGCTATGATGAATACATTGCCTCTAAACCTCCTAAAAGAAAAATCGGCATTTTAGAAGGCAAGGGTAAAGTCGATTTTAAAGACAACTTTTCCATGAACGAAGAAGATTTTTCGTAAATTGAATGCTACCTAAAGCATTCTCATGAAAAAATTCCTCCTCGCCATTGGCCTGTTTGCATGCACGGCCGGTGCAACCAATGTAAAAGCACAAGACACGGCGGCTATTTATCGCAAGCTCGATTCTATTGCCGTGATTGATCAAAAAGTAATGATGCCCATGCGCGATGGTATTCGCCTGGCTACCGACATCTATCGCCCAAAGGGCAATGGAAAATATCCGATTGTATTTTCTCGTACCCCGTATAATTTCAATACTTGGGTGGATGGAAAAATGACTACTCGCACATTGGAAGATGCGTATCAAGCAGTGAGTCGCGGTTATGCCTATGTAGTGCAGAACGAAAGAGGAAGATTTTTCTCTGAAGGTGAATGGGATATTTTAGGTACGCCCATCACCGATGGTTACGATGCATTAGAGTGGATGAGTAAACAAGCTTGGAGCAATGGTAAAGTGGGTTTGATTGGTTGCTCTTCTACTGCCGAATGGCAGATGGCGGTGGCTTCTCAGAACCATCCTGCTTTAGCTGCAATGGTGGCGCAGGGCTATGGTGCGGGTGTGGGCCGTGTTGGTCAGTTCATGGAGCAGGGTAACTGGTATCGTGGTGGTGCGCAACAAATGTTGTTCACTTCTTGGTTATATAGTACCCAACACGATAAGCTTGCGCCGAAATTACCTATCGGTATTCAGCAAAAAGATTTACAGCGTTTGCAAAAGTTTTATGATATGGGTCCTGAATATCCAAGAGTAGATTGGGCGCAGGGATTAAGAACGCTACCTGTTATAGACATCATCAAAAAAGCACAAGGTCCGGATGGTATTTATGAACAAATGGCGGCTCGCAAACCCAATGATCCAGCATGGTTCAAGGGTGGTCTCTATCACGATAATATGCCTATGGAAGTGCCTGCTTATTGGTTCGTAAGCTGGTATGATGTTTCTTCTGCGCCAAATATTGCTTTGTTCAATCATGTGCGCAATGCAGCTAAAAATAAATTGGTTGCCGATAATCAATACCTAGTGATTGCCCCTGTGTTGCATTGCTCTTATAAGCGTGCTACCGAAAATACCATCGTGGGTGAGCGCAGTGTAGGTGATGCGCGTTTGAATTATGATGAGCTTACTTGGGGTTGGTTTGATATGTTGTTGAAGGGTCAACCAAATGATTTTAAAGCGACTCAACCTCGTGTTCGTTACTATACCATGGGTTCAAATAAATGGCAACAAGCGGAAAGTTTTCCTTTACCTAATACTGAAGTAAAAAATTTCTATTTGTCTAGTGCGGGCAAAGCCAATACCCGCAATGGCGATGGTGCTTTAACCATGATGCCTCCTGCAAAAGATATTCCTGATGCTTTCACTTACGATCCTATGAATCCTGTGACTTCTTACGGTGGTAATGTTTGTTGTACTGGAAACGCCGTGCAAGGCGGCAGCTTTGATCAATCCCAAATGGAATTGCGCAATGATATTTTAGTGTACACTTCAGATGAATTAAAAGATGGGGTGGAAGTGACCGGGTTCATAGAATCTACCCTCTATGTTTCTTCTACTGGCTTAGATACCGATGTAACCATCAAATTGATTGATGTGCATCCTGATGGCAAAGCTTATAATTTAGATGAAACCATTCAACGCTTGCGTTACAGAGAGGGTTACGATAAAGAAGTGTTCATGGAAAAAGGCAAAGTGTACAAAGTCAATTTAACGCCAATGGTGACCAGTAACTATTTTGCACCTGGTCATAAAATTCGCATTGAAGTGTCTAGTAGCAACTTCCCTCGTTTCGATCGTAACTTAAATACAGGTGGTAACAACTATGATGAAGCTACTGGTGTGGTGGTAGAAAATAAAATTCACCACTCTAAGCAGTATCCTTCTGTAATTAAATTGCCCATCATTAAAAAGTAAATTATTTCAACGCGGAAGCAGGCAAGTTAAAGCCCATGCTTTCTGCGCACCAAAATACATTTACAATATAAAAACGGTCCTGGTCCTTAAACAGTTGAATACTATTGATTCCTCTGTTGGTACTAGGACCGTTTTGGGTTTCTCTGGTTTCATAAGTGCTGAATGCATGATAGACTGTACCAAATGAAACGGTCTCTCTTTTCAATTCTTTTTCGAAGAACCCAGTTTTGATGCGTGTGCTAAACATGGTGATGTATTCTTCGGGTGTCATGGTTCTGTATATATACCCACCATCAGCAACTTTGCCGGTAGGTATTAATTTGGCATCATTTCCAAACAAGTATTTGAATCTTTCCCAATCGCGAGGCTCGCCCGGTGCACCACAAATCACGTTGTACAAAGCAGCAATGATATTGTCTACGCTGCTTACGTCTTTAGCATATTTATGATTGGCTTTTGCTGCTTTTTCAGCCGCTGTGGCCGGCATTTGCGCTGTTGCATTATTGAATCCAATAACAGTTCCTAAAATCATAAAAACGATTGCAATGGGGGTGGTCATTTTTTTCATATAATTTTTTTAGTCTTTAAAGTGTGCGTGTTCGGGTGAATCATCAATTAAATCATACTCTCCTTGCAATGCGTATTTTCCAAATACAAGTAAGCCTCCTACTACAATGGGCAACAAAATAAAACAAATGATGATACCGAATACCAAATCATCTTGTTTGCCACTGGTTAATTTGGGAATGCCTAAAATGGTGATTCCATAATAGCCCACGGCTAATCCCAATGCCAACCATACAACCCCGAGTATTTTCTTTATTAAATTCATTGTAATTTTTTTAATCGTTTATTTCTTTGTCCTTTCCGTTAATATAAATCACCCCTATTACCAAACATACTGCTGCTACACCAATTGGATACCAGAGCCCTTCCAAATACCAGTCTGATTTTCCAGCGGTTTTGGCATTGGTAGCAAGGTAAGTGGCAACTGCCGGCAATAATCCCCCAAACACCCCATTACCTATATGATAGGGCAAGCTCATGCTCGTGTACCTGATTTTGGTAGGGAACATTTCTACCAAGAATGCGGCGATGGGTCCGTACACCATCGTCACAAACAACACTTGTATAAAGACCAACCAGATTAATTTTTGTTTGTCTTTACTATTAATATTTACAATGGTTGTACTAGTGATGGCGCCATTGGCTGGATTTGTTTTTTGTATTTCTTTTACAATCGTACTGTCTGAATAAACACGGGTAATAGTGTTTACATTATTGATCATACTATTTGCTTTGCTGATTTCTTTTTTATTGGCCACATTCGTAGTCTGGTACATTTTTTCATAGATGGGTCTATACGATACAATAGCAATCAGCATTCCAATCATCATGATCCACTTGCGTCCTACTTTATCACTGAACCATCCAAATAGCAAGAAGAAGGGTGTCCCCATCATCAGTGCAATAAACATTAAACTGTCTACCTGTTCTTTGTTTACGCCCATTGTTTTTTCTATAAAACTCATGGCATAAAATTGTCCGGTATACCAGATCACACCCTGCCCCATCACTGCTCCAAACAATGCCAACAATACAAATTTGAAATTGAGTTTTTTTCCGAAGCTTTCTTTTAAAGGATTGGTAGATGTTTTGCCCGCTGCTTTTGCTTTTGCAAACACTGGAGACTCATCCATATTTTTTCTAATCAAGTATGATACCAATACCATTAAAATAGATACCCAAAATGGTACCCTCCATCCCCATGCATCAAAATCTTCTGCAGACAATGCTGCGCGAGTCCCCATGATAACCAACAAGGAAACGAATAATCCTACCGTTGCAGTGGTTTGTATCCAAGCAGTCATAAATCCCCTTTTTCCTTCGGGTGAATGTTCGGCTACATAAGTGGCTGCACCTCCATACTCTCCGCCCAAAGCCAAGCCCTGTAAGAGTCTTAGCAAGAGGATCAATACGGGTGCCATAAAGCCAATGGTTTCATAAGAAGGGATACATCCGATTAAAAAAGTAGCACCCCCCATTAATAAGAGTGTTACCATGAATGTATACTTGCGTCCAATTAAGTCGCCCAATCTTCCAAAAAACAACGCCCCAAATGGTCTTACCACAAAGCCTGCTGCAAATGTGGCCAAGGTACTTAAGAAGGCTGCAGTGGGATTGTCTTGCGGAAAAAATTTAGTAGATATAACAGTTGCCAAACTTCCGAATATATAGAAGTCGTACCATTCAATCATGGTACCAACGGAGGATGCGCTGATAACACTGGTAATGGAAGTTCCTTTTGTTTTATTCATCTATAAATATATCGTTTTAACAAGAAATCTTTATCAACTCTCTACAAGATGATTTAAATTACGCATGAAAAATTGTGTCATGTCTTATCCTTATCAAATCAATTCTTTTGAAGAGTACCAACAAGTGTACAAAGAGAGTGTAGAAAATCCTGAAGCTTTCTGGGCTTCTGTTGCAGAAAATTTTGTTTGGAAAAAAAAGTGGGACAAAGTGCTGGACTGGAATTTTACCGAGCCTAAGAACGAATGGTTTAAAGGGGGTAAACTCAATATCACCGAAAACTGCTTAGACCGTCATTTGGCTGAGCGTGGTAATACTCCTGCGATTATTTGGGAGTCGAATGATCCCAACGAAAAACAACGAATTCTTACTTATAGTATTTTGCATAAACGCGTTTGCCAGTTTGCGCAAGTGCTCATTAACAATGGTGTTCAAAAGGGTGATCGCGTTTGTGTGTACATGGGCATGATTCCTGAATTGGCCATCGCTATTTTAGCTTGTGCAAGAATAGGAGCGATTCACTCAGTTATTTTTGGTGGCTTTAGTGCGCAAAGTATTGCTGATCGTTTATACGATGCACAAAGCGAATTCATTATTACTTGTGATGGTGCTTTCCGAGGTGGTAAAGATATTCCGTTGAAATCGGTAATTGACGATGCGTTGATTGGAAATAGAACTGTAAAAAAAGTAATTGTTTATACCCGTACTCGTACACCTATTTCGATGATTAAAGGAAGAGATCTTTGGTGGGAAGATGAAATGCGTCATGTAGAAGAAATGGGTATCAAAGAATTGGATGCGGTGGAAATGGATGCAGAAGACCCACTCTTTATTTTATATACTTCGGGCAGTACGGGTAAACCAAAAGGAGTCGTGCATGCATGCGCGGGTTATATGGTGTACACCAATTATACTTTTGTAAACATCTTTAATTATCAACCCGGTCAAATACATTTTTGTACGGCTGATATTGGGTGGATTACAGGGCACTCTTATATTGTATACGGTCCGTTAAGCGCAGGCGCTACTTCTCTAATGTTTGAAGGCGTTCCTACTTGGCCCGATGCGGGAAGGTTCTGGGAAATTGTAGACAAGTACAAAGTCAATATTTTATATACTGCTCCTACTGCTATTCGTTCTTTAATGAGCTTTGGCCTAGGACCTTTACAGGGAAAGGATTTGAGCTCACTTAAAGTATTGGGCACCGTGGGTGAACCCATTAACGAAGAAGCATGGCATTGGTACAACGAAAACGTGGGTAAGAAAAAATGTCCCATTATTGATACCTGGTGGCAAACCGAAACGGGCGGTTGTTTAATCAGCAACTTAGCGGGCATCACTCCTTCTAAACCTGGTTGGGCTACTTTGCCTATGCCTGGTATTCAACCCATTTTAGTGGATGAAAAAGGAGTAGAAATTACCGAAGCGGAAGACGGCATTTACAAAGGCAATTTGTGTATCAAGTTTCCTTGGCCTTCTTTATTGCGTACGACTTATGGTGATCACGAACGTTGCAGAACCAATTATTTTGCTACCTACGAAAATTTATATTTCACCGGTGATGGTGCTCTAAAAGACGAGAATGGCTTCTTTAGAATTACCGGTAGAGTAGACGATGTACTCAATGTGAGTGGACATCGTATTGGCACTGCCGAAGTAGAGAATGCCATCAATATGCACGCAGGTGTAATTGAAAGTGCGGTGGTTGGTTATCCGCACGATGTTAAAGGACAAGGTATTTATGCGTATGTTATTTACAGCAATACCCATGGCGACGAAGAGCTTACCCGCAAAGACATTTTGCAAACGGTTACGCGGATGATTGGACCCATTGCTAAGCCTGATAAAATTCAATTTGTCAATGGACTGCCTAAAACACGAAGCGGAAAAATCATGCGTAGAATCTTGCGCAAGATTGCTGAAGGTGAAACAGAAAACCTAGGCGATACTTCTACCTTGTTGGATCCTGGTGTGGTAGATGAGATTAAGAATGGACATATTTAATTATCTTCAAGCTTACTATTAAAAAGTAAAGCTTGCCGATATGAAAAAAATTTGTTTGTTCCTTGGTCTAGGATTTTTTGCTATCACTAATGCTATTGCTGCAGACAACGATATTATTGGTCGTTGGGATTTAACCGTAAACATGGATGGTCGCATTGCGCCTTCTTGGTTAGAAGTTAAACTATCTGGAGTAAAAACTTTAGTAGGATACTTTGTGGCCGATGGTGGTAGTGCAAGACCCATCAGTCATGTGCAAGTGAAAGATGGTAAAATTCATTTCAGCATTCCTTCTCAATGGGATCGCTTAGACAAATACATGGAGTTTGATGCAGTGTTAGAAAACGATCAATTAAAAGGAACCATCACACAGTCTTACGGTAAAGTGCATTCCTTCATGGGTGAGCGTGCTCCTTTATTAAAAAGAGATAAAGCGCCAGTATGGGGATCGCCTATTAATTTATTGAGTGGCAAGGGCACTGAAGGTTGGCATGCAGACAGAAACAACAATCAATGGGTGAATATCAATGGTGTATTAACCAGTTCTAAAAGTGGAGCCAATATTATTACCGATCAAAGTTTTGAAGATTTTCAATTGCATATTGAATTCAGGTATCCTGCAGGAAGCAATAGTGGCGTGTATTTGAGAGGTCGTTACGAAGTACAAGTAGAAGATAATATGGGTAAAGAGCCAAGTTCTACTTTGTTTGGCGGCATCTATGGCTTCATCACACCCAATGAAATGGTTGCTAAAGCCCCAGGCGAATGGCAAACTTATGATATCACTTTAATTGGTCGCAGAGTAACAGTGGTAGCCAATGGAAAAGCAATTATAGTAGATCAAATTATTCCTGGTATTACAGGTGGTGCACTCAATAGTAAAGAAGGGGAGCCAGGTCCAATTATGTTACAAGGCGATCATGGTCCGGTAGAGTATCGCAATATTATTATTACGCCTGCGAAAAAATAACGAAAGCAGCTTTCGTAAAATACTATTCATGAAAAAATTTTGGACTAGTTTCTTGGTTATTGCGTTCTTGCTTAATAGGTCATCTATTATTGCACAAACGCCCACTATTCAAACAGCAACGGTAACAGTTCTTCCAAAAGGAAAATTGATTATTGTAGGCGGTGGCTCCATGCCCGATACCATGTATCAATTGTTTGCTAATTCAATTGGAGGGAAAGATCAATCGGTGGTGGTAATCCCCACGGCAACCAATGACTCTGCTATTAATGCGGGCGCTCATTTAACTCGTTTTAAAAAAGAAGGCTTTACCAATTTAACAACAGTACATGCACGCACTAAAGAAGCTGCCGATTCGCCTGAGTTTATTCAAGCAATCAGCAATGCAAAAGGGATTTTTTTTTCTGGGGGCGATCAAAGCCGCATTGCGGATGCATTCCTTGGTACGCGCGTTCACGCTACTATGCAAGATTTATTTATTAGGGGTGGTGTATTCATGGGTACTTCTGCTGGTGCTACCATCATGGGTACGCTTTTAGTGGGGGGTGATGCAAGAAAAGATTTGACCAAGCCCTTTGATTTTCCAGCTGCATTGAATTTATTCAAGAACACGGCTATTGATCAACATGTACTCGCTAGAAATCGTCAGTTCGATTTAATTCCGGTGATTGAACAGCATCCTCATTTATTGGGAATTGCTATTGATGAGTCTACTGCTATTATGGTTGAAGGGAATCAGTTTTCTGTATTGGGTAAATCTTATGCAATGGTATATGATGCCCAAAATTGGGAAGAACAGAAAAAGCAATGGGGCCGCGTTTTGAAACCATTTATGATGTTGGCTCAACCGCAACGCTACGATTTCGAAAAAAGAAAAGTTATTCGCTAGAAGAATCCTTCTAGCATCAGCCCTTTATTAATTGGTAATTGCTGATAATTCTACTGCAATTTTTGCGCCTAATGCTGCATTGTTTTTTATCAATGCTATATTGGCTTCCAAACTTTCGCCATTCGTATATCTTGCAATGAATTTGAGTAAAAATGGGGTAATATCTTTTCCTGTTACTCCTGCTCTTTGGGCTGCATCCAATGCCAATACTATATGTTCTTCCATCATATCTGATGGAATTTCTTGATTGGCCGGAACCGGGTTGGCAATTAAAACCGATCCATTCAAACCCATATCCCATTTCACTTTCAGCATGGCAGCAATGGCTTCGGGGCTATCTAATTGGAGTGGACTTTTAAACCCACTGTTTTGCGAATAAAAACTGGGAAATGCTTCTTGGCCCATGGTTACAACAGGTATACCCTTTGTTTCTAAGTATTCCAATGTGAGCCCAATATCTAAAATCGATTTTACACCTGCTGAAATTACGGCCACATTAGTATGTTCCATTTCGGTTAAATCCGCTGAAATATCCATACTGGTTTCTGCTCCTCTATGCACACCTCCTATGCCTCCTGTTACAAAAATTTGTATGCCCGCCATGGCTGCGATGCGCATGGTAGCTGCAACGGTTGTTGCTCCGTATAAGCCATTGCTGATAACATAGGGCATATCGCGCAAACTCACTTTAAGGATATCTTTTGCTTGTCCAAAATATTCCAACTCCTCATCGGTTAATCCTACTGTACATTTTCCTTTGATGATGGCAATGGTTGCTGGAATGGCCCCATTACTTCTCACTATTTCTTCTACAGCCCTTGCTGTTGCTACGTTTTGTGGGTAAGGCATACCGTGTGCTATAATAGTACTTTCTAGTGCTACTACGGGTTCTCCGTCTCTTAAAGCGGCTGCAACTGTTGGGTGTAAATGAATGGATGGATGCATTGGATTGGTTGCTTGCTTTATGATGGATAATATTTACTAACCCTTGACAATAGTTCTTCTTGAGATAAATGGGTAACAATGGCTCCATTTACTTGTAGTATTTCTGCAGATAATGTATGCGCCAATTTGATACATTCATCATCTGTTTTTCCTAGTGTTTTACCTAATAAGAATCCAGATAAGGATCCGTCTCCTGCGCCTGTGCAATCTACTACCTCTATATCTGGTGCATGTAGCGTAATGGCTTTGTCCTTATTATAAAAAGCAGATCCCTGCTTTCCATTGTGTAACCAAATATTTTGTACCCCTCTTTTTAAGAGTTCTTCTACTTGTAATTGGGTTAAGAATGATTTTTCACTGCACATCACAGGCAACTCATCTTCGTTAGGTGTTACCATATACAAACTCTCTAGGTCCATATTTTTTAGCTTGCTGGCTGGGGGTACCGATACGGGCTCTATAATAAAGGGAATGCCTGTTTTTTTGCTAAACTGCAACAGCCAATTCATGCTTTCTACACTGGTATTGGCATCTGCCATGATATATTGTGCACTTAATAATAGGGCTTCGTTTTTTTCTAAATGGGCTGGTGTAACCATTTCTACTGCTGCATTCGACAAGAATGCCGCATATAATGATCCATCTACATTCATAACTCCTGAATACCTGCCAGAAATTCCTTCTTTGGTGATGCTGGCATCTATTTTTACCCCAGCTGCTGCACATGATTGCTTTAACCAATCTCCATCACTATCGTTTCCAAATACGCTGATTAATTGAACATTCACACCCAATATGCTTAATTGCTTGGCAATATTATGGGCTACTCCCCCTGCCGTTTTGGTTATATTGGCATCAACAGTGGTTGCCGGTAATATCGCGTGTCCGGCATGAATGAGCTCATCTACTAAAATGGCTCCTACACATATAATTGGTTTTTGCATGCGGCAAATGTACAAAGTGGATTGGCGTTTTTATGTTATTTTCAATATTCAATTTTGATTTATGAACAGAAGAAAATTTTTGCGTAATGGGTCTTTAGCGGCTGCGGCGGCGGTAACAGTAGCGGGCACTGCTGCAACTGTTTTAACTGGATGTGGCGGCGGTAGTGATTCCTCCAAAGAAAATAAAAAAGATAGTGCCGAAATAGCTGCTGCTGCTTCTGGAAGAGATGAATTTGAATTTTCTGAATTCACGATTGCCGAATTACAAGGTGGTTTAAAAGCGGGTACTATTTCTTCTGTTAAATTGACCGAATTATACTTACGTCGCATTAGTGAAATAGATCAAGGAAGACATGATCTTTTATCGGTGATTGAAGTGAATCCAGAAGCCATGCAATTGGCGGAGCAAATGGATAAGGAACGCAAAGCGGGCAAATTACGCGGGCCTTTGCACGGGATTCCGATCATGATTAAAGACAATATTGATACTGCCGATAAAATGCATACGACTGCTGGTTCTTTGGCTTTAGAAAATCATATTGCTGCTAAAGATGCTTTTGTGGTATCGCAATTGCGTAAATCGGGTGCAATTATTTTAGCCAAAACCAATTTAAGTGAATGGGCCAATTTTAGGTCTACTCGTTCTAGTAGTGGGTGGAGTAGCAGAGGTGGACAAACCAGAAATCCTTATATAATCAATCGCTCTCCTTGTGGTTCTAGTGCTGGATCTGCAGTGGCTGTTTCTGCAAATTTATGTGCAGTAGCCGTGGGTACTGAAACCGATGGATCGGTGGTTGCTCCTGCTTCTTTCTGTGGTATTGTTGGGCTTAAACCTACGGTTGGTTTAGTGAGCAGATCGGGCATTATTCCTATTTCTGCTACACAAGACACAGCCGGCCCTATGACTCGCACCGTGGCGGATGCGGCGGTATTGTTGAATGCGATGGTGGGTGTAGATCCTGCGGATGCAGTAACGTTAAATGCAAAAGATAAAATTGCGAAAGACTACACTAGTTTTTTAAATAAGGATGCTTTAAAAGGAAAACGGATTGGTGTAGAGCAATCTTTTTTAAGAGGCCGTCAAGAGGAAGTAGTGGCATTATACCAAAAGGAAATTGACCAATTGAAAAAAATGGGGGCTATCATTGTTCCTGTTGAGTTGGTGAAAGAAACAGGTCCTTTGGGCGAATCGGAGTTTCAGGTTTTGCTCTATGAGTTTAAAGATGGGCTCAATAAATATTTATCTACGGTAAAAAATGGCGTTAAGAGCATGAGCGAATTAATTGCATACAATAAAAAACATGCGGAAAAAACTATGCCTTATTTTAAACAGGAATTGGTTGAAATGAGTAATGCTAAAGGCAGCTTAAGCAGTGAAGAATATAAAACTGCATTGGCTAAATCTACTTCTGCTCGTGGTATTATAGATCGCACTATGCAGGCCAATCAATTAGATGCGATTGTGGGTACTAGTTATGGCCCAGCACATTGTATTGATTGGGTAAATGGAGACCAAGACCCTGGCTTTTATTTTTGTCCTCCTGCTGCCATGGCTGGTTATCCGCATATTACTGTTCCGATGGGTGATATTCATGGTTTACCTGTAGGTCTTTCTTTTGTAGCTTCTGCTTATCAAGAGGGAACTATTATTGGAATGGCGTATGCTTATGAGCAAGCAACTAAGCATAGAAAGATTCCTAATTTTAAACGTTCGATATAAGTGATAAAGTAGTAAATATTCATATCATTTATAAAGCTTAATAGTTTATAGTGTCTGAAATTACTACCCAAAAAATTGCTCCGCTCGGTTGGATTTCCAGCATATGGATTGCTTCGGGTATCTCATTTATTGCGCTGTATAGTACAGCAGCAATCATGTTTGATTCTTTAGGGTTGCCCGATAATGAAATTTCATTTTGGACTTCCTTTATCATGGTGTTGGGTAGTTTTGTTGCTGGCTATTTTGTTGCAGCCCGTACTTTTAATAGAAAGACCCTACTTTTTTTATGCACCGCAATGAATCTTTCTTTATTGGTTTATGCCTATCTAGCATTATTCCAGCCCGTTGATGAAACCCCCATTATGTTAATGGTGGCTTTCCAACACTTCTGTTATGGCTTTGGTTTACTCAGTGAATACATGGGTTTCTATGATTTCTATATTTGGATTTTAATTTGTACTATACCTGCTTATTTTGTGAGTGCCCTGATTCCTTTAAATAATACTAATAACACTACTGCCAGTTAGGATTTCCTACTAAATGTAATTTAGTTTGTCTTCCGCTGATGTATTTAAAACCAGTTTGGTCAAAGTATCCATCTTGTTCTAACATGATGCGTATTGATTTTTTCCATTCTTTAATTTCTACTGCTGCATTCAACTCGATTGAATAGGCCGTATTGTAATACATAGGGTAGTCGCCACTTCCAGGTATACCATTTTGCTGATCCCACATTCCAATCGTAGGGCCTGCTGCATGCCCGTGTGATCCTATTGGATGGGTATAAATGGTGGCATTGATATTTTGTTTTTTTGCTTCTGCTAATGCATCAGATAAAATTTTATTACCCGATTTATTGAGTGCAAATTGATTGGTTAAAATATCTTGTAATCGATTACCAATGGCTAATGCATTTTTTAAATATTCAGGTGCATCTGTTTCTTCTGGTTTTAATACATAGGCATGCTCTTGTATATCTGAGTTCAATCTTAAATAAGTGATACCAAAATCTACATGCAATAGATCACCTTGCTGAATAATATTTTTAGGATCATACCCTTTATTACTAAATGCTTTTAAATGATCAAATTCAACCTGGTCATTGCGTTGAATTTCTACTGAAGGATGAAACCATGTTGCCAATCCTAAGCTGTTAATTTTTTGTCTGTACCACCATACTAAGTCTTCTGAAGTAGTGATGCCTGGCGTAATTACTTTGCTGCTAAATCCTTCTGCAATGATGGCTTTACTTATTTGCACTACTTGAGGATAGTATTGCATTTCTCTGGCTGTTCTAGTTTCTAACCAAGCCACTGCCAATGGTTCTGATGATACCACTTTTGATTTAAATGCAGCGGGTAATTTTTGTATGAATTGCTCATACTCTGTATGATCTAAACCGTCTGCATGTCCGAAGCTTTTAGAGATATTAAGGCCTATTTTTTTTGGTTGGTGTTTATTTACTAAAGCCATTAATGCATCCCATTGATCTGGATACTTGGTCATGTCCCAAGATGCTTTAATTGAACTTCCTACATTGTACCTGGCTACTGCAGATTTGGTGTATTCCTTTGTTTGTGGGTTGTAATAAAACACCAACATGGTTGTTCTTCTTGCACTTATCCAAGTGGCGGGTAACATGGTTTTTACGATAGGATCTTCATTATATTCTCTAGTAATCATTACCCACATATCTATGCCTGTTTTTTCCATTAACTGTGGCAATAAGTTGTTTAATCGATCATCTACTACTTCGTCAATCAATTTTGCTTGTTCTCTCAATGGGAGTATTTGTGCATTGATTGAAACGGAATTAAGCCCTATAATGCCCAAAATCATTGCTAATAGTAGGATATGCTTTTTCATATTCTTTTCTTTATTGTACCTTTGTAATATACACGATTTATTTTGCCAATAAACCACGCTTATTGAAACAATTTTCTCTCTTTTTACTGATTATTATAGTGCAGTGTATATTTAATTCATCTTCCGCTCAGAACGTAAAACTCCCTGAAAAAGATATTGTTGACGTAATATTTGGCACAAAAAAAACGAATAAAAAGCTAGAAAATGACTCCCTGATTCCACGTAAATTGTATACCAGTATCTTACCCATTCCTGGCTACAATCCTGCATTGGGTTTTGTAATTGGTGCTGGCATTAGTGCCAACTTTTTATCAGGAACTGCTAATAAAACGCACTTGTCTAATATATTGGCCAATGCAACCATTACCACTCGTAATCAGTTTAATCTGTATGCCCGAAACATGATTTTTTTAAAAGATGATGAATGGGTTTTACAGGGGGATTGGCGCTGGCTTATTTTTTCGCAGTCCACGTATGGACTAGGAATTAATTTCAAAGATCTTCCTAATACTTCTGCAAAGGAAGAGCCAATGAAATTTAATTATCTACGTTTTTATCAAACCTTGTATAAAAAAATTTTAGGATCATGGTATGCAGGAGTTGGTATTAATATTGATCGTCATTATAGTGTTGTAGACCAGTTATTAGATACGTCTATTGCTAATCAGTACTTAACTGCACATTATAATTACTCTACCCAAAATAAAATTAGACAAGATCAATATGCTTCAGTTGGTATTAGCTTGAACCTTTTGTATGACACCAGAGATAATTCGGTTAATCCACATAAAGGGCAGTATGCAAAAATGACTTTTAGAATCAACAATGAAATTTTTGGAAGCACTCGTTCTCATAACACATTGTATTATGAATATAGAACTTATTGGAATCTTAATAAAAAGCTGGTAAAGCCACATATCATTGGTTTTTGGACCATGGGAAGTTTATTAATGAGTGGCAAACAACCTTATTTAGAAATGCCCGCAATTGGTTGGGATATGTATAATAGAACAGGTAGGGGTTATATTCAAGGTAGAATTCGGGGCGAAAATATGTGGTATGGTGAAACGGAATATCGTTTTCCGGTTTCTAAAAATGGGCTATTCGGTGGAGTTGCTTTTTTTAATTTAACTACCGCTTCCGATGAAGCCAAACAACAAAATTTAGCCAATGAATTTGCGGCTGGTTATGGGTTTGGCTTGCGCATTAAAATGAGCAAGAAAACCAATACCAATATTGCTATTGACTATGGCATGGGTCGTAATGGGAGCAGCGGAATTTTTGTAAATCTATTAGAAACTTTTTAGTTGACTGCTTGGGTTAGTCTGTATATGAAAATGGTTGCTCTTTTCATAAGTATAGGAAACTCTTTTGAGTTAAGTGTTTCTCCTGGCGCATGCGCCCCTTTTCCTGAAGCACCTAATCCATCTAAGCAATCTGCATAAGCTGCCACATAAGAAATATCTCCCGCTCCTCTACTGCCCGGATTGCCTGGCACTACTTTCCCTAATCCCATGTCTTCACTGGTTTTACTTAAAATATTTGCCAATGCTTCATTTCCCTTGGTTGGTGCCATCGAAGGAATTCCATCCTGAAAATGAATGGTTGCTTTAGTGCCAGGTAAACTTGCTGAAACAATTTTCCGCATAGCATTTCTGGCATTATTTTTTTGTTCTTCAGTTAAAAAACGGAGGTCTCCATTTACAAATGTTTTAGGCGAAATAATATTGGTTTTTCCTGACGCTTCACCACGCTGTTGTTCAAAGTTGGCGCTTACCTCGGAGCCTCCAATAAAAATGCCTGGATTAAAAGTGAGGTATGGTTCTTTGCTTAATGTTTCTCTAAAACTATTCACAATTCTAGCTGCCTCATAAATTGAACCATATCCTGCTGCCCCAAAAACGCTTGAGGAATGTCCTTGCTTTCCCTCTACCGTTAACTCCCATGAACTAGCACCCCTTCTTGCGGTTGCAATTGTATTAAAGCCTGCAGCCCCTTCAAAAGCAAGTACTACATCGTGTTGCTTAGAACGCTCAATAAAATCTCCTCTGGTAATACTTCTTGGCTCTCCTGCATTTTCTTCGTCTCCTGTCATATAAATGGTGATGGTAGCATTATTCAACAAGTTTAATTCGTGCATGGCTTTCATGGCTGCAATAATGATTACATCACCTCCTTTCATGTCATTTATTCCTTGACCAGTAATGGTGCTATCGTTTAAAATAGTAAATGGATTAGCAGGCATATCTGGTTCAAACACGGTATCTAAATGCCCCAACAACAACATCTTTTTTCCTTTATTGCCTTTTCTGGTGGCTACCAAATGTCCGGCTCGCTTAATAGAATCGGGCATATTAATCCACTCGATGGTAAAGCCTAATTTTTCTAACTCTTTCGCATACAAATCACCCACAGCTTTTACGCCGGCCACATTAAATGTTCCGCTATTAATGTTTACCGAATTTTTTAGGAGCTCCATCATTGCAGGATAATGCTCTTCTATTTTTTTTATTAATTTTTGTTCAATAGGTTGAAGACTTTGTGCATTGCCAATGATCAAGGTGCAACTCAGAAAAGCGGTAAGAAGCATTTTTTTCATGAAAAAGTAATTTAGGGTACAATTTAAGCTACAAACCCCGCTTAATTGATATTATTGAACATAATGGAGGTATAGTTTTCACTTATTCAATGCTTAAGTTTACCTTTAAGCTGTATCAAATTCAACCAAATGCCCAACTGCCAATCTTATGCTACCTAATTTAAAACCTTATTAGCCGTAGGTCAATTAGGAGGTTGGGAGTATGATGTACTCAGCCAAGAACTTTGGTGCAATAAATCATATTTTGATTTATTGGGCAGATCGGAATACCATATTTCAGAATGGGCCAAATACCCTATTAAAGAAGTTTGGGAAGAATGGAAATTGGATTACTATTTTGAGTAGAGCAATGGCCATGCGTAACAATGAAGGTGAATTAACTGGGATGGTTATTGGAACGCATTTAGACATAACCAATATTCAAGAAACTGCTGAAAATTTAATTAGTACCCAGAAGAATTTGAAAAAAGTAAAAAACTTTATGCATATTGCATCAGGATTTCGTCTTATATTCGGGGTGCATTCATATCGGGGGGTGTGATTGTCCCCGATTTCTTTTACCAATTTAACGTTTTACCAACCTAGCCCCGTTTTAAAATTCATTAATCAACGCTGCCGTTGCTGCCGGGTCTTCTTCCATAGGTACATGACCTATTTTTTTCAAAATAACCAGCTTACTTCCCTTGATATCTTTATTAAATAGTTTGGCATTTTGCACTGGAATCAATCCGTCCTTGTCTCCCCAAATAATCAGGGTGGGCTTTTGAATGGCCTTAATTTTATCTGGCTCTTGCTCTAATCCCTTTTTAAAAATGGCCAATAATGCTTTTCTATTTCCTTGTGCAATGGCCATATCATGAAAGCGATCAATCTGTTCTTGGTTAATAATACTTGGATCATGATAAATGCCCTTTAGGCTTGCACTTACCAATGCCTTTGGGGTAATAAATAACATCACATTGTTTATTATTGGGGTAGAAGCTATTTTAAAACCAATTGATCCTTTTACATTCATAACAGGATAACCTGTTGCATCAATTAAAATGAGTTTTCTTACTTTATTGGGATAGTAAGTTGCAAACTGCCAAGAAATTCCTCCGCCTAAAGAGTTCCCACCTATATCACATAATGGAATATTGAGTTTGGTTAAAAATGAGTCTAAGAATTGACTGTAATACTTAAAACTATATTCATTGTTGTCATTGGGTCCGGTAAGTCCAAATGCAGGCATATCTAACGTGATGACCCTTCTGTTTTTATTAATTCTTTTAACCACTTCTTCAAATGTATGTAAGGAAGAGCTGGTACCATGAATTAGAATTAAAGGAACTAAATCATTCGGATTGCCTTGGTCTCTATAATGCACATTCATGCCCATCAATGGCATAAACTCCGATTCATTGTTTACATACAATGGTTTTAGTTCATCCAAACTTCTGTCTGGTTGAAAATAAACAACAAATAATACCAACAGTATTGATAAGATAGCACCAAAAAAATAACCAATATATTGTAGGAACTTTTTCATGTAACATGATTTAGCTCCACAAATATATTGGTCAGTTGGCTTAAGCTATATTAATTTGTACGAATGGCACCTATTCCTACATTAAATAATTCTTTATTTAATGCGGGTATTTCTATTTTATTTAAATTCTCTCCTCTTTCTCTTAAAGATTGCCACTGGGTGGTATATATTTTTAATAAATCAAGATTGGGCTTATTTACCCTTGGTATATCACTTTCTGTTTGATTCATCATGAACATAAAGTTGGCAGTAAATTTATTTAAGAAATTTTCTGCATCATCATAAGCGGTAGATTTACGCTGTATCATGTCTTCGTCCCATGCTTGTAATTTTTTGGCCAAAGCTTCTGCATTGGTTTTAGTGGCACCATTCGGTAATGTTTTAATTAGCTGATCCAATTGTTGCTTCTTCGCAAATAATTCGTTTACCATTTCATGCATTTCTTTCACCGTATTTTCCATGCCAGTCATTACTTCATCAAATTCCCCATACTCTGCTGCTGTTGTGGGGTAATTCGGATTAGGCAGGATGGTTGCAGTAGTGCTCACTGTTTTTCCTTCCGCTTCTATAGTAATGGTATAGGTTCCTGGTATGGCTTTATGTCCGCGGAAGCTACTTTCAATATAAGTATTGGGAACTCCTGGCATAGTAGCATGCCTTAGATTCCAAACAAATCTATTTAACCCTTTATTCGTAGATAATTGTGGATCTCTTGGTGGAGCACCATCGTATCTTTTATAATTAGGGTCTGCTTTAGAACTAAATGTTCTGATGATTTTACCAGATCCATCTTTAATGGTCATGGTTACTACTGCTTTATCTTTTAATTCTGGTAAATCATAATAGACTACTATGCCTGTTGCTGGATTAACACCTCTGTATGGATTAGTACCATCAAAGTCTGCGCTATTGCCGTCTAGTTCAGAACTGCCACTTGCTAGTATTGCTGGTGAAGGTTGATATACAGATAAAGTAGTAGGGGCTGATTTGAATTGACGAACGGTTGTTAAATCATCCAAAATCCAAAACGATCTTCCTGATGTTGCTGCTATTAAATTTCCTTGGTGTACACGTAAATCGGTGATGGGTGTATTGGGAAGATTCAATTGAAATGAAGTCCAATTCTTTCCGCCATTGTAAGAAATATACACTCCGTTTTCTGTTCCTGCATACAACAAATCTTTTCTTTTGTCGTCTTCTCTTACCACGCGTGTGAAAGATCCTACGGGTATACCATTGCTGATATTGGTCCAGGTTTTTCCATAGTCTGTACTCTTGTATAAGCCCGGTGTATGGTCGTTAAATTTATATCGGGTGGTTGCAATATAAACCGTTGCTTTATCAAAGGGAGATACTTCTATTGCATTGATTAAACACTCTGCTAATCCTGCTGGTGTAATATTTTTCCAATTCGCTCCTCCATCTTTTGTAACGTATACTAATCCATCATCACTGCCTGTATAAATCACTCCTTTTTCTAATGGTGATTCAATTACATAACTGAGTGTTCCATAGTTTTCTGCACCTACTGATTCATTGGTAAATGGTACTCCTGGTTTTACTTGTTTTTCTTTTTCATTTCTAGTTAAGTCCGGAGATACTTCGTCCCATGTTTTACCCATATCTCTTGTTCTTAATAATACATGTGCTCCATGATAGTAAGTGCCTGGCTCGTGTTGACTGTGAATGATGGGGGCATTCCAATTGTAACGATATTTCATGTCTTTTGCATCCATTGCTAAATACTGTATGGGTGCTGCCATGATATTGGTACTCGCATTTGTTTTGGTATCTAATACTTCAATGGTTCCTTGATAAGACCCTCCCAAAACATATCTTGGATTATTGGGATCAAATGCTAAGAATGCACTTTCTCCGCCTGCTGATGCAGACCAATCGGCGGCTGTAATCCCACCGGAAAAAGACCTACTTGCAATTTTTACTGATGAATTATCTTGCTGTCCTCCATAAATATTATACGGAAATAAATTGTCTACATTGATGCGATACATCTGTGCAGTTGGCATATTGCTTTGGCTGCTCCAGGTTTGTCCTCCATTAAAACTAATGGTTACGCCGCCATCATCGGCCATCACTAAATTTTTTGAATCGCTTGGATTGATCCAAAGGTTGTGGTAGTCTCCGTGCACACCTTGTAAATTCTCCCATGTTTTTCCTCCATCAATCGATTTTAATGCCGGCGCACTTAATACATACAAGGTGTTTTCATTATTGGGGTCTGGAAATACTTCTATATAATACCATGCACGTTGAATGAGTTTATGCTCTGCTGAAACCTGACTAAAACTTTTTCCTGCATTATTAGATACATAAAGCCCTCCTGCATTTTTATCGAAATCACTTTCTATTAATGCATATACTTTATCTGAGTTGGCCCCACTCACTGCTATGGCCATTTTACCCATTTCTTTTGGTAAACCTGTTGTTAGTTTTTCCCAATTAGCACCTCCATCGGTAGACTTATACAAGCCACTTCCTGCTCCACCACTAATTACTTTCCAAGGTAATCTTCCGTGTTCCCACATGGCTGCATATAATATGCTAGGATTTTTTGAATCCATCGATAACTCTGCACAGCCTGTTTTATCGTTGATGTATAAAATCTTTTTCCATGTTGTTCCTCCATCGGTGCTTTTGTAAATACCTCTTTCAGTTGAATTGCTGTATAATGCGCCTTGTGCTGCAACGTATACGATGTCTGGATTGGTTGGGTCTATAATTACGCGTGCAATATGCTGTGTAGCATCTAGTCCAATTTTTTTCCAGGTATTTCCTGCATCTGTACTTTTATACATGCCATCTCCATGATGCGTCATTACTCCGCGCATGGCATGTTCTCCCATTCCAACGTAAACAATATTGGGATTGCTTTCTGATACTGCAATAGCACCTACTGATCCTGTTTTAAACTGCCCGTCCGAAATATTATTCCAGGTAATTCCTCTGTCATTCGTTTTCCATAATCCACCGCCTGTGGTTCCCATATAATAGGTATGGATATCCCCTTTAACCCCTGTGCCTGTATTAGACCTGCCTCCTCTGAAAGGCCCAATGCTGCGCCATTTCATGGGTTTGAAATAATCGTTTACATTTTCGGATAGTGGTTCTTTATTGGTTTGGGCAATAGAATAGTTTGCACCAGTAATAAGGAGCAAACCTAAAAGCAGTTTATGCATATTCGCTGAATTTAATTCAGAAATATACGTCATATTCTTTAGTGTATCTTCGCAAAATGCCTAAAGGGAAATTGGATATTATAGATAGGGTGCTGGAAATTTGTTACAAGCATAATCCTGACGCGCTGTTTGTAATGAGTTTAATGCACCAATATGAAGAAAGAGGTAGTTTAAGTAAAAAACAGTTGCAGGGTTTATTGGCTAAAGCGAGTAAAGTACCTGATATGCCTGCTAATTTATTAGCAACTTTAGAAGCTACCATCAATCGAATGCATACCAGAGAAAAAGCACCGGCATCGGTGGGTAAACCCCTGTTCGAAAAAGATTTTCCGTTGGGTGAAAAAATGGAAGCTATTCTAGCCAAATATCCACAACATAAAAGGGTAATTTTTCTTTTTGATAAATACAACAGAAAAGAGCATTTAACTCCTATTGAGAAAG
>JBBAJU010000004.1:0-5671 GCA_040403845.1 Sediminibacterium sp.
AAGGAAACTACCAACTACTTACAAGGGAACAATTTCAAAAAGAATATTCAATAGCATACCGTAAGTTTTTACGTCGAGGCTTTGATGCTGCAATTAGAGATGTTCCTGTAAACGTAGAACCAACAAAAGAATAGTACAATTTATTCCTACCGAATGGACAGATTACTATCGTACAATCTCCAACACCTTCCCCTCCCACTTCGGAAATAATATGCCGTTGTTGTTGATGTTTAAATGTTTATTGGCTACACCACTAAATACCGATCTAAAATCAGTGGTAACAGGCAGGTCGCGTTGATCTTCTAATTGATCTTTAGCCAATGAACCTATTTGCTGATAGACTTTTCCACCTTTCACATCATTGCCTAAAATAAATGAGCAACTGGCTCTTCCATGATCGGTACCACCTGTTCCGTTTTGAGCAACGGTTCTTCCAAATTCGGTCATGGTCATAACCGTTACATCGTCTTGATAAGCGCCCATATCATTCCAAAATGCTGCAATGCTATCGCTAAAGTCTCGAACGTTGCGAGCGAATACTCCATTGAGGGTGCCTTGATTAAAATGCGTGTCCCATCCCCCACTCTCTGCAAATGCCACTTCCAATCCAATATTCATTTTAATGAGTACGGCAATTTGTTTTAATGAATTACCGAGTGGGCTGTTGGGGTATACTACGCCCGCAACGGGTTGATAGTTTTTGATATCATTTACGTTCAGCATTTTTAATGCTTCAAAACTTTCTTTGCCTGCTCTATTCAATAAACGATTGCTGGTTTGCTCGTACAATTCTTCAAATGAACCTGCTGTTAAATTAGCAGCTATTGGGTTTCCTTTGGTTTGAAGGGCAAAGTCGGCTAAGTTACTAATGGCCAATGCTTCCTGGCTTCCATATAAACTTCTTGGCAATGCACCAGTAATACTCACTGCTCTAAATGGACTGGCATCATGTCCCATTAAACCTACTGCTCTGTTTAACCAACCACTGGAAGTGCTCTTGCTAAAAGGGGTACCCGATTCCATATAATCCTGTGCATCAAAATGACTGCGAGTTGTATTCGGACTGCCTACTCCATGTGCAATGGCTAATCTTTTGTCTGCAAAGAATGGTTGCAAGGAAGCAAAGCTCGGATGCAATCCAAACTGCCCATCCAAATCAACTAATTTACCCGCACCATTGGTGGGATCCATAAACAAAGTGGGTCTTGCCTTCTTCAATTCCATATCTGTGAATGGAGTAACTGCCATGAGTCCATCCATGGCTCCTCTTTGGAATATGCATACCAATACTTTATTTTTTTTGTAGGGAGCAGGAGGCATTCCTGCAGCAGCGGCTCGAGTGATAAATGCAGGTATCCCTCCTGCAATGCCGGTTGCAAATAGTGCCATTGCACCTGATCGCATGAATGCTCTTCTACTACTCATATTATTTTCTTTGAAATTCGGGTGAGCCAATAATGATTCCTACTACTTGCGACAACATATTTTTTGTTCCCTTATCTAATATCATTTGTTCAGCAGTTTTATCTACTGTTGCGGCTTTACTAATTTTTTCTTCTACTGCTTCGTCATTCACCAAGGGAATCAATCGTTTAATATTTGCGGTATGATCTCGTTGAGGTATTAAAATATTGCTATAAACTGTCAACGCATCAATGGCACTTTCTGGTTCATGGTAATTATTTAATGCAGCTAAATCCATTCTGACTCCTGGAATTTTTTGACAAGCAAATGCCAAACCAAAATTCATTCGATTCAACAGGGCGCCCGTATTAATCCAATTCGATGCCCTATCTGGAAATCCAGTTGGTGCTTGGTAATAATAAAAACGCTGCCCCATTTTGGTGCACCAATTAAATAATTGAAAGGGTTGTATCACTTGTGCATTGGTTGCTCTAACAGCGCTGATAACCATTTCAAAAGGCGATTTTATTTTTTCATGCGAAACCGATTTTTTCCAAAATGCTGGATCATACACCATGGTGCGCAAAACTGCTTTGATATCTCCATCAGTTGATTGGAAGGTTTTCACCATGTTTTTAATCAATGATGCAGAAGGTGTATCACTCACAAATCTGGTAGCCAACTTGGTACAAATAAATTTTGCGGTTGAAGGATGTTCTGCCAACATGGTCAATACATCAATCCCTTCTTGGTATCCACCGTTGGCAGGAAAATTTTTATTTAGAATTGTTTTAGCCTCATTATCGTGTTGACGAGGCCTAAATAAAAAATTGCCTTTTTCTACACTCCACCCCGTTAAAGCTTTGGCAACTGTTGTTACATCAGCTTGGGTGTATCCTCCGTCAACACCTAGTGTATGCAATTCCATTACCTCACGCGCATAGTTTTCATTCAAGCCTCTTGCATTTCTAGGGGCAGCCATATTTGCCCTTGGCTGATTTTTTATGCTAACACTACTTGCATTGTCTAAATATTCTAACATAGCTGGATGCTGTGCAGTGGCCAATAACAAATCTTTGAATCGTCCCATTACATTCGGACGGATGGCATCTCGCTCATAAGTATACACATATTGCTGGCATTGATTCTTGGTAACGGAAACATTAAAATGATTGAACCAAAAATCTGTGAGTACTTCTTGCAATTGATTATTACTATAAGCAGCACTTAATACTTTTTGATTCACTAATTCGCGGTGCAATTCTTGTATGGGCTTGTACCCTTCTTGCTCCATAATTACACGAACCTGTTCCCTGTATTCTTTTTGATCACCCTTAATTGAATCTCGATTAATGATGCCTTTTCTAGTTGCCAATCGAATAACCTGACCCGCGTTTAAATAGGTATTTACAATCGTATCATTCGTCAACGATAAAGATTTAAATGCAGCTAGTCTTTTGTTTAATGCTTCATTGGGTAGATTGGCTGCAAATTGTTGTTCCAACCAGTTTTCTAAACCCATACTCACCACTGCTTCTACCTGTCCTGGCTTGGCACCAAAACTGAATCGGTCTAACAATCGTGCAGCAGCCTGCGCCGGTGTATATCCATATTTTTTAAAGGGAATGGGATCGTCCACCAATGCGCTAAATCCGAAAGTGGCTATGATGGCTAAGCAAAATAGAATGCCCTTTGCAAATTTCATGTACTGAATTTGCAGTAAGATAGCTAAACGAACCAAAGGTTTAACCAGTGAAAAGTTATTTTTTGGTGGCCACTTTATAAAGGATGCCTGCCATCAATGCAAAGAATAAGGAGCCCATCAAGAAATAACCATTCTCCGATAGCAGATGAACCAATCCTTCTTCTTGGCTTACCGCTGCCAAAAATTTCTCACCAGATTCGGAGCCAGACACAAATGCAATGATTACTCCTGCTACTGCTCCTCCTGCTACCAATCCGGTTGCAAACAAATTGCCCTTACCCAATTCCTCTTCTTCGGCACTGAGTTGTTGATTGGCTTTTTTCTGTTTGCTTTCTACAATCCCTCTAATTGCACCGCCTAAAAAGATTGGCAAAGTGGTAGCCAACGGCAGGTATGCTCCCACTGCAAAACTTAATGACTTAATACCACAAAGCTCCATCGTAATGGCTAAGAAAACACCCGCAAACACATATTGCCAATCTAAGTTTTGAGAAAGGATTCCTTTGATCAATGTGGCCATTAAAGTGGCTTGTGGTGCTGGATATTTTTCTGTGCCAATGGCATGATTGATTCCTTGACTCAACATTTCTGAACTAGGTTTGTCTAAGAACTTCACGGTTAATCCAATTACCAAAGAAGATACAATGGCTCCCACAAATAATGCAATCTGTTGATTGCGTGGTGTGGCTCCTACAATGTATCCACTTTTTAAATCTTGTGAAGTAGCACCCGCATTGGCTGCAGCTATACAGATCATCCCACCCACTACCAATACCAATGGCTCATAACTTTGACCTGTCCATCCCATGCTTAAAAAAATCAAGCTGGTTCCCATTACGGTTGCAATGGTCATACCACTGATGGGGTTATTGGATGATCCAATTAAGCCTACAATTCTAGAAGAAACGGTTACGAATAAAGCACCAAATAGGATGACTAAAATTCCAATTAATAATTTCTGCAACACACTGTCTCCAGGTACTTGAGGCAATAAAGTAATCAAAAGAATAAGGCCTACTGTTCCTAAGCCAACTACTTTTAAACTCAAGTCTTTTTCTGTTCTTAACACAGTGCCTGCATTTTCTCCGCTCTCGGCTTTTAAAGACGCAACTGATCCTTTAACAGACTTAACAATCGTTGGTACTGTTTTAATTAATGTAATAATACCTCCTGCGGCAACTGTTCCTGCTCCAATTTGTCTGATATAAGCATAATACACTGCAGAAGAAAAATCTTTAAAAGTATGTGCTACGGGATCCCAACCGCCTTTTCCGCCAGCCACCGCTATATCAGCTAAGTACCCTAGTTTCACTAATTGTGCTGCAATCATATCGGGTGGTACCAAGGAAGAAAATAATGGAATAAAAACCAACCAACTCAACACCCCTCCTGCAACCAATACGCCCCCAATTTTAGGCCCAATAATATATCCTACCCCTAAATATTCTGGGGTGATTTCTCCACTCACTTTTGCGGATGGAAAAAATTTATTGATTTGCTGTGTTGCATAATAAGGTGTTTCTGCAATTACATGCAATACTTTTTGTAAGAGTGCATAAACGAATGCAACTCCTAATCCCCAGAATGCTGTCTTTGCAAAATCTCCTCCCTTCTCTCCTGCTTTTAATACATCTCCACATGCAGTTCCTTCTGGATAAGGTAAGTTGTCGTGTTCGTTTACAATTAAGGCTTTGCGCAATGGCACCATTAATAATGTGCCCAACAAACCTCCTACAATGGCCAATATTAATATGGTTAAATAATTAAAATATTCTGCGCTATCTGGTGAGGATAAAAATAAAAATCCAGGTAAGGTAAATGCTACGCCTGCTGCAATACTTTCTCCTGCAGAGCCAGTAGTTTGTATGATATTGTTCTCCAGAATAGTCGTCTTTAAAAACTTACGTCCCAAGGTAATCGCAATCACCGCAATAGGTATGGATGCAGAAACTGTTAAGCCTGCTTTTAATGCAAGGTATACCGTGGCTGCGCCAAATATGACCCCAAATAAACTTCCGACTAATATAGACTTGACGGTTAGTTCGGCCATTTTAGATTCGGGGGCCACAAAGGGTTTGAATTGCTTAGTTGGTTGAGACATAAAAGTTGTTTAAAAAATTAATCCATCATTTTTTTAAGCTTACTAGCTAATATAAATAAGATAATCGATGCTGTTCCTGCCATTACTACAAACATCATGAAGTATTCATTCAAATTAGTGATGGCAAATCCCATTACATAAGTTGTTTTTCCATCAGGATACAAGGCACTTAATACGCCTGCTAATTTATTGGCGAATGCATTGGCAGTAAACCATACAGCCATTAATAAGGAGGCAAATTTTACTGGTGCTAATTTATTCACCAATGAAAGACCAATGGGTGATAAACACAATTCTCCACTGGTATGCATAAAGTACATACCTGTTAACCAAATCATACTTACTTTAACACCGGGTTGCACATCTTTTACGCCAAAAGCTATCCATAAATAACCCAATGCCAATAAGAATAATCCCATGGCCATTTTGGTAGGAGATGATGGTTCGCGCTTGCCCATTTT
>JBBAJU010000004.1:5771-148519 GCA_040403845.1 Sediminibacterium sp.
AATGCGATCAATAAAATACTTGCAATCAACAGATAAAATAAATAGCTAAATATTTTAACGTCTGCATAAATTAATCCGATGGTCAAAATAGAAAACGCTAACAATGATCCCACCATGAATAGTGGTTTCAAAAATTTAGCAGGTGCATTATCTGGTGTAAGTCCTAAGGTTTTTCCTTCTGGGTCTAACACATATTTATTGTGCAATAATTTTAGAGTGGCTACTCCCAAGAGCATTCCAATCCCCCCGGCCAAAAATGCCCATTTAAAATCGGCTGGATTGCCGGTATCGCCTACCAATCCACATACAAATGGTCCCAAAGCCCCTCCCACATTAATTCCCATGTAAAATATGGTATAAGCCGAATCAGTTCTGGTATCACCCTTTCTATATAGTTGACCTACTAATGAAGAAATATTTGGCTTGAAAAAACCATTTCCTGCAATCATGAAACCCAAGCCAGAAAAGAACAACCAAGATGATGCATCGGGGTTAGATTCATACAACATTCCACAAAAAAACAAAATGAATTCTCCGATGGCCATTAATATACCCCCTGCTAAAATTGACCGCTTATTGCCCCAATATCTGTCGGCCACATATCCACCTACCAATGGGGTCAAATAAATTAAGCCTGTATAACTTCCATATAAATTAGAAGCAAATACTTTGTCGAACATCAATGCCTTGGTCATGAACAAGACCAAGATGGCTCTCATACCATAATAGTTAAAGCGCTCCCACATTTCGGTTGCAAACAATACATACAGTCCTTTTGGATGTGCAATCGATTTTGTTTTATCTGTCATAGCAAACATTTTCGTTAATGCCCCAAAATAGTGATAAAAGTGAAACTGATGGGTTATTTTCGCAACCAATTTAGCTTTCATGAATATTCTACTATTAGGCAGCGGTGGCCGTGAACACGCATTAGCTTGGAAAATGACGCAAAGTCATCATTGTGATCAGTTATTTATTGCCCCTGGAAATGCTGGTACTGCTGAATTTGGGACCAATCTGGCTATTTCAGTGACCGATTTTGATGGTATTAGTGATGCTTGCATGAATTACCAAATCAATATGTTGGTAGTTGGTCCTGAAGAACCATTGGTAAAGGGGATTTATGATTTCTTTCAAGCAGACCCTTCTTTAAAACAGGTGATTGTGGTGGGTCCTTCTAAAGCAGCTGCCCAATTAGAGGGCAGCAAAGCATTCAGCAAGAAATTCATGCAACGACATGGTATCCCTACCGCTGCTTATGCAGAATTCACCGCTGATTCCATTGAAGCGGGTAGAAAATATATTCAGGAACATACTTTACCCATTGTATTAAAAGCCGATGGACTAGCGGCTGGTAAAGGGGTGGTGATTGCTACCACTACAGAAGAAGCCTTAACCTGTTTTGATGAAATGATTCTAGGCAAACAATTTGGCGCTGCTAGTGAAAAAGTAGTCATTGAAGCTTTTTTACAAGGCATTGAAGTCAGTGTTTTTGCCCTGACCAATGGGTCGGCTTATCATATTATTGGTCATGCCAAAGATTATAAGCGCATTGGCGAAGGTGATACAGGTTTGAATACCGGCGGAATGGGTTGTGTTAGCCCTGTCCCCTTTATGGACGCGGCTTTCATGCAAAAAACAGAAGAAAGAATTATCCGCCCAACAGTAGAAGGATTGGCAAAAGAAGGGCTGGAATACCATGGATTCATCTTTTTTGGCTTAATGAATATGGGAGGAGAGCCTTATGTAATTGAATACAATTGTCGTTTGGGCGATCCAGAGACCGAAGTGGTTTTACCCCGTTTACAAACCGATTTAGTAGCATTATTTGCTGCTATGGATAACGGAACATTAGAAGATGCCAATATTAGTTTTGATCCACGTAGTGCTGCTACTATTATGGCAGTGAGCGGTGGATATCCTGGTAATTATGAAAAAGGTAAAATCATTGAATTGCCTGCAAAAGAGGGGCTATCAAAGGATACAATGATTTTTCATGCTGGAACTATTTCTTCAGAAGAGGGGGTTTTAACAAATGGTGGCAGGGTTTTGGCAGTAACTTCATATGGGAAAAATATTGCAGAAGCCGTTGATCGTTCCAAAACGACCTTGCAGCAAATTTCCTTTGAGGGCATGTATTTTAGAAAGGATATTGGGTTTGAATTTCCTTGTTAATTCCACTAATTTCAAGCACCTTTGCAACAATTGCTTTAACAACACAAGAACTTAACCATACAATGGGATTATTTAATTTTTTTACTCAGGAAATAGCCATGGATTTGGGTACCGCCAATACCCTAATTATTCACAACGACGATGTAGTAGTGAACGAACCTTCAATTGTTGCCCTTAATCGCAACAATATGAAAGAGGTTTTGGCTGTAGGAAAGAAGGCGCTGATGATGCACGAGAAAACGCATGAAAGCATCAGAACCATCCGACCTTTAAAAGATGGAGTAATTGCAGACTTTAATGCCGCCGAATTAATGATTCGCGAATTAATGAAAATGATTTATCCTAAAAAGCCATTGTTTCCTCCAAGTTGGAGAATGGTGATTTGTATTCCTTCTTCTATCACCGAAGTAGAGAAGCGTGCAGTAAGAGATAGTGCAGAACAAGCAGGCGCCAAAGAAGTATACATGATTCATGAACCAATGGCTGCTGCATTAGGTATTGGTATTGATGTGGAAGAGCCTGTAGGAAATATGATTATTGATATTGGTGGTGGTACCACAGGTATTACCGTGATTGCCTTAGCGGGTATTGTGTGCGACCAAAGTATTCGTATTGCAGGTGATGAATTCACTGCAGACATTATGGAAGCATTAAGAAGATACCATAGCTTACTCATTGGTGAGCGTACTGCTGAGCAAATTAAAATTAATGTTGGTGCTGCAATGAAAGATTTGGATAATCCTCCAGAAGACATGCCAGTAAATGGTCGTGACTTGGTTACTGGTATTCCAAAACAAATCATGGTAAGCTACCAAGAAATTGCAGAAGCCTTAGATAAAAGTATTTTCAAAATTGAAGAAGCGATTCTAAAAGCATTAGAAACCACTCCTCCAGAATTGGCTGCAGATATCTACCGAAGGGGATTATACCTGACTGGTGGTGGTGCCCTCCTACGCGGTTTAGACAAGCGCTTAAGTGCAAAAATTAAATTGCCTGTTCATATAGCGGACGACCCATTAAAAAGTGTGGTTCGCGGCACTGGGCTTGCGTTAAAGAACTATCAGCGTTTTCCATTTATCATGAGATAGAACAGCTAATCGGCTTTGAAAAACATTTTTCTGTTCATACGGCAATACTTTAATTTCCTCAGCTTTTTGCTGTTGCAAATTCTATGTATCATAATGCTGAGTAAGACAAGTAAAACACATGAAACTTATTTTGCTGGTACGGTGTTTCAAGTAACCGGCTATTTTAACAGTCGTTACTCCAACTTACAGCAGTACTTTAATTTAAAAGAGGCCAACAAAAAATTAGCGCAAGAAAATACCCGTTTACGAAATGCACTAAGTTCCAATTTTGTTTCTCCCGACACGAGCGCAATAAGTTTTACAGATTCTAGCTTTGTAGATACAACTGGAAGAAAAAGAAAATTCATTTATCTACCTGCCAAAGTGATTGGGAACTCCTATACTTTACAAAACAATTACTTAATGCTCGAAAGAGGTGCAGACCAAGGCATTAAAAAAGGAATGGCAGTAGTAGGACCTAGTGGAATTGTTGGCGTAGTAGTAGATGTATCTGCCAATCTTAGTAAAGTAATGAGCTTGTTGCATAGAAACAGCAAGGTTTCTGCAATGCTGAAAAAAGACAATACTACAGGCAGCATAGAATGGGACGGCTCTGATCCTTCATTACTGATTTTAAGAAATATCTCTAAAAGTGCTAAAGTAGTTAAAGGCGATACTGTACTTACTAGTGCTTATTCAGCCAACTTCCCTTCGCAATTAATGATTGGGAGAGTAGCTTCTGTTACGGTAGATCCAGCTACCAATTATTATACGTTGAAAATTAAAACTGCTACCAATTTTTTCACCATACAATCGGTAGATGTTATTTATAATACCCGCTACAACGAACAAATAGAACTGGAAAACCGAAATCAACAGCAATGAGCAGTTTTTTAACCAATATATTCCGGTTTGTATTTTTTATTCTTTTACAAGAATTTGTATTGAATAAAATTCCTGCTTTGCACCAGTTTATTGTCCCCTATATTTATTTCTTGTACATTCTCTGGTTGCCTTTTAAAATGGGACGTTGGTCTGTTTTATTGTTGTCCTTTCTTTTTGGATTAACCATGGATTTTTTTACAGGAACCATGGGTTTACATGCAGCTGCCTGCACTTTAATTGGCTATATCAGACCTTTCTTATTAAGTTTATTAATTCCTCAAGAAACTACTGAACAAAGCTATGTAGAGCCTAGTATCAAGAGCATGGGGTGGGCTCCATTTAGCGTATATATTGGCTTGCTTACTTTTATCCACCACTTTTATTTGGTATTATTAGAGTGGCTTCAGTTTGGCAACTTTACTTATTTTTTAGGCAAAGTGGGTGGTACCACCGGCATTAGTTTATTGCTCATTTTTTTGGCCGAAATGTTGTTCAATAGAAAAGCAAAATATAGAACGAATAGTTAGTGTACTAGTTATAGTTTATGCTTAATTTCACACGGTCAAATTAATTGACCTCCCCTTTTATATGTCCGTATTTAATCAAAGCCGTGGTAGGATCATCCAAATCATTATTGGATTGGTATTTATAGTGATCACTGCTCAATTAATCAACCTCCAGATTTTCTCTACGCAGTACAAATTGGCTGCAGAAAACAATGCTATTTATCGTAAAATCATATATCCGGATAGGGGAATTATCTTTGATCGTAAAAAAAGGGCACTACTCGAAAATACCATCAGCTTCGATTTAGTTGTTACTCCTTCAGAATCAAAGGGAACAGATACTGCGGCCCTTTGTGCGATATTAGGAATAGATACTACAGAGTATAAAAAGAGAATGCTCGATTTGATTTTTAAAAACACCCGTGTTCGCCCAAGTGTATTCGAGCCCTTGCTAAACGCTGAGCTATATGCAAAGCTTACCGAAAACATGTATAAATTTCCGGGCTTTGTATTAAGCGAACGTTCAGTTAGAACCTACCCTTTTAATACAGCAGCACAATTACTTGGCTACATTGCAGAAGTTGACACGAGTTATCTAAGAAAATATAAGCATTTAGGTTATGAAATGGGTGACTATGCGGGAATGAGTGGATTAGAAAAAACCTATGAGTCTATATTGATGGGACAGCGTGGCATCAAGCGTTTTATCAGAGACAATAAGAGTAGAATTCAAGGACCTTACGAAAATGGCATATTCGATACTATTCCTATTGCTGGTAGAAATTTATTTACCAGTATTGATGTAGAAGTGCAGCAGCTAGCAGAACAATTATTACAAAATAAAATTGGTAGCGCGGTTGCCATCAACCCTAAAACAGGGGGCATTATAACAATGGTATCTAGCCCAACCTATAACCCCAATGTATTAACAGGCAATGCGCGAAGAAAAAACTGGGGGAGAATGGTTATGGATACCGCCAAACCCATGTACAATAGAGCCATTAAAGGCCAATACCCTCCGGGTTCTACTTTTAAACCTTTAGGAGCATTGGTTGCATTGGATCAGGGATTGATTGATGCCGACTACGGGGTTGGTTGCGGTGGTGGTTACGGGGCTTGTGGAGGTGTTTTTGTGAGATGCGAACATAGCAATGCTGGTCACGCTGCAAATTTAAGATTAGCACTGGCCAATTCATGTAACTCTTATTTCTCTGATGTATTTAGAAAAGCACTTGACAATAAAAAATGGGGCAATCCTAATCAGGGCTATTTGAAATGGAAGGAATACATGAATGCATTTGGATTAGGAAGAAGGTTAGAAGTAGACCTTCCTAGTGAAGACAAAGCCAATATACCTGATACTAGTGTATACAATAAATTTTTTGGTGGTGCTAGAAGATGGAATAGTTGTAGTGTTCTTACATTGGGCATTGGGCAAGATAAAATGACAGCCACTCCACTTCAAATGGCCAACTTAATGTGCATTATTGCCAACAAAGGATACTATTTTCCCCCTCACTTTGTAGATAGTATTGAAAATGAGCAAGCAGAAGATACCGTATTTATGAATAAATACAGGCAGAAACATGTGGTTACCAATATTGCAGATAAAGATTATCAAGCAGTAAATGACGGCATGCATGATGTAACTGTTTATGGAACTTCTTCTCATATTAAGATACCTGGGGTAGAATATTGTGCTAAAACTGGAACTGCTCAAAATCCACACGGAAAAAACCACTCATTATTCGTGGCTTTCGCGCCAAAAGACAATCCTACCATTGCCGTTGCAGTAGTAGTAGAAAACGGCGGATATGGCTCTGTTGCAGCAGGCCCAATTGCAGGATTAATTATGGAAAAGTTTTTAAATGACACATTGAGTGTTGCCGGAAAAGCTACTGCAGAAAGAATTACCAAAATGGATTTGGTTCCACAAGCTATTAAAAACTGGTACACCCGAAAAGATGCTGAAAGGGCTGCTAGGTTAGCTAGATTGGCATTAGAAGAAGCTGCAGAAAAGGAAGAAGCAGAAAATATTAAAGAAAACAATAAGCGCAATACAGAAGCAACTTTAGAGCAAGGTAGCAAACCTGTTGGCAATAAAAAAGACAGTACAGATAAATACAAAATCAAAGCAGCCTTAATACTCAGCGAAGAAAAAAAGAAAAAAATGGGAGGGCGTGCACAATGATAAAGAATAAAAATATCTCACAAGGGGTAGATTATCCAATGATATGGCTTTATTCTACACTAGTTGCAATTGGTATTTTATGCATTTTCATGGTAGAATACAGAGATGGAGGGAATTGGTTTACTTCTTTCATAGGGGGAAAAACCAACTATAGTAAACAATTATTTTTTGCAGGGTTCTGTGTATTGGTAGCAACATTTATTTTATTGACAGACAGCAAACTCTTTACTGCTTTTGCTAACTTAATGTATGCCTTTGGTCTCTTGTTAATGATTGCAACCTTTTTTATTGGAAAAAATATCAATGGTTCAAAAAGCTGGATTCCAATGGGTGGTGGCTTTAATTTACAACCAGCTGAACTCTGTAAAATCTTTACTGCATTAGCATTGGCGAAGTTTTTATCTCGCCAAGAAACTGATTTTAGTAAACTGAAATTTCAATTGATAGGTGGTGCCATTGCAATAGCCCCAGCCATATTATCTATTTTACAACATGAATTAGGATTGGCATTGGTTTATAGTTCTTTTTTAATTGCGATGTATAGAGAAGGCTTGCCTGCACAAATTTTGATTTTTGGCTCTTCCTTTGGCGTATTAGTGATTGCCTCTCTAATCATAGAACCGAATACGCTACTTATCATATTAAGTGTTATTGCATTAATACTAATTTATTTTGCACGAAGACAAGCAAGAAGAAACAAGGGATTAATCACTACAATTATTATTATCTGGATAATTAGTGCGGGAACCCAACGCTTTGTAATTCCTTATATATTCAATAATGTACTTGAGTGTTATCAGAGCACTCGCATTTACAGTATGGTGGGGAAGGATTATAATTGTGCTGAAAATGTCAAATCATTAAAAAAACAACAAGCTGGTAATGAAAAAGCCCCTAGAAAACCAGATGATTACAATGTACGCCAAAGTAAAATCGCGATTGGTTCAGGTGGTTTTGTAGGGAAAGGTTTCTTAAAAGGAACCCAAACAAGAGGTAAGTATGTTCCAGAACAACATACCGATTTTATTTTTACTTCGTTGGGGGAAGCATTTGGATTTATTGGTTGTTTTATTTTTCTTTCTATATACTTAGCGTTATTATATCGCATTGTTCAGATTGCAGAAAGACAAAGAAGTACATTCAGCAGGGTATATGCTTACAGCGTAGTAAGTATTTTATTTTTTCATATTGCAGTAAATGTAAGCATGACCATTGGCTTATTTCCAATTGTAGGTATTCCTTTACCATTGGTTAGTTATGGAGGTTCTTCCTTGCTTACGTTTACCATTTTGATTTTTATTTTATTAAGACTAGATGCAGACCGACAAATGGTATTACGTTAACTAATTATTATGACCATTATTCCATTATCTGAAGGAAGTTTTACGATTGATAAAACCAAAGTATTTGTTCCATTTAATACAGCAACTGAAGAATTAAACAACAGACCCATTGGTAGTTTGCTGGTTGAAATTCAACCCTTTCTAGTTGTAACAAAGAAAGATATTATCTTAATTGATACAGGATTAGGATACAATATGTCTAATGGCATTCCACAGATTTATTATAATCTAGAAAGAGCAGGATACAATCCTTCTCAAGTAACGAAAGTATTGATGAGTCATTTGCATAAAGATCATGCAGGCGGAATTACAACACGTAATTATACAACCGGTGAACAATTTATTGCTTTCCCTTATGCAACTTATTATGTGCAAAGAAGAGAATTTGAATTCGCAATGGGAATTGGTTCTGCTTCTTATGTTCAGGCGGATATTCAAATTTTAGAAGAGTTCAGTAAAGTAATTTGGCTAGAAGATGATCATGGATTCATTGATAACTATATAGAATACCAATTAACAGGTGCGCACAGTAAATTTCACCAAGTATTTTTTATAAAAGAAGACAATGAAATCATCTTTTTTGGCGGAGACGATGCGCCGCAACTGCAACAAATGAAAAGCAGATTTATAGCAAAATATGACTTTGATGGAAAGAAGTGCATGGAATTAAGACGGGCTTGGTGGGAAGCCGGACAAGAAAAAGGCTGGAAATACCTATTTTACCATGATATCTCCAGCCCCGTATTTTATCATTCAATCTTAGCCTAATCGTTTTTGATGGTTGAATCAGTGCGATTTCTTTGCATCATCCGTTTTCTTAACAAAGGTCTGTCCATTTTTTTGTCACCAGTAACCTGAGGCCTCATCCCACGCTTCATCATTTCTTGGCGCATCATGTCGTTGAAATTGCGGTCTAGTTTAAAAACCGTATTGACTCTTTCTTCACTATTCAAGATTTTCTTGAAATCATTGTTGTACTTTTTACGAATAAACAGTGCCTGTTCTTCAAAAGCCAATTCAGCTGACTTATTATCTTGTCTTGCTTTTTTTAATTCGGCCATATACGCGTTATGAACAGGCCAGAATTTTTGTGCTTCTTCCGCACTCAAGTTCAACTGCTTGGTGATATAAGCCACTTTAATAGCTTCAATATTTGGCCTATCACCTGGAGGTGGTGGGGGCATTCCACCTGGCATTCTGCCCATTCTAGGTGTTGGGGGCTCTTGTGCTTGTGCAATTGCTGCTACTCCCATTAAAATGATTAATAGTAAACGTTTCATGTTATTTTTTTTAAATGTTTATTGAATTATTCACTCAGATAAAGCTGCAGTTCTTCATCTGAAATTTCAGCCACTGTTGTTTCAGAAATTGCATCTACCGTATATTGATGCAAACTATTTTCAGGCCCCGCTAAAGCGTTGGCAGTTTTTAAATATTCATCAATGGCATCATTAGACAAAGATTGTACAGATTCATTGATGTCCATTTTAGCAATTTGTTCCATATTAATGACTAATCCAGGATTAGCGGTAACAGCCGGTTGATTAACCAATTCAAAGCCTCCTATTACTAAAATACCAATCACGACGGCTGCTGCAGCTAGGGTAAACCATTTACGTTTATGGTTCATTTGAACAACCGGTGCCTCCTCAATTTGGACCTGAAAATTTTCAAAATATCCTTCAGGAACGGTCTGTACCGGCTTTTTTGCAATGGTATTCAGCAAAGGGGCCACTTGATCTAATTCTTGTATGATTTCCTTGTTTTCCATTTTCTTCCTATTTAAGACGCTAATACACTCCCCAGGTTTAATGGGTTTTAATAAATTCTTCTACTTTTTTTGCAGCATGATGATAACTAGCTTTTAAAGCTCCTTCACTAGTATCTAAAATTTTACTGATTTGCTCATACGGCATTTCATCAAAATACCGAAGGGTAAAAACCAATTTTTGCTTCTCGGGAAGCTGCTGGATGGCTAATTGCAATTTCCACTCCAATTGATGTTCATTAAAATTGCTATCAGCTTTAAGCGTATTACCATAAACTTCTGCTACATCATTAAAAGAACTGGTTTGCTTTCGCTTTTTTTGCTCTATAAAACTCAAACTCTCATTCGTTGCAATTCTGTACAACCAAGTATACAATTGACTGTCTTCTCTAAAATTATCTAAAGCATTCCACACTTTAATAAAACTATTTTGCAATACATCATTGGCATCTTCGTGCTCAACTACCATCCTTCTGATATGCCAATACAATTTTTCTTGATATTGTTTTACCAGTTGCGTGAATGCTACATTTTTTTGTGAAGGAATTTTGAACTGCTTCACTAATTGAGAATCTTGATTCAATATTTTACGATTGTCTTTTAAGTTAGATAAAATTGAAGCAGAAAGGTTTAATCGGGTAAAAAAAATGTATATTCATTGGTATCAACTATGTATGTAAATAAACCCATATTAGCCTTTAGGCAGAACGTAACCGACAAATACACCATTTACAATAGCTTATTTGCGGCACTACCTTTCTCTGGAATAGCTAATGTAGGTGCATTACTTCCTATATTATTACAATCTTGTGTAGATGGATACCAATCAGGTAAATCACCCATCGAAATCATTCAAGATTTCTTTAATAGGCACGTTCAATTAAGCAATGAAACCGAACAACTAGACCGCTTATTAAAATTTGTTCAATACATAGAAAGGCAGGTAGTTCTTTTTGATGCCATTGAAGATGCAGCTTTTGATTCAGTGCATCATTTAAATGGAACTGGTAGCTTAAAAGCCTTATACAACGAAGCCTATTTTAAGGGAAAACTTCCTTTACTAAAAGAAAAATTAAGCCAATTTAAAGTGAGGGTAGTATTAACTGCACATCCTACCCAATTTTATCCCGGAAGTGTATTGGGCATCATTCATGATTTAGGTGAAGCCATTGCAAAAAATGATTTTGAAACCATCAATCTCTATATTCAACAATTGGGAATTACCCCGTTTTTTAATAAAAAACAACCGACCCCTTTAGACGAAGCAGTAAATTTAATGTGGTACTTAGAAAATATCCTTTATCAATCAATAGGTAATATTTACAATTTCGTTCATAATGAAATACTAGATGGAGAAAAAGAAACCAATAATCCCTTAATTGAATTAGGATTTTGGCCTGGAGGTGATAGAGATGGCAATCCATTTGTTAATGCATCCACTACACTCAAAATTGCAGATTCATTGAGAAGTGCAATCATCGTTTGTTATTACAGAGATATAAGAAAATTAAAAAGAAGACTTACATTTTCTGGGGTAGATATGCTTGTGACAAAATTAGAAGCACAGTTATATGAGAACGTGTTTAGACCAGAAGAGAGTAGAAGAATTCACCAAAAAGAACTCCTCGAAAAATTACAGGAAATAAAAGATTTGATGATTGAAAATCATCATTCTTTATATATAAATCGGGTAAATAGTTTAATTAATAAAGTCAAAGTTTTTGGCACTTGGTTCGCTTCACTTGATATTCGACAAGACAGTAGAATTCATACCGCAGTGATTAAAAACATTGACGCTACGCTCAAACAAAAGAATCAACGGGGTATTTTGCCGAATGATTATGATACTTTAAGCGAAGAAGAAAAAATCAATAGTTTACTGGGTATTGAAAAAGTGATTGATATAAATGATACTTCAACTGAAATTGCCAAAGACACTGTAGAAAGTATTTTTGCCATCAATAGTATTCAACAAATTAATGGAGAACAAGGTTGTCATCGATATATAATTAGCAACTGTCAGTCTGCATTAAATATGATGGAAGTATTTACCTTATTTAAATTATGCGGATGGAATACCCAGCAACTTTCTGTTGATATTGTTCCACTATTCGAAACCATTGATGATTTAAAAGAAGCAGAGCAAATTATGCAATGGCTTTATCAAATGCCTACTTACAGCAAGCATTTACAAGCCCGTGCTAAATCACAAACAATTATGTTGGGCTTTAGTGACGGCACTAAAGATGGTGGTTATTTACAAGCGAATTGGAGTATTTACACTGCAAAAGAAAAATTGACGGCAATCTCCAGACAACATGGAATTAAAGTAAAATTTTTTGATGGAAGAGGCGGTCCGCCTTCTAGAGGTGGCGGAAAAACCAATAAGTTTTATGCTTCATTGGGAAACAATATTGAAAACGAAGAAATACAGTTAACCATACAAGGTCAAACCATCACTTCTAATTTTGGCACACTTAAATCTGCCCAATATAACTTAGAACAATTACTGAGTGCAGGCATTAGCAATACTGTGTTTGCAGAAAATAGAATAGAACTAAGTACTAAGCATAGAAGTCTATTGGAGGAGCTTGGAGGGATTAGTCATCAAGTTTATCAATCATTCAAAAAACATCCGCAGTTCCTCCCCTATATGCAGCAGTTTAGTCCTTTGAATTATTACAATAAAAGTAATATTGGAAGTAGGCCTGGCAAAAGAGGAAATTCAGACAAATTGGTTTTTGAAGATTTAAGAGCCATTCCTTTTGTAGGCAGCTGGAGTCAATTAAAACAAAATGTTCCTGGCTATTTTGGTGTTGGTTCTGCATTACAAGCTTTAAAAAATTCGGGAAGATGGGTGGAAGTAAAATCCTTATTTAATGAAGTAGCTTTTTTTAGAACACTCATTGACAATAGCATGATGAGCATGCTCAAATCATTCTTTCCATTGACCGCACATATAGAACATGATTCTTTGTTTGGTCCTGTTTGGAGGATGATTAAATCGGAATATGATTTAACCCATTCACTAGTGCTGGAGCTTTCAGGTGATAAAGCATTGATGGAGCAGGATCAACCTGGTAGAGCATCTATATTAATGCGAGACAAAATTGTTTTACCGCTATTAACTATTCAACAATACGCATTGCAACAGTTGAAAAATGAGGCGTTAACGGAAGAGCTGAAAACAAATTATGAAAAGTTAATTACTCGTTCAATGTTTGGAATTATTAATGCAGCTAGGAATTCAGCTTAATTAGCTGTCTTTCCAATTCCATAAATGCAAACAGGCATAGGTTCTATAAGGAGTCCATTTTTCTGCCTGCTTTAACATTGCATACTGCATCGTTTTCTTATGCGCATTGTCAATTTTGTACAACTTGCACATAGCTTGTTGTATACCTAAATCATCTACTGCAAATACATCTTCACGACCTAAACTAAACATGAGCAACATTTCTACTGTCCATTTACCAACCCCTTTAATTTGAACCAGCAATTCAATGATTTCTTCATTACTCATAGATGAAAGCTTTTGATCGGTAATGCTATTCTCCATACAGAATTGGGCCACATTTTTAACATACCCAACTTTTGCATTGCTTAAACCGATTGACCTAAGCATTTCATTAGGCGTTGCCAACACGGTTGCAACTTTAGGTTCTTTACCGTTATATAACGCTAAAAATCGTTGATATATAACAGCCGCCACTTTAGTACTTAATTGCTGGCTCATTATACTGGCCATCAAACGAATCGGAATATTCTTTTTTCTTGTTAATACAAATGGCTCCTTTGTTAAAATGGTAGCCATTTTTTTATCCTTCTTCAAATGAGCGATATAGTCCATTCAAGAAAGTTAGTTAATTTTAATAAACACTAATGACTACTAAAATGAAAAAACAACTCCTATACATTTTATTAATTTTTACAATTGGGCATACCTCAAGTTTTGGGCAAGCTGGTCCTGAGAAACAAATCAGAAAAATTTTAATGGAACAAACTGAAGCTTGGAATAGAGGAGATATTGATGCATTTATGAAAGGCTATTGGAACAACGACAGCCTACTTTTTGTAGGGAAAAATGGTCCTACTTATGGATTTACCAATACACTCAATAATTACAAAAAGAACTATCCCAATAAAGATTATATGGGTCAGTTAAATTTCACCTTGCTTGAAGTAAAACCCCTGGCCAAACAATTATGGATGGTATTAGGGAAATGGGAGTTAACAAGAAATGCGGGGAATGTAAGCGGTCACTATACCATTCTATTTAAAAAGTTAAAAGGTGAATGGGTGATTATTGTAGATCATAGTAGTTAAGTAATTGTGCTAAAAAGAGTCTATCTTGTATTTATTATAAAATATCATATATGATTTTAATTATTCTAGGCATCATTTTATTGATTGCTGCTGGCTTTATGAACAAGGAGAGAGAAGAATTTATTAAACTAGCAAAGGGGGTAAGAATAGCAGGAGTAATTATTGCATTAATTGGTGTATTTACTTCCTGCATCAAACAAATTGATGCAGGTCAAATAGGGGTTCAAAGTTTGTTTGGTAAAATCTCTAATACTATCTTATACAGTGGTTTAAACATTGTTAACCCCTTGGTTGAAGTAAGAGAGGTAGACATCAAAACGCAGAACTATACCATGAGTGGGGTAAATGATGAAGGGGAGCAATCAGGGGATGATGCAATCAGGGTATTAACTGCTGATGGATTAGAAGTAGTAATCGATTTAACCGTACTCTACAGGGTCACAGCCAGTGAAGCACCAAGGTTATTTAGAGAAACAGGACTCGACTTTAGAGATAAAATTGTTCGACCCCTTACAAGAACAAAAATCAGAGACAATGCTGTTTATTATACAGCCATTGATTTATACTCGTTAAAAAGAGACTTATTCCAAAATAGAATCTATAAGTCTATTGATGAAGACTTTAAGAAAAGAGGCTTGATATTAGAACAATTATTAGTGAGAAATATCACTTTGCCAGCAAATGTAAAAACTTCTATTGAAGAAAAAATTAAGGCTGAGCAAGACGCACAAAAAATGGAATTTGTTTTACAAAAAGAAAAACAAGAAGCCGAGAGAAAAAGAGTAGAAGCAAGAGGGATTGCTGATTACCAACAAATTATTAGTGCTGGTTTAGGAGATAAGCAATTACAGTATGAGCAAATACAAGTAATGAAAGCACTAGTCACTTCTCCGAATTCTAAAGTGATTGTTTTAGGTAAAGGAAACACACCAGTAATATTAGATACTAAAGAAAAGTAATTTTATTTTTCAAAATCGATGGGTTTGCTCCAAAGCTTTAGCAACCACCTGAAGAATAAAATGAAGCTAACTATAAACCAGCAATAGAAAATTATATTACCAGTAGTGATGCTTCCATGAAAAAAAGCATGGTCATACATAATTCCAGCAGTAGAATTAATTGCTAACCAAAAAAGTCCAACGGATAAGGTATTTACAATTCGTAAAAGGTATTCACGTACGCCTGGCTCCAAAATATTATTTTTTACTTATTACAAGTAAGTAGCTTTTTTGTTGTAAGCCTAGTCGAAGCTTTGATTGCTTGCAGCAGCCAATTTAAGAATGCGGTCAAACTGTGCAGGGGTTAAATCATTATAAAAGAAATAGATTGGATCTAACTGTGTACCATTTTTATGAACTTCATAATGTAAATGTGGACCCGTACTTTTACCCGTACTACCCACATAACCTATCACTTCTCCCCTTTTTACTTTGGAGCCAACCCTTGCTTTAATGCGTACCATATGGGCATATAAGGTTTCGTAACCAAAACCATGGTTTACCAATACTCTATTGCCATAACCACCCGTATTGAAACCAGCATCTTTCACTACTCCATCAGCCGTAGCATAAATAGGTGTACCTGCAGGAGCGGTGAAATCTAATCCAGGATGTAATCGCCTATCCTTATAAACTGGATCTATTCGATACCCAAAACCAGATGCAATCCTATTTAAGCTTCTATTACTGATGGGTTGTATGGAAGGGATTGCAGCTAATAACTGAGCTTTATTTTTTACCATATTTTCGATGGCGGCAAAAGACTTTACCTGATACGCCATTCGTAAACTGAGGTTATTCAGCTGAGCAGCCATACTATTAACCAGTTCGGTCTCCCCCAAACTTTGAACCAGCTGTACTTCTTTTTTCTTCTCCATTTCTTTTACCCTGGCACTATCTGGAATAGGACTTGATTCAAAAATAGATCGGTAAACGTAATTGTCTCTGTTGGCTATTTCGTCCATTTGAAGCTGTAATTGCTTGATGCGCTCTTCCATCACCCGGTAATTCTGTCTTAAGTCGTCATTTTGTTGACGAAGCAATTTCTCTTTGGGTGAATCAATATAGCGGAATGTTATAGCAAAAATGAGAATCCCAGTAACTATAGATGCAGCAATATAGCCGAAGACCTGGAGCAACCGCACTTTTAGGGGCGTTGTCAGCTTCTCAAAGCGCATATTATGTGTATTATAGTAGTATTTTACCTTTTTCATGATCGGTTTTCAGCCCCTTAAATCCGTACCTTTGCCCCTTTAAATAATAACAAATATAGTTTCTACAGCCTTAATGGCATACAAAAAGTAATTCAACATGACGAGTGCCGAAATTCGCCAACAATTCCTCGATTTTTTTGCTTCCAAAAAGCATCAAATTGTTCCATCTGCCCCTATCGTAGTAAAAAATGATCCAACCCTTCTTTTTACGAATGCAGGGATGAATCAATTCAAAGACTATTTCCTAGGGAATAGTAAGCCAATTAGCCCAAGAATTGCGGATACACAAAAATGTTTACGCGTAAGTGGTAAGCACAACGATTTAGAAGAGGTAGGGGTTGATACTTATCACCATACCATGTTTGAAATGTTGGGCAACTGGAGTTTTGGAGATTATTTTAAAGCAGAAGCCATTGCTTGGAGTTGGGAACTCTTAACGGAAGTATATAAGCTGCCAAAAGATCGATTATATGTTTCGGTATTCGAGGGCGATCCTTCAGAGGGAATTCCTCCATCAATCATTGCATTAGAAGAATGGAAAAAACTTGTTGCTGTTGATCATATTATTTACGGCAATAAAAAAGATAATTTCTGGGAAATGGGAGACACTGGTCCTTGCGGCCCTTGCTCTGAAATTCACGTAGATTGTAGATCAGATGAGGAAAGAGCAAAAATTCCAGGAAGTCAATTGGTTAATAAAGACCACCCACAGGTAATTGAAATCTGGAACAACGTATTCATTCAATACAATAGATTGAAAGATGGGTCATTGGTAGAATTACCCGCTAAACATGTGGATACCGGAATGGGATTTGAAAGATTGGTGAGGGTAATTCAAGGCAAACAAAGCAACTATGATACCGATGTATTCACTGGAACTTTTGAAGCCATTGAAAAAATAACAGGCAATCAATACGATCGTTCCGATTCTAAAGAAGCAATTGCTTTTAGAGTTATTGCAGATCATATCCGTGCCATTGGATTCACCATTGCCGATGGCCAATTACCTTCTAATACGGGTGCAGGTTATGTGATTAGAAGAATTTTAAGAAGAGCCGTTAGATATTATTATTCTTACTTGAATTATAAGCAACCATTGTTGTTTCAATTGATGCCAATATTGGCAAAGCAATTTGAAAATGTATTCCCAGAATTACAGCAACAATTAGATTTTGTTACTAAAGTTGTAAAAGAAGAAGAAGATGCATTCTTAAAAACCTTAGACAAAGGGTTAAAAAGAATGGATGATATGATCAAAAACAGCACGAATATTATTGATGGCAAAGCTGCTTTTGAATTATTCGACACATTTGGTTTTCCAATCGACCTTACCAGATTAATTGCTTCAGAAAATAATAGAACCATTGATGAAGCAGGTTTTGAAAGCGAAATGCAGCAACAAAAAAACAGAAGTAGGGCCGCTGCAACATTGGATACAGAAGATTGGGTTATTGTTAGCGAAGAAAAAGGAAATGGATTTGTTGGCTACACAGCATTAACCAGCCAAAGTATTGTTACTAAATTCAGAAAAATTAGTTCAAAGGGGAAAACGCAGTTTCAACTAGTATTCAACACAACTCCTTTTTATGCCGAAAGTGGTGGCCAAGTTGGTGATATTGGTTGGCTAGATTTTGGAACTGAAAAAATTGCTGTAACTGATACTAAAAAAGAGAATGACTTAATCGTTCATTTTGTAAATCAATTGCCGCAAGAAATCACCACAACATTTACAGCTATTGTGGATGCAGAAAGAAGATTATTTACTTGTTACAATCATACTGCAACACATTTACTCCACGCTGCATTACGTAAAGTATTGGGTAGCCATGTTGCACAAAAAGGATCTTTAGTAAATCAAGATAACCTCCGTTTCGACTTCTCTCATTTTGCTCGTTTAACGGATGAAGAAATTGCTGAAGTTGAAAATATTGTAAACGAAAAAATAAGACAAAACATTCCAGTCGTTATTACAGAAATGCCCAAAGAGGAAGCGCTTAAATTAGGGGCAATGGCTTTGTTTGGCGAAAAATATGGAGATAAAGTAAGAGTGGTGGTAGCAGACCCCAATTACTCTGTTGAATTATGTGGAGGTACGCATGTAATGCATACTGGTATGATTGGCCTGCTTAAAATTACTGCAGAGTCTGCAGTTGCTGCTGGAGTAAGAAGAATTGAAGCAATAACTGGTAGCAACGCTTTAAACTATTTAAATAAACAGTATAGTGAACTGAAAACGATTGCTGGTTTATTAAAATCACAGGATCCAATTAAAGCGGTAGAAAAATTAATTCAAGAAAAACAAGAGAGCGAGAAAAGATTAGAAAGCCTTGAAGCTAAACAGCTACAATCCATCCGTGATATACTATTACAAAAAATAAAACAAGTTGCTATTGGCAACAAAGAAGGACAATTTATTGGTGAAATAGTTGAAGTAAATAGTGCGGACCAGTTAAAGAAACTTTGTTTCGATTTAAAATCAGGATTGAGCAATTACTACTTAGTGGTACTATGTGCCAATATTGGAGGAAAAGCTGCTATATGTATTATGTTAAGCGATAGCATGGCAACTGAAAAGGGATTGGAAGCCCCTAAATTAATTAAAGAGTACGCTACTCCATTAATTAAAGGTGGTGGCGGTGGGCAAAAAACATTGGCTACTGCAGGTGGGCAAGACGCATCTAATTTGTCTGAACTGATACTACAAATAAGCAGGCTTTTGTAATGGATTTATCCCAAAAATACCAGGCCGTTATTGGTCTTGAAGTACATGCTCAATTAGCAACGAACAGCAAGTTGTTTAGTGGCGATAGTATCGCATTTGGCAATGACCCTAATACTCAAGTTAGTCCTATTGCACTGGCTCATCCTGGAAGTTTGCCTAAGCTTAATCAACAAGCCATTGAATATGCGGTAAAAATGGGATTAGCCTGCAATTGTACGATTGCCGAGCAATCTTTTTTTGCAAGAAAAAACTATTTCTATCCAGATCTTCCAAAAGGCTACCAAATCTCTCAACATACCCATCCCATTTGTGTGGGTGGATCAGTTATGATCAAAACCGCTACAGGAGAAAGAGCTGTACAATTAAACCGGATTCACTTAGAAGAAGATGCAGGCAAAAGCATCCACGATTTAGATCCTACTAATACTTGTATCGATTTAAATAGAGCAGGAACTCCTTTAATTGAAATTGTTACTGAACCCGATTTATTTTCTGCGGATGAAGCTTGGAAATATGTAACTGAAATTAGAAAATTAGTTCGTTGGATTGGTATATGTGATGGAAATATGGAAGAGGGTAGCCTCAGATGCGACGCGAATATATCTGTAAAACTTAGAGACGCTGAACAACTAGGCACCAAAGTAGAAGTGAAGAATTTAAACTCAATCCGTAATGTAAAAAAAGCGATTGAATTCGAAATCAGTAGAATCATTGATGAATTAGAAAAAGGAAATCGCATTCAACAACAAACCCGCAGTTTTAATGCAGACAACGACACTACGTTTTCTATACGAGACAAGGAAGAAGCAAACGACTATCGTTATTTTCCTGACCCTGATTTGCCAGCAATTCATTTAACGCAAGCATATATTCAATCTGTAAAAGAACTTTTACCTGCACTTCCTCATCAGCTCATTCAACACTATCAAGCAGCTTATCAATTAAGTGCTTATGACGCTAACCAACTTTGCGAAGAAAAATCAATAACTGCTTTTTTTGAACAAGCTATCCAGCTGACTACACACTACAAAATGGTTGCTAATTGGATTTTAGGACCAATTAAACAATTGGTGAATGAATCACAAAAATCTATTCAGGAGCTTGGGCTTACAGCGAATGGATTAGTGCAAATAATTGAATTAATAGAAGCTGGAAAGATTAATTTCTCAATTGCTGCATCCAAATTATTGCCTGCAATATTGCATTCTACCGTTTCTGCTTTTGAATTAGCTGAAACATTAAACTTAATGCAAGTAAGTGATGCCAATGAATTAGAAAAATGGATCAATGAAACAATTGAGGCAATGCCTGAAAAAGTAAAAGAATACCAAAAAGGCAAGAAAGGATTGATTGGTTTATTTGTGGGAGAAGTAAAAAAGAAAAGTAAGGGTAAAGCAGATCCAAAATTGGTTACCGAAATGCTAGAACAAAAATTAAACACTTAATAGATACTTATGAAAAAAATGATTTTCTTATTCCTGGGAACAACGCTATTGGTTAGTGCTTGTGATCAGAAAAAAAAGTACGGGGCTTTTACCGTGAAGGGCACCATCAAAAATGCCATTGCACCTAAAGTGTATTTGCAGGAATTACCTTATGGTGGAGATCAACCTATTATTTTAGATTCTATCAGTTTACAAGCGGATGGAAAATTTAGTTTAAAGGGTATAGCCAAAGAAGAAGGTCTTTACAGATTGGTTTTAGAAAATGGACCAGATGTATTGATTGTGAATGACAATGAAGAAATTGAAGTAGACTTAGATGTCACTAAGTATAGGGTTTATGAAGTAAAAAATTCTCCTGCTTCTGCTGCTATGCGTACCTTATTTGAGGATTACCGAAAAAAAGACTCCGCATTGTATGCCGTATTTATGGAAATAGACTCTTTACAAGCTCAACCAAAATCGGATAGTTTACTCAAAGTAATGCAAACGTCTAGAGATGCCAAAGTAAAAGAAATGAATACGATGGTACGAAATTTCATCAAAGAAAGTGAGAGCCCTGCTGCTCGTTACTATGCTTTGGGGATGGCATCTAGAACCATGACACCCGATGAACTAAAAGCACTAGTAAATGAATCAGCAGAAAAGTACAAAGAACATACAGGGTTAAAGAAAATTAAAGAACTCATTAATGCTTCTGCTAAACAACAACCTGCTGCTCCACCTGCTTATGCATTATTAGGGAAAGATGCTCCTGAAATTACTTTACCAGATTTAGATGGAAAACCGTTTTCCTTAAGCAGTTTAAAAGGTAAATATGTATTGGTAGATTTTTGGGCAAGTTGGTGTGGTCCTTGTAGAAAGGAAAATCCAAATGTTGTTGCGGCTTATAACCAGTTCAAAAATAAAAACTTTACCATCTTAGGGGTATCCTTAGATGATGACAAGCAAGCCTGGCTAGATGCTATTAAAATGGATAAATTAAATTGGAAACATGTAAGTGATTTGAAGCAATGGGAAAGTGAAATGCCTAATATATATCAATTCAACGCTATTCCATTTAACGTATTGATTAGCCCCGAAGGAAAAATTATTGCGTCTGATTTAAGAGGTCAGCAATTATTTAAAACACTAGAAGATTTAATCAAATAATTCTTGAGTTCCTACAAAATAAAAACTGCCGACATACTAGATGCCGGCAGTTTTTTTATGTACTTAATTAAATTAGTTCTGACTAATTACTAATCCAATCTTATTTAATTCAGTAGCTGCTTTAATAGTACTGTTACCAGTTACTTCTAATACCAAGTTAACAGGAGTTGTACTTGAAACACCAGGATTCAAGACATTAATCACAGCTTCACCAAAACTGCTATTAGCAGGAATAGTGATGGTTCCAGGAATTGTGAAATGAGTTCCAGAAACTGCAGTAGTAGATGCTGCAACTACGCTATAATTAATGGTTTGAGCAGTAGCCTGCTGTGCTCCAATTAAATTAACGCGGAAGCGAATAGTACCACTAGCTCTTGTAATTAATGGATCTGTAGCTGCAACTGGCATACCATATGGAGGTACACGGGATAATACAGGCCATGTAACACCTGCGCCACGTGCATTCCAAGAAGCAGCGTCAAATTCAACTTGTAGACCTTTAAAGGTGAGATCATTTTGCTTGATACAACCCACCATGGTAAACAAAGTCGCGATAAAAATAAATGTACTTAATGCTAATTTTTTCATTTTGTTACTTTTAGTGGTGAATTAATATCCTACGTTTTGTCTCATATTAGGGTTTCCAACCAACTCACCGTCAGGAATTCTTGCCAACATACGGAAATCTGAGAAATTCAAAGTAAATCCAACACTAGGATCTTTTGTAATATCTCTTCCTAAACGCTTCAAATCATGGAAACGATGTCCTTCAAAAGCCAATTCTGCTAGACGCTGATTTAGAATTTCATCTAATACAGCTGGCCCAGTTAAAGTTACATTAGCTAATCCTCTACGAGTACGAAGGTCATTAATATCAGTTAAAGCAGAAGCAACATTACCCAAACGGAAATGAGCTTCAGCACGGATTAATAACATTTCTGCATGACGCAAAACAGGTACATTATCTAGGTTCAAGAAACCGCTCTTGCCAAAGTACTTAGTACACTCAATAAAACGAGGGTTGGTACGCTGTCCGCCCCACTCATATAATTGATTACGTACATCAGATGTTCTAGTTAAAGTAGGCAATGCAACTGTGTTAGAAATAGAAAGAGATGCTGGGAAACCAGTCAATCCTACTGCATTTAATAACAAAGCATTAGGAGCTAAATCGCCCCAACCACCATTGCTTGTATGTACACCAAGTGCACCCATTGAAGTCATAGTAGTTTGAAGTGCTTCGTTTACTCCTAAGCTTTCTGCAGCAATTGCAAAACGTACTTCAAAAATTGATTCAGGGTTGGTTGAAGCTCTCCATCCTGCAACATGATTAGATGCAGTGGTTAATGTTCCTACACCACCTGCTAAAGCATTTGTTGCTGCATCACGAGCAGCAGCAAAGTTTCCATTGTATAATTGAACACGAGCCAATAACGCTTGAGAAGCAGCACGGGTTGCAAAATGAGGTGCACCAGTACGTGCTACTCCAGCTGGCTGAAGCTTAGCAGAAGAAATTGTTAGATCGTTGATAATAAAATTGTAACACTCTTGAATAGAGGCACGAGCTGGTCTAAATGCAGCTGCAGTATCTTTATTATCAACAGCAGTGCTTCTTAATACCACACCGCCACGGTTAGACGCATCTAAGATTGCAGTTGGGTCATATGCATAAGCACGCATTAAATCATGGTAAACCAAAGCACGTACAAAACGCATTTCGCCTTCCCAACGATCACGTTGAACTTGTGTAGCTGCAGTCATACGAGGTATCGCATCCAATACAAGGTTACAGTCGTTAATGGTAGAATAAGCAGTACCCCAGTTTACATAATGAGCACCAACGTTATTTCGAGCTTCGCCCACTAAACGACCAGATTTATTGGTTGCAACTGCATTATCAGCTAATGCATCTCCGTATACTACGAAGTCGCGACCATACAATACACGAGATTTAAGGGTTGCATAAACCCCAATTACAGCTGCGTCAACACTCGCTGGAGAACTCAATGCAGTAGACGCATCAATTGACTGTCTTGGAAGAACATTCAAGTCTTTGTCTGAGCAGGAAGTCATAAGAAGACTTACTAAAGACGCAGTGATAAAAAATTTATTCATTATAATTTTCATAAAATTCATTCATTTAGGTGTTTAGAAACTTAGTTGTAAACCAACAGTGATGTTCTTATTTTGAGGAACAATACCTGTAGCAGCACCTACGAATTCTGGATCATATCCAGGAAAATCAGAGTAGGTCCAAAGGTTTGTGCCCTGAATATAGAATCTAGCCATTGACATTTTCCAACGCTGCATTAATTCTCTAGGGAAGTTATAAGCAAGCATCACTGTTCTCAAACGAATATAATCTGCTTTGAATAAGTATCCTTGACCTGTAAAACGACCAGAACTTGCGAAGTCTGTATTACCATTGAAAGGGCGAGGAATATTAGTGATTTGACCTGGCTTAGTCCAACGAGCATCATATACAGACTGTAAACCATTGAATGCACGTCCACCAACTTCAGACATAAAGTTTACCTGACCATCACTTACGGTACGGCCATACTCATAGTTAAAGAAGAAAGAAGCTTCAAAGTTTTTGAAAGAGAATGAATTTTCAAATCCACCACTGTAAACTGGGATGGTTTGACCTGATAAACGCTGATCAGCAGGAATCAATGGATTGTAAGTTAAATTTCCATCAGCCTTATACCACATTGCACGACCAGTTGCAGGGTTCACACCCGCATAGTTGGCTACAAAGAAAGAACCCAATGGAGCACCTACACGGATAGCATTGTTTCCTGGTAATACCTCAAGACCATCATATAAACCAGAGATAAAGTTTTTATTGTAAGCAAAAACGAAGTTGGTTCTCCATTTAAATGCTTTATCAATGATTTTAACTCCAACAGTTGCTTCAATACCTTCATTGGTTACTTCACCAACGTTGTCGGTAAATGATCCAAAACCAGTGGTAGCATAAAGTGAGCGACCCAATAATAACTTGCTATTGATTCTTCTGTAGACATCTACACTAGCAGTAATGCGATCGTTGAATAAACCAACATCAACTCCTAAGTTGTTCTCTGTTCTTAACTCCCAACGAAGCGTAGGACTTGCTAACTGGCTGTAGAAAATACCTGGATTTCCAGCATATTGACGACCACCGCCAAATAATCCCAATGCATCAAAGTTACCAATCTGGTCGTTACCAGACTGACCCCAAGAGTAACGTATTTTTAAATTATTTAGCCAATTAGAAGTTTTAGCCATAAACTTTTCATTGGTCACATTCCAACCAAATTGGAAAGAAGGGAAAGTAGCAAAACGGTTGTTAGAACCAAATCTTGAAGATCCATCACGACGAACCGAAGCTACAAAGCTGTATCGTCTATCATATTCATAGCTTACACGGCCAAAAATAGAGAATACACGACTACCAGTCCAAAAACCAGTTGCACCTAAAGGAGTAGCTGCAGTGTTGATAGTTCTAAAATCTGGAGTAGGAAAACCTTCAGCAGAAGCACCAATTTGTTCAAGCTCATCATTGCGGTACTCTGTACCAGCAAGCGCAGAAACACTGTGTTTGCCACCAAAAGTCTTATTGTAATTTAAGGTATGGAAAGTTAAGAAGTTGGTATTCCAGTTAGAGTTTGCAGAACCAAAACCACGACGGTTTAAGTACTCATCTAAACGAGGATCACCATAAAATTCAGTTTGTACTAAACGATAGTCTAAACCAAATTTACCTTGGTAACGCAATCCTTTTGCAATTTCATAGTTGATAGTAAAGCTACCCACCATTTGATTGGTTCTTTGCTTGTTCGTATTTAAAGCATTTACCGCTAATGGGTTGAAACTTAAAATACCAGCAACAGCTTGACCACTTCCTGGTAAACCATACCAACTTCCGTCAGGATTAGTGATTGGGTTATGAGGTAAAATGGTACCTCCAGCAAAAGCAGCGTTACCTAAGAAGGCACCACCACCAGCACCACCAAATGGTGCATTCTGGTTAATGGTACTCAAGCTAATTTGAGACTCAATAGAAAGCTTACGGTTAACTTTATGTGTTAATGAAGTTAATAAAGTACCACGTGTAAAGTTAATAGGTGTAACAATTGCTTCAGTAGCATTATAAGAACCAGAAATATAATATGTAGTCTTATCATTTCCACCTCTTAAAGACAAATTGGTTTGTCTTAAAGTACCATTTTGCATAGCAGCAGTTTGCCAATCATAATTGGTTAAACCACGAATTTGATCATCAGTAAATGATCCGTTGATACCAAGTCCAGCAAGTGCACTAGCTCTGACAGCAGCAGCAGATGCACGAGGGTTCGCATTCTGAAGCGCTTCAATTCTTGCTTGAGTAATTTCAGAAATATTTAAAACGTCGAAAAACTTTAAAGGACTGGTAACACCAAACTGTGTGTTAACCATTACTTCATTTTTTCCCGCTTTACCCTTTTTAGTGGTAATCAATACCACACCATTACCACCTCTAGCACCATAGATAGAAGTCGCAGCAGCATCTTTCAAAATTTCGAAAGACTCAACATCATCTGGGTTTAAGAAAGCAATAGGGTTTGTTTGTGTTTGAATATTGGTAGTAGTTCCATTGATTTGAATACCATCCACTACAAATAATGGTTGAGTACCCGCATTAATAGATCCAGCACCACGAATTAAGATGTTAACCGCACCACCCGGTACACCGTTGTTTGCATTTACTTGCACACCAGACGCTCTACCTTGTAATAAACGGTCAACTGATGGAACAGGAATGTTTTCAATTTGTTTGCCATCAATTCTTGATACAGCAGCATTCACTTCACGTTTCTTTTGCTGCTGGTAACCAGTAACAATTACTTCTTCCAAGTCATCAGCACTTGCTTTTAAAGTAATACTGTAAGTATTAGATGCACCCAAGCGAACTTCTTGTTTTGTGAAGTTTACAGAAGAAATCACAAGTGTTTTTCCTGTAGAGGGCACATTTAAAGAAAAGGAACCATCTGATTTGGTAGTAGTACCAACTTGTGTTCCCATAACTAATACAGATGCATTCGGAACAGGAGCTCCTTTATCATCTAGTACTTTTCCTGTGATGGCTTTTGTTTGTGCTAACAACGAGGTCAGCGACAGAAAAAAAACCATCATGAGCATAACGAGTTTTCTCATAAAGCAGTGTTTTTTTAATTTTCGGTCTTTGCAATATAGTTAACTAACTAGTAATCATGTTAAAAATTCTTAAAAAATCTTAAAATAGGAAGCAAAAAATTTATAACCAATAGGAATAAAAACCAATTTGTTTAACTAAAAAAAGTAAAAAATGCCGTTTTATTTAACTTTTCTGAGCTTAATAAGCATAAAAAAAGGACCCCTAAAAAGGGGTCCTTTTCATTTATAAACATTGCAATTAGTAGCCAGGATTCTGTGCACAAAGTGTGTTCACAAGTAATTCTGCAATCGAAATTGGCCAGATATATTGGTTCGCAGATGGAGCAACCGCACCAACTACACCTTTAGCAGGAAATGGAGATCCTGTTCTGATAATATCTGAAGTTCGGAAACCTTCACCTAATAACTCAATTCTTCTTTCAGTTAAGATTAGGTTAACCAACTCGTCTTTAGTTGCAGGAGCAAAATCTGGAATAGTAGCATCAGAACGCTTACGAATAGCATTTAGAATTGCCAATGCACGTGCATCTACTGTTGTTCCAGCTGCATTTCTAGCGAGTGCTTCTGAAAGGTTAAGCATTACTTCAGCATATCTGATTACTGGGCTCCAATCAGCAGCATTAGCTGGGTTTGGCCACTTTCTCAACCAAGTATGACCAGATGCAACTTGTAAAAATCCTCTGCGGGCATCAGTTGATCTCCAACCAGCATTTGCAAAAATTCCACCTGCGTCTAAATTCAAGGAGAATTCAGCACCTCCGTTAGGAGCTGGGTTATAGTAATGTCCTAATCCATTTTGACCACCTGGAGGATCTAATGCTGTGAATGGCATTGATAAGATCATTTCAGAATTGGTATAGTTAGTGTAAACATTTGTTACAGAAGGATTAAGCGCATTTGAAACTCCTGAACTAGCTTGCCAAGGGGCCGCATTTGGAACAATTTTATTACCCTCAGTAACAACATTATTGAACTGGCCCATGTTCAAGTAAACACGTGTTTTTAATGCTATTGCAGTATTACGATGCGCTCTTACCACATTTCGCTCTGCATTGCCATAAGTTACTGGCAATTCAGCTTCTGCTTCATTTAAGTCTTTGATAATTTGTGCATATACTTCCGCTACAGTTGCTCGAGCACGACTATTATCACCACCTGAAGTTGCTGGTGTTAAACGCAATATAACACCCGGTCTAGCTCCATTTCCATCAGTAAATGGACGAGCATATAATTGCAATAACATAAAGTAAGCACTTGCGCGAACCAACTTAGCTTCAGCAATTAAATTACGTTTCAGTGTTGCGCTGATAGGCGCAGTCTCAAGCCCTGCCATTACAACATTTGCTCTGTTAATACAAGTGTAAGCAGCAGACCAAAAGTTTTGAACCTCATTGGCACTAGCGGTTAAATTGAACTGCCAAGTTAACCATGCAGTTACAGCGTTATTTGTTCTATTGATAAACTCTTCTCCTCTCACATCTTGGTACACTTGATAGCGACCAGCATACATATTACCAGCTTTAAGCGCTGAATAAACACCATTTACTTGCTGTACGCATCTTGACGAATCGCTGAAAGCAACAGCATCAGAAAGAGCAGTTTGTGGAATTGGTTCCAGTTTGTCTTTACTACAACCAACAAAAGCTGCAGCAATTAATGAAAGGGATAATATTTTAAATTTCATATTCTTCAATTTTTAGTAATTAAAATCCAACATTGATTCCGAAATTGATGCTTCTGGCTTGTGGTACAGAGTTTCTGTCTACACTTGGGTTACCATTTCCATTACCATTTGAAGATATTTCAGGATCATACCCGCGATATCCAGTTAGGGTAAAGGCATTGAAAACTTGTGCAAAAAATCTGAAACTGCTTATGCCAGCCTTGTCAGTTAAACTTTTTGGTAAGCTATAACCAACAGTAATGTTTCTCAACTTGAGGAAATCTCCTTTTTCAATATTTTCAGAAATAACTACACCGGAACCATTAGAGATATTATCACCAAAAACAACACGAGGAATAACCGTTTGATCACCAGGTTTCTGCCATCTATTTAATACATCTGTAGTATTATTCCAGCTACGTTGATCTAACATACCGGCGCGAGTTCCATTGTAAACATAGTTACCACCCGAGAAGAAGAACAACATAGACACATCGAAGTTTTTATAACGGAAAGTGTTTTCCCATCCACCTGTCCAAGTTGGTAAAGCTGGTCCGATAATAACACCATCATTAGCCTGGTCAGCAACACGAGGAGCAACAGCACCATTAGAAAGCAAAGTCCAACGTTGTGCTACTGGAGCAGCATGGTTGTACTGAACCTGTGTACCATCTCTATATAAAAATATTCTTTGTCCATTTGCTGGATTTACACCAGCAGTTCTAACAGCATAGAAGCTTCCGATAGATTCACCAACACGAATCATACTAGGACGCTCTAATCCAGAAGTAGCTGGTTGAATATCTGCACCACCTGCAGCTAATGCAGTAACTCTATTATTCAAGGTGGTGATGTTAAAGCTAGAATTCCAACTAAAGTCCTTGTTTTGTATTACCCTATAATTCAATGTAAATTCAAGACCTTTATTGGTCATAGAACCAACGTTCTGAAGAATTGAATTACCAGGAATACCTCTTGATGGAGCCTGAGGTTCAGCTAATATTAAGTTGTTTACATCATTCATGAAGTAAGTTGCTTCAATATTCATTCTACCACCTAAAAGACCAACTTCTAAACCAATATCAGTCTTTTTACTAGTTTCCCAACGTAAGTCGCGGTTTCCTGCTTGAGAGAATGCCAATGATGGATTTGTGCCATACAAGCCGCTACCAAAGAAACTCCAAAAGGCAAAGTCATTGATACCTTGGTTGTTACCCACAATACCGTAACTAGCTCTTAATTTAAAGTTGCTAAAGATTTTGTCTAAGCCTGCATTCTGGAAAAACTTTTCTTGACTGATTACCCAACCAGCAGAAGCGCCCCAGAAAGTACCATACTTATTTTCAGGAGAAAATGCAGAATATCCATCCCTACGAGCATTTACAGAAAGTAAGTACTTTTTGTTGAAGTCATAATTTACTCTTCCAAAAAACGATACTAAGTAATTTTCACTTAGAAAGTTTCCTGAAGGTACAATTGTATTAAATCCTCCTTGGAATTCATTAAAGAAAGGATCGGTAACACCTTGTCTCCAAGCACCCCAGCCTTCTTGAGCAGTATATTGTTGCTCATTTCCAGCTAATGCTGAAATATTGTGGCTACCAAAACTTTTGTTATAACTTAATACATTGGTCAAGTTCCAACGACGGTAAGATTGACTTGTATTAATGGCATTACCACCATTGGCAACTCCATCACCGTGAACAGGATTTTGGAATGATCTATTAATGGTAGTTAAATTGTCGATACCAAAAGTGGTTCTGAAATTTAATCCTTGTGCTAATTTAATATTGCCGTAAATATTTGCAATAACACGATCAGATTCAGATGTAAATCTGCTTAAGTCTAATAAAACCTGAGGGTTGGTAAATTGCAAAGCAGTTAAGTTTGCACCCTGACCAATTTGGTTAGAAGGTATATTTAAATTATAATTTCCGTTGTTTAAGAAAACAGGAACATTGGGAGCTAAGTTGAAACCTAAACGACCAATACCCGAAGTTGCAAATGCACCACCAGGTGTAGATCCTGAGTTAACACCAAAGTTATTTGAGTTAGAATATTGGAATTTACCTCCAATAGTTAATCTATCATTTACCTTATGTTCAAGACTCATTGTTGCATTCAAGCGTTTGAAATCGTTTTGACGAATCATACCCTCTTGATTGGTGTATGAAGCCGAAAAGAAATAACTGGTTTTATCGTTAGCGCCAGATATACTTAAATTCTGATTTTGTGAAACACCTGTTCTATAAATAACATCATACCAATTTGTACTAACTGGATTACCATTATTATCTAAATATGGATAAAACCCTCTAGTTGTTCCATTTGGAGCGGTACCAGCATTTGTAAGACCCTCATTTTTGATTTCTTCATACTGACGACCATTCAAAACAGGAATCAAATTAAAAGGCTTAGTAGAACCTAACCAAGCATCATAACTTACTTTCGCACGTCCTTGCTTACCTTTTTTGGTGGTAATCAACAAAACACCTGCAGAAGCTCTTGATCCATAAATTGCACTTGCAGCAGCGTCTTTTAAAATTTCAACACTCTCGATATCAGCTGGATTAATATCTCCTAATGGGTTATTGGAAGGACCGTTACCCACATCTCCCGTAAATGTTGGAATTCCGTCAATAACTACCAACGGGAAAGAACTTAAGCTAATTGAATTCACACCGCGAATTCTGATAACAGGCGGGTTATTTACAACTCCATTAGGAATAGTAATATTTACCCCTGCAGCACGACCAGAAAGCGCTTGATCAAAACTCTGAACAGGTTGATCACGCACTTTATCACCATTGATTGTTGAAACACTTCCTGTTAGGTCTCTTTTCTTAACAGTACCATATCCTACTACCACCACTTCATCAAGCGATTTATCTTCGGATTTCATTTTGACCATTAAATTAGTACCTGTAGCAGTTACATCCTGATTATCAAAGCCAACGTACGAAAAACGAAGGCTTTTTGACTTACTAGGTAATTGGATTGAAAAAGCACCTGAAGCATCTGTGACAGTTTTGGTATCTGCACCTATTGCAGAAACAGTAACGCCACTCAAGGGCAGACCTTTTTCATCAGTTACCTTACCAGTAACTGTTCGAGCAGTTTGAGCATATGCTTGCGCTACAAAGAGCAATGCACATGTCAAAAAAACAGCTAGTTTTCTCATGCGTTTTTTAGTTTTAGTTTTTAAGTTGTTAAATTTAGGCAGTTTTTTTATTCAAAACGCTGCAACAAATCAAAAAATTTTACCCATTTATCCGCAAAAGATACCAGTTATCCTTTTTTACTGCCAGAAATAGTCAATATTAAAACTGGTAATAATACTAAATTAGTTACGGTCCCTACAATCAAAGTTAAAGAAGTAAGCCACCCCAAAGCCTTAGTTCCACCAAAATCACTGAAACTAAAAATGATAAAACCCGCAATCAAAACCAGTGAAGTATAGATGATACTAATACCAGTATGCCTAATAGTGTGAATCAATGTAGGATTAACTTGATTATTATGAGCGGGGAGCTCTTGTTTGTAATTGATTAAAAATCTGATAGTTACGTCAATCACAATACCCAATGCAACACTAAAAACCAACACAGTAGAGGGTTTTAATGCTATACCAGCCCAGCCCATAACCCCAGCAGTTACGATCAATGGAATTAAATTTGGAATAAGCGAACTAACCAAGATTCGCATAGATTTAAATAAGTAAAGCATGCAAAGCGTAATTAGTAAGAAAGCCCAAAAGATACTTTCTTTTAATCCATTGATAATAAAGCTAGACCCTTCTAAAAAACTTACGCTACTTCCAGTAAAACTTACTTTGTAGGTGGTGGTATCAAATATTTGATTTGCCCTGGTTTCAAATGCAGCCAATAGTTCAGGTAATTTAGCACTACCAACATCTTTCATATTCACACTAATCCTTGCCTTCTGCTTATTGCTATCAATAAAATTATTAATCAATCTATTAAAAGCACCGGATCCTTGGGCATTGGCTGTACTATCTTTCTTGGCTTTTAAATAAGGTCCAATAAAAGCAAGATCACTCTCATATGGTATAGCGTAACTTAAAGAATCACCATCATAAAAAGCTTGTTTAGCAAACTTTAAGCCTTCAACAAATGATAGCGGCCTTGCAGTATATTCAGAAGAATCTAAATAAGCAGAGAACTCATCTATTGATGCAATTGGTTTAACGGAACGCATCAAACCATTTTTCTTTTTAGTATCTACAATAATTTCTAGCGGCATCACTCCCCCAAAATTCTCTTCAAACCATTTTAAGTCGGTATAAATTTTATCTGATTTAGGTAAATCATCTACAATAAATCCTTCACTTTTAATTCTAAATATTCCAATGATTGAAATAATAGTTACAACAATTGTAACCATATAAACCATTCGAGTATGATGAAAAGTCCAACGTTCAATTTTAACTAGAATGGATGCTAAAAATGCATTATCTAAATACTTGGTATGCTTAACTTTAGGGGCAGGTAAAAAACTGAGTACTGGCGGAATAAAAAACAAGGAGATAAAAAACAACATCAAAATATTGATTCCAGCAACTGCACCAAATTCTTTTAATAACTGACTCTTTGTTAAAGCAAACACTGCAAATCCAATAGCAGCAGCAATATTGCAGAATAAAGTAACAATACCCATTCTACCTACCATGGTAACCAATGCTTCTTCTTTATTTCCTTTTTCTTTGTAAGCAGTATGGTACTTATTTAAAAAATAAATACAATTAGGTATTCCAATTACAACAACTAAAGGTGGAATTAAAGCAGTTAGCAAGGTTATTTTATATCCAAATAATACAAGGGTTCCTACACTCCAAATTACCCCCATACCAACTACCAACAAACTCATGACGGTTGCACTAAAAGATCGGAAAAAGATAAATAAAGTGAAAGCAGAAAGCACCAATGATCCAATTAAAAACCAATTCATTTCGTCTTTAATTCTATCGCCAATAACAGTTCGAATAAAAGGCAAGCCGCTAATTTGTAATTGAGATTTTGTATTCGACTCAAAAATGCCTGTCTCTTTCAAAATATTATTTACGATAACCGTTCTGTATTTGCTATTAATGGAATCTTTATTTACAGTAACACCCAATAAATAGGCTTTCTTTTCAGGGTTATGCAATAGCGTTCTATAGAAAGGCAAATTTTCGAAAGTAGATTTTGCTGAATCTAAATCAGCTTGAGTAGAGTAAGGAGGATTAAAAATTTTCTGTGGAATTAATTGTTGTTTTTCTACATCGTTCAGCAGCCTTACTGCATCAGGCACACTCAAGACTTCATTTACTGCAGGCACTTTTTTTAGCCTTTGACTCAATGCATATACTTCATTAAAAAAGTCTTTCTCATAAAAACGATCAGATTGAATCCCAATCACAACAGTATTTCCATCATTCCCAAATTGCTTCAAAAAATCTTGGTAAGCAATAAACTTTGGATTAGAAGTTGGTAAGGCTCTGGTAAAATCATAACTCAGTTGAACCTTAGAAGCCTGCCAAGCCATGAAAGCGGTTGCAACAAATAAAACAAATAATAAACTGATCCTAAAACGTAAAATGGTTTTACCTGCCTTATACCACATGCAAATGAGTTGAATGAGGTGCAAAGAAACAAAAAACAAAGGAAGAAAGGGGGATATTACATTACAAAGTAATATGAAATAGCCTGACAAAGTGCTCCCGCAAAAAGTCCAATATACACTTCCTTCAAAGTATGTTCATTTAAGATCAATCGGGCGGAACAAATACAGCCAGCAATAAATACAGCTAAACTAATTGCAATGCCGTCTAAATTTTGATAATGGATTGAAGTGAGGATTATAGCCGCCGCAAATCCACCCACTCCCATGGCATGCATGCTAATCTTATAGTTATTATTAGCCAAAAGTCCAGCCACCGAACTCATAAAAATCCCAGTATAAAAGAACTTTAAGACAGCTGGCTGATCAGGAAAATTACGGCTCAAATAATGCATCCACCAATAAAAAAACATGGTGATAATATATGGCACGATTCGTTCTTTTTGGGTACGCAAAAAAATACCATCGCTAAACTTAAGTCGCCATAAAAGAAATACTGCAAAAGCAGGAAAAAAAGCAGTCATCCAAAAAACACCAAACAACCTCAACTTCAATTGCCAATCGGTTATACCGGCAAACTCAAAAGAGTAATACTGCATGAGGTATAAGAAAAAGTAAGTAGGTATAAAGAGTGGATGAAAAAGATAAGAAAATAACTTAGCAAGACCTCTTACAACAACAGGCCAACTTGTGTTATTAAGAGATGCATTAGATGTCTCCTGTTGTTTATCAAAATGATCGTTAATAGACTCTGTTGTCATTTAAAAAAATTAAAGTTCTTTACGCAATCTGGCAACAGGTAGATTTAACTGTTCTCTGTATTTAGCTACGGTTCTACGAGCAATATTATATCCTTTTTCCTGCAGCATTTCCGTCAATACCTCATCACTTAAAGGTTTGTGCTTATCTTCAGATTCAATCATATCACTTAGAATCTTTTTTACTTCACGAGTACTCACTTCTTCCCCACTCTCCGTACTCAACGATTCACTAAAGAAAAATTTAAGCCGATAGGTCCCAAATTCAGTTTGTACAAATTTACTATTGGCGACCCTACTTACGGTAGAAATATCTAATCCTGTAAGTTCAGCAATATCCTTTAAAATCATTGGGCGCATAGTTGTTTCATCACCAGTCAAAAAAAATTCCTGCTGGTGTTTCATAATTGCACCCATAGTTCCTATCAAAGTATCTTGCCTTTGTTTAATCATATCAATAAACCATTTAGCAGAATCTATTTTTTGCTTGATAAAAAGGACTGCTTCTTTTTGACGTTTATCTTTTTTACTCCCCTTCTCATAATCCTTTAACATGTCTCTATACCCTTCACTTACGCGTAAGTCTGGAGCATTTTTAGCATTCAATGTTAATTCTAGTAACCCATTATTATTGATAATAAAAAAATCTGGAACGATGTAATTCTCTGCTTGATTCATTTCACCCAAATTACCTCCCGGCTTGGGATTCAACTTTATAATTTGACCTATCACATCCTTTAACTGTTCGTCGGTAAGGCCTAAACTTTTCTGAATTTTTTCGTAGTGCTTCTTAGTAAACTCTTCAAAATATTTTGTAAGAATTTGAGCAGCTAATTCAACACTTTTACCCTCATCAGTTTTTCTTTTCAGCTGTAACAATAAACACTCTTTTAAATCTCGAGCTGCAATTCCAGCAGGATCAAATTGTTGAATTTGCAATATAATAGCTTCAATTTCTTTTTCTTCGACTATTAAACTTTGCCTAAATGCCAAATCATCAGCAATAGAACTTAATTCTCTTCTCAAATATCCATCATCATCTAAACTACCAACAATTTGCTCAGCAATTTTATAACTACGTTCATCTAATTCAAGCATACCTAGTTGGTTCAAGACCAACTCATGAAAACTAGTTTCTAATTTGATGGGAATGACTTTTTGATCATCCATTTCTGGATAATTGTCGTCCTTCATTTTATAGTCTGCTATTTCGCCATCATCATCTACCACGTACTCGCTAATGTCCACACTATCATAATCGTCTTCGCTACCATCAGGATCTGAATCCTCTTCTCCTATTCCGTCAAATTCATCTTTTAACTCATCTGTGTATTCATCTTCGTGACCTTCATCCCCTTGCTCTAAAGCTGGATTCTCTTCTAATTCCTCTTTAATGCGCTCTTCTAAATTGGCAGTAGGCACTTGCAATAGTTTCATTAACTGAATCTGCTGAGGAGACAGTTTCTGCAATAATTTTTGTTGTAAAGATTGACCTAATGACATCCATTAAAATATTACGCTGTAAATTTACATAGTTTTAATACCATAAGATGTTTAAAAGGATTTGTTTGTTTGTTATTTTATCCCTAATAGTTACACTCTCTGTAACTGGACAAATACAATTACAACCTGTATCCAACCAACCATCTTATGTCCAGAAAATGGATAGTTTAAGAAAGAGTCCAGTAAAAATTTTACCTCCTGACCATTATGTAAAAGGCTTGGGCTTCTTTTGTAAAAAAGAATTACAGCTAGAAAAAGCCACCAAAATTCCTTTTAGGTTTAGATTAGGGAGTCTAGAATATACCGATCAATTGGAAGGCAAAAGGCCTAAACATCCTTAGTATAGCTACTCAGTAGTTGTTTAACCGACTCTTGATCTTCGGGATTCAAGTTTTTCATCAAAATAAACTCACGGAAACTACTTGCTTGAAAGATAGATACACCTTCATTTTCAAACTTAATTCTTTCTATTTCTTGCCACTGAATTCGAATAGGTTGGTGCATGTTTTCATAACACCATTCAATCCCATTATCGTCAATACTCAAATAAGCTTTGATATTTTTCCTTAAACCCAGAAAACCCAATATAGCAGCAATGGCAAAACCAATGGTAATAAATAAATCTAACTGTTCTCGCGTTTGATACCAAGAAATGCCTTTTGCAATTGCCAAAATTGGCCATAGAAACAAAAGCAGTTTACTTGTTTGAAGTGCTTTAAAATAAAATGTTTGCATAAACAGATTAAGCAAGTACTTTCTTAATTACTTCAACCATTTTAGTACCCTTCTCATGAATTTGTTCTTCGGTCCAAACTAAGCTAATTGCAGAAGAAACGCAACGACTCATAATAGCATCGCTTTCTGCAAATTGGGTTGTTTGTAATTTGAGCAAAGCCGCTTCTTGCTCATGGCTAATTCTACTTAAAGTAGTTGCATTTTTTAAATGATCCCATTTGCTGATATAATGCCAATTGTTTGCAAACCAATAAAAATTACCCGCCAAGATTCCTTGGGCTTTCATTTCATTTACAACAGCTTGAGTTTGTTCTGCAGTTGGTAAAAACCAGCTTAAAAAGCTACAGCTATCTTCGCCTCCTTCAGGCACTCGTCTAAAACTAACTTCAGGTATTTGCTCTAAATACGCTCTAAGTGCTTTATTATTCTTTTTCTGTAATTCAAGAAATGTATTCAACTTTTTAATTTGAGCCAGTCCTACAGCAGCATGCAATTCACTGATTCGAAAATTATATCCAATAAATGGATGCAAATCTGCACCACGATCTACCCCTAAATGATCATGACCATGATCTGTATAACCATCTGCTTTAGTATAAACTGCTTTATCATTCGTCATCACTACTCCCCCCTCAGCACAAGTAATCATTTTTACAAAGTCAAAACTAAATGTACCTGCATGACCAATTGTCCCTAAAGCTTTGCCTTTGTAGGTACCGCCAATACTCTGACATGCGTCTTCCAATAAAATCAACTGATGTTCTTTACAAATTGCTACTAAAGCATCTAAATCTGCCATGCTGCCACACATATGAACAGGCATTACGCATTTGGTTTTTGGAGTAACTGCTTTTTTAACCGCATCTGGGTTTAAGGTAAGTGTATCATCTACATCAACTAAAACAGGAATAGCCCCAACACTTAACACTGCTTCAAAGCTGGCAACAAAAGTGAAAGAAGGCATGATTACTTCATCACCCACTCCAATACCCAAAGCAACCATTGCTGTAGTTAATGCCGCCGTTCCAGAAGAAGTAAGTTGCGCATATTGACAACCAAATGTTTCGGTTATGGCTTTCTCTAACTCCTGGGCCTTCCATATACCTTTTCTTGGACCATCAAATCCATAGCGCATCAAAATACCTGTTTCCAATACATCGTTCACTTCCTTTCTTTCTTCGGCACCAAAAAGTTCAAAACCTGGCATATCCTAACATTTAATTGATTAAATATGCTGGCAAAGCTATAGAATCCATTCTTAAATTTGCACAATGAAACCAATACTCTTTTATTGTTATGACGCCTATTGTGGATGGTGTTATGGATTTAGCCCTGTAATGATTCAAATAGCTAATCAATTTCCACATCTTCAAATAGAAGTACTATCCGGAGGAATGATTTTACCAAAAGAGCCCGTTCATATAAGTGCTACTGCCGGATATATTCAATCGGCCTATAAAACAGTTGAAGAGTATAGTGGGGTTAGCTTTGGACCCGATTATCTTTGGCATATCAATAATCCTGACCTCAGCGATTGGTATCCCAATTCTGAAAAGCCAGCTATTGCCTTATCCATTTTTAAAGAGATTTATCCTGAGAAGCAAGTTGAGTTTGCCTCAGATTTACAAAAAGCATTGCATTTTGAAGGCAGAGACCTTACAGATGACGAAGCCTACAAGCATTTACTAGAAAAATACAGTATTCAGCCCGAACTTTTTTACGAAAGGCTGAAAAGTGAGGAATACAAAGAGAAAGCCAATTATGAATTTGCATTGGTGAAACAATTACAAGTAAATGGCTACCCCTGTGTATTATTACAAGAGTCTGAAACCAAATTCCATCTATTGGCAAGAGGGTATACTCCTTTTGCAGACCTAAAAGCTAGATTAGATAGGGCTTTAGAATCAATTCAATAAACGGATGCTTCTCCAAAACAATTTCCTTTACTTTGCACCTCAATTAATGAACTATGGAATACAATAAATTGATATCGGTTACTGGAATGAGCGGCTTATTCGAAATGTTGAGCAGCAAGAATGATGGCGCTATTGTTAAGTCGCTGGAAGACAATACCACAAAGTTTGTAAGCAGTAGAATTCATAATTTTTCACACCTTGAAAGCATAGAAGTTTACACGATTAGAGAAAACGTAAACCTAGCCGAGGTTTTCAAAGCTATGGAAACCAGCAATGAATCATTGCCTTCTGAAAAAGACCCCGCAGCCGTAAAAGCTTATTTTCAAAAAGTCTATCCAGATATGGACTTTGATCGTGTATATGCCAGTGATATGAAAAAAATGGTTAAATGGTTTGGCGTATTAAAAGCCAATAATATTACCGTTGAATTAACTGAAGCACCCGAAGAAGGAGAATAAACCACACCATTTCATACCTTGTGAAGCTATTAAACAGGTTGTATGAAAAAGTGGTTATTAATTCTTTCAATTCTTGCAGTTAGTAATACTGTAATATTGGCTCAGCGTTTTTACGAAGAAACACCGGAAGCCATTAAGTGGGTCAACAAGAAATTTAACAAACTAAATAAAGAACAGCGCATAGCGCAGTTAATGATTATCAGGGCTCACAGTAATTTGGGGGCCGATCATGTAGAAAAAGTTTCCGAGATCATCCGTAAATACAATGTGGGTGGTCTCTGTTTTTTTCAGGGGGGGCCTGTAAGGCAAGCAATGCTAACAAACCGCTATCAATCTTTAGCCAAAACACCACTGATGATTAGTATTGATGGCGAGTGGGGCTTAGGCATGCGACTAGATAGCGTTATTAATTTTCCAAGACAATTAATGATGGGAGCTGTTAACAATGCCGAATTAATTTATGAATTTGGAAAGGCAGTAGGAGACCAATGCAAAAGATTAGGCATTCAAGTAAACTATGCACCTGATATAGACATCAATAACAATCCAATGAACCCGGTTATTAACGACCGAAGTTTTGGAGAAGATAAATACAAAGTAGCATTATATGGTACCGCATATATGCAGGGCATGCAAGACATGGGCGTTATGGCAACAGGGAAGCACTTTCCAGGCCACGGAGATGTTGCAGTAGATAGCCATTATGATTTACCTGTTATAAATAAATCAAGGGCTCAGTTAGATGAGTTAGAACTTTACCCTTTTAGAGCTTTAATTAAAGCGGGCCTAGGCAGTATGATGACTGCACATTTATACATTCCTGCAATTGACACTACAGCAAATTTAGCAGCAACCCTTTCTAAAAAAAGCATTACCGATTTATTGAGAAATGAATTAGGATTTAAGGGGCTTAGTTTTACCGATGCTTTAGAAATGAAAGGAATCACCAAGTATTTTCCATCGGGTGAAGCTTCTGTAGCAGCATTAATTGCTGGCAACGATATGCTTTGCTTACCAGAAGACATCCCTGGAACCATTGCTGCCATTAGAACTGCAATTGATAATGGAAGATTAAGCTGGGAGTCAATAGACGCTAGGGTTAAAAAAATATTATTAGCAAAGTATCATTTAGGTCTCAATAAATTAAAACCAATTGACACTACTAATTTAGTAAACGATTTAAACGTTCAAACCAATCGAATTAGAACCTTACTCAGTAAGCGTGCAATTACATTGTTAAAGAAAGAAAACAACCAAATTTTTCCATTAAAAAAAGGACAACGTATTGCGTATATCGCAATTGGGGCACCTAATGAAAATATTATCAGTTCGCAGCTTAAAAACAATTTTAACGCAACTGTATATTTGTTTGGATCAAGGGCAACCATAGGCAAGCAGTTAATGGATGATCAATCTGCCAATAATATTCCAGCAGAGAAAGCGGATAGTAGTTCAGCCAATGCATTAATTCAAAAAATAAAAGCATCTGGTTACGATTTAGTGATTGTTGGAATGCATAATTACAGCAGAAGGCCAGCAAAGAATTTTGGGTTGAGCAACGCCTCCGTTTATTTATTAAATGCGTTAGCATCGTTCAACACCCTCACTTTGTATTTTGGTAATCCATATGCAATGGCTAATTCAATTAATCCTACCAATTTAATGGCATGCTATGAAGACGATGAAATCACCCAAGAAGCCGTTTACGATATTTTAATTGGACGCAATGAACCGAAGGGAATTTTACCAGTAACCATTACCCCCTTCCTCACTTATGGCAGTTCAATCAACTATAACAGTTATTTTCCTAAAGTACAAGCATGGGAAGCTGGTTTAGATGCTAACAAACTAAATAAAATAGATTCGATTGCCAATGATGCAGTTGATAAAGGGGCAGTACCAGGCTGTGTGGTATTGGTTGCAAGAAAAGGCAAAGTTGCCTATCACAAATCTTTTGGGTATACCAATTTAGATAAGAAAGAGCCAATCAATCCATCAATGATTTATGATTTAGCATCTGTAACAAAAATATCTGCAACAACAGTTTCCATAATGAAATTGGTAGAAGAAGGAAAAGTTAATATAGAAAAAACATTAGGAGATTATTTGGACTGGACAAAAAAATCAGACAAGGCCAATTTGAAATTGAAAGATATTTTACTACACGAAGCTGGGCTTAAATCCTTTATTACTTTTTATAAAGAATTATTAGACAGCACTACTGGGAAACCTTTACCAGCTTACTTCAGAGATAGCCCAGTACCTGGATTTTCTGTTCGTGTAGCCGAAAATATTTACTTGAGAAACGATTGGCAAGACACCATTTTTAAAAGGATCTTAACTAGTCCATTAACACCATCAGGACAATATATTTATAGTGACAATGATTTTATTTTTCTCGCGAAAATAGTTGAATCGGTAACAGGAAAAAATATCCATGATTACAGTAAAGAAATATTTTACAACCCGCTTGCAATGACTACTACCGGGTTTATACCAAGAAAATACTTTCCAATTAATACACTAGTGCCAACAGAAGATGAAAAGCATTTTAGGCAGCAAATGATGCGCGGTGATGTACATGACGAGGGCGCTTCTTTGTTTGGTGGAATAGCAGGACATGCTGGTTTATTTAGCAATGCTTATGATTTGGCACAGCTTTATCAAATGCTATTAAACGGAGGCAGTATGAATGGGCAAAAATTCTTAAAAAAAGAAACCATCCAACAATTTACGGCATACAATAGTGAAATAAGCAGGAGAGGCCTTGGCTTTGACAAACCAGAAAAAGACAATTTTAGTCGAAAGGACCCCTATCCATCTAAATCAGTTTCAGTTAATACTTATGGACATACTGGTTTTACTGGCACTTGTGTTTGGGTAGACCCAGACAATGAATTGATCTATATTTTCTTATCCAATAGGGTAACCCCTACTAGAAATAATACGCTTTTTGGAAAAATGAATGTGCGTCCAAATATCCAGGAGGCCATTTATCAGGCTATTATCAATTAACATCATATTTATGGGTGAATACCGCAGTAAGAATTAACTTCATTGTATAATTTTTATTTATGAAAAGCGGTATTCACTCTTTTTTGTTAATTGGAATCAGCAGCTTAATACTGATTTCTTGTTCTAATAATGCGCCAAAGGAAACTAAGTTGATTCCAAAGGAAGCGATGGTTGTGGTAAGTTTTGATCCCAACGCATTAAAAGAAAAATTACAAAACGGGGGAATAAGTATTGATAGTATTCTAGCCAAGGGCTTTCAAAAAGATTCAACCAATCTAGAAGATCAACAAAAAGTAGCTGACTTTAGAAATAATTCGGGAATTAATTGGGAAGAAAAATTTCACTTTTTCAACTACCCTAAAAAAGGAAATAGCAATATTAATATAATGAATTTGCTGTTTAGTATTTCGGATACTGTTGTGTTTAATCAATATCTATCCAAATTAAAATGGGAAGATAAAAAGACAGTTTCCAAAGAAAAAGATTTTCAATATCTCCCTTTAAGTGATAATAATTTTCTTGCTTGGAACAAAGAACACGCTTTGTTTATGATTTATGAAAACAAAGTGACTCCTTATTATGATACGGTAAATATGCGCTTTGTTATTCCTGAAAAGAAAGACTCCAAAAAAGATATTTTAGAAGAACTTACCCGCCTATTTACTCAAAAAGAATCCACTTCAATGGCTTCTGTTAAAGAGTTCGGCAAAATGTTTAAAACCAAAGCAGAAGGCTATTTGTTTGCCAGCTCTGGCGGCACATTAACAGCATTAAGTGGTATGCCTTTGCAATTACCGAAATTAGAGGAGCTGGTAAGTAATAATTATACAGCTGCAACTTTAGCTTTTGAAGACGGTAAAATTATTGCGAAATCTGTTACCCATACTAACCCTTTACTAAGCAGCATTCTAAAAAAGTATGCTGGGCCAACGGTGAATACAGATTTAATCAAAACTTTTCCATCTCAAAATATCAATGCAATTGTGATGGCTTCTTTTAATCCAGCCATATTTGGTGGTGTGCTAAAAGAGTTGGAAGTAGAAGGGTTTGTAAATGAATTTTTAAACAAATCAGGTATTTCAGCTGCTGAATTGTACGGAGCCATTAAGGGCGATATTGCAGTTGTTGTTTCTGATTTAGGAATAGGAATGACAGAGCCTCAAATAAGAAAAGACGAGCTTTCATTAGTTGTTAAAAAACCTTTAGGTAAATTAATTATTAATATCCCAGCAGGAAAACCTGAAAATTTTAAAAAGCTACTTGGTAAAATTGCTGAACGTGGTTTTATTGTAAAAAATGGAACTGATTATAAATCAGGGGATTTATTTGGGCAAATGGGTATCTATATGGTTGCGAATGAAAGTGGATTAATCATTGCAAGTGATTCAGTCACTTATTCTCAGTATAAACTAAATACTGCTAAAGCAACAATCAATAATGAGGCCTTAAATTATTTTAAAGGCAAATCAACTGTCTTATACATAGATATTGCAAATACCTTAAATGGTTTTGTCAAAGATTCTTCCGATGGGTATTATAATTCATTAAATACTGCTAGATATACCATTAAAGACATCATGGGAAGCTCTGAAAACTTTTCTAATAATAGCATCACTTCTATATTAGAAATTAATATGCAAGACCAAAAACAAAATAGTTTGGTTACACTCGTTAGTTTGTTTACTAATATAGCTGTAGATACAAGAGCTGTTGCAAGAAGAGAAAAAGAAATGGAAGAAAAATTATTTCCATCAGGTATTCCTACGGTCATAAGAGCCAACTAATGATTTTTGAATTAAAAAAAGTTATTCCAACAATTATCGCCGACAGGCCATCAGTAGAATTTTCTGATGTCTGGGGTAATGATATCCAATGGAAAAAGGGGGAATTCATTAAAATTACTGCTCCGAGCGGCACCGGGAAAACTACTTTAGTACATATCCTTTATGGATTAAGGAAGGATTATATCGGCGAAATTTTTTACGAGGGTAAGAATATACTACAACTCAGACCAAGTGAATTAGCGCAAATAAGGCAACAGCATTGGAGTATTGTATTCCAAGATTTACGCCTCTTTTCTTCTTTAACAGCAAGAGAAAATATTGAACTAAAAAGAGTTTTATATGATCCAATTATAACAGAAGAACAGTTAAGTGAAATGGCAAATCAGTTAGGCATTAAGTCAATATTGAACCAGCCAGCAACAAAATGCAGTTACGGCGAACAACAGCGTATAGGCATTCTAAGAGCACTCATGCAGCCCTTCGATTTTTTGATTATGGACGAGCCTTTCAGTCATTTGGACAATGCAAATAAAAAAATTGCAGCTGCACTAATCAGTGCTGAATGCAAAAGACGTAATGCTGGAATAATTATTACCGACCTAGATAAAGATGATCATTTTGACTATCACATAAGTTTAAACTTATAAGCTTTGTTACATCTACTTTTAAGAAAATTAATTAGGAATCATTCGGGAAACATTCGAATGGCAACTGCTAGACTAGGATTGGCTGTTGCTGTTTTCTTATTACTAACAGCTGTACAAATTCAAACAAACTATCATTTTCTATTAAAGAGTCCAAACAATAAGGACAGCATTGCAGATTTTCTTGTAATTAATAAAATATTGGACAATGACAATTTAGGAAATACCCAATTGGACCAACAGTTGATTGATGAGATAGCTAAACAACCATTTACTGAATCAGTAGGACTTTTAAACCCGAGTAGATTCAAAGCAAGCATACAAAGCATTAGTAACCAATTTCCATTTTATACCGATATTTCCTTCGAAAGTGTTCCAAGTAATTTTATTGATATTAAAAATACCGAGTTTACATGGAATCCAACAGCAGCTTTTGTTCCTGTGATTGTGCCGAATATGTTTTTGGATATTTATAATTTTCAATTTTCGTTATCACAAGATTTACCTCAACTCACTCCAGCTTTTGTAAAAATGATTGTTTTTAAATTGACCGTTTACGGAAAAAATGGTCCAATTAGTTTTAACGCAAAAATTGTAGGATTAAGTGATAGAATCTCATCAATGTTAGTTCCAACTGAATTCATCCAATGGGGAAATAACTATGCAGAAAAACAAACGGACAATACTGTATCTAGGTTAGTATTAAAAACAAATGACCCTTCAAATCCAGCAATTGCTTCATTCCTGAAGCAGAAAAATCTCAGCACTAATACAGAAAAATTAAGATTTAGCAAGTATAGAAAAGTAATAGATACGGTTGTGGCAATTTCAGGCTTGGCTGGTGGCATTATGCTTATTTTTGCACTAATAATTTTCACATTATTTGTTCAACTTACAATTGCTAACTGCAAACAAGAAATAATCTTATTAATCACACTTGGTGCAGCACCCAATCAATTATTGAAATTTTTACTCAAGCAATTTTATCCTGGGAATCTGCTAAGTATTTCAATTGCTACAATTTTGGTTATGATACTTCAATGGGGATTAACAATTGTACTTGAGCAGCAAATGATTCATCTGCCGGTATTCATATCATGGTATACTTTATTTACTGCCTTTTTGCTTGCATTATTATTATGGATTGTAACCAATCAATCTATTCAAAAACATATTGATTCTTAGGCTTGAAGAATTTCTTTGACCATTTCTAAAGAAAGTGGTTTTGTCATATAATCTATTACCATTGGGTATTTATGGGCTTTGTCTCTATCAAAAGTGTCGATAGAAGAAGCAAGTACTATCACTTTTGATTGTATTTGAAATTGATGATACTGTGCTAAAAATTCCCAGCCACTACTAAAAGGAAAATTTACATCAAGCAAAATTAACGCGTCAATGGAAGGCTTCATACTTTTTAGAAAAGAGGCTGCAGCTGCTATATCAGTAAAAACAATTACTTTAACAGAAGGACTAATCATTTGAATAAAGCGTTTATTAATCAAATTGGTTAATGTATCATCATCAATTAAAATGATTGTTTTGTACTGATTGCTTTTTATAAAAATTGAAGTAACCCTCTTTTTGATTAAAAGAAAGTATATGATTGATTTTAAAGATGCTACTGTTAATTATTTGAATAGATTGTTTAGAAGCAGCTAGCATTTCATTTCTTTCAACTTCGCTTAATACAGAATAATCAAGCATTTGAATGATAGACTGAATTTTGGCATACTCGTATCATAATTCATGTGAAGGAATAAAAGATAATTCCATAAATGTTTTATCATTTTTTTTATTGTTGTTCAAACCAAAGTAAATCAGTTACATCTATTAAGACACCCATGATCAATATATCGGTCACTACATCTTGGAGAATGGTGCAGCAAAAATTGAATACTTTGAAAACTTCGTTCTTACAGAAGAAGCGAATATTTTCACCATCGGGATTCATTGAATTAGGACTAACAGAAGAATAAAGTAATTTTTCAAGTAAGTGTTTATCATGGTTGTGTACGATAGAAAACAAATGCGAAAATTCAATGGAGGTATCAAAGTCCATTGTTGCAGGAAATAATTTTGAAAAATGCTCATTAAAATAGATGAATTCCTAATTTCCTTGATTAGCAAGGAAGAGGCAATTTTGAGATAACGAAAAAAGCGTTTAATGCGGCATAAAACAAATATCGCTTAAAAAGAAAGGGGTTAATCTAGACATACCGCTAAAATGGGTGATAAAATTGCAGCAATCTGCGCAAATGAACGCATTGCTAAAGTAAAGATTAGTCTGATAGTATTAAAATGACGTGGTAATTATATATATCACTAGCGTGATTTAACCCTATTTTCTGAAGTGGTAAATTTATATACTTGATTTTTAATTTACTATGAATTACAATATAATTATATGCTTAATTTCAGCATAAATTGTACCAATAGTTGATATAATTTTACTTGTACAATCCACGATTAAATCACTAAACATGAAAAATCTTATCTCGAAACGTATTTTAGCCCTTGGGGTTATCGTATCACTTAGTTTAACTGCATGTCAAAAGGCAGAGACTGAATCTAATCCTTTACAGTTGAGTAGTAATGATGCTGAAATGAATATTGTTGGTTCTGCAAGTAATAGAAACTCTATTAAGGGACTTATATCAGAGAGTGCAGCAACTAGAATACAGGAAACTTATAAGAAAAATTACAAAGGAGACAATTACACAGAATATGTTGTTTTTGATATTGACGACATGGAGCAATACATCAAGGAAATAAAAAAGAAGTATAAGTCTGATAAGGTTTATGTGTATTTTGGTCAGTACGATAATGTAACAGCTCCAAAAAAAGAGTACAGCGGAAGAATTTCTGTATTCTTCTTAGGCAGTAACAGAATTACCAACAGTGGCAATATCAGAAGCCAAAGTGTTGGGGATGGAACAAGTGTAGATGGTTCAAACTATTTGAATCATGGTTCAATTTGGCCATAATTAATTTTTGGCAACAATTTAGTCGTTTCACCAGAAATTTAAATTAAATGTTACTATACAATATTTACCTGCTGGTACAAGCGAGCAGTTTTTTAGTTTGTATACTTTTATATAAATCCATAAGAGATACTCCGTTCAAGTATTTTTTCCCATTCTTGTTCATCACACTAACAGTAGAATTGATTGGTTATTACTTAATTACGAAGGGTATAAGAAATTATACCCTTTTCAATGTTTTCACAACCTTAGAATTCATTTTTTATGCATTCCTATTTTCCAAGCATTTGAAGACAACTTTATTCAAAAAACTGACCCTTGGATTTATGCCATTTTACGCACTAATGGTTTTCCTAAACTTACAGTTTTTACAGGGATACAATAATTTCCATACCTATACTTTTTTACTAGGCTCTTTTTTTATAGTATTATTTTGTTGTCTTTTCTTTTACGAATCAGTTTTGCCAGAAGATTTAGACCATCCTCTTGCTAAACAGCCTTTCTTTTGGGTTTGCACTGGCTTGTTATTATTTTACATGGGATCAGTGATTATTAATGCGCTTTTTGAGTATTTAAGAAGCTATGATCTACAACAGGAAGGTAAAAGAATGTATGGGATTATTAACCAAAGCCTCAATGTAGTTCTCTATTCAGCATTTATTTACGCTTTCATTCTATGCCGGAAAAACAAGAAGACATACTCGTCACAATTATAATATCCTCGATATTTTTTATACTACTGGCCGTATTTTTATTGGTTTTGCTCTATCTATTTCTACGAAAACAGCGGCAAAATCAAAAAGAAAAAGAGGAAATGAAGAACAGGTTTGAACAAACCATTATCAAATCGCAGTTAGAAATTCAGACTCAAACATTAAATTATATCGGCTCAGAATTGCACGATGATACTGCTCAAGTTGTGTATTTGTCAATGTTGAGAATTGCCAATTTAAACAAAGAAATTAATGAAAACGAAAAGGAAGAAATTTATACGCTTTTAAAGAAAGTTTGGAACGACTTAAGGGATATAAGTCATAGCATGATCAACTATAATTTTAATCAAATCGGGTTCTTAGAGTCATTAGAAAATTTATTGTATAATATTCAAAAGACTGGCAAATACTCCACCAAATTACATATTGACGAAGAGGCAAATTTAGACTTCCTAGACCAAAGTGTAGATGTGATTTTATATAGAATGATTCAAGAAGTAATCAACAATATATTAAAACACGCTTTAAGTAATTCAATTGAAGTGAACATAGGGAAACAGAATCAGTTTTTAAAAATAGATATTAAAGACATTGGTGGTGGATTTGATATAACTAAAGTTAAAGAGGGTAAAGTAGGGGTAGGTCTAGACAATATTAGTTCCCGAGCAAAATTAATTAATGCTTCGGTTAATATTAATAGTGTAATTGGGACTGGAACTACCATTACAATACTTATAAAATCAAAACAAAATGAAAACAAAAGTAGCTTTAGTTGACGACCATGAATTGTGGAGATCTGGACTAGCAGGAATTCATCAATAAGTTAGATAAAATAATCTGTCTGATATTGTGATATTAGACATAACTATGCCTATTATGGATGGCTATGAAACTGCTGCTTGGATTTGAAAGGAGCAGCCATTGAATCAATACAAAAAAACGAGTTCTACGTTAATGAATTGGTTAGAGACAAACTCATCAATTATGTTTCCAGTGAAGAAGATGAAGGTAAACAAACAGCATTGCTCCTAAATATATCAGAGCCGGAAGCTCCATTTCTTCAACTACTCTGCACAGATAAATCTTACAAGCAAATAGCAGATGAAATGTATGTTAATATAAGAATCATTGATAATCATAGAGATAACTTATTTAAAAAATTAGAAATCAAAACAAGAGTAGGTTTGGTTGTATTTGCAATAAAACAAGGTGTCGTAAATGTCCACGAATAAATAGATTGATTATATTTAATCATGCGTAAGCAATTATATATACCATTCATTATTTTTAGTTTCTTAGGCCTTACATTAAATGGGCAATGGAGAGAACATCTTAGTTACCAAAATACCCTTCAGGTAATAAGCGGAGATAAAATTTATGCTGCAACAACTGCTGCATTATTTTCGGTAGATAATACACAAGAAATAAATAGATACCATAAAGTAAATGGATTAAGCGATATTGGAGTTCAACAAATTGGATGGGACAGCCAAACCGAACAATTAATTATTGCTTATAAAAATAGTAACCTTGATATACTAAAAGACGGTATTACTAGGAATATAAGTGATATTCAAAAAAGTACCATTAGTGGCAACAAAACAATTCAAGCGATTTATACCTCGGGAGGAACCGCATTTTTATCAACAGGTTTAGGAATTATTCTCGTTAATCTCTCAAAATATGAAATTAGAGATACATGGATAATTGGGAACGGAGGCAGACAAATAGGAGTAAATGCATTCTCTGAAGACAATCAACATTATTATGCTGCAACAGATGAGGGACTAAAAAAAATCCCAAAATCAGGCCTTGATCCCGCAAATTTTAGAAACTGGGAATCGGTTGCAGGACCTACTAATGGAAGAGTAAACTTCGTTGGTATAGTCAACAATCAACTCCTTATCGCAAAAAATGACAGCCTCTTTATTCAAGAAAATAATCAATGGAAATTATTATTTCAAGAATCTAATTGGAAAATAAAACATACCGGAATTAGCAATAATAAAATTACAGTTTGCTTAAGAACACAATCAGGAAATTCTAAAGTAATTGTATTAAACTTAAATGGAAGCATCGAAAAAACAATTTCAGCTCCAGGAATTATCTCTTACCCAACAGCAGCTATTATAGAAAATTCAACAGTGTGGGTTTCAGATTTATTTGGCGGACTATCCTCTTTTGATAGAACAACTGAAAGGTATATACCGAATGGGCCAATAGGTATATCAAGCGGAGAATTTGCTTTTCATAAAGAAGTCCTTTTTCAAGGGGCAGGCGCTGTGAATGCCGCCTGGAACTATCAATACAATAGAGAAGGTATTTTAACATACAAAGAAGGAATCTGGTCAAATATTGGTGCATTTAATACGCCCATATTAGATTCAGTGCTCGACATTATTACATTAGCAATTGATCCAAGAGATGGTACAATTTGGGGAGGCAGTTATGGAGGGGGATTGATAAAGAAAACCAATAACCAAATTCAAGTTTTCAAACAAAACAATAGTAGCTTACAAGCGGCCATTGGCGACCCTGGAAATATAAGAGTTAGTGGCTTGGTAATAGATAGGAACAATCATTTATGGATAAGCAATTATGGTGCGCCACAAGCACTTAAGCTTAAGACAAAAGAAGATAAATGGGTTGGATTTTCTATTCCATTTAATTTAATAGAAAATGCAACAGCTCAAATAATTGCCGATGAGTACGAGCAATTATGGATTCAAAGTCCTAAAGGCAATGGATTAATTCTATATAAATATGGGAATAATATTGAAACAACAGGGGATGATCAATGGAAACTATTTAAACAAGGGGTTGGAAATGGGAACCTCCCATCAAATAATGTTTTAAGCATTTTAAAGGATAAAGACAATAATATTTGGATAGGAACTGATGATGGAATTGGAATTATTACTTGTGCAAGTAGTCCATTCAGCGGCTGTGAAGCAACCATTCCAATTATACAACAAGATCAATTTGCAGGCTTCCTATTCAAGGGAGAACAAGTGCAGTGCATGGCAGTAGACGGAGCTAATCAAAAGTGGATAGGTACACAAAATGGTGTTTGGTTATTAAGCGCAGATGCAAAAAAAATTATCCATCATTTTACAGTTGCTAACAGCCCATTATTGAGTAACGATATCAAAAAAATAGGCATTGATCCAATTAGTGGAGAAGTATACTTTGCCACATTTAATGGCTTATGTAGTTACAGGGGCGCCGCAACTGAACCAAAAGAAAATCTTAATAATATTTTGGTTTTCCCAAATCCAGTACCGCCACTACATAATGGACCAATTGCTATCAGGGGATTAACGGAGAATACCATTGTAAAGATTACTGAATTGAACGGAAGAATGGTTTTTCAATCAAGAAGCTTAGGAGGACAAGTAGTTTGGAATGGTAGAGACTATGTAGGAAATAAAATAGCTTCAGGAGTTTATCTTGTGTTTGCAAGAGATGAGAAGGGAAATGAGAATATGGTCACTAAAATTGTAATAACCAGCGGAAGATAATGCAACTTAACCTTCAATCAGAAAGACTATCAATTAGAACATTAACCATAATAGATGCTGGGTTTATGCTACAGTTAATGAATAGCCCTAATTGGATTAAAAATATTGGAGATAGAAGAGTTACAAATAAAACGGAAGCCAGTAATTATATCTTAAACAAAATTATTCCTAGTTACAAAAAGAATGGGTTTGGATTATTTCTTGTTTGTTTAAGAGCGCATAAAAAACCAATCGGCATTTGCGGAATAATACAACGAGCGGGATTAAAAACACCTGATTTGGGATTTGCCATGATACCAGAAATGGAAGGTCAAGGATTTGCAACTGAAGCCAGTAAAGTAGTGATTCAATTTGCAAGAGAAGTGCTAGACTTATCTACATTAGCTGGAATTACCAAACCAGATAATATAGCATCAATTAGCGTATTAAAGAAGGTAGGAATGGAATTTGAGCAATTAGTACAACTACCGGAAGACCCTACTACTTTTTCACTTTATACTATGGTTTTGCATAAGGCAGTCTTGTAATCATTTTAGCTTTAGCATATCCATCAAGACCAATGGAAACCAGAGAGCCTGCCGCAGCAAGGTCTAAAAATCCGTCAGCAGCAATCATTGATTCCTCCATAAAAACAGACTTTAATTGCCCAATAACAAAAAAAGTATTGTTGTAATGAATAGGAGTAATTTCTACTAATTCCATTTCATAACGAACCATTGATTCTTTTACAAAAGGTGCAATAATTCCAGGCTCATAGCATTCACTTAAACCAGTTGCTTCAAACTCATTTACTTCAGGCAAATATTTAGCACTACACTGATGGGCCTTATTCAAAAAAGATTCATTAATATGATTGATTGTATAACACTTTGTATGCTCAATATTAGCAATGGTATCCGGCGCTGCAGCAATAGGTCTATTTATATATCCAATTAAAGCCGGATCTGCACCTAAATGCACAATACTGCTAACAACAGATAAATTGGGAACACCTGAACTACTGATAGATCCAATCAAACTAACAGGCTTGAACCCTGTTAAACAATTAACAAAGTTGGCTCTATAAAACCTTTCCCAGGTTTTTATTTCTTCAATCAAAAACTGACGCATAAATATATAAGGAATCAAAGCCTAAATTGTTGACTAGTCTTTATCCGCTTTTTCAATGGGTTTATAAAATGCAGCCCTTTTAGGACCCGGGAATGGTATATGATCTCCTTTTAAACCATGCCATAATACTTTATTAAATTCTAAGTCAGGAACCGCATCTTCTTTAGCTAAATTAAACTGCTCAGATCTTCTCTGCCATTCATTCCTTGCAGTATTCTTTTCTTTCAAATGAATACTTGGCATTAATGCATTAAATGAATTTAAATTAGGCGTTGAAGTAAAACAACGCCACATAGGGGTGGCAGCAGCATCGTATTGACTCATTGGAGGAATACCCAAAATAAGTTCCATCGTTCTAAGTGCAGAAGAGGTAGAATACATGGTGTGATCAACATAGCCGCGTTTCACAAAACCTCCTGCAACAAATGCAATGCTTCTATGCGCATCAACATGGTCGGCTCCATTTTGAGCATCGTCTTCAACAATAAAAATAGCAGTCTCCTTCCAAATAGGACTCTTGCTTAAATATTCAACAAATAGTCCAACAGCAAAATCATTATCAGCCACATGCGCATAGGGAGTAGGTCTTCCTAATTTCAAACCCTCTGTATGATCATTTGAAAAACGAACAGAATTAAACTGTGGAACTTTATTAATTGCCAACAATGAATCAAAATCTCTTTTCCATTGATAAAAACGGGTCGTATCCATTACCGAATTATTGTACCCAGTAAAATACTTGCAAAAATTTCCTTCAAGAACTGGAATATTGGCCTTATAGTTGTCTACAAATTCACCGTAACTGCGAAAACTCACCCCGGCTTTTTTTGCATGATCCCAGAAAAATCCTCCTTTGTTATTGGCTACTTTTCTATTTCCTTCGCCATCGTAACTACCCCCTCTTCCACCGTAACTACTTACCCAGCTCTTTTCTAAGAAATCTGTAGCATAAGCGCCCATTGTCCAGTTATGGCCATCCATACTTACTTCTCCATCAACATAAAAATTATCTAACAAAACAAAATTTCTTGCTAATGCGTGTTGATTGGGCGTAATATTTTCTCCAAACAAAGTAAGGCGTGGATCACCGTTACCTTCTTTCATATCACCTAATACTTGGTCATAGGTTCTGTTCTCTTTTATTACATAAAAGACATACTTAATAGGGCTTTTATCACCTACTCGCCTAGGTATTGGATTCCCTGCTTCTCCTTGCACAATTTTCTCTTTTACTTTATTGTAAGGAGTGTTCTGATAAACTACTTGAGAATACACACTCATTTGCTTGGGCGAAGGAATATTAATCACACTCATTGTGCCCATAAATAATCCTGCAATGTACTCAACCCCCTTCGGTTTATTCGGATCGCCCTCATGGTGTAATACAATTTGTTTATTGGCAAAAGGATTGGGACCATACACATTTGCTTTAGAGGAAAATCCTTTACCATTTGTTACGAATATCTTATTGCCTACCACTTTAACATTCGTAGGATACCAACCCACAGGAATAAATCCTTTACTTTTACTTTGAACAGGTTTTGAAACATCATAAACAGCCAGGCAATTATTGTCTGCGTTGGCAACATACAAAGTTTTTTCATCGGCAGTTAAAGCCAAACCATTTGTTGTTGAACCATTGGGTGCATCTGGATACAAAGCAACATTTAAAATTTCTACTACTTTTTGTTCCTTAGTATTTATGACAGAAACAGAATTATCATTTGCATTGGCAACATATAAAATTGTTCCTTTCTTATTTAATACCATTTCATTGGGATTATCACCCACTGGTATTTCTGCGAGAATTTTTCTTTGTGAAGTACTAAATTGGTACACTTTATCGCAACCCCAACAACTGATGTAAAGAAATTCCTGATTAGGCGAAAGTACACAAGCATATGCTTCTCCGTCTAATGCTTGTTTATGAATAATTTGTTTATTTTTTATATCAACTATATAGAGTTGGTTATCTTCTCTGGTAACAATATATAACAACTGTTTACTATCGTCAATAGCAATACCAGCAGGACTAACTTTATTAGGCCATTTTTTTCCTAAAACAATAGAGTCAGAAAGTGTCAGCTTATTATTTTCAATAGAAAAAATTTCAATTCGATTATTATGGCCACCCGAAGCATATAATTTTTTTTCATCTGCACTAAATGCGAGTCCATACCAACTGCGCTCTATAATTTTTGAATCCAATACTTTCTCGGTAATGGGATTGATCAATTGAATACTTTGGGTACCCTGACCATTATTCGTCACTGCCAGTAACTGATTCGATTTACTAATAACCATATTCAATGGCAGATCACCTAATGGGAAACTTCTCCCTATTGGTGTTAGCGCCCATCCATTAGGTAGGGTTACTTTTTTTGCAAGTAATTGTTGAACAGTTTGTGCATGTGCAAATGCAGAAACAAGCAGAAAAGCAGCTACAAAAAGTTTCCTGTACATAATGTTTAATTAAGGAAACTAAAGATAGCATTCTGTTAAACAGCAATTTACTGTTTACGATAAATTAATCTAAATAAATGCGGTTATTGCTTAGCAAACTCGTAACTCCGAACTGGCTTGAAAGTAAGCAATCCTCTTTCCCCAATAGAGACCCTGTATTGAATTTGCCTATACATCCCTGTTCGTTGAGCACCAACAGAATCAGCTGTATAAATAGGGAACCTTCTCATTAATGTACCCTCCATTAACATAAATGTATCAAACCCTTTGTATCCAGTTCTTAACTTAGGATCATCTACAATATCAGGAAAACCTATACCCGCAAAGCTTTCATTCTTAACCGAAGAAACACCCACCACAGTCCCTTTTTCATCTGTTCCATTCAAATAAATATAGATGACCAGATCAGGGTATAAATCATTATTTAAATCGTCCACTTCTGCTTTCCGTATACGGCCTTTAACTTCAAAGCTAACATCTCTAGCACCGCTACTAAATCCAATAGGGCTAACGGTTACATAATTTTTATCGTCGTTTTTGTTATTACATACCAACTTGAATCCTACATTCCCCAATTTCATGATGGTATCAATCTTTCTTGCTTGGGCATTCGAATAAATGCTTAAAAAAATACCAAGACAAGTAAAAAGGAATAGTTTCTTTTTCATAATTGAATTTACATATTTCTTCGATATTGACCACCTACTGCATATAATGCATTGGTAATTTGTCCTAAAGAACAATACTTAACCGTTTCCATCAATTCAGTAAATAAATTCTCATTATGAATTGCCGCCAACTGTAATTTTTCTAAAGCTTGTTTACTCTTGCCGTTATTCCTAAATTTAAAAGCGTTTAAGTTTTGGATTTGCTGCTCTTTTTCTTCAGTGGTACTGCGGATTACTTCACCAGGTAAAATGGTAGGACTGCCTTTTTTATTTAAGAAAGTATTCACCCCAATTAATGGCAATTCGCCTGTATGTTTTTTGGTTTCATAATACAAGCTCTCTTCTTGAATTTTATTTCTTTGATACATTCTTTCCATTGCACCTAAAACACCTCCACGTTCAGAAATCCTTTCAAATTCAGATAATACCGCTTCTTCCACTAAATCGGTTAATTCTTCAATGGCAAAACTTCCTTGAATAAAGTTTTCGGTATTGGCAGTTCCCAATTCTCTATTGATAATTAATTGAATAGCCATTGCCCTTCTTACACTTTCTTCAGTTGGTGTTGTAATGGCTTCGTCATAGGCATTGGTATGAAGACTATTGCAATTGTCATAAATCGCATACAAAGCTTGCAAAGTGGTTCTAATATCATTAAAGTCAATTTCTTGTGCGTGTAAGCTTCTACCGCTTGTTTGAATATGGTACTTCAATTTTTGAGAACGGTCATTCCCCTTATATTTTTGCTTCATGGCTTTTGCCCATATTTTCCTAGCAACTCTACCAATCACACTGTATTCTGGATCCATTCCATTGCTAAAGAAGAAAGATAGGTTTGGAGCAAAATCATCAATATGCATTCCTCTGCTTAGGTAATATTCAACAAATGTGAATCCGTTAGCCAAAGTAAACGCAAGCTGAGTTATAGGATTGGCACCAGCTTCAGCAATATGGTAGCCGCTAATACTTACACTATAAAAATTACGTACTTTCTGATCAATAAAATAAGACTGTACATCACCCATTAATTTTAGTGCAAACTCGGTTGAGAAAATACAAGTATTTTGAGCTTGGTCTTCTTTTAAAATATCTGCTTGTACAGTTCCTCTCACTTGAGAAAGTGCTTCTGCTTTTAATTGAGCATAAATATCTGCAGGTAATACTTCGTCTCCACTTACCCCTAATAGCCCAATACCTAATCCATTGTTTCCTTCAGGAAGTCTTTCAGGGGAAGAGGGATTATAATAAATGGGTCTTGGAGCTTTCTGGAACTTTTGTTCAATAATTGCATTTACTTCAGCCCATTTATCATTTGCACTAATCCATTTTTCGCATAATTGATCAATAGCTGCATTCATGAAAAATGCAAGTATAATTGGCGCAGGACCATTGATGGTCATACTTACAGATGTTTTTGCATCACACAAATCAAATCCACTGTACAATTTCTTAGCATCATCAACCGTAGCAATACTCACCCCACTATTGCCCACTTTCCCATAAATATCTGGGCGTGGATCTGGATCTTCACCATAAAGCGTTACACTATCAAATGCAGTAGATAAACGGATTGCAGGTTGGCCTAATGAAACATAGTGAAAGCGTTTGTTGGTTCTTTCAGGACCACCTTCGCCAGCAAACATTCTTGTAGGGTCTTCTCCTTGTCTCTTTAGTTCAAATACCCCAGCAGTATAAGGAAACTCACCAGGAATATTTTCTTGCAACTGCCATCTCAAAATATCACCCCAATCTTTGTATCTAGGCAAGATAACTTTTGATATTCTAGTCCCACTTAAAGACTGTGTAGTAAGTGGCTGTCTAATTGTTTTATTTCTTACTGTGTATTCAAAAAAATCAGCTTGGTATTTCTTTACTAATTCAGGCCATTGTTGAATCATTTTTTTGCAATCTGGATGGAGCGAAGACTCAAAGCCAGCAGCAATATTTTCTAATTCTTGTTTGGCAGAGCTATCAACAGGCAAAGATTGGATAGCACCAATCAATTGATACCATTTTGAAGCAATTAAACATTGTTCATTGGTCCACTCATTATAGCTTCTGTTTGCGTCTGCAATTTCAGCCAAATAACGCACTCTTTTAGGAGGTATAATCTGTGCTCTTGTTGTTGTTTCAGTTAAGCCAGCTTGGATTGCATTAGTCGATGAAAAATAAACACCCGTTTTTTCTTGAACGGTATTCATGATTTGACCAAACAATTGATTAATACCAACATCATTAAATTGTGCAGCAATGGTACCAACCACAGGTAAATTTTCATCTACCTCCGCCCATAATTCATGGTTGCGCTTATATTGTTTACGAACATCATGCAATGCATCTAATGCCCCTGCTTTATCAAACTTGTTAATGCATATAATATCTGCAAAATCAAGCATATTAATTTTTTCTAACTGAGATGCAGCGCCATACTCCGGCGTCATTACATATAAACTAACATCACAAAAATCTAAAATAGAAGCATCACTTTGACCCACTCCAGCAGATTCTAAAATAATCATATCAAAGCCAGCTACTTTACAAATATTGATGGCTTCTTGAACATGCGCACTCAAAGCAGTATTGTCATCCCTAGTGGCCAAACTACGCATATAGGCCCTATTATGTGCAATTGCATTCATCCTAATTCTGTCTCCCAATAATGCGCCGCCCGTTTTTTTCTTGGAAGGATCCACCGAAATAACTGCTATTGTTTTATCGATATAGGTATTCAGGTATCGTCTAACTATTTCATCTGTAACCGAACTTTTACCGGCACCTCCTGTACCAGTAATACCTAAAACAGGTATCGATGCTGCATCTAAAACAGTTACTTCAGAATTAACAGCTGATAAGCCATTTTCAGCCAATGTTATTTTTCTTGCAACTGATCTTATTTCTTTAACCTCCCCTAAGTTCAAAGGCTTATCTGTATTTGCATTTGAATTCAATTCAAAATCACATTGCTTCAACACATCTTCAATCATACCTTCTAATCCCATGATACGACCATCATCGGGGCTATAAATTCTAGTAATTCCGTGTTGGTGCAATTGATTAATTTCTTCAGGAAGTATCGTTCCTCCCCCTCCACCAAATATTTTAATATGGCCACAACCATTTTGGTCGAGTAAATCTTTCATGTATTTAAAAAATTCTACATGCCCCCCCTGATAACTAGTAATGGCAATTCCTTGCACATCTTCTTCAATAGCACATTCTACTATTTCAGCTACACTTCTATTATGCCCTAAATGAATAATTTCTGCACCCTTAGACTGTAAGATCCTACGCATGATATTGATTGCTGCATCATGCCCATCAAACAAACTAGCTGCTGTTACAATTCTAATTTTATTCTTTAATGAAAACGCCATATCCTAATTTTAAGCTGCGCAAAAATACTGCATAAATGCAAGGGGTGAACAACTGTTAGTTTTTTATTTGGTCAAAAAAAGGGGCTTTTGCATTATCTTGACATTTAAAGGATTTTTATGCGATTTAAAGTAGAAATAAACCAGCAACAGGCTCATCCAGTTTTTCAATTAATTGATACAAATACCGGTTGCATTGCAGAAATATTTGCATTTGGCGGAATCTTAAACGCTTTTCATATCCCAGTAAATGGAAACATATTTAACTGTATTGATGGATTTAGCGCTGTTGCAGAGGCCCAAGAAAGCATCACTAATGCATTTAAAAGTGCTAAAATAAGTCCATTTGTTTGCCGACTTCACAATGGAACTTACCATTTAAACGGTGAGCGATATACTATTCAAAAAAATTATTTAGGCAAGCATGCTTTGCATGGTCTAATTTATGATGCTGTTTACGAATTAGAAAGCATCAATGAATCAGACACTGTTGCAGGCATCCAATTAACTTATCATTATTCAAAAAATGATGCTGGCTATCCATTTGCGTTTGATACTAGCTTACGCTGGGAGTTAAGCCCTAACAACTCTTTAGCCGTTACTACTTGTATAAGCCACCAAAATAAGGATGCCATCCCCTTCGCAGATGGATGGCATCCTTATTTTACTTTAGGAGGCCCTGTAGACCAATATTTTTTACAATTTGATTCAGAAACGCAGCTCGAATTTGATACAGATTTAATCCCGACAGGAAAAAAAATAACAGATAACCGGTTTATTGAAAAACACTCATTAAATGAAATTTTTCTAGACAACTCCTTCGAATTAGTCCCCAATGGCAAATGCGTGCTTAGCAATGACCAATTCGAATTAAAAATTATACCAGACGAAAATTATCCAATTTTACAAGTGTATACGCCTGATCACAGAAATAGCATAGCAATTGAAAACTTAAGTGGTGCTCCGGATAATTTTAACAACGGTATAGGATTATTGATGTTGGCGCCTAATAATGAATATCAATTCAAGACAAGTTATCAATTAACTACATTATAAATCTACTACTGCTGTCATAGAAATTTCAACATTCACTCCTCTAGGCAATCCCTTTACAGCAACCGTTTCTCTTGCAGGAAAATCACCGTTAAAATAAGTGCCATACACTTCATTTACTTCGGTAAATAGCGACATATCACTTAAGAAAATCGTTGTTTTTACAACGTGTTCAAAAGATAATTTAGCTTCTTTTAATACTGCTTGAATATTCTTCATTACTTGGTGGGTTTCAGCAGCAATGGTATCTTGTACTAATACACCTGTTGTTGGATCAAAAGCAACTTGACCACTTAAAAAAACAAAACCGTTTGCCTTAATTGCTTGATTATATGGGCCTATAGGCGCTGGGGCATTTGAAGTTTTTACCACTTGTTTAGACATAGATTATTTTTAATAAGAGCAAATTGCTGTATTTTAATCAACCTACCAACCTAAATTTGCACCCCAAGCCTTTTTATGCAAATAATTATCAAAGCAACGGATGAAATCTTTTCAATTTGGACCAATAAGTTTAAGACTGGTGAACATATATTCATCCAATACAATCCTTTATCAACAGCTATTAGCGACGCTGATTTATTTATCGACGCCTGTTTTGAAGAGGAAGGACCAGCGTTTCCATCCGTTACAACAACCTTAGTTTTAGTAAATGCGGTGATAACTATTTCTAAAAAAATGCCTGAAAATTTTGTTAGATACAATGGCTGGGGTGGTTTTTTTACACAATCAAAAATGGAAATTGCTGGCAACGAAGAAACTGTAAAAAAAGCCATTGAATTATTGGCTCCCGTAGGCATTGAAACTGTTGTAGCTGCTGATGAAGTTGGAATGATTTCCCCAAGAGTTGTATCGATGATTATTAATGAAGCTTTTTTTGCAATAAATGAAGAAGTGAGTTCTAAAGAAGAGATTAATACAGCAATGAAATTAGGAACCAATTATCCTTTTGGTCCATTTGAATGGTGCGATAAAATTGGGCTAAATAATATTAAAATCCTTTTGGCTGAACTTGCTAAAAATGATCTGCGCTACACGATTGCACCAGCACTTAAAATCAACTAAACAATGGCATTACTGCTTAATATTGATACTGCTACAAGCTATGCTGGTGTGTGTATTAGTAAGGATAATACCATTTTGGCTTCTCGGTCTCATCACCAACAAAAAGACCATGCTGCATTTTTGCAGCCAGCTATTCAAGAAATCTTGAAAGAAGCAGCTATTTCGCTGAATGAAATAGACGCTGTTGCCGTTACTGGCGGGCCAGGTAGTTATACAGGCATTCGGGTAGGACTAGCTTCTGCAAAAGGAATTTGTTATGCATTAAATAAACCTTTAATTATTGTGAACACATTAGCAGTAATTGCCGCTGCTGCATTAGAGAATGTCCAAAAAACAGTACTTGAAAAAGACACGGTATTTTATGCAATGATAGACGCTAGAAGGATGGAAGTTTTTGCTGGGATTTACAATCAGGAGCTGTATATATTAAAAAATCCGCATGCTGTGATATTAGATCACCTCTTTTTTGAGGGGTTAATTAGTCATTCTAAAGTAATTTTTTGTGGAGATGGCGCTAAAAAGCTTGAACAATTTACCCTGCCATTCAACTTTAATATAGATAATTCACAACACAATGTAAATCATATGGTTATGATATCCGGAGCTGAATTTAAGGCAAAAAAATTTGCTGATTTAGCCTACGCAGAACCCCTTTATATTAAAGAATTTTATCAACCAACAAGGTCTTAAAAACGATTGCGGAAAAACTAATGTGAATAACTATAGTGTATACATTGTAAAAAAGCTAACTTTGTGTAAGTCATAATACCCCCAATATTACTAGACATGAACGCAACGATTCAATTTATTCAGTTAACCAATGGCGCAGAGCCTGTGAAGGTAGATTTCCTTCAGGCTAAGAAGGCATCTTTGATCCTTCGCTCCATTAACCACAAGCTACGACAGCAAATCATCAAACTTTTAGATGATCACGAAAAGATGACTGTTACAGAGCTTTATGTAAAACTTCGATTAGAACAATCCGTTGCTTCCCAGCACCTCGCCATATTACGACGAGCCGGTATTGTGAGTACTACCCGAGAAGGGAAATTCATTTATTACTCCGTTAATTACACTCGCTTAAACGATGTGGTTGGTTTTGTGAAAGCATTGGTAGATTAATTACCTTTACTGCAAAATCATTGCATGTTTATCAAACAATTATACACTGGATGTATTAGTGAAGCTGCGTACTATATTGAGAGTAACGGTATTGCAGCAGTAATTGATCCACTAAGGGATATCGAATCTTATTTGGCATTAGCCAATGAGCGTAATGCTCGTATCCAGTATATATTTGAGACTCATTTTCACGCAGACTTTGTAAGTGGACATTTAGATTTAGCTGCTGCAACCGGAGCAACAATTATTTACGGTCCAAATACTGTAACAAAATACCCTGTTCATATTGCCAAGGATTTAGAAATTTTTAGACTTGGCGATATAAGTATTCAGGTATTGCATACGCCTGGCCATACTTTAGAAAGTAGTTGCTATTTATTAAAAGATGAAGCGGGAAATAATAAAGCCATTTTCACTGGTGACACTTTGTTTGTGGGCGATGTGGGTAGACCAGATTTATCACAGAAAAGCAATGAGATCACTATGAACGATTTGGCTGGCATGCTCTATGAAAGTTTACACCAAAAAATCATGCCATTAGAAGATGCTGTTGTTGTGTATCCCGCGCATGGAGCAGGCAGCAGTTGTGGGAAAAGTTTAGGTGCTGAAACCTTTAGTACCATTGGTATCCAGAAGTCTAGCAACTACGCATTACAAGCTGAATCAAAAGAAGCATTTGTAAAAGCAGTTACAGAGGGATTAAATACACCACCAGCCTATTTCCCCATCAATGCTAGTATCAACAAAGAAGGATACAGTAGTTTAGACAGTATTTTGGAGAAAGCCATGCTTCCCTTATCCATTAATGATTTTAAAGAAAAGTTAGTAGACAATATCATCATTTTAGATACAAGACATCAAGATCGCTTTATGCAGGGATTTATTCCTGGCGCCATTAATATTGGATTGAACGGACGATTTGCAGAATGGGCAGGCAGTTTGCTTCCATTTACACAGCCAATTGTTTTAGTTACAGAAGTTGGATATGAAAAAGAGTCTGTAATTAGATTGAGCCGAGTTGGCCTAGACAACGTAGTAGGATATTTATCAGGTGGTTTTGAAGCCTGGCAAAATGCTGGTGAAACAATAGATCTAATTATTGATGTTGAAGCAGATGAGTTAGCAATGGATCTTCCCTTTGATGAGAACCTAGTAATTGTAGATGTTAGAAGAGAAACCGAATATGCAAACGAACATGTAAAAGAAGCTACTAATATCCCTTTAGATCAATTAACCGACCCAGGAAGTATGGCTAATTTAGATGACCACCATAATATTTATATCCATTGTGCAAGCGGCTACAGAAGTGTAATTGCTGCATCAATGATTAAAAGACAGGGCATTCACAATATTCGGAATGTGGTAGGCGGTATTGAAGCTATCAAAGGGCTTCCAGACAAATTTGAATTTGAAAAAGAAGCTGCTGTTTTAAACTAAGCTTATTTTATTTCAAGTAAAGCATGTTTGGATGGATCAAAGCTCCATTTCCACCTGCGATGGCTCCAAAGATAATTGGCTGGTTTTAATTTAACCGCTTGTTCTACTTTGGCTGCGAACAATTTTGTTAGCTCACCATCTTTATAGACAAGCGGTTCGGAAGTTATTAATTCAAAATTGATTGCATAATATCCTCTACGAACTTTATAAAAATGGCAGAATACCACATGGGTATCATTCAATTTAGCACCTTTTTCAGGGCCTAAAATAAAAGGAGTCAATCGGTTGAAAAATGGTACCCAATGGGCTTTCATATCACTAGGTGGATTCTGATCGGCCGCAAGTCCTATTGCATACCGGTCTTTCACATAACTCCTGAATTGGTTTTTAAAATGATTGGTAGGTATAAGTATGGTACCATTTTTAGCACGCATATCATAAATAATTTTATCCATTACTTTATTAGACAAAGGTTGATAAACCCCAACAAAAGGGTACAAGCTATGCCTTGGAATCCAGTGATTTAAAAACTCCCAATTAAAAAAATGACCGGCTAATAATTGCACATTTTTTCCTGAACTATATAATTCATTGAGTACTTCAATATTTCCAACTAATCGCTTATCTGCTTCTTTAGTACTAATTGAAATCATCTTTATGGTTTCAACAATAGTATCAATAAAGTTGTGGTAAAAATCTTTGGCAATTCTAATTCGTTCCTTCTCCGACTTTTCTGGGAAAGCAATCAATAGATTACTCAACACAATATTTTTTCTGTAGCCAAAAAAATAAAATACCAAAACATATAAGCAATCAGAAATAAAATACATTACCCTCCAAGGCAAGAGGGACAATAAATAAAACAATGGATAAATAATATAGTACATGGCCTTGGGGCTTTAAAGAATAATATTCTGTAAAATAGGACTCTTTTCTTGGTGATCCGTATTATAGTGAAGACCTCTGCTTTCTTTTCTAAACTGCGCACTTTTTACAATAAGGTACCCTACTGTAATTAAATTTCGCAATTCACATAGTTGAGGTGATACTTTGGTAGAACGATACAATTGCTCGGTTTCTTCAAATAATAAATCCAATCTTTTCATGGCCCTGCTTAGTCGCACATCAGTTCTTACAATACCCACATAATCACTCATGATTTGTTTCAACTCTTTTAGGCTTTGGGTAATTAAAATCATCTCTCTGGGCTCTGCTGTTCCTAAAGCGTTCCAATCAGGTAAATTTTCAACAAAATTTAAATCTGCTATATTTTTACAAGTATCTATAAAGCACCTGTGCGCAAACACCATCGCTTCTAATAAACTATTACTTGCCAATCGATTTGCTCCGTGCAAACCAGTACTTGCACATTCTCCACAAGCATATAAATTTCGAATAGAAGTTCTACCCCATTCATCTGTTTTTATGCCGCCGCAACTATAATGAGCAGCAGGAGCAACCGGTATCATCTGCTGCATCACATCTATCCCAATAGATAAACATTTTTGATAAATATTTGGAAAGTGATGAATGAATTTTTCCTTTCTCATATGTCTACAATCAAGGTAAACATGCTCTGTACCCGTTCGCTTCATTTCATTGTCTATAGCACGTGCTACAATATCACGGGGTGCCAAATCTTTTCTAGGATCATAACGCTCCATGAAAGCTTCCCCTGCTTTATTTCGCAGTATAGCTCCATCCCCTCTAACGGCTTCTGTTATTAAGAAGGAAGGGGAAACACCGGGTTCATACAAGGCTGTTGGGTGAAATTGTATGAACTCCATATTTTCAATTTTACCCTTTGCTCTATACACCATGGCAATTCCATCTCCTGTTGCTATAGTTGGATTAGTAGTTGTTCTGTAAGCTTGCCCGCAACCACCAGATGCCAATAGTACAATTTTCGCAACAATTTTTTCTATTAGATTGGCTTGCAAATTCAATACATAAACACCATAACAAGTAATATCTAGGGTAGACTTGGTAACTAAAAATCCTAAATGATGTTGGGTCAATAAATCAACTACAAAACAATGGTTTAATAAATGGATATTAGGTAAAGCGGATAACTGAGACAATAGCGCTCTCTCCATTTCCATACCAGTTACATCTTTATGATGCAAAATTCTATTCTCACTATGGCCACCTTCTTTTCCTAAACTATAAATACCCGACTCGTCTTTATCAAATGAAGCCCCATAATCAATGATTTCTCGGATTCTTTCAGGTCCTTCGGTCACTACAATTTCGACAATGGACTCATTGCATAGGCCATCGCCTGCAATGAGGGTGTCTTCAATATGTTTACTAAAACTATCTCTACTCTCATCCCAAACACCAGCAATACCCCCTTGTGCATATTTAGTATTGGTTTCATCTGCCTGTGTTTTAGTAATTAGGGTGATTTTTTTATCAGGAAATTCCTTTGCAACTTTTAATGCATAGGTCAATCCTGCAATACCTGTACCAATTACTAAAAAGTCGGTTTGATGCATACAAAAATTTATAATGAACTATTCGGCTCTACCCAAGCACCATGTTCTTTCAATAGATTAATTAATTCGGAAACAGCAATCTCACTATCAATATTTCTTTTCATGATATCCTTCCCTTTATACAAGGTTATTTTACCTACTCCGCTTCCAACATAACCAAAATCAGCATCCGCCATTTCACCGGGACCATTCACAATACATCCCATGATAGCAATTTTAACGCCCTTTAAATGATTGGTAACATTTCTAATCTTAGCAGTGGTTTCTTGCAAATCAAATAATGTTCTACCACAGCTAGGACAGCTGATATATTCCGTTTTAGAAATCCTTGTTCTGGTTGCTTGCAATATGCTAAAAGCAGAAGAGTTGATGAACTGCTCAACAGAAGTATTGTTCAAATAATTCCTACCACTGGTATCCATTTCGCCTTTGCTTTGAGCTTGATAGCTAGCGGCAGTCATTCCCAAACAAATACCATCACCCATTCCATCTAATAGTAATGAACCACATTCAGTGGCGTAGTGAATTAAGTGCTCATCCGCTGTTTGCCAATCACTATCAGTAATGATTACTACAGGGTTCTGAACATGCAAATTCATTAGTTCCATCATCATTCGCCTGATAGACTGCATTGCATTGGCATTGGTACTGCTTAAGCAAAGTACAACTGTAGTATCATTTGCAAACTCTTCCAAAAAAGTAAAGTCATTCACAGCGGTAGCGTCATTGAAGCAATCTACCATAACAAAATTAATGGCATCACTTTTACAATTGGCTTGCGCATAACCCGACCGATCAAATATGGGGAAATAGCTGTATTTATCTGTTGATTCCTCGTAAGTAGCAGGATATACAATTACTTTTAAAGTGCCAGGCAATGCAAAATCAAGTAACTGATTCCCCGTAAAAATATAGTCCGCAGCAGCATCCCCAATGGCCCATTTATCAGTTACTGCATCGTACTTATACCCAATTGCTTCTAAGTGTGAAGGAGTAATTTGTGTAACCTTACTAAAGTCTGCAATCACGACAGGCACTTGGGCTCCACCAATATTGCTGACTGAAAATGTTTTTCTCCTGCTGTAATTAAATGGATCGTAAGGCACTTTAGTAATCAAAGGAACAAGCCCTTGAGTAAGCCCAGCACGATTCTCAATACTGTATCGTTTAATCAAATCTTTACAAACAGGAATTTCTAATTCAGGGTCTTCGGTTAAACTTACTCGAACAGTATCTCCTATCCCATCTTCTAGTAAAGTACCAATACCAGCCGCGCTCTTTACCCTGCCATCTTCTCCATCACCAGCTTCAGTTACGCCTAAATGCAAAGGATAACATTCGCCAAACTCCGCTTCCATTTGTTGAACCAATAAGCGATAAGCCTGCACCATCACTTGAGGGTTGCTGGCCTTCATACTTAATACAATATTGTGGTAGTCTTCTGAACGCGCTATACGCAAAAATTCCATAGCGCTCTCCACCATACCAATGGGTGTATCGCCATACCTACTCATGATTCGATCACTTAGAGATCCATGATTGGTGCCAATACGCATGGCTGTTCCGTACTCTTTACAAATTAGTACCAATGGAGTAAATCGTTCCCGAATACGTTCAATTTCTTCTAAGTATTCAGCATCGGTATAATCAATTTGTTCAAACTTTTTCTTATCAACGTAATTGCCTGGATTCACCCTTACTTTCTCTACTATTCTAGCAGCAATTTCAGCAGCATTTGGAGTAAAGTGAATATCAGCCACAATGGGAGTAGTATAGCCGCGTTTACGTAACTCGTCTTTAATATTTTGGAGGTTCTCAGCTTCCTTCTTAGAAGGGGCAGTAATTCTTACTAATTCAGCTCCTGCTTCAATACAACGAATGGTTTGTTCTACAGTAGCCATGGTATCCATGGTATCGGTTGTAGTCATGGTTTGAACCCTTATTGGGTTGCCATTGCCTAAACGTAAATCGCCAATTTTAACTTCACGCGTTTTTAGTCTACTAAGTTGCGTTAAAGAATTACAGTATAGTTGCATAAAGTGCTTTATGGGGATTATCTTTTACCTTCAAAAAATCCTTGATTACTCATTATTTTTTTGAGCAATATAAGCCTAGTCTCTTCCAATGGAATATTTGCTGGGCTTTCTACATTCAATACAAAAAAGTAAGGGTGTTTGTTCTCTTCAATCCAACCAACAACCCATCCCAGTTGATCTCCGTTTTCTTTATAAGTTAACCCAGTTTTATAACTCAACTGATAATTAGCATTCGACTCTTGTAACATCATACGCTTTACAATCTCATGCGTTCGCTTTTGAAAAGGCAATTGATTAAAATACAATCGCTTCATAATACCCAATTGTTCATCGGGCGTTAACTTGATGGTATTATTTAGCCAAAAGCTATCGATAGATTTACCAATGGTATGGTTGCCATATTGCAAACTATCTAACCATAATTGCATAGTGTCTTTTCCAATTCTTCTGGCCACTTCTTGGTAATAGGGAACAATAGAATTTTTAAAAGCGGTCTCCATGGTTACAGCCGAATCTAGTGGAATGGTCATTTTTTCATCAGATACTACCCCTGTCTCTAATGCAATTAATGAGTGAACCACTTTAAAAGTAGAAGCAGGTGAATAAGCAGAATCTTTGTACCTACTTAAGTTATAAATAGTAAAATCACCAGTGCCATTATCAAATAAGGCAAATGTCCCTTTTACGCCTGCAGAATCAAAGTATTTTCCTAAAGCTTCATCCTCTTTAACATTGTTGGGAGAACAAGCTGCAAAAAAGAATCCAACACTTACTATCAATAATAATTTTTTCATACTCTTTTTTATTTAATCACCCCCAATTCCTTACCCACTTTAGTAAACGCAGCAATGGCTTTTTCTAAGTGTTCCTGTTCATGAGCAGCACTTAACTGCACCCTTATTCTTGCCAACCCTTTTGCAACAACTGGATAGAAGAATCCAATAACATAAACACCTTCATCCAATAATTTAGCTGCAAAATTTTGTGCAATTACCGCATCATACAACATGATGGGAACAATAGGATGATCACCCGGTTTTATATCAAAACCCGCTTCGGTCATTTTTGTTCTAAAATAGTTGGTATTGTATTCTAATTTGTCTCTTAAGGTAGTAGCAGAAGTAAGCATATCTAATACTGCTATTGAAGCACCCACAATACTTGGGGCAACTGTATTTGAGAAAAGATATGGACGGCTTCGCTGGCGAAGCATTTCAATTATTTCTTTCCTACCAGAAGTAAATCCACCACTTGCTCCACCTAAGGCTTTACCCAGGGTGCCGGTGATAATATCAATCCTGCCCATCACTCCACGGTATTCATGGGTACCTCTTCCTGTTTTTCCTAAGAATCCAGATGAGTGACACTCATCAATCATTACAATGGCATCGTATTGATCGGCTAAATCACAAATTTTATCTAATTGTGCAATAGTACCATCCATGCTAAAAGAACCATCTGTTACAATAATTCTACTTCTACAATTGGCCGACTCTTTCAGCTTTGCTTCAAGGTCTGCCATATTGTTGTGTTCATAGCGAAAGCGCTGTGCTTTACACAAACGAACCCCATCAATAATAGAAGCATGGTTTAAGGCATCACTAATAATCGCATCTTCCTCACCAAACAAAGGCTCAAAAACACCCCCATTTGCATCAAATGCAGCTGCATATAAGATGGTGTCTTCTGTTCCCAAAAAATCAGCCAACTTTTTTTCTAATTCTTTATGAATGTCTTGTGTACCACAAATGAACCGAACGCTGCTCATCCCATACCCGTGGGTATCAATTGCTTGATGTGCAGCTTTAATTACATCAGGGTGAGAAGAAAGCCCTAAATAGTTATTGGCACAAAAGTTTAATACCTTTTTACCATTCACTACAATTTCAGGCCCTTGTTCACTAGTAATGATTCTTTCTTTTTTGAATAAACCAGCAGACTCTATCTCAGCCAATTCAGTGGCAATTCTTGCGACAAATTTTTCGTTCATATTCCATTCATTAGAATGGCAAAGGTAGGGAAGTTCGAGCTTTTCTAGTCTGCAACAAACCGGTAGCCAACCCCTTTTATGGTAATAATTTGAAGATTAGGATCTTCTTTTAAATATCCTCGTAATTTGGTGATATAAACATCTAAGTTTCTGCTATTAAAAAAGGAATCATTTCCCCAGATATGATTCATTAAATCCTTACGCTGAATAATGGTATTATTGCTTAAAGATAAATATCGTAGTAATTCAGTTTCCCTAAATGTAAGTTTGAGGGATTCACCATTAAAAAGCAGCAATTGTTTATTGGGATCAAATATGAACTTACCTAAATTTACTAATGAATCTTTGCGTGAACCAAAATCTGGAGCTGGCAATTTTAAAGTGCTTTCTATTCTTACAATTAGCTCTTCCATGCTAAAAGGTTTTCTGATATAATCATTAGCTCCCAATTTAAACCCCTTTACCACATCGTCTGTTTGTGTTTTAGCTGTCAAGAAAATAATGGGAATTTGTTCATTTTGCTTTCTGATTTCAGCGGCCAATTCAAACCCGTTTTTATTGGGAAGCATTACATCCAGTACACAAATATCAGGCACAAAATTGTCAAAAGCATTTAAAACTTGATTTCCATCTGATTCCATATGTACAAGAAAACCTCTGGAAACAAGTGTTTCAAAAACAATTTTTCCCAAAAAAACTTCATCTTCAACATATAAAATTTTAATAGCCATAATGTATAGTACAAATAATGATTTATAATTTTTGTCTGTTTAAATATCCAACTGTTTTGTAGCATGAATTGGAAGCCTGACAATAAAAGTGCTTCCTTTTCCTAAGATACTTTCAACTTCAATATGCCCCTGATGTTGTTTTACAATATGACTTACATAACTAAGGCCTAATCCATATCCCTTAACATTATGTATGTCACCTGTTGGAACCCTGAAAAATTTTTCAAAGATTTTTTTCTGAAATGCATTTTCAATACCTATTCCATTATCCTTAATTTTCAATTCAATGATATCGTTTAATGGAGTTGACAATGCAATATCTATTATCGCATTTGATCCACTGTATTTTAAAGCATTGTCTAATAAATTATAAACAACACTGGATACATGTAATTTATCTGCAAAAACTTTAACAGGGCTACTGTTATTTGTAAATTTTATTGCTGCATTTTGCTTGTCAAACAGCGGTTGCATGGAATAGATGGTTTCGCCAATTAATTGATCAAAATCAAACCACTCTTTATCCAAAACAATTCTATCCGACTCAAACATAGAGAGCTTAAGTACTTTATCAACCAACAAACCAAGTCGTTGCAATTCTGCCGATGAAATTTGTAAATATTCTTTGGTCCTTTTGGGGTTTTCTAATACATTAAAACTTTGTAAAGCTTCTATAGCAACATTTACAGTAGCAATAGGTGTTTTTAGTTCATGCGTCATATTGCTAATAAAATCATTCTTAAATGCAGCCAACTTTTGCTGGGTCAATAGATTTCTATATAGAAAAACAAAAGCGATAGTAGTAAAAACAACCAATAGTAAAGAAAACAACACTTGAGGGAAAATTTTCCTGTACAGGTAATTAGAAGGAGACTCAAATGCAATTTGGTACCATTTTGGACTGATGAATCCAACTGTTGCAATACTGGTTTTGAATGCCGTATTAGGCAGTGTATCCTTTAAATGAATTGAATTAGAAAGACCGGTTTTTATTTGATAAGACAATAAAATACCAGCCTTTTTTAGATCTGTTTGTAAAGCAGAGTCTAATTCCTTTAAAGACAATGAATCCGCAATTGGTTTACTCCTTGTTAAAATGCTGGTGAAATTTCTTTTAAAACTTAGCTGAGCTGCTTTATCTGCTTTATAGGCTTGACTATCAGTTTGATTGTAGGTTGCAATTTTTGGATTTGACTTAAATACAAGTACAGATTGTGGATTGCTTTTTATAAGCTTATCTAATAGGGCATTTTTAGAAGAATCGATATGTTTAATACTTGTATCAAAAAACAGTTTAATGCTTTCAGTATCAGTGGGCATTCTACTTGAAAAACTAAAAGACTTAATCATTGTATCTTGTACCATCTTTATCGTCAATTTCTCCAATTTAGGATTACCCATTGCCTTCCCTTTAATGCTATCTCTATCTTTTAAAAAGAAATTCACAGCTTGAAGAGCAAAAAGATTGTTTCCTTTGCCAGTATTATATATTAATGTATCTGCCTTAAATCTGTTTAATTGTAATTTGTATACCAATTCTTTGAAAAGTACATCGGTCTGTTTTTGCAGCCTTTCCTTTTCTTCGCTAAATAACCGATTTATCCAATATAGCTGAAATACCACAATCATACAGATTGCACTAATCATCACTAACCTCGAAATAAATAGTTTTTTCATGATCCCTGATATTGCATGATTCACAACAAATATATAGCTAGTAATGTTGCTACTATACTCCATTAACCTAAATTAACCTTTGAGCAAGGATCCTTAATTTTACCTCGTATAAATTTGTAGTCTAAAAATTAAGACAATGAAAATTTCGTTTACTTCAATAGCCTTAATGGCTATTAGCACTCTTTCCGCCCAACAAAAAGAAGGGACAATTCTGTATGAAAAAAAACAGAATATGTACAAGAACTTACCCAATGAACAAATGAAAGCATTTATTCCGGAGTTTAGAACAAGCAATCATATGTTGTTATTTAGTGATAGTATATCTGTTTACCGTTTAATTCCTGAAGTAGATGCACCTGATCCTTTTGCTGGTGGCGGAGGGGGAGGTGTAACGATTAGAATGAGTGGAGGAGCAGATGGTGGTGATCTGTATAAAAATTTTGCTCAACAAAAAGGGCTTCAATCAACTGAAATGGGTGGCAAAAATTTTTTAATTGTAGATACATTGAAGCCGCAGCCTTGGAAATTAACAGAAGAAACCAAGAAAATATTGGGTTATACCTGTTATAAAGCTACTAGAAAAACAACAGCACCAAGAATGATGATGAGAAGCATGTCTGTTGGAGGGCCAAATTCGGGTGACACCATAAAATCAAATGCGCCAGCGTCAACACCAAGGGAAATGGAAATAGTAGCCTGGTTTACCAATGATATTGTAACACCTGCAGGACCTGAAAATTATGGTTTGTTACCTGGCTTAATTTTAGAAATAGATGTAGATAATGGAACAACTGTTTTTAAAGCAACTGAAGTAAAAGCATCACTCAATAAAAAAGAGCTAAAAGAGCCAACTAAAGGAAAGCCAATTGGAAGACAAGAATTTCAAAAATTGCAAATGGACATGTTGCAACAACAAATGCCAGGTATGATGCAAATGAGAAGGGAAAACAACTAAAATAAAAATGATTAAAAAAAGAACCGCAATAAATGCGGTTCTTTTTGTTACATGGCTCTAAACATTACCCTTGCACCTACATTACCAGCCGCTGATCGATTTAATCGATAACTAAAACTCAACATGAAATAGCGTTGCAACACATTGTATCTAGTATCTTGAATAAAGTTCTGGTTAGCGGTTCTATTGATTCCTTGATTTTGATTCAACAAATCAAATACAGATAATTTAAATTCTCCTCTTTTGTATTTCAAGAAGCTTTTGGCCAAGGAAACATTCCACAATGGAACTGTTGCATTGAATCCATCCGATCTTCCTGAATTAATGGTTACATCTAAATTGTTGTTTAATACAAATCCTCCAAGAAAATAATTGGTTACATCAATTCCATATACTTGCTGTAAAAATTGGTTATTCAACTGAGGTTGTAAAGAATATTTTGCTGTATTAAAATTGATTCTGGCAGATAAGGAGATATCAAAACTAGTATCAAGTACAAATTGATACCCAAAATTTGGTGTAATGCTATAATTATCAATTGCATTGGGATCTCCATTTACAAAACTCATGGTTCTAGAAACATTTGCACCCAAACCTATATCTACTCTAGATTTTATTTTTTTGACTGGAAAACCAGCACTTACATTACCTACTAAAATAAAGTTTCCGTTTGCATTAACCGGTGTAGAAACCCTAGCTCCATTTTGTTTTATCTCATCAGATGTTACAATGGCATCATTCACTTGATTATAAGAGATAAATGCAAAAAGATTGTTTTGAGTATAGATGTCTATTGAAGACATGTTGAGCGATAAATTATGACTATAACTTCGTTTTAAATTAGGATTACCAATATAGGTGTTTAGTGGATCGCTAATATCCGCCACTGGTTGTAATTGAAAAGTAGAGGGTTGTGTAGTAGATGTATTGTAATTGAAGCCTATTGAACTTGTATTTTTTCGCTTGTACTGTACATTTACCAATGGCAATAAATCGGTGAATTTTTGGTTAATTACAAATCCATTGGTATTATTGATGCTTTCCAATTCGGAAAACTGAATATTTGTACCAGCTGTTAAACTAAACTTTTTAAAATTAGCTCTAATACTTGCGCCACCTCCTCCATAGTTGTATATATTCCTAAAGTCATTGCTTAAAGCAGTGTTCTTAATATCAAACTTACCGCTGCTTCCATTATAATCATACGTATCTCTTTTGCTTTCGCCATTATTGGTATTGTAAAAACCATTAACTTCTAACAAAGATTTTAAACCAATGGGTTCGGTATATACTAAATTGGTTCCGATGCTTCTTGTAGTTGCATCTCTTAAATTGGTTTGATTCACTATGGAATCAGGTAGAGGAATACCTGCAATATAAAATCGATTGGTTGTTTTTAAATTACCATCCTGCTTGCTAGAATTATAGGCTAAACTAGTTGTGGATGATATGGTTCTACCTTTCTTTTTAAATTTATGCCTGAACAATAAATTGCTATTAAAATTAACTGCATCCGATACACTGGATGAATTGGAGGAACCTTCATTTATTTTCAAACCCTTATCATTAGTAGAAACATAATTGCTAATGGCTCTATTTGCATTTTTTTGAAAAGCGAGTTGTGGAGTAAATCTAACTGAAGTAAAACTGTCTATTTTTTGATCTAAAATTGCATTGACCCTTTGTTGCTGGTTATGCTTAGCATTACTAGACTTAGAAACATAATCAAAATTATTTCCTGGTAATACATTTTTACGATTAATGTCTCTATCAGTAACTAAATTAACATCTGAGAACATGCCATTAATATTAAGATCGGTTTTTTTCTTCCAAATATTATTGTAATTTAATCCTCCTGAATAAGTATCAGCAACCCCTTGCTGATTGGGGCCCATGCCAGAAATTGGTAGGCCTCCATTATCATCTCCCCCAAGTCTAATATTTACTCCACCACCGTTTCGCATTCCACGTGCTAAATCACCCGTAAAATTCATTACATCATTAATAGAAAAACCTTGCTTATTGGTATTGTTTCCCATTCCGATAAAAGAAAGTTGCCTATCTCCTTTAAAATTATTGAGATTAGCTTGAGCATCAAATCTTTTATCGGTTCCAGCTCCAGCAGTAACCCTTCCAAAAGTTGAATTATCCCGATCTTTTTTCAATTTAAGATTGATGGTTTTTTCAGATTGCCCATCTTCCATACCGGTAAACTCAGCTCTGTCAGATTTTTTATCGAAAACCTGTACTTTATCAACTGCATCTGCATCTAAATTCTTCGTGGCCATTTTGGGATCCCCGGTAAAAAATTCTTTTCCATTTACTAAAATCCGATTTACTTTTTGGCCATTTACTTTAACCGTTCCATCCTTATCTACTGTAACACCTGGCAGTTTTTTCAATAAATCCTCTACAACTGCATTGGGCTGGGTTTTAAAATTTTCTGTGTTAAAATCTATTGTATCATTATTGATGGTTACAGGAGGTCTTCTTGCAGTAACTGTAACATTACTGGCATTCAATAAATCGGTAAGGATTAGTTTTCCTAGATCTAACTGTTCTGTTTCAGATAGTTTAACTGGAAGCCATAGAGGAACATAACCTACATAGGAGAACGTAATTAAGTAATTTCCTTTGGGAAGTGCTGATAGCTTAAATTTTCCAGCCGAATCTGCTCTTGTAAAACTCACAAGAGTAGAATCTTTTTGATGAACTATTGAAACGGTAGAATAAGCCAATCCTTTCTTGCTTATAGTGTCAACCACAACACCGGTTACAGATGCTGTAGATTGAGCATTCAGGTTACCAATCCCTAAAATCACCATCAAAAAAAAGCCAGCTAGTTTCATATTACCAATTTAGGTACGAAAATAGCTGGCAAATTTCAAAATTCCAGTTAACCAAGATGAGTTAAAAGTTAATCTAGGTTAATGATTTATTTATTTTCAACCCCCAATAACTCTACTTCAAAAATGAGCAAGGAACCTGGCAGGATTCTATCCCCTTTTTGTTGATCTCCATAAGCTAGGTCAGCTGGAATATAAAACTTCCATTTGCTGCCAACAGTCATTAACTGAAGCCCTTCTTGCCAACCTAAAATTACATTCCCCAAAGGAAAAGTAACCGGCTCTCCTCTTTCAACTGAACTGTCAAATATTTCACCGCTAATAACGGTGCCATGATAATGGCATTTTACTTTATTGGAGAGTTTGGGTTTCACTGTATCGGTGCCATTCTTAATTATTTCATATTGCAAACCGCTAGGAAGTGTTACTACACCTGGCTTCTTAGCCATTTTTGCCTGGAATGCTTTACCTGCTTCTCTAGCAACAGTAGATTTCTCCGCACTTAATTTTTGTTGATAACTACCAATGCACAAGTCTAATACTTCATCTGCAATCATAGATTTTTTACCAGCAAAACCATCCATAATCCCTTTTTGAAACATGGCAGCCACTAAAGGGTCTAAACCTTGTGATTTTAAGTTTTGGGCTATTCTAATACCCAATGCATAACTAGCACTATCTGCAGAAGATTTAAATGCTACAGCAGTTGCAGGCTTCGCAGCAGACTTAACAGGCAGTTTTGCTTTATCGGCGGTTTTTACAGGTGCTTTTGCAGATGGTTGAACTTGAGCCTGAGTAAAAGTTACAAAAGCTCCTAAAACGAATAAACTAAGTATTTTTTTCATTTGATATTTTATAAAGTAGTGCAAATTAAGATAAAAGTAATTCAAAGGCTGTTGTTGCTTTGCTAAATTGAAAACGCTTCATTAATTGTTTCATCATTATTTTAATTTCAGCATTACATAAATTACCCATGCTTCCTTCATGTGTATGATTTACTGAAGTTGAATAACTAAACTCCCCCTTTTCTATTGCATTGCCAATCTGCTGATAAGCATCTCTAAAAGGGACCCCTTGCAAAACCAATTTATTTACTTCTTCTACACTAAACATGTATTGGAATTTGGGATCATCTGCAATATTGGAACGAACCTGAATATGGCTAAACATCAGCTGCATCATTTCGATACAATTATTTAGTTCAGTAAAAGCAGGAAATAAATGTTCTTTTAATAATTGCAAATCACGCTGGTATCCAGAAGGAAGGTTGGTAGTCATTAAACTAATTTCATTGGGCAATGCTTTGATTCTATTGCAATAAGACCTAGTCAATTCAAAAACATCTGGATTTTTTTTATGAGGCATGATGCTAGAACCAGTAGTTAATTCTGCAGGGAAACTGATGTAAGCAAAATTTTGATTCAAGTACAAACAAACGTCCATACTCATTCTAGCCAACGTATCTGCAATATTTGCTAAAGCAGTAGCCACAATTCTTTCTGTTTTACCTCTTCCCATTTGCGCATACACTACATTGTAATTTAGCTGTTCAAACCCGAGTAAGTCTGTGGTCATTTTTCGGTTGATGGGGAAGGAAGAACCATACCCAGCAGCAGACCCTAATGGATTTTTATTAACCACTTTATAAGCAGCTTCAAGCATTATTAAGTCGTCCACTAAACTTTCGGCATATGCCCCAAACCAAAGCCCAAAAGAAGAAGGCATGGCTAATTGCAAATGCGTATAACCCGGCAATAAATGGCTTTTATATTCTTCACTTTTTTGTTGCAGCAATTCAAATAAAGCATTCGTTGATGCTGCAATTGTTTGAATCTCTGCTCTCAGGTACAATTTTATATCTACTAAAACCTGATCATTCCTGCTTCTTCCACTATGGATTTTTTTACCCATATCGCCGAGTTCTTTAGTAAGTAATAACTCAACATAAGAATGAATATCTTCTACTCCTTCTGGAATCGAAAAATCAGGCTGAATAACTTTCTGATAAATCACTTGCAATTCTTTTACCAATGCAAGCATTTCTTGATGGTTTAATAAACCAATACTGGCAAGCATTTTAACATGCGCAATCGAACCCAACACATCATAAGGAGCCAATAAGGTATCAAAGTCTTTGTCTTTTCCAACGGTAAATTTTTCTACTGCTTCCGTTGTACTGGTATTGCTCTTACTCCAAATTTTCATAATACCTCATTTAATAATTTGATATAAAATTCAATTCCTTTTTCTATCTCCAACAAATAAATAAACTCATCGGCAGTATGACTTCTTGCACTGTCTCCCGGCCCTACTTTGAGTGCAGGAAAAGGCATTAAAGCTTTGTCACTTGTGGTAGGACTTCCATAACAAATACTTCCCAGCGATTCACCTGCTTTTACGATTGGATGATTGGGATTGATTAAAGTTGATTTTAGGCGAGTGCTACGTGGTGTAATTTCCGCGTTTAAGTTGGCTTTTAATATTTTTAAAATTTCTTCAAATAGATACAGTTCATTCACTCGAATATCAATTAAGTACTCAGCAGAAGCAGGCACCATATTGTGCTGCTTATTTACAGTAGTAAAAGATGTTACTGTCATTTTTACTGGACCCAATAAATCACTGACTTTTTCAAAATGATGCTGACGAATCCATTCAATATCTTTTACCGCTTTATACAATGCATTATCTCCTTCGTTTCTGGCTGCATGCCCTGCAACCCCAACAGCTTTCGCATCCACCACCATCAAGCCTCTTTCGGCAATAGCTAAGTTTAATAAGGTAGGCTCACCAACAATAGCAAAATTGATTGGGGGTAAATGGGGGATTAAAGCCTCCACACCATTCTTACCTGATATTTCTTCTTCTGCGGTTGCAGCAATAACTAAATTATAGATCAAACCAGGTTTATGATAGAAATAAACAAAGCAAGCAAGCAAGGAAACCAAACATCCCCCTGCATCATTACTACCTAAACCAAAAAGTTTACCGTCTTTTAAAATTGGAGCAAATGGATTTAACTGATATCCCGAATTAGGTTTAACGGTGTCGTGGTGAGAATTCAATAAGATAGTAGGCTTGTTAATATCAAAATGTAGATTACTCGCCCAAACATTATTTCCTTGTTGTTGAGAAGGGATTTGCTTTTTCTTTAAAAAGCTGGCAATACAAGCGGCCGTACGATCTTCTTCTTTACTAAAAGAAGGAATAGCAATCAGTTGTTTTAATAATTCAACTGCTTCTGTATACAGTACTTTTATTTCATCCATTTTGAATGGTTGTTCCAGCTTTACCAATAATTAATTCCGCTAATTCATCCGCATTTCCAATGATTACTTTAGCAACACCTTGTTCAATTGCAGTAAACGCGTTATCTAATTTAGGAATCATTCCAGCAAAAATCTGTTGATTGGCCTTAAGGGTGTTATAACATGCTGCATCAATCACCGGAATAACCGAATCGGGATTGTTAATATCTAACAGTACTCCTTTTTTCTCAAAAGAATAAATTAGTACCGTTTCATAAAATAAACTCATTGCTGTTGCAATAGATTGCGCAATCGTATCTGCATTCGTATTGAGTAATTGAGCATTGCCATCGTGTGTAATAGGTGAAACAACAGGCACTAATGATGCTTGAATCAAACCATGAAAAAAAGCAGCATTTACTTGATCAATATCTCCTACAAAACCATAATCAATCGCTTGATTGGTTTGTCCTATACGCTTATGCGCAAGAATGGCATTGGCATCTGCTCCTGTTAATCCAATTGCATTAACACGGTATTGTTGTAATTGAGCTACTATATTCTTATTGATATATCCAGCATAAACCATGGTTACTATTTTCAAGGTTTCTGCATCAGTTATTCTTCTTCCTTCTACCATTTGTTGCTGAATACCCATAGTCTCAGCCATTCTGGTTGCCAACTTGCCACCACCATGCACCAAAATTTTTGCTTGTTTAATTGCAGCAAAGCTTTTAAGGAACTGTTGTAGTGATTGATCGTCGTCAACAATATTACCACCTATTTTAACTATGATCAGCTGATTCATATTATTGATTTAAGGTATTCAATAATTGTGCAAGTACAGCTTGGGCAGCCCAAACACGATTACCTGCTTGTTGGGTAACTAAACTATTTGGACCATCTAAAATTTCATCGCTTAATTCAATATTTCTCCTAACAGGTAAGCAATGCATCACTTTCGCCTGATTGGTTAAAGCCAATTTTTCATTGGTTAACATCCAGTCAGTAGCTGAACTTAGTAGCTGACCATACTGCTCGTAACTACTCCAGTTTTTTACATAAACTAAATCAGCATCTTTTAATGCTTCATCTTGATCATGAATAATAGTTGCTCCATTGGTAAATTGTTCCGCTAATTCATACCCCTTTGGATGAGTGATTACAAAATCTACATTCCCCCAAGCATTTACCCATTGTGCAAAACTATTGGCAACACATTGTGGCAATGGTTTAATATGCGGCGCCCAGGTTAAAACTACTTTAGGCCTAGTTGCTTTAGTATGTTGTAAAGATTCTTGAATCGTAATAATATCTGTTAAAGATTGTAAGGGATGTAAGGTTGCACTCTCTAAACTAATTACTGGAACCCCTGCAAAACGTATAAACTGTTTTATAAACATTTCGCTGTAATCTTCTTCTCTATTTTTAAGCGCGGGAAATGTTCTAATAGCCAAAATATCAAAATACTGCCCTAATACTGGTGCAGCATCTTTAATATGTTCTACTGAAGTACCATTCATTATAGCTCCTTCTTGAAACTCTAATGCCCAACCCTCTTTGTCTACATTAAACACAATTGCTTCCATGCCTAAGTTAGCAGCAGCAACCTGCGTACTTAATCTGGTTCTTAAACTAGGGTTTAAAAAAAGCAATCCAATCCTTTTGCCCTTACCTAAATGCGCATCAATAAAAGGATTCAATTTGTATTGCAAGCCCTTGTTAACAAGATCCTGAATACTAGTAACATCAGTTGCAGAAATAAAGTGATTCATATTTATTCAGCATTGGTTTGTATTTCAAGAATAGCTTCTTTTAATGCTTCTAAAAACTCATCAGCTTGTTTTCTTGAAAGCGCTAATGAAGGCAATAGTCTGATCACATTTGGTTTTGCTTCACCAGTAAAAATATTATACTGTTCTAGTAGTAATTTTTTTAACCCCTTCAATTTTTCTGGAACATCAAATCCAATCATCAAGCCCCTTCCTCTAACGTTTTCAATCCCCTCAATGGCTTTTAATTGATTCATCAAATACATCCCTCTTTGCTTGGCCATACTCATCAAATTCTCTTCGTCCATTACTTCTAAAACAGCCAATGCAGCAGCACATGCCAAATGATTACCACCAAAAGTAGTACCCAACATTCCATGTTTCGATTGAATATGCGGAGCAATTAAAATACCGCCAATAGGAAAGCCATTGCCCATGCCCTTTGCCATAGAATAGATATCAGCATTTACTTCAGCAATATCATGCGCAAAAAACTGACCTGTTCTTCCATAACCACATTGTACACTATCCGCTATATAAACCGATCCATATTGATCACATAAACTTCTAATCAATTTTAAAAATGGGATGGTTGCAGGTACAATGCCCCCTACCCCTTGTATGCCTTCAATAATTACTGCAGCAATTTCTGATCCATTCGCCGTAAAACAATCTGCCAAAGCAGCTTCATCATTAAAAGGAAGAAAAATAATATTTTCCGTTTGATTCACTGGCGCAACAATAGCTGGGTTATCTGTAGCCGCAACAGCCAAAGAGGTTCTTCCATGGAATGATTTGCTAAAAGCAATCACTTTTTTTCTTCCAGTATGAAAAGAGGCAAGTTTGAGTGCATTCTCATTGGCTTCCGCTCCACTATTGCATAAGAACAATTGATAGTCGGCTTTGCCACTGATTAATCCAAGCTTGTCTGCCAATTCCTGTTGTAATGGAATGATAATAGAATTAGAATAAAAAGCAATTCTCTCTAATTGTGCTTGAATACTTTTCACCCAATGTGGATGTGTATGACCAATACTAATAACTGCATGTCCTCCATACATATCAAGATACTGAACACCATTATCGTCCCACACATAAGATCCCTGCGCCCGATTAATGGTAATATTGTTTAACGGATATACATCAAATAATTTCATAACTAAAAATAACTGGCTTTCAATTTTAATCCGGCCTTTTCATTTAATCCAAATAATAAATTCATATTCTGCACAGCTTGACCACTTGCACCTTTTACTAAATTATCTATGGCACTATGAACAACTAGTTTATTACCCTGCTTTTCTAAATGTATTAAACACTTATTCGTATTTACTACCTGCTTCAGATTAATCATTTTATCTGATACAATAGTAAAAGCAGAATCAGCATAAAATGATTCGTATAAATGCTTTACTTCTTCAAAAGGCAAGCCTATTTCTACAATAGAACTAATATAAATTCCTCGGGTAAAATCGCCTCTCCATGGAACAAAATGCAACCCCCTTCCTTCTCCATTTATAGAGAGCGCATCATCTTTTTGCAATTGATTAATAGATTGTGTTATCTCTTTCACATGTTGATGAGCTAGCGTTTTATACGCTTCAATATTATTAGCCCTCCAACTAAAATGCGAAGTATTGCTTAAGCTTTGGCCGGCACCTGTTGAGCCAGTTATACCAGTGGTATAAATATCTGCTAATACACCTGCTTTAGCCAATGGCAACAAGCCCAATTGTATAGCTGTTGCAAAACAACCCGGATTAGCAATATTTTGTGCATTAATAATTGCATCCTTATTTAACTCGGGTAATCCATAAACGAATGATCGATCATTCAATACGGAGCTGTCAATTAATCTAAAATCTTGCGATAGGTCTATTATTTTAATAGTTGATGCAATAGGATTCTCTTTCAAAAATGCAGCCGAATCACCATGACCCATACATAAAAACAACACATCAATATCATTGCTTAAAACATCTGTAAAAAGCATATCAGTTTCATCCAATAAATCTGCATGAACCTTATACAAAGTATTGCCTGCATTACTAGAACTATGAACAAAGCTAATGGTTACGTCAGGATGATTTAATAAGATCCTTATTAATTCTCCTCCTGTATACCCAGCACCGCCAATTATTCCAACTCTAATCATTGGATGCATTTTTAATATTGTGATAAATAGCTGTTTGATTACCAAATATTTTAGAAAACCCTCTTACATCAGTACCCGTCCAACCATTATTCATTTCTCCATATTTTCCAAATTGGCTGCTCATTAAATCGTATTCAGATTCAATACCAATTATCTGGAAACGATAAGGCAATAACTGAACAAATACATCTCCAGTTACATGCTCCTGTGTATCTTCTAAAAACGCTTCTATATTTCTCATCACTGGATCCATCATTTGACCTTCATGCAGCCAATTCCCATAGAATTGCGCTAACTGATCTTTCCAATTTAACTGCCACTTGGTTAATACATGCTTTTCAAGTGCATGATGTGCTTTAATAATGACCATGGGTGCAGCAGCTTCAAAACCAACCCTGCCCTTGATTCCAATTATAGTGTCTCCTACATGAATATCTCTTCCTATACCGTAAGGAGCAGCTAACGATTGTATATATTGTATCGCATGAGATGGATGCGTAAAATGTTGATTGTTAACCCAAGTAATTGCTCCTTTTTCAAAATGAATCTTGATTTCCTCTTCACCTGTTTTGGTTACTTGAGTAGGCCATGCAACTTCGGGTAATAAACCTTTTGAATACAAGGTTTCTTTTCCACCTACACTGGTTCCCCAAAGTCCCTTATTGATTGAATAAGCTGCTTTTTCAAAATTCATTTGAACACCTTTTCCTTTGAGGTATTCAATTTCAGCTTCTCTACTTAATTGTAAATCTCTAATAGGAGTAATGATTTCTATTCCAGGAATCATGATATTGAATATCATATCAAATCTTACCTGATCATTACCAGCACCCGTACTACCATGCGCTACGGCAATTGCGTTCATCTTTTTAGTGTGCTCAGCAATATGCATCGCCTGACTCAATCGCTCTGCACTTACACTTAGAGGATAGGTGTTATTCTTTAGTACGTTCCCGTAAATCAGGTATTTTACAATACTATCATAATAACTTTTTACCGCATTTATAGTTGTATGTGTTTTAACACCTAATGAATAAGCATGCTTTTCTATTTGCACCAATTCATCTTCTGAAAAGCCCCCCGTATTCACAATAACACTATGTACTTCAAAGCCTTTTTCTTGAGACAAATAAATGGCGCAATAAGTGGTGTCTAATCCACCACTAAAACCTAAAACCAGTTTTTTTGATTGCATGATTACTGCATTTAGAATTGAACGAAATAATTTTTAGAAGTTTTTTTTCTGAACCATTTCAATAATTTACTCTGCTTCACTTTCATGAAACGTTCGTATAATTTTGAGTTCTGTTTAAAGTCGGCAATGGTTTCAGCTGGTTCATAATGATCTGCTGGGTCATAAAGCATTGCAGTACACATGCAATTTTTTCGATCCTTACTCATTAAAATATCATAATTGACACAGCTCTTGCATCCCGCCCAAAATTCTTCGTCATTAGTAAGCTCACTATAGGTAACAGGTTCATAACCCAATTCACTGTTGATCTTCATGACTGCCAAGCCAGTGGTCAATCCAAATATTTTAGCTGAAGGATATTTATTGCGAGACAAATTGAAAATGGTCTGCTTAATTTGTTTTGCTACACCACTTTTACGATAAGCAGGCGAAACAATTAATCCACTATTGGCAACAAACTGTTCGTGTCCCCATACTTCAATATAACAAAACCCTATCCAATTTCCATTGGGCTCTAAAGCAATAACTGACTTTCCTTCGCGCATTTTATTGGCAACATAATCTGGACTTCTTTTGGCAATACCCGTACCACGTGCTTTTGCAGAAGATTCCATTTCATCGGTAATAGTAGTAGCATAATGAATATCATTAGCAGTTGCTACACGAACAATAATTGACTGTTCCAATGTATTTATAAAATTAAAGAGAGTAAAAAGATAGCGTTAAGCCCTAAATCATTTTTCGGAGAAATTTTCACTGATAGGGGCAATTGCCAGTTGCTCGTCCTATCAGAAACCACGTCGTGGCCTCGGTAATACGATGAATGGTATCAACAACTGTTCCGTAAAATACGAACAGCAGTTAGTGTATGAATTAGATGTAATGTTTGCTACCATCGTTTCAAATGAAATGCAAATTTACATTACTTTGAAATACAATGAACACTAAAACCAAAATTTGAGTTTAGTTAACAATTATTGTCCAAAATTTCTCATCATTTGCATACCCTGACCTGGGGCGCCCCTAAACATTTGCATTGGTCCTCTTTGTGGGTTGCCAGCTGGTGCACCAAAACTCCTTAAGTTATAAGTGAAACTAATCATGAAATAACGCTTTAACACTACCGTTGAAACGTCTTGAATGGTATTGCCAGTTACATTTCTAGTTAAGCTCTGATTCTGATTGAGCAAGTCAAATACATAGAACTTAAGCTCACCCTCTTTCTTTTTAAACAATTGCTTAGCAATGCTTGCACTCCACAATGGGATATTGGTATTAAATCCTTCAGCTCTTCCTGTATTCTTTATGTACCTGAAATCTGTAGAAAAAACCCATCCTTTTTTGGTGAAAATGGTTGGTTCAGCTACAAATGTTTGGGTAAAAAAGTCTCCATTTTGTTGAGGCTGTAAAGTATATCTGGCAAAGCTAAAGCTAGAATTAGAGGAGAAATTCATGTCAAAGCCTTCCTTAATATTTGTTGTCCAAGACGCGTTGAAACCTGCTGTGGTATTTCTAGTATAGTTGCTTAACTCATTTACCAGCGTTTGACTTTGGCTTCTACTCAAGTTTAAACCTAAATTAATATTGCTTTTGGGTTTCTTTAAAGGAAATCCATAATTGATAAAACCATTTAAATTGTATGTTCCACTCAAGTTAACTGGTCTAGTAAATTGGGCACCATTCGGCAAATAAGTAGTTGAATTCTGTATATCATTTGCTGTAACATTTGCATTGATGGTTGCAAAAAACAATTTCTGTGTGAAAATATTGAATGAGTTATAAAGAATCCTGAAAGTATGAATGAATTGTTGCTTCAAATCGGGATTTCCAGAAGTGATATTCAATGGATTAGAATTATCAACCACTGGCTGTAATTGTTGAGCTGAAGGCTGACCTGTTCGTCCATTATAGAAGATACGAAGATTAGCTGTTTTAGTAAAGTCATAGCGAAAATTCATGGTAGGAAAGAAATTCACAAAATTTTGTCTAATAGAACTATCCCTGCTAATATTTTTACTAACTAAATCGCCCATTTGAATTCCAGATCCTATACTAAAGTTATACTTCGCATTTTGCAAACGATAATTCAAAGTCACTCTATTAGAGTTAAATGTATTCTCAAAAACGTTGGTTAAATTAGGCACTACCAAATCATATTGGCCACTGGCTTTATTGAAAGCAAAAGTTTGTGTACCAGAATTATTAATATTAGAGTTGTAATTATAGTTGAATTCTAAAATTTGATTTTTACCAATAGGTTCGGTGTAAGAGAATGTTGCATTCATCGTTTTACTATCCCTATTTGTTATGCCAATTTGATTAATCGTATCAGCAACTGGAATTGGCCTATTAAAGAAATTATTGATAGAATAATTTGAAGTATTACCATCATTAACACTTTGAGATGGGTTAAACGCAATTGAATAAGTTCTGCCCTTCTTTTTAAAACGGTGCCTAAAAGTAGCTTCTAATCCTGCATTATACCCACTATTACTCCTATTGGTTGTTGCTACAGAATTGTTTAAATTCTTACTAGTGCCTCTTGTAGAAAAAGTAGTTGCCTCATTTGAAGATTCTGTTTCTTGAAAACTAATATTTGGTCTGATAATTATTGAATTAGAAGAATCAAATTGATGCTCTATATTTAAATTAATTCGATGATTTTGATTTTTAGTTACTGAATTATTCGTTTGTGTATTAAAAATTGAAGAATCAGGACTTCCAGGAATTAAGTTTTGGGTAAAACTATTTTGTTCCCTTAAAGTTTGTTGGTTGTTATAAAAATAACTCCCAGAAACATCTGTTTTTTTACCCCAAATATCTTTGTAGTTTAAGCCTCCAGCAATCGTACGGATGATACCCCCGCTATTATTTGCAGGTGAAGCAGCAGAAACAGCACCCCGAATAGCACCAGCAAAACCTCCTGCACCTCCCCTAGCACCTCCACCGCCACCACCAAATAAATCTTGACTACCAAAATTTTGTTTGTTCACATTATTGGCCTGACCGGTTAGTGTAATTTGGCGATTGCCATTAAAATAACTCAAGTTGACACTATTATCATAACGACCTTCCTCAGAATCTGAACCGCCTCCAACAATTGCTCTTCCAAAATAACCTTTACGCTTATCTTTTTTAGTGGTGATATTAATCGTTTTAATTCTATTGCCATCATCAAAACCAGTAAATGCACTCTGATCATTTAAGGCATCAAATACTTGAATTTTATCAATCATGTCAGGAGGCAAATTCTTAGTAGCTAATTTAGGGTCATCGCCAAAGAAACGCTTTCCATCCACCAAAATCCTTTGAACATTTTCGCCTTGCGCTTTAACTGTACCGTCAGCTTCTACTTGAACTCCAGGAAGTTTCTTTAACAAATCCTCCATAACCGCATTGGGCTTAGTTTTAAAACTTGAAGCATTAAATTGAATGGTATCTTTTTTAATAGTAATTGGCGACTGCGTTACTACCACTTCTCCCAAATCGTTTGCAGCAATTCGCAAATAAATAGAACCTAAATCTACCGTAGAATTTGTTTTAGAAAAGTTGATTTTTTTAGAATATGCTTCATATCCTTGGAATTTAATCATCACAATCATTTCGCCAAAGGAAATTTTTTCAACAACAAAACTTCCATCTGCGTTGGCTAAACCAAAAACATCTAAAGTTGAATCTTTTGCCTCTAATACAGTAATGGAAGCATCTTTAAGTGACTGCTTGCCAACGCTGTCTATTAACTTACCCTTTAGGGTAGCAGTACTTTGTGACATCAAAGCAACACTTGAGAAAATACCCACAACCAGAAGAAGTAAACGCATAGTTAATTTTTTGAAAGCCCAAAGCTAAAAATGAATCAAATAAAGCACTTGAAGATTAATATTAATGGCAAGCTATCATGATAACAGGGAACTTCATTCATTAAATCGGTGAAAGTCTTAACTGAATAGGTACTCCACGTCTTCTTTTGTTAAGGTCTTAATAAAGCCTTCATCATCAGTTATTACTTCTCTTGCGAGATTTCGCTTTCTCTCTTGCAGTTTAAGAATCTTATCTTCCACTGTATCAGTGCAGATCATTCGATATGCAAAAATATTTTTGGTTTGACCAATTCGATGCGTTCTATCGATGGCTTGTTGCTCTACTGCGGGATTCCACCAAGGATCAACTATGTATACATAATCGGCAGCAGTAAGGTTAAGACCTACGCCTCCAGCTTTCAGTGATATCAAAAATACCCTACAATTATCATCGTTCTGAAAGCGTTGAATAGCACGTTCTCTCTCAGCTACTGTGCTGCTCCCATCAAAATATTCATAATCAACCCCTAACTCTTTCATTTTCTCTTTAATCAACGCAAGCATGCCTAAAAACTGAGAAAAGACTAATGCTTTATGATTGCTGATATTCTCTGTAATCTCTCGACCCAATTCTTCCAACTTTACAGAAACATTTGGATAACGTTCTTCTTCTTTAACAATAGCAGGACTATCGCAAATTTGACGAAGCTTCATTAAACCTTGTAAAATGGTTAATTGCGATTTTTGGATGCCTTGATTTTCAACTACACCCAAGATTCTATCGCGGTAATCATTTCGATATGCTTCATAAATTTTTCGCTGCTCTTGTCCCATTTCGCAGAATAAAACCATTTCTTGCTTTTCTGGTAAATCTTTCGCTACTTGTTCTTTTGTTCTTCTTAAGATGAAGGGGTATAATAACTTTCGCAAATGATCTTTCTGTTCCTTCTCTCCAAACTTATCAATAGGTATAGAAAACTCTTGCTTAAAAAATTCCATACTGCCCAACATACCAGGATTTAGAAAATTCATCTGCGCATATATATCAAATGTGTTATTCTGTAGAGGAGTTCCACTTAAACACAAGCGACTCTTCGCTTTTAGTAAGGATGCTGCTTTGGTTACTTTACTACTTGGGTTCTTAATTGCCTGACTTTCATCTAAAATTACATAGTCAAATGACACGTCAAGAAACTGCTTGATATCACTTCTTAAAGTACCATAAGTAGTAATAATTACATCATAGTCTTTGTTACTAATACCATCTTTTAATCTGGCACCACCATGGTGAACATAAAAACTAATTTCAGGAGTGAATTTTTTAATTTCATTCTGCCAGTTAAACATCAACGTAGTAGGACATACTACCAATGCTTTTAAACTACCATTTTCAGTTTTAAGATGATGCAAGAAACAAAGCGCTTGTATGGTTTTACCTAATCCCATATCATCTGCTAAAATACCGCCCCACTGTACTTCACGTAAATAATTCAACCATTGAAAACCGCTCTCTTGATAAGGTCTTAATATAGCTTGTAAATGAGCCGGTGCAGGAACTGTCTTGATTTCATGATTATCTTTTAGACGTTCATACTTTTCTTCTAATTGAAAAGATAGCTCTTCCTCATCTCTTTGCAGATACAATTCTTCAATCACACTAAAGTGATATTTGCTGAGCTTCATGTTGCCCGCTTTTCCTTCACCTACCCTAAATAGCAATGAATATTTCTTCACCCACTCTTCAGGCAATATACCCAAGGTCCCATCCGTAAGCTGAACAAATTGTTGCTTGTTGGCCAATGCTTTTTTAACATCATCAATGGTTACTTTTTGCTCACCAAATTGGATTTCAACTTTGGCATCAAACCAATCGGTATTACTACTGATAAATATTTTAGTAGAAGGTTTTGCAGTATTAAATCTAAAATTCTTTAAAGCTTCAAATCCAAAAACAGGAATATTCATTTCTTTTACTGCATCTATAAACAAGAAGAACCAATTGTTCTTCAACACATCTTTGCCTTTTAAAGCAAGAATATTAGAGTCTACCGGACGCACAAATCCTGAATGCAATGATTCTATTTTTGCTAATAATTCTTGCTCAGCATCTTTGTTTCTATGAATGACTAAAAGTTTATCTGCAACGGGAAAAAATATTTTTTCTTTATCCGTTTGAAGAATATCATGTCCCTTGTAATTGAATACTGGCTGGAATAACATGTATTCCCCCTTCTCTTTAAGGAGCAATTTAAGTTCGGGCTTTGCATCTTTAATTTCTTCCTTCTTTACATTAGCAAAGTGTACTGAATGAGTTCTAGATAGGGGTAAAATAAAATCAGTTAATTGTTGAGCCCAGTCTTGTTCAGTAATTATTTTTTTGCCAGTAGGTAAGAATTGCTCAACCAGTAAAATATCTTCTGGTTTTTTCCAAATATAAAAATTAGCTCCTTGTTGAAAAAACATGGAAGACTCACACTCATTTTCATTAATTGCAATTGCCTTAGCAGGCAATTGAACATTACAAGTTACTTCGTACTGTTGATTATGATAATTAATGCTAAAATCAGGCTGAATAAAATGATCAGACAACTGTGCTGCTTGTAAATTTTCGGTGATGAACTTTTTACCAGATGGTAAATAAAATACAAAAGGTGAAAGTGCAAGCTCCGAAAAAAGTTTTTTCAACTTCGGATGTAAGTATTCATTAATCAGGTGCTTGGTTTCTTCGGGCAGTTCATCGGTATGCTGCTGTATAATATTTTCCCAAATACCACTGAAAGGAGAGTTTCTATTTAAGTAGCGATTCACTTCTGTAGACATGAGTTTTCTCAATTGCTGCAAAAGCATTTTGTCATCTTCAGAAAAAACCGCAGTGTTCACAAATTTTGTCAAATCAATTTTTGCTGTTTTACTAACAAATTTGGTCAGCTCATCATTTGCTTCTCCTTGTACCGCTTCAATTTGCACATTGGGATATTGCGTTGGAAATGAAGTGATCACCAATCCAATTTTCATTGTCACTTCCTGACCTGGCTCTGCTTCAGGTTCAAATGTAGGCTGTATTTCAAGAGGTCTTGGCTTTGCTTCTACACCAGGAACAAGCGCCACTCTTTTTATACTACTGTCTAAAACACGCAAGAATGGTTTCCCATCTGCATAAGTAAATTCAAATTTCCCTTTGATATCGTCTTCTAAAGAATATCCATAAAGGGCCAATAATTTATTTTTTTCTTTATCCCAATTTCGAATACTATCAAAGTAACCGGCACCATAATTTTTAAACAATTGCAAAAAAACAATCCCTTTATGCACACATAAGGGATGTTCAATTTCACTATTACAAGTACAACTAGTATCAAAATTTCTTTCTTCGTTTTTTTGCAGAACAACTTTGTGGTGTTCATTCTCCCAATCTAACTCGGCCACTACTCGCTCATTTTTTGCTTCTAGAATAGTTGCTTTATTGGTTCTTAAATATTCCTCGGCTTTTTCAAACGACTCAGTAGAAGTAAGCATGCGGATCAATTTTAAATCCAACAATTTTATTTTTACTGTGGTATGCTTTTGATCGTAAATGGTTTCCTTGTCGCCCAAGAGATTTTTATCGAGCATATCCTGTAGATGAAATAAAGCACCTGCTTTATGCCTACACACTTCAGCTAAATTATACGGGCAAGTACATCTTAAGGAAATCGTTTTAGGGTCTTTAAATTGATTGATATGCACTTTATAAAAAGTGCTATAACCATCATCTTTTACTCTGAAAACAATATTGCCCATTAAGTCGTCGTACTCAATCAATTCAACATTGCCTAATGCATGAATTTTCTTGCCCCTACGAATCACTTCTTCCGTACCAAAATTGTAAATATGCTTAATTAAATAAGGTAGTGCCATTGCTTTGAATCGGCCAAAAAAGGCCAATTTGCAAAAGTAAAGGAAAGCGGATTTAAAATAGATTAATAAACGGTAAAATGTGAACGATTTGTTGGTTATTCACCAGAAACCTTCACAATCAGGTCACCATTTTTATAAAAAGGTAAAATATTGGCCTGATCAGGGGTAACACAATATTCAAGGTCTTTCTCTAGCCCGTATTGCGCCAAACGATGCCAATGAGTAGTATTTCTGATAAATCCTTTCAAATCATTTTTATGCAATTGATACATGTTTTCTGCCATCAAACTACTATCGCAATGAATGGTAAAATGCGATTTCACCCTTTCAATTACAGCTCCAGCAAACAAAGTATCTTCTAAATTGAATTTATCTTTCCAAGCAGAACAACCTAAGATTACATTTTTTTGAGCAGACACTAAGTGATCGCACAAAGCAGATATATTGGGGAAAGAACCTGTCACAACTTCGGATGCGCCGTTTTGCAATGCCATATGCAAGAGCTTAGTGCCATTGGTAGTAGTCAATACCAATGTTTTTCCTTCTATAAATTCACGGGGATATTCAGCAGGAGAATTACCATGCTCCAAACCTGGAATTATTTTCCCATCTCTTTCACCTGCGGTAATTCCGCCTGTATTTTTACCAATTTGAATACATTTATCTACACTATCAACAGGAATGACCCTTGTGGCGCCATTATACAATGCAGTAGCGATGGTAGACGTTGCTCTAAAAACGTCAATCACTACAACAATGCAATTACTAATATCATAAATATCCAATAAACGAGGGGATAATACAGTATGTAAAACAGGTTTTGTGCTCATGGGGCGCAAATATAGTTCAAGATAATTCTACAGCAGGGTCCCAGAATTTTTTTTCGAAGTCAACCACTTGATCGTTGACTACTTTAACTTTTTCTTTAGCCAATAATTCTTCCATTTGGGTAGGAGTAGCAAAATGCATTTTACCGGAGAGCAGCCCTTTTCTATTCACAACCCGATGGGCAGGAATGGCTGGCATTGAATGAGAAGCATTCATTGCCCAACCCACCATTCTAGCGCTCATTTTAGTGCCTAAGAAATTGGCAATAGCACCATAAGAAGTAACTCTTCCTTTAGGAATTAATTTAGCGACTTCAAATACTTGTTCAAAAAATGAAGGTTCTTGAACACCACTTGGTAAAATACTTTTTAATTTTTCAGCCGACTTCTTCATATGATAAATAGCATAAAAGCCTTTTGAAAAGCTAATTAGGATTCGATTTTTCTTCTAATAAAGCAGAACGCTTTGGTTCAGGAACACAATCATAATCATAAGGACAATGCCTACAACCATATCCACAACAGTGACCTTTATTTAAATGGTACTCGGCAGTAAATACCATGTAGCCTTTATCATCATAATAAAAATCTTTTCCCTCAATCAGTTCCTTGTTCACTTATCAATTGTTTTAAAACGTCATCTTTTTCAATAGGAATGGGCTTATCTACTTTAAAACAACAATAATGAATCCTGTTGCTACCAGCAATATCCAAACCCTCATAATGTGTTTTAATTTGCAGTTCTGGTTTAACAGCACCTGCTGCATAAACATTATCAGAGCTTTCTAACAAATTAAGCTCGAATAAGTTGATTACCGTTAAAGTAAATTGATATAAGTCAGGGCTATCGGTTTTGAGGTGAACTAAGCCGCCGCTTTGCAAGATGTTCTGGTACAAGCGCAGAAACCTCGGATGCGTAAGCCTTTTTTTGAATCGGGACCCCCTTAATTGTGGATCAGGGAAGGTTATCCAGATTTCTGCCACTTCACCCGGTTCAAAATAATCGGTGATTTTATCAATATGCGATCTGATAAATCCAACATTATTTAATCCCTCATCAATAGCTGTTTTAGCTCCACGCCAAATACGGTTTCCCTTAATATCGATACCAATAAAGTTCCTTTCAAGATACATTCTACCCAAACCAACCGCATATTCCCCTTTGCCACAAGCCAATTCAAGGGTAATTGGATGATCATTCTTAAAAAAAGAAGCCCATTTGCCTTTCATATCCTGTGGATACTCCAATACATTAGGAAAAGATTTAATTGCTTCGAATCGGATGAGTTTTTTTTGGCCCATAACCACGAAGATAAAGGTTGGATTTAACATTTAAAACAAGCCCAAAATTGAAATGCTCCTTACCTTTGCAAGGTGAAAAGACTTGGATTAATACTATTGTTCTGCATTTATGCTGCTGCCAGTATTGGAGTTAGCATCAAGCAGTTCTATTGTTGCAATCAACTCAAGTCTACTACCATCAGCTACGCAGCCGTAGAAGAAAGCAGTTGTGGCATGAGCCATAAAATGAAAAATTGCTGCAAAACCAAAGTGAAGTTTGTCAAATCACAGGATACCCATTTTGCTAAAACTGGTTTGACTAGTACGCCATCTATTGAGTTACATACGAATACAAATAGTTTCTATTCGATCAACCAATTGGTTACTTACAAAGATGCTATCGCAGTGCCACAAAGCAACCCGCCGCCACTGCAAACTAGTATACCGCTCTATCAATTTTATTGTAATTACAGAATCTGATACCCTTGTATCTTAGTTTGATACTACATATCCTCATGTAGTATCTATTTGCGTTTTCATACCGCATCTTCTTTATTAAACATAAATCAAACCAACATGAAAAAAACCATCATGCTAGTATTAGCAGGTTTCTTAAGCCTTGCTACCTATGCACAACAAACTGAACCCAAACAGGACAGTACAAAAGCTACCCATTCTTGTCCAATGCATCCAGAAATTACTGGAACAGAAAAAGACAAATGTAGCAAATGCAAAATGGCATTAACACTGGCAAAACAATATGTATGCCCAATGCATGCAGATATTACCAGTACTAAAAAAGATGCAAAATGCAGCAAATGCGGTATGGCTTTAAAAGAAGTTAAGCCTGCTCATAGCAAGCATTAATTCATTATTTCCTGACACAAGAAATTGTGTCAGGAAATTTTAAAAATAGAAGAAGATGAAAAAAAATATATACGGATTATTGGCATTACTATTATTGATAACTACCAATGCCGTAACCGCACAAACAACAGACACCAGTGCAACCACCATACAGTTTAGAGTAGAAGGTGCCTGCGAAATGTGTAAGGAAAGAATTGAAGAAGCAGCTAAAGGAAAAGGGGTTCAAAAAGCAGATTGGGATATTGCTTCAAAAATGTTGACCCTTCATTATTTTCCTGCACTGGTTACTATCAATAAAATCAAAACCAGAATTGTAGAAGCAGGACACGACTTACTTAATAAGAAAGCAAAAGATAATGTGTACAACGAACTACCCGAGTGTTGTCATTATCGCGATGAAAACAAAAAAGCACACGATGCAGAAAATATCAATACCGACGAGGTAAGAGGAATCGTATTGGAAGCCGATAAAAAAGGACAATTCAATCCATTGTACCAAGCATCCATTAAATGGTTAAATACAGAAAAAGGAGTATTGACCGATAGCCTTGGATATTTTAATATACCAATGACAACCAGTTCAAATAAATTAATCATCAGTTATATAGGCTACCAATCAGACACATTTACTGTGGAAAATCCGTCTACCCTAAAAGTGATTTTAGCAGACAATCAACAATTGCAAAACGTAACGGTAACCAATACGCGTAGATCAAGTTTTATCAGTACTATTAGCCCCATACGCTCAGAAATCATGACGGCTAAAGAATTATTGAAAGCAGCATGCTGTAATTTGAGTGAAAGCTTTGAAACCAATCCTTCAGTAGACGTATCTTATAACGATGCGGTAACCGGATCAAAGCAAATACAGTTATTGGGCCTAAGCGGCAACTATACTCAACTCACCGTAGAAAATTTACCAGGCCCAAGGGGATTAGCCACTCCGCTAGGATTGAACTCAATAGCAGGACCATGGATTGAATCAATTCAATTAACAAAGGGAGTAGGATCGGTTGCGAATGGTTTTGAAAGCATTGCAGGACAAATTAACGTGGAATTAAAAAAACCAGCAGTAGGAGAAAGACTGTTGGCCAATATATACATTAATGAATTTGGAAAGACCGATTTAAATTTAAATCTCCAAACCAAGTTGAGTGAAAAATGGTCTGCAGGATTATTGTTGCATGATAATTTTTTAAACAATAATAATATCGATTTTAATAAAGACGGATTTAGAGATTTACCTACAGGCAATCAGTTCAGTATGGTAAACAGATACCAATACAATGATTCAAAAGGATGGATGGCACAATTCGGGATTAAAGTAATGAGGGATAATAAAATTGGTGGGCAAACCAATTTTGATCCTAAGCAACACCAAAACTCAAATAGTGTTTATGGTTTAGGCATCAATACCAATCGTTACGAGGGTTTTGCAAAAATCGGATACGTATTTCCACAAAAAGTATATAAAAGTATTGGATTACAAATTGCTGCTATTAACCATGATCAAAAATCCTATTTTGGCAAAACCATTTACAATGCGAATCAAAAAAGCTTTTACAGCAATTTGATTTACCAGAGTATTATTGGCAACACCAATCATAAGTTTAGAACAGGATTGAGTTTACAACACGATAATTACAATGAATTATTTAACACGACAAATTTCCTAAGAACAGAAACAGTTGCGGGAGGATTCTTTGAATACACTTACACTGCATCAGAAAAACTGAGTATGGTAGCGGGTATCAGAGCAGATCATAATAATTTATTTGGGGCATTCCTAACACCAAGATTGCATATACGTTACGAACCATTCAAAGGGAGCATTTTTAGAATCAGTGCAGGAAGAGGACAAAGAACAGCTAATATTTTTGCAGAGAATACAGGCATACTAGTAAGTGCAAGACAACTAAATATCATTGGTGCAGGCATAGGAAAAGCGTACGGACTAGATCCAGAAATTGCTTGGAACAGAGGTATAAGCTTTGATCAATCCTTTAGACTATTCAACAGAAAGGCGAGTTTAGCAATCGACTTTTTTAGAAACGATTTTACCAATCAAGTAGTAACTGATTTGGAAACCACCAATGAAATTCGTTTTTATAATTTGAAAGGGAAATCCTACTCCAATAGTTTTCAAACAGAGTTAAACATGGAACCGATTAGTCAACTAGAAGTTAAAATGGCTTATCGTTTTTTTGATGTTAAAACTACTTATGGAAATGAATTATTACAAAGACCATTTGTATCTCAACATAGAGCCTTCTTAAGTTTGGACTATACAACAGGCAATAATTGGAAATTCAATTATACCATCACTTACAATGGCCAAAAACGAATTCCGTCTACCCTGAGTAATCCCATTCAATTTCAGCGAGAAGCAATGTCTCCCGACTTTTATTTAATGGCTGCACAAATCAGTAAGACCGTAGGAAAAAATAAATCCATGGATTTTTATATAGGTGCAGAGAACATTACGAACTTTTTTCAGCAAGGAGTGATTGTATCTGCCGCCAATCCATTCGGTCCTTACTTTGATGCTTCCCTAGTTTGGGGACCTATTAACGGAAGAATGTTATATGCGGGTTGGAGAGTGAGATTGAAATAGTTAATAGTCATTAATATCGTGCTTGTGAAAGGCTTTATGCATTCTTCCACGATCGAACATTTTCTCATTATTCGCAATAAATATTGTAGCTACGCCATTACCAATAAAATTGGTAATGGCCCTGGCTTCAGACATAAAACGATCAACACCCAACAACAGCGCCAAGCCTTCAATAGGTATGACTTTAGTGGCAGCAAGAGTAGAAGCCAAAATAATAAAACCACTACCCGTAACACCAGCAGCCCCTTTTGAAGTAACCATCAGAATACCTATAATGGTAATGATTTGTTCCATATTTAAGGTGACATCAAATACCTGGGCCAAAAAAACAATGGCCATAGACAAATAAATAGAAGTGCCATCTAAATTGAAAGAATAACCAGCAGGAACCACCAATCCTACCACCGATTTATGGCATCCCATATGCTCTAACTTCTCCATCAACGAAGGCAATGCTGCTTCAGAAGAAGAAGTTCCCAATACAATTAGCAGTTCATTTTTGATATACCCCAAGAATTTCAAAATACTGATTTTATAATAGCGTAGTACCGCACCTAAAATCAAGAAAATAAATAATGCCATCGTGATATAAACACAAGCCATTAATTTACCTAGTGGCAATAAAGTTGCTACACCATATTTTCCAATGGTAAAAGCCATTCCGCCAAAAGCTCCAATGGGAGCTAACTTCATCACCCAGTGTAAGCCTTTAAAAACGTATTGAGAACTAAAATAAAAACCACGCAAAATCTTCTCCTTATAAACAGATTTACTAATGATAATGCCCGAAAGAATTGCCAAAAGCAATACTTGAATAGTGATATTATCTTTAAAAAATTGCACCCAAGAAATAGAAATAGGCGCACCGCTGTATTTAGAAATATCTCCCTTATTTACGGCAGCGGTATTTACCCCAGCACCAGGCTCAAATAAAAATGCAACCCCCAATCCAATTAATAAAGCAAGGGTAGTAACAATTTCAAAATACAATATGGCTTTACCTCCTACTTTACCTACTTTTTTCAAATCTCCCATGCCACAAATACCCGTGACAATAGTTAACAAAATAATTGGGTTGATAAAGAGTTTAATGATATCGATAAAGTACTTACCCAAGGGCTGCATGGCCACACCCTGCTCAGGAAAAAAATGTCCCAGTAAAATACCAGCTATGATGGCAAACAGTACCCAAAATGTTAGGTTGGTAGCTATTTTTTTGACCATGATTTGATTTAGCGGTGGAAGATATATCAAATCAATACAATTCCTAAACAAAAAAAGCCCCGAATAATTCGGAGCTTTTGCAATGCTGTAGGGGGAGGGATCGAACCTCCACGAGGCAGTTAGCTATAGCGCAAAGTTCAGTGGTCGACCCTGGTCGAACAAATATTGCTACTTGAACGGCTCTACACTACGTTTATTCTGTTATCCTCACCCCCGAGACAAGAGGGCATGTCTGCCAAAAGTTTCATCACCCCACAGTAAAAAAGAACTAAATTGTTCCTTTGATAAATCAAAATTAAGATAAACTTTGTTTAATTAGTTATTTTTCAAACATTTTTAACAAACTATAGATTTTATTCAATAAATATGTTTTATCTTTAAATAATTTTAAAATAAACGAGCAAAAATGTCTACTAAATTAAATCTTGACAAACTCGATTTTCAGATTATCCAAGAAATGATGGAGGATGCAGAGATTTCTTACGCCGATTTGGGAAAGAAACTATTTGTTTCTGGGGGTACCATCCATGTGCGTATCAAAAAACTAGAAGAACTAAAGGTAGTGAAAGGTAAAAGATTATCGGTAGACCTCAAATCTTTGGGCTACGATGTAATCGCTTTCATAGGAGTTTATTTAGAAAAGAGTTCATTGTACGATTCTGTAGCGAAAGAGCTAAAAAACATCAAACAAATTGTTCGCTTGAATTATACAACCGGAAATTACAGCATGTTTGCTGAAATAGTATGCAAAGACATACAAGAATTACGTTTTGTATTGCATGACGAATTACAAAAAATAAAGGGAATAGAAAGAACAGAGACCTTTATTTCATTAGAAGAAAGTTTAGATAGAAATGTTGTGGTAAGTCCACACTAAAAAAATCAGTATGAATCAGTTTAATATTACCGAATCAACAAGCGCTCTTTTCAAGCGATGGAAATTCATTGCAGTGATCACAATTGCATCTGTTATTCTTGCAGCAGGGGCTACTATGTTTATTACACCCAAATATACTGCTACAACCAAGCTCTTACCTGGTAACTCAGTATTAGCCGATAAAGCGCGTTTATTTAATGATGAAATTCAACACCTCTATTCCTTTTTTGGTTCCGGAGACGACTTAGATCGCTTGATGAGTATGGCCAGCATGGATACCAGCCTAAAGCAGGTTATTCATGGGTTTAATTTAATCCGTTATTATGAAATAAAAGAAAAAGAAGCTGGATTGGAGATGTATAAAACGATTCAGCAATTTAAAAAAGACCTGACGCTGGTAAAAACGGTCAACAATGAACTAGAAATTTCCTATGCACACCACAGCAAGGATACGGCAGCAGCGGTTGTTAATTTTATGACCGATCAGCTTGCTGCAAAAATGAAAAATATATGGAAGCAGCAATACGAAAAAATAGGTCTGCAGTTAGACAGCAGCATTACAAGCATTTCAGAAGACTACAATACCATATCGAATAATTCTTCCTCAAATGATGCCATCACAAAAACAAAAATGACTGCACTCTTAAGTCAACTAGAGCAGTTCAATAAAATGAGTATTGAAACAAAAATGGCAGTAGCTACCACTCCCGAAGCGCTAATTATTTTAGAAAAAGCAAGTATCCCTGCAAAGATAAGTTGGCCCAATAAAGCAGTTGTTTTACCCCTTGCAGCTTTATTAGGATTCATCTTCAGTGTATGCTTGGTATTAATTAGTTCAAAACCCAGTCGTTTCTAAATGCAAAGCTTTTTACAAACAAAAAAGTTTTCTTGGTTTGCAATTAGCAGTTTCTTTTTATGTGGATTATGGTCGCTGCTAACGCAAGAGATTTATTGGCTTGTAGTACCATTTTTTTTAATGGTAGCTGTCCCGTTCTTTCAATTGATTGTTACTAAAACTGAATGGATATATTGGTTATTACTGATTACACTTCCATTATCAACAGAATATAATTTTACCCCGTCGCTAGGCTTAGACCTTCCCGATGAACCCTTGCTTATTATACTATCAGTTGCAGTTATAGTAAGTATGCTATTTAATCCATCTCCTTTTAGGTTTATTATTGAATCGCCTATTTTCAAGTGGATCATCGCCATCGTAATTTGGATGTTCATCAGTTTATGCTATGCATCCAACCAATGGATGGCACTCAAGTTTATATTAGCCAAGATTTGGTACATATTGCCATTGGTAGTGCTTACTGCTTTGATTCATTTACGTTTGAGTAATTATAGAAAAACTGCGCTGTATATATGCATACCATTAAGCCTAATTGTGATTCAAACACTGATTAGACATTCATTTTACGGATTTGATTTTGTAGCGATTAAAAAAACAATGGGACCTTTTTTTAGGAATCATGTAAACTATTCCGCCATGTTGGTTTGCCTTTTTCCAATTGGGATTTTATTATTACAATTCACCCAACAAACACGCAAAAGAAATATTATTCAGTTAGGATTAATAATAGCCCTACTTGGTTTATTCTTTGCCTATTCAAGGGGTGCCTGGTTGGCCCTACTAGTTGGAATGATTGGCTACTTTTTAATTAAAAAAAATATACTAGGCAAAGCCATAATAATAGGCATTAGCACGATTGTTATTGGCTTAATTGTGCTAATCAACAACAATCGCTTCATGCAGTTTGCACCCGAACACGATGAAACCATTTTTCATGAAAATTTTTCGGAACACTTAAATGCAACGATAGGGTTAAAAGACATTTCAAATGCAGAACGTTTTCATAGATGGGTTGCAGGTGTTAGAATGGTAGCAGAAAAACCTTGGACAGGATTTGGCGCTAATAGTTTTTACAATCATTACCAACCTTATACCTCTTCTGTATTTAAAACATGGGTGAGCAATAACCCCGAACATTCCACTGTACACAATTATTATCTGTTGCTTGCCTTAGAGCAAGGATTACCTGCATTGATATTATTTGCTGGATTTTTTATTTACCTGCTATTACTAACCCAACAACTCTATCATCAATTTCAACAGAACTATTACCGCCAAATTTCATTGGGCTTAGGTATTATATTAATGATGATTGCTTCACTCAATTTTACCAGCGATTTAATGGAGACCGACAAAATAGGTGGATTGTTTTGGCTAACTGCAGGAATATTGATTAGTTTGAAACATCACCAAAAAATTGAAAAAGAATCATTAGCGAATTAGGCGGTATAAAAAGTGTATTGACCGATTAGTCATCATTTTAATCATTAATTAAGGCTTCTTGAATAAACACTTGGATAGTTTTGGTATCTAATCTAGAAATAGACCAATATACCATGATACGCTTATTATTAACTCCCTTTTTTTTAGCTGCAATGTTTATTTATGCGTGGTTCCCAGATAAGCGTTCTAAAGAAAAAAATTAACGCACTGTCCTGTTCTTCCATTGGTATTTACCAAACTTACCCAACCAGCCTGCTATAACAGTATATGCAATATGTAATGGTTGCATGATTGGAAAATAAGATAAGGTATTTTCAAGATGAAAGAAACGAGCTACAGGCAATAAAAAGTATAACTCTATCAAGGTTTTGACGGCTATAATCAAACAAGTCAAAACAAATATTTCAAATTGAAACAGCCCTACTATTAGCCCTATTAGTAAGACCAAATTAAATAGATAAACCAACAACAATATGCCAAATATTTTTGGATCATTATAGCTGTCTGCCTTACTTGCCCACCGAATACGTTGTTGAATAAATGAAGTCCAATCTGGCATTGGCAAAGTGGTTACAATCATGTCTTTCGAAAACAAATATTCCAACCTATTGGGAAATTGTTTTTTCATTTTATGCATCAACAACATATCGTCTCCACTAGCCAAATGATCTATCCCTTTAAATTTATCTACCGTTTCAAACGCTTGTTTGCTGTACGCCAAATTAGCGCCATTGCACATACTATGAGAACCAGCTGATACAGCGGCGGCTGTAATCCCCTGTAAACTCAAAAAATCCAATACCTGAAAAACCCCACTAAAATGGCCATTCTGTGTAAACATTACTGGCGCAGCAATAAATACTGGATCTTTTGCCAAAATCATTGCATTAAAATATTGTAACCAATTAGTTGGGACCAAACAATCGGCATCAGTAGTAACAATCCATGAACCCTTTGATTTTTCTACCGCAATTTCAATGGCTTTTTTCTTAAAGGAATTGGTAGCTTGTCCATCCACATAATTTTTGAGTTGAATCAATTGAATTTGTGGGTATTGCTGGGCTAGTTGAGCAACCAATAGCGGAGTATCATCCGTTGAATGGTCATCTACAACTATAATTTCATACAAAGGATAAGATTGTTTTAGAATACTATGTATGCATTTTTCGATATTGACAGATTCATTTCGGGCAGGAATGATAATAGAAAAGAATAGACGTTGATTGAGCCCTGTAGGAAGTTGAAACGGCTTTAAAGCTATGAACCAATATCGATAAATCAGTATCAGGCCGCAGTATAAAGCCGCCAAAACCCCACCGATGATCATCAACCAATTCTCCATTCAGGCAAAGAAAACCATTCTTCTTGAATCAAGACATAGTTAAATATATACTGACACTACAAAATGACTCAAATTTTAGGAAATTATTCTTGGTAGTATGGAAGAAAGAAACCAATTTTGAATTAGTTGCATAACTAACTATATGCCAAACAACCATTTTAAAAGAGGAGAATTATACAGCGTCATCAACGGGATGGCTTCTACCGCCGTGGCTAGAAGGTTACAGAAGAATTTCCGCAATGCGGGATTGGAAATTACTATTGAACAATGGAGCGTTCTATATCACTTATGGAAAGAAGATGGCTTAAGCCAGCAAGAACTTTGCAATCGCACGTTCCGAGACAAACCCAGTATTACCAGATTGATTGATAATTTAGAAAAGCAACACTTGGTTAAAAGAGTGGCGTCGCCTACTGATAGAAGAATCAATTTGGTTCAATTAACTGAATCTGCAAAAGATCTGCAACAAATTACCATTGACCTTGCTAATCAAACAATGTCGGAAGCTTTGGTGGGTGTAGATAAGAAAGATATTGAAACGGTTAAAGCGGTGTTTCAACAAGTATACGACAACCTTACTTTAACTCCTATAGAACAATTAAATTAAACACTTTAACATACAAAACAAATAACGATGGAAGCCACAAACAAAACAAAAGCCCTATTGGGCGGAGAATGGATCATCAAGGAAAGCAATCCTCATGAAACTTTCATTCCGGAAGAATTTAATGAAGAGCAGACCATGGTCATGGACATGTGCCATCAGTTTTTAGATGCCGAAATTTTGCCCATTGTAGATCGCATTGATAAAATGGAGCCAGGATTAGTAGCATCCCTAATGCAAAAAGCAGGCGAGCAAGGATTGCTCTCTACTTCTTTTCCAGAAGAATACGGTGGATTAGGTAAAGATTTTATTACTTCTACCATTGTGAACGAAGGAATGGGTGGTGGTTATTCTTTTTCTGTAGCAGTTGCAGCTCATACTGGTATTGGTTCTTTGCCCATTTTATACTTTGGTACCGAAGAACAAAAGCAAAAGTATATTCCAAAGTTAGCTAGTGGAGAATGGAAGGGTGCTTATGGATTAACAGAGCCTAACAGTGGTAGCGATGCATTAGGTGCTAAAACCACTGCTAAATTAAGCGATGACGGAAAACACTATTTATTGAATGGTCAAAAATGTTGGATCACGAATGGTGGTTTTGCAGATGTGTTCACCGTATTTGCTAAAATTGATGGAGATAAATTCACTGCTTTTATTATAGATCGCGGAACAGAAGGATTTACGCAAGGACCTGAAGAACATAAAATGGGTATCAAAGGTTCTTCTACTGTTCAATTGTACTTCCAGGATTGTAAAGTACCGGTAGAAAATGTATTAGGTGAAATTGGCAAAGGCCATATTATTGCGTTCAATATTTTAAATATTGGTCGTTTAAAACTATGTGCGGCTACATTGGGGGGTGCTAAAAAAGCAACCGATACTTCTGTACAATATGCTAAAACTAGAGAGCAATTTAAATTGCCGATTGCCAAGTTTGGTGCTATCCGTCATAAGATGGCTGAAATGGCCATTCGTTTATGGGTTTGTGAATCTGCTTTGTATCGTTCTGCTAAATGGATTGACGACAAAGAACATGAATTAGCAGCTAGCGGCAAATCATTTGCTGAAGCTTTATTAGGCGCTGCAGAAGAATATGCCATTGAGTGCGCAATGTTAAAAGTATATGGTAGTGAAGTATTAGACTTTGTTGTAGACGAAGGCGTTCAAATACATGGTGGTAATGGCTTCTCTGATGAATATGTAATTTCAAAAGCATATCGCGATAGCCGTATCAATAGAATTTATGAGGGTACCAACGAAATCAATCGTTTGCTTACTGTAGATATGGTATTGAAGCGTGCAATGAAAGGCAAGCTAGACCTAATGGGACCTGCTATGTCTGTTCAAAAAGAATTGATGAGCATTCCAGATTTTGGTGCAGAAGAAGAAGGTACTTATGCAAAAGAATTAAAAGCCATTGCTAACTTCAAAAAAGCCATTTTAATGGTAGCAGGTGCTGCTGTTCAAAAACTCATGATGCAGTTAGACAAAGAGCAAGAGATCTTGATGAACATTGCAGACATGGCTATTGAAGTATTCCATGCGGAAAGTGCTTTATTGCGTGTAATGAAATTGGCTTCATTAAAAGGAGATGCTGCAGTAGCAACTCAAAATGATATCATGCGTACTTACTTGTATGATGCAGCAGATCGCATAAACAAAGCTGGTAAAGACGCATTGAATAGTTTTGCAGACGGAGATGAATTGCGCATGATGCATATTGGATTGAAGCGCTTTACCAAAGTAGAGCCATTCAATTGCAAAGATGCTCGCAGAAGAATTTCTGATCGCTTAGTAGCCGATAACGGATATAAAATCTAATTGATTGATGATATGTAAAATCCCCGCTCTGAATAATCGGAGCGGGGATTTTTATTTGTACGTACTAATACTAAATATTAGAAGAGGAAAACTTATCTACGAATTTCAACGCGAGTTCCTACTGGCAACAAATCAAATAATTCCTGAACATATTTATTTTTGGTACTGATGCATCCTTCGGTCCAATTTCTATATTGGTCTATAGCATAATCATCATATGGTACCGTGCCATGAATGCCTATTTCACCACCAATTTTTGCATTGGGGGGTATAAGTCCTAAAGCTTTACGCTGATTAAACTTAGCATAGCTTTCTGCCGTTGGGTAATCAATTAACATGAAACGTTCCCATTTGGCATGTTTTCGTTTCCCTGTAATATGAAACACCCCTTCGGGAGTTCTTCTATCGCCCTGGTATAATTTATCCCCTAAATCTTTGCTCCCAAACACTACTGGATAAGATGCCATCCATTCCCCGTCTTGATCGTAAATTTTTAATTCGTATTCGCTTTTAATAATGTAAACTAAATAAGTAACCTTATCTGCTTTGGAAGGATCAATTACCCTATGCTTCCGGAAAGAAGTGGTGAAGGTAAATGCAGCAAAAAATAATATCCAGTAAAATAGCCTTATCATAGTCTCTGATTAAGAAACGAAAATTAACTGTTCTAATTGTGGTACGATTGTTAATTTAAATTCACTTAACAAAGATAAAATAAGAACCCAATTTTTACCAAGTGCTTAATCTCACTCCAATTGAATAAGGGAACTGTTCTACGCGGGTAATATCTTTTTGCATTTTATTTAAGCTATATGAGCCATATAAACGAACCGGCCCCAATCCCACTTCTCCAATAGCCGCCAAGCGGAAGGGTTCCATGTAAAAGTCTGCCTTCTCTTTTTGCTTTCCTCTCTCTGCACTAATTTGTTTATTGCTACTAGATATTAGATACCCTGCACTCACCCCTGCGCTAAAACTAAATCCTTTGCGTTTATCAGGTGTTGCATTAATATTGATCATAAAGGGAACGGTAAGGTAACCTGCGTATAATTTGTTCTTGGTAAACCCTATTGAGTCATTAAATACATAAGGAGCAGGATCATTGTTATAACTGATTCTAGAATCGTAACGGAAATTGTACATTTCTAATCCTAAGCCATATTTAAGGTTCAAAACATTCTTACTTATATTTAATTTTTGCATGAAGAACCAAAGATTCACGTTAGAAGATTTAACTCTGTTTAATCGATAACTATTCTCGTTTACTGGACCATCTTGCGGACGCATTGTTCTAAAATATGATCCTGCTTGCGCAAATCCATAATTGGTATTATCACGCATATTTGCAAAGCCCAAATCAAGAATCCACCAGTTGGTACTTAAATTTTTACGCTTTGCTGGCCTACGTTCTACGCGCAATAAATTATAATTCTCGCGATTGTTTCTTGAGGTACCAGTTGAGCTTTCATCGGAGCCTTTCTTTTTAATGATCACGAAATTGCCTACTTTAATTGTGTCCGTCTCTTGTGTTGGCTGAGCGGTAGAACTTACTGCAATGCATACCATTGCCACCATGCTTACAATTCTTTTCATATTATTTGCTTTTATTTTCTTTGACGAGTGTCTTCCTCTTGTTTTGCTTTTGAACGAAAGATCGTTCCTGCCTTGCGGAATAATCCGCGCAATTTATCTTTATTTATTTCTAGTGCCCCAATAAAAAGGCTTTTATCTTCTTCAACATCTTCAAGTGCTGTATATACCGTTTTTACTTCTTCAGGAGTCGCTTCTACTTTTTCTTCAACAGGGGCTATATTTACTCCTTGATTAGCACCAACGTCATTTCTTGCTTCCATTATATTATCGAAGATAGTGGCCTGCCTAGTGCTGATTGGATTAAGCTCAGCTCTTGCAATTGTTTGTTCTTCTTTTTTAACCGGCTCATTATTGCTAATTGTTACCAAAGAATTACTGCTTACTAATGGTTCGGCTTTGTTGACTTTACTTGAAAGCGTCTTAACTTGAACAGCAGCTTTAGGATCTACTTGTATTATTCTATTCTTAGAATTGTCTTCAGTAACTTTTTCTCTTTTTTCTAAACTGCTTGCAGGCTCATTCCCCACCATTTCTGGTTGTGTTCCATTGATTTCAATGGTCGTTTTTAATCGATTGGTTGGAGCAATCATCCAAACAGTCGCAATTAATCCAATCACAGCTGCAGCTGATGCATATCGCTTCCAACGCATATAAACAACTGGACGTTTTTGTTCCTCTTTCCTATATAATAATTCTTTGTTCTTGAATACCCATTCTTCAGGAGCCAATTTAGTTTGTACCAATAATTGAAACGCTGCTTGCAAATTAGGATGCTGCAATACAAATAACTCTACTTTTTGACGATCAGCTAATGACAATTCATTATCAATAAATAATAAAAACCAAGATTCATAATTAGTGAAAGATATTTCGTTGGTAGAATGTTTGAATAACTGCTCTTTTCCTGAAAAAATGATTTGTTCTTCTGGTACCAATTTAGTGTCTTGCAATAAAGCTAATTCTTCGGCTAAGTCTGGATGCTCCGCTATAAAACGTTCTACAGCCACCATCTCTTCGGGGGAGAGCTCTCCATCTACCCAAAGTAGAAAATAGTGTTCATAATTATTTCGGTTTATAGTCATCATTACAATACGTTTTCGGCGCTAACCAAATAGTTTTTTAAGGTTAATCTGGCCCTGTGCAAATACACTTTAACCTGACTCTCATTCAAATTCATGATTTGCCCAATCTCTTCATAACTGTATCCTTCATAGTCTTTCAGCATCACCAAGCTCTTCTGTGTTTCATTCAAACGATTCAATGCTTCCATCAATGTTTTCTTTAAGCCAGTATGCTGCTGGTACTGTATGCCTGTTTGTTCTTCAAATTCCTCTTTTAATTGTACCCTTTTATTTTTTCGGATATGATCTATCATTTGATTGTACCCAACAGTAAATAAATAGGATTTTGACTTGGCTGTTTCTACTTGATCTCGGTTTCGCCAGAGTTTTTCAAAACTGGTTTGTACAATATCTCTTGCGTCTTCTTCATGCCGAAGATTTTTCACGATAAACCTAAAAAGGCCATCGGCATGGTTATTTACACATTCATTGTACTCAAACTCGGTCATATAAATAGAAACAGTTAGCTGGTTTGTAATTATGATACGAACTAACAAACATTATGTTACAGCTAATGGTATTTTTTTTAAATAGAGGCGTAAAAATAGCGCAAACCCTTAGGAAAAGGGCTTTAGTATTCATATTTACTTAGATAAACAACCACACCGGCAATGATAAAAAAGGAAAATAATCAAGCCAATTCTTCCTGCCAGCTCCCAATACTTAATAAATGCAAGAAAATCATAGATTTCATTGATGTGCTTGGATAAATACAAATAAATGATGCCAATTCACATCAAGGAAAGCACATTACAGACCCAAGGAAGATCAATCATATGAACACCATTGGTCTTAATGGATTTTATTTCATAGTGTGTCCTTGTTACCGTATAGTCATAACATATGACTGATTCAAACAGATTTATAGTTTTATATTCAGTACAATAGGAATTTAAGGCACTTAAAGTTACTATAATTAGTAATCAATTGTTTGCTCTACTATTGTCTCTGGTATTTCTCTCCAACCATATTGCTGATTTCGCAATTGTGGTTCAAAACCAGCCTCTATAATGGCAGCTTGTATGGTTTTATAGGTAAATCGGTGTGGAGCACCTGCCGCACTCACTACATTTTCTTCAATCATGATAGATCCAAAATCATTGGCCCCGCCATGTAAACACAATTGTGCAGTTTCCTTACCTACTGTTAACCAGCTTGCCTGTATATTCTTAATATTAGGCAACATGATTCTACTGATTGCAATCATTCTAAGGTATTCATCAGGAGTAGTTAAATTATGTACCCCCCTAATCTTTGTAAGCAAGGTATCTACATCTTGGAAAGTCCATGGAATAAATGCTAGAAAACCATTGGCATCAGTAGGCTTCATGGATTGAACTTCTCTAATTCTAACTAAATGAATAAATCGTTCTTCTAAAGTTTCAACATGACCAAACATCATGGTGGCACTGGTCGTAATATCTAGTTTATGTGCTTCGTGCATGATGGACAACCATTCGTCTGCACCGCACTTACCTTTAGAAATCAATCGGCGTACCCGATCCACCAATATCTCTGCTCCTGCGCCTGGCAATGAATCTAAGCCCGAATCCTTTAATGCTTTTAGTACATCATGGTGACTCATCTTTTCTAATTTGGCAATATGTGCCACTTCGGGCGGTCCGAGCGCATGCAACTTAATAGTGGGATATTCCTGTTTTAGCTGGCGAAATGTTTTGGTATAAAAATCAAGCCCTAATGCAGGATGGTGGCCTCCTTGAAGTAAAAGTTGGTCTCCGCCATACTTAAGCGTTTCTTCAATTTTCTTTCTATATACAGGCATTTCGGTAATATATGCTTCCGCATGACCTGGGATTCTATAGAAATTACAAAATTTGCAATTGGCTATACAAACATTTGTGGTGTTTACATTTCGGTCTATTTGCCAGGTCACTTTACCGTGGGGCACTTGTGTTTTACGCAGTTCATTTGCTATTTGCATTAAATCTGCCAAAGGTGCATGTTCAAATAAAAGCATCCCTTCCTCTACACTCAAAAAAGAAAAATCGAGGGCTTTCTGATATAAATTAGCTAGTTCCATCATAATTGTATAGGTAACAAAGTTAATACAGATATGGTTCACCCAAAGGAGTATCAACAAAACAACGGGTCTATATAAATATTCCTCAAATTGCAATAAAATCGGTTAATTTAACGAAGGATGGGACGTTATTATACCATATTATTTTTATTCATTTTTTGGTCAACACAGGCAAAAGGACAAGAAGAATTTGCCCCACCTGATGCCAAATTGATTACTCGAATCCCTTTTTTTCAATTAAGCGGAGGAATCATTATTTTAAAAGCACAGTTAGATGAATTTTCTGATTCACTCAATTTTGTATTAGATACTGGCAGTGGTGGAATTTCTTTAGACTCTTCTACAGTAGAAAAACTGAAAATACCGAACAACCTTAGTGAAAAATTGATTCGTGGAATTGCAGGAGTTAAACGAGTTTCTTTTGCCTATAATCACTCTTTAAAAATGCCTGGCATTTCAGTGAACGGTTTAGACTTTCATATTAACAATTATGAATTATTAACCAGTGTGTATGGTGTTAGAATTGATGGGATTATTGGTTATAGTTTTTTAAGACGGTACATTGTTCTTTTAGATTTTGATAAAAAACAAATGGAAGTATACACTCCGGGTAGATTTAAATATCCTAGAGGTGGACAATTACTAAAACCAAATTTTACAACACTTCCCTTATTACAAGCTACCGTTGAAGACAGCAGAAGTATTTTAAATAGGTTCATTTTCGACACTGGAGCTGGGCTTTGTTTTTTGCTTTCTAAAGATTATGTTGAAGACAGTGCTATTTTTAAAAGCAAAAGAAAATTTTATCCCACTCAAGCCGAAGGATTAGGGGGTAAAAAACAAATGGAAATAGCAGTAATGAAATCGGTAAAAATCGGGAATTATAAATTCAAGAAAGTTCCCGTGCATATTTTTGAAGACGACTATAATGTAACCAATTACCCATCCTTAGGAGGGCTTATAGGGAATGATTTATTAAGAAGATTTAACATTATACTCAACTATCCCGAACAAAGTATTTTTATAAAACCCAACAATCATTTCACTGATTCATTCGATTACAGTTATACTGGACTGGGCATTTATTTAATTGATGGTCAAATAAAAGTTATTGATATCATTGAAGGGTCACCTGGAGATAAAGCTGGTTTTAAAACAGAAGACATCATCTTTTCTATTGAAAACAACGCTTCAAATAATATACAAGCGTATAAAAATCTATTTCAGAATACTTTAGGAAAAATCAAAGTCATCGTCCTTAGGAATAATTTGCCTCTATTGTTAAACATGAATGTTAAAGACATACGCAAGTAAGTAAAGATGAACTAATTTGCATTACGATACGCTTTATTATGATTGAATATAATCGATTTACACTAGACAATGGTTTAACAGTTTTAGTACATGAAGATACCGCAACCCCAATGGCAGTGGTAAATGTACTCTATGACGTAGGTGCAAGAGACGAGCATCCTGAAAAAACTGGATTTGCCCATTTATTTGAGCATTTAATGTTTGGAGGCAGTATTAATATTGCTGACTACGACGAACCCCTTCAAAGGGCTGGAGGAGATAATAACGCTTATACCACCAACGATTTAACCAATTACTATTGTCAGTTACCTGCACAAAATATTGAAACTGCTTTTTGGCTAGAAAGTGATAGAATGCTGAGTTTAGCATTTAGTGAAAAAAGCTTAGCAGTTCAGCGAAAAGTGGTTTGCGAAGAATTTAGAGAACATTATATCAATAAGCCATACGGCGATGTTTGGAAACATATGCGCACTTTGGCATATGCCGTTCACCCTTATCAGTGGATGACCATTGGCAAAGAATTAAGCCATGTAGAGAATGCACATATTGATGATGTAAAACATTTTTTCTTCAAGCACTATCGTCCTGTTAATGCGATTTTGGTAGTGGCAGGTAATGTAAAAACAGAAGAAATTAAAAAATTAGCGGAAAAATGGTTTGGCCCCATCCCAATGGGAGACAAATATATTCGTTGTTTACCCCAGGAGCCAGTTCAAGATCAAGCTAGAAGATTAACCATTGAAGCGGAAGTTCCTTTAGATGCTTTTGTAAAAACATGGCATATGGATGCCCGTTTAAATAAAGGTTATTATGCATCAGATTTAATTACTGAAATTTTAGGTGGGGGAGCTTCTTCCCGCTTATATCAGGCCTTAGTAAAAGAGCAAAAATTATTCTCCAATTTAGATTGTTATCATTTTGGGAGCTTAGATGCTGGCTTATTAACCATTGAAGGCAAGTTGGTAAAAGGGGTAGATATAAATAAAGCCGAGCTTGCTATAGCAGAACAGATTAGCTATATTCAAGAACACCCCGTTTCTATTGCCGAATTAACCAAAGTGAAAAATAAGACTGAGAGTGTGATTGCATTTGAAGACATGAGCATTATGAGCAGGGCCAGCAGTTTGGCAATGTATGAATTAATGGGTGATGCTTCTTTAATGAATACTGAATTGGAAAAATACCAGGAAATTAATCCACAGGATATTGTTGATTACAGCAAACGAATTTTTAGAGAAAGTAATAGCAATACATTACACTACCTATCCAAATAAAGAACTGATAAAATGTTGAATAGAACAATACAACCCACTATAATTGATGCGGTAAGTTTTGATTTAAAACTCAGAACATGTGAGCAATATCAATTAGACAATACAGTTCCAGTATACAGCATGAACGCTGGCACACAAGATGTACTTATGATAGAATGGGTATTTAAAGCTGGCAACTGGTTCGAGCAAAAGAATATTACAGCAGGGACCACTAATTTCTTATTGAAGAATGGTACCAGCAATAAAACTGCATTTCAAATTAATGATCACTTTGAGTTTTATGGCGCTTATTTAAATAGAACCTGCTACAATGAAACAGCTTCTATCACTTTACACTGCTTATCTAAACATATCAATGAATTATTACCGGTAGTAGCAGAATTAATATGCGACTCAATTTTTCCTGAAGAAGAATTAAGTACTTATCAGCAAAATCAAAAGCAAAGACTTTCTGTAAATCTAAAAAAATGCGACTTTATTGCTAACCGATTAATTGATGAATACGTTTACGGATTTCATCACCCCTATGGAAAGTATACTTCTACCTTAGACTATGATCAATTGAACAGAAATGAATTGGAAGAATTTTTCAAAAGATTTTATGCAGAAGGACATTGTACTATTTTTACTGCAGGTAAAATACCTTCCAATTTAGAAAGCCAATTAAATAAATACTTTGGCGCCTTGCCTTTACAAAAAAGAGCCATTCCGCGTATTGAATACAATTTACAATCGGCAGAAGAAAAGAAACACCATATTATTAATGACGCAAATGGAGTTCAAGGTGCTATTAGAATTGCTCGTCCATTTCCTAACAAACATCACCCAGATTACCCAAAAACACAAATATTAAATAATGTTTTTGGGGGCTTTTTTGGTTCTAGATTAATGAGCAATATCAGAGAAGACAAAGGCTATACCTATGGCATACATAGCTATATCCAAAACCATATGGGAGAAACTGCTTGGATGATTAGTACGGAAGCAGGTAGAGATGTTTGCGAAGCCACTATTAGTGAAGTGTACAAAGAAATGGAAATACTTCGAAACGAGCTGATTGATGAAGATGAACTTAGCTTAGTTAAAAATTATATGCTGGGTTCTGTTTTAGGAGATTTAGATGGACCCTTTCAATTAATTGCCAGATGGAAAAACTATGTGCTCAATAATTTAGACGAACAATTTTTTTACAATAGTGTTCAAATCATCAAATCAACTAGCGCAGAAGAATTAAATGAACTCGCCAAAAAATACTTAAACCCTGAAGATTTTTATGAGCTGACGGTGATTTAAAAATTTATTAAATCTGAAAAACCATTTCTATCTTACTTGACTAAATAAGTATAACATTTCAAGACCAATTTGCTTACATCTTTCAACGTAAACTTGGTCTTGTTGTGGAGTACCATCTGATAACTTAGGGTCTTCATAAGGCAATTTAAATCTTCCATCTGCCCCTTGCACAATAGGGCAAGATGTATCAGCCTGCGAACATGTTAGCACAGCTCCATATTCCTTTTGTGGATTAGGCATACTGGTATATACTTTTGAAAAAGCAATCAGCTTAGGGGCTGTTGAGCTATACTTTACTTCATAAACCGGATTAGGCAAACTATTAGTGGCTTCTATTTCAAAACCCATTTTTCTTAACGCATTTACTGCATTAATATTAAAAGCAGTTACTTCTGTACCACCTGAATAACAATATACATTTCCGATTTTATAATAAGCTGCAGCTGCTTGGGCCATAATTTGGGAAATATGACTTCTTCTTGAATTGTGCGTACAGATAAATGTGAGTTCAACTTCTTTTTGGTCATTTTTCTTTTTACTTATATAATCACTAATTTCTTTTAATGCCATTTTTCGCTCAACAGGAATTTGATTGAAATTTGATTTGGCATCATCAAAAAAAGATTGAAGGCTGGGAAACAATAAAGGTTGTTGTGCAGTTAAAGACATAACCATTAGATTTAAAAATAAAAAGGATACTACGTATTTCATTTATATAATTTTTTCCTGAACCAGAAAGCCAAATTAACTAGTGCAATCAATGCAGGTACTTAAACCAACGGACCTATAACACCTGCAAGCCTGTCCACTATTTATTCCAAATACACCAATTGCAACTGCAATGGCCAATTCAAAATTATTTCCAGTAGCCGTAAATGCAATGGAAGTATTTTTTGCATAATCTGCACCTAATTTTTTACCAATTAAAAAACTAATAATAAATATTAATAAAAAATAGATTACCAATAGAATTGCTATTCGAATTACATCCATTGGAATTTGAATTATTAACTGTCCTTTTAAACTGAACATTAATATAATAGTGAACAATAGTGCAATTAATGTAATGGGAGATATTACCGGAATGTATTTTTGGGTAAACCATTCTTGACCCTTCCATTGAATTAAAATATATCTACTGATTATTCTGGCAGCAAATGGTATACCTAAATAGATGCCTACCGATTGGGCAATTTCTGCAATGGTGATATTAACATTCAATCCTTCTATTCCAAAATATGGGGGCAAGAAAGTAATGAACAGATAGGCATAAAAGCTATAGAAGAAAACTTGAAAAATGCTGTTCAATGCCACCAATCCTGCGGCATATTCTCTATTACCTTCTGCCAAATCATTCCATACCACCACCATTGCTATACATCTAGCTAAACCAATCAAGATTAATCCAATCATATATTCAGGATAATCTTTCAAAAAAAAGATGGATAATATAAACATTAAAATAGGCCCAACCACCCAATTCAATAGTAAGGAAAGGCTTAAGACTTTTATGTTTTTAAAGACTTCTCCTATTTTACTATAATTTACTTTTGCCAATGGAGGATACATCATTAGTATTAATCCGATAGCAAGAGGTATATTGGTGGTTCCACTAGAGAGTGCTTCTATTTTGCTAGAAACGGATGGTATAAAATATCCCAATCCTACTCCTATTAGCATAGCCATGAAAATCCATAGCGTTAAATATTGGTCTAAAAAGGAAAGTTTCTTTCGATTAGCTGCTGGTGCGCAATGTTCCATATTTAATTCGTTTTCTTATTAACAACATCCTCCACCAGGCATACAAGCAGTTGCTTTGTTCTGACCATTCGTTTGATCAGTTATGGTAATCCCCTTTGCTTTTTCCGCATAAACAGTTACACTAAATATACCTGCCCCGCCATTATTAAAAGCTGCAATTTCAGCATCAGATAAATAATTTTTTAAAATATCATTGGGAATAATGATTGGCTTTTCTTTTTGCACGATAATATTTTCAAACTTGTTTAATCGAATCAATTCTAAGTACACTTCTTTTTGTATTGCACCTGCTACGCATCCTGCATACATTTCAGCATCTTTTCTCAATGCATCGGGTAGTTGACCTACTAATACTACATCTGAAATACTAAAGTGGCCACCGGGTTTTAGAACTCGATAGATTTCTTTTATTACACCATCTTTATTAGGCACTAAATTTAATACACAGTTGCTTACTACCACATCAGCTATATTCCCCCCCAAAGGCATATGTTCAATATCACCTTCGCGAAACTCTACATTATTAAACCCCAATGTATCCGCGTTCATTCTAGCTTTTTGAATCATAGCTGGTGTAAAATCAATTCCAATCACTTTCCCTTTTTCACCTGTTTGTGTCCTTGCAACAAAACAATCATTTCCTGCCCCACTTCCTAAATCTATTACGGTATCCCCAGATTTAATTTGCGCAAATTGGGTTGGCAATCCGCACCCTAGTCCTAAATCTGCATCTGCATTGTATCCTTCCATACTAGTATAATCATCACTCATGATATTATATACTTCGGTACTACACCCACCAGCCCCACAACAAGAGGCTTTATTATCAGCAGTAGATTGTGTTGCAATTTCTGCGTACTTATCTTTTACTATTTGTTTTAATTGTTCATCGGTTTGCATAAAATATGTTTTAATTTTTTTAAGAATAATTAGCAACAAGATTGTTGTTGCACTTTTAGTTTATTAAATAGTTGATTAAATGAGCTATTGAATTTTTCGAAAGCTTTCCAATTGATGCAGTAACAACTTCTTGGTCCTTCAATAGTTCCTTTTATAAGACCTGCTTCTTTCAATTCTTTTAAGTGTTGCGAAACAGTAGACTGCGCCAATGGCAATACATCTACAATCTCTCCGCAGACGCATTCGTTTTTTTGTGCCAATACTTTTAATATGGCTATACGGGCTGGATGAGATAAAGCTTTAGCAAATTGTGCCAACTCTTGTTCTGCTTTAATAAATTCTTCTAATTTGGGAGAAGCCATGATTAATCGTTTTTATACGATAAAGCAAAGCTATACATAAATATTCATTAATCGTATTTATACGATAAAGAATATTTTTACTTATCTTATATTGAAATACATAATCTTATAAATAGAGCTACTCTATCAGCTATTATATATTGATACGCCGCCAGCGATTAAATAAGCAAAATCCAACAAACCCCATTTATCCTTTTATAAAACCGATTATCCCTTTCTTAAAATAAACAAAAATCATAACTAATTGACTTTCAATTAATTATTTAAAACCTAATTCTAAAGTCAACCTATTACCTAAAAATACTTGGTACTATGTGTTGCATAGTACTAAAAAATACCCCATCTTTGTGTTGTCAAAATAAATGATAACAAAACGAACTAAAAATAATCATCATGAAAATCACTACCATCAACCCACTTGTTCAACTTAACAAAACAGAGTTAAACAATTTAACACAAGTTGTAAAAGAGACTATTGCTTCAAACTTGAACAATGAACCCAAAACCAAGAAAAGATTTACTGTAGCCCAACTTTGGAAAATTCAACGTTTCAGCCGTATCGCTCCAGTTCAACCAATTCTTGTTTATTAATACAATAAAAATCTAGGCCATGGATATTCAAAACACACAGAGTCAGATGCGGAAGGGCGTATTGGAGTTTTGTATCCTTTCAATCATTCGCCAGGGTGAAGTTTACCCCAGTGATCTAGTTGATCGGATGAAAGCAGCCAACCTTCATATTCTGGAAGGTACTTTGTACCCGCTGCTTACCAGGTTAAAAAACGCAGAACTACTCACCTACCGTTGGGTAGAGAGTAATAGCGGACCGCCACGCAAATATTTCGTGATGACTGATAAAGGCCTTGCTTTTTACAGTGAACTCGAAAGAACCTGGAAAGAACTAGCAGATGCAGTTCAAGTGCTAACCCAACCAATAGCATCACCAGCAACCGAAAACAACCAAAACCAACCTTAACCAAGCTAAATAAACATACCATGAAAAAGGTAATTAATATAAACTTTCAAGGCAGAGTAATTCCTATTGAGGAATCGGCTTATGACGTACTGAAAGTATACGTTGAAAGCTTACGCCGCTTCTTTGCTAATGAAGAAGGAAGAGACGAAATCATCAACGACATTGAAGGTCGTATTGCAGAACTTTTTGGTGAAAGCCTTAAAAAAGGTAGCACCTGCATTACAGATGAAGATGTAAACAATATCATCAACAGCATGGGCCGACCTGAAGATTTTGAAGGGGAAGAATCGAATATGCAATCGCAATTAGGTGGAAACCAACAACAACAGCAGCAACAATCAAGCTTTACGCATGAAGCTGAACCTGGTGCTTCAAGGGGCAGACTTTACAGAGATACCAACGAAAAAATGTTAGGCGGTGTTTGTAGTGGGATTGCTGCTTACTTTAGAATTGACCCTACTGTAGTTCGTTTACTATTTTTAGTATTGTTCTTTGGCGGTGGTTCTGGTTTCTTATTGTATTTACTATTGTGGATCATACTTCCTTCTAAACCATTGGATCATGTAACCAGTAACAGAAGATTGTACAGAAATCCTGAAGACAAAGTGATTGCGGGTGTTGCCAGCGGAATCGCCACTTATTTTGATATAGCCGTTTGGATTCCCCGATTAATTTTTGCATTACCATTGGTAGTAGGTATTTTTTCTTCTTTTGTAAGCTCTTTGTTCTGGTTCGAGTTTAATCCATTCCCTGGATTTATATTCGGCTCATTTGGAGGTACATTATTTGTAATCTATGCCGTACTATGGGCGGTAATTCCTGAAGCAAAAAGTGCTTCAGAGAAATTAGAAATGAGGGGTGAAAAAGTAGACTTAAATACTATCAAAAATACCATTCAAGAAGACTTAGAAGGTTTTAAAGCTCGTGCAGAAAAATGGGGTGGTGAATTCTCAGAAAAAGCGAAAGAATTTTCATCAGAATTTAGCACTACGGTGAACGAAAAAAGCAGACAATTTGCATCAGAAGCAGGCAATGTTTCTAAAAAAAGTGGAAATAAATTAGCCAATGCAATTGGTATCTTATTCAAAGCATTCTTCTTATTCTTAGCAGGTATATTGGCTTTCACCATTCTAGTAGCTTTATTAGGAATGATTGCAGGTAGTGTAAGTGTGTTCCCTCTAAAGGATTTCTTTTTAGAAGGTTTCTGGCAGAACTTCCTTTCATGGACAACATTGATATTATTCTTATTTGTTCCAGCCATTGGTTTACTTACTTGGTTAGTACGTAGAATTATAGGAGCAACTGCAGGTAGTAAATATTTAGGATTCACTTTTGGGGGATTATGGACACTAGGTTGGATTAGTGTAGTACTATTGATTGCATCCATTGCTCAAAACTTTGACGCTGGTGCAAAAGATAAAGGCGACATAAAAATAATACAACCCACCACCAATAAGCTTACCATAAAAGTGGCAGAATCTAACCTGAGAGTCATCAGTGGAAAATGGTTTAAAATGGATGGCTTATTAAGAATGGATGATGATAGCTTAGAACTGAATAATGTACGCGTTAGAATTGCCAAAAGTCAAGATTCTCTTTACCGAGTTAGCTATGTAAAATTTAGCAATGGTTCTGATGAAAATGCCGCTTTAAGAAATATCAATCAAATCAATTATGGTGCAACACAAGCCGACAGTGTACTTTACTTAGATCGTGGCTTCAAATTAAACAAAGGCACTAAGTTTAGAAATCAAGGTGTAACAGTAACCATATTTGTACCAGTGGGAAAGAAAATTGAAATTGATGAGAATGTGTCTAGAAGACTTAATCATATCAGCTTTAATTCTGGCAGAAACAACTATGATTGGGACGACGAATGGAGCAACGAAGGTTACGAAAGCTGGATGTACAATCAAGAGTATATTATGACTCCTGGAGGATTAGAAAGAGTAAAGAAAGCTGGAGAAATAAATGAGGAGGAAGAAAATGACTCCGACTCTGAAAAAAGCGCCATAGAAGACTATAAGAAAAGCAGAGAAGAATTGCGCAAAGAATATGAGCGCAAACAGAAAGAAGCTGAAGATTTAAAGAAAGAGTTAGACAAGCCAGTTGATACTACTCGTTACCGTTATCAAAAAGTATCTATTGTTGATCCATCTAATGCTAACCCAGTTGGTAAAACAAAAATCACGGAATCGCTTGATATTATTGAGTTAGGTTCAGAACTAGGAAGGTTTTCCTTACTGAATTTACAATCATAAAGAAGGTTGGCACAGGTTGGAAAAAGAACCTCGTCTCTAAATTGGGATGGGGTTCTTGCTTTTTAGAGCTGTTTTGTGTTGATTCACTTATTTTTGCACCCTAATTTATTGCTCAATGAAAAACACACCTTTTACACAAAAACATATTGCCTTAGGAGCCAAAATGGCTGAATTTGCAGGATACAATATGCCAATCAGTTACACTGGAATTAATGATGAACATGCTGCTGTAAGAAAAAATGCAGGAGTTTTTGATGTAAGTCATATGGGTGAATTTATTTTGAAAGGAGAAAATGCATTAGACCTTATTCAAAGAGTTACTACCAATGATGCATCAAAATTAGTAGCAGGACAAGCACAGTATAGTTGCTTACCCAATGCTACAGGCGGCATCGTAGACGATTTAATTGTTTACTGTGTAGAGCCAAATAAAACGTATATGTTAGTGGTGAATGCTTCTAATATTGAAAAGGATTGGAATTGGATCAGCCAATTCAATACCCAGCAAGTAGAAATGCATAATATTAGTGATAAAACTTGTTTATTGGCCATACAAGGTCCTAATGCAACAAAAATATTACAACCCCTGACCGAGTTAGATATCATGAATTTGAAATACTACACTTTTGTAAAGGGAACATTTGCAGGTGTAGAAAACGTATTGATCAGTGCTACTGGTTATACTGGATCCGGTGGAGTAGAAATATATTTTGAAGACAGCAATGGTGCTGCAGATAAAATTTGGGACGCTATTTTTGAAATTGGTGGACCACAGGGCTTAAAACCAATTGGATTGGGGGCTAGAGATACCCTAAGATTAGAAATGGGTTATTGCTTATATGGTAACGATATTGATGATACTACTTCTCCACTTGAAGGAGGATTAGGATGGATTACTAAGTTCACTAAAGAGTTTAATGCAAGACCAATCATAGAAAAATTAAAGGCTGAAGGTGTACAACGTAAATTAGTAGGATTTGAAATGTTAGAAAGAGGAATCCCTCGCCACGATTACTTAATTAAAGATGCAACAGGCAATACCATTGGAAAAGTTACCAGTGGAACACAGGCCCCATCATTAAATAAAGCGATTGGTTTGGGCTATGTTGCAGTATCGCATACAGCTATTGATTCTGAAATTTATATTGATATAAGAAATACACTAGTAAAAGCCAAAGTGGTGAAAGCCCCTTTTGCTTAAATGTATCCTATCCAATAATTCGTAGGCTTTTTCGTTCTTATAGGATGAAAAAGCCTATTGTTTTTTTAGTGCTTCTGATAATTGCTACAGAATTTACAAGTTGTTTTAGAAAAGGTAGTGAAAGTGGGATAGCATCTTATTATGCAGACAAATACAATGGTAGAAAAACCAGTAATGGCGAAATCTTCAGACAACATAGATTGACTGCTGCACATAAAACTTTGCCATTTGGTACCAAAGTAAAAGTGACTAATCTAAATAACGGCCAATCAGTTAAAGTTCGTATTAATGATAGAGGACCTTTTATTCAAGGTAGAATTATTGACTTGAGTAAAAAAGCAGCCAAAAAAATTGATATGGTAAATGCAGGTGTGACCAAAGTAACTATTCGCTATTAAATTGTTGTACAATTTTAATGCTGTCTTTCCCTATAAAATGATACCCATAATCGTAACAATAAGTCAATAACAGACTTCTTGATTTTTTCTGTTGATGTGTATAATGAGCAATACTAAAACCCTTCAGGTATAATTCACTTAACGGAATGGTTGCTCCTGTTCTATTCACTTCAAATAAATCGGAAAGTATTTTTCTATTTCGCATCAACAAACCATTTACTCTTCGCATATAATTACTCCTATCACCATATAAAAGATTATGGTAGCTACTTCTACAATGATTACTACAAAATTTCTTGTCGGTTCTGCCTGCAATTTTTTTAGCACAATGCAAACACTGTTTAAGGCTTTCTTGCATAAAATAAATTGTTGATTCTTAGGCTTTGAAAATAATAAAGAAAACAAATGACTACTGCTGTACAAATACGATGTGTGACCCGCATTTTAACGGTACCAAATTACCAACAAACGTTTGCAAACGTTTATAAACGCCAATAGATGTTTAAAATAGTGAACGAATAAATTGGGCTAAGCATATTTGTTGTGTTAACGGCAGTACGCACTGCTTTTTTTACCAAACTTTAAACTGAACCGTTATGAACGCAGTTAAAAACAAAGTCCAATTGATTGGAAACCTAGGACAAGATCCTGAAGTAAAATCGATTGGCGAAGACAAAAAAGTAGCTCACTTAAGTGTAGCAACAAATGAAAATTACAAAAATGCCAAAGGTGAAAAAGTAACTGAGACCCAGTGGCACAATGTAGTAGCCTGGGGTAAGCTGGCAGATATTGCCGAGAAGTACCTCGTAAAAGGGACAGAAGTAGTGATTGAAGGCAAATTGATCAATCGTAATTACACCGATAAGCAAGGTGTAAAAAGGTATGCCACCGAAGTACAAGCAAATGAACTGCTTATACTAACCAAAAAATCTTGATTACAGTCCCCCCAATTCAGCAATACCTTATTTTATCAGTAGATGCAGCAAAGATCCCCATCCGAAACTGCACTACTGGTAGTAAGGGCTGATCATAAAATAAACCACTGGACCTGTAACAGCAACATAAAACCATAAAGGCCAGGTTATTCTTGCCAATTTTTTGTGCGCTGGAAATTCACCAGTTAAACCCCGGTAAGCCGTAAATAAGATAAAAGGCAAAATAACCGCAGCTAAAATAATATGAGTCGCTAAAATAATGAGATACACTATTCGCATGCTACCTACTGCTAGTTTCTCAGCATCGTCTACAATACCATCATGATTTACATCACCAAATTTAGCTTCACCTGCTAACAGATGGTGGGCGATATAAGATAATAAGAAAAAGATTGACAGTACGAGTGCAGTCATCATAAACTTCTTATGCAACTCATAATTTTTCTTTTTAACAGCTATCAAAGCTGCTATCAATACCACGGCAATAGTAGCGTTTACAAAAGCATTAATAGTTGCAAAAATATGTACATCAAATCCTAGCGATACGTCTAATTTAAATTTACTAAGTACTACAACTACTAAAAAAACTACCAAAGAAAATATGCCAATTAACCAATTGGCCATACGATCATTTTTTGCAATAATGGGTTTTAACATTTTTTATGTTTTAAATGATTATCCGTTTATTTTTCTTCTCCCTTGCATATACACAACAAAGAATATGATTGCAGATACAATAATTAACCAGAGCCAACTCAGATCTAATATTTTCCTGAATATTCCACTCTTCTTAGTGCCATCTTTCTCTAACATCAATAGGCCAATATCTCTTGCCAACTTTTTCATTTCTGAGCTATCTAAACCGTTATAATACCCTCTTACTTTATGAGCACGGTCTATCAAAACAAATCTACTAGTATGCACAAAGTCTGGGCTTACTGGCTCTTCACTAAACTGATCTACTTTTAACTCTTCAAATGCAAATTGATAAATGTCTTTTTTATTTCCTGTTAAAAACCACCAATTATCATGAATTACATCAAATCGATCTGCGTATTTTTTTAATACAGCAACTGAATCATTTTCAGGGTCTACCGTGAACGACATGAAATGGACAATAGAAGTATCAATCTTGTTGCGAACATTACCCCCTTTCTTAAAAGATTGCTGTAATGTTGACATATTTCTTGTAAGCCTTGGGCAAATACTCCTGCAACTTGTAAAAAAGAAATCGGCTACAATAATCTTACCCTGAGGGTCATATAAACTCACGCTGTCGCCTAACTGATTTCTAAGCTTGATATTTTTAGTTGTATGCCAAATGGTGTCTGTTATTGACTTACCTTTTTCTACTTTGGTGATTACAGTATCTAATAAATAATGCCTAGGCATTATTACAGCAGTCTCACTAGCGTTTTTTAACCACATATAACAGGTGATTGGAATACCCAATGCTACCAGTAAACCAAGTATCGCTTTCTTTTTCATAATTGTATTAATAAAAAACCATCGCAATGCAGCGATGGTTCATTAAAGAAGAAAATATATTCTGAATAATAAATAAACTAGTGGCTAGCTTTTTTACCATTCTTTGGAGTTTCATGTTTCTCTGCTGTCCCATGCGCCTTTTTCTCTACTTTAATGGTGCTTTGCTCTTTAAAGTATGGATCGTAGGTATTACGTAAGTTTTTAAATGAGTTACCATCATATAAAAAAGCGATGATAAACCAAATAAATAATGCCAAAGGAACTACAATAGTCATAATTAGATTCTTCATTTCATGCTTTAAGTGCATGAAATAAGCAACAATGTAAAAGGCTTTTGCCATCATCAAAATAACGATAGTTCCCTTTAACGCCAATCTTAGTCCTTCGCTGGTTAATGGAATATCAATCATCCAAAAACCAATTAATAATTCAATAATGGTTAGTACTGTAAGAATTACCGTGATACGGATTACTTCTTTGGTTCCTCCTCCTGCATGTTCGTTATGATCTGCTGTATGTGACATAAAATAATATTAGCTATGAATAAGTTAATTAAATCAAATAGAAACAAGTAAATACAAATACCCAAACTAAGTCTACAAAGTGCCAGTATAATCCAGCTTTCTCAATCATTAAGTAATGACCTCTTTCTTCAAATTTATTAGTCATTGCCATAATTAGCATGATGATGTTAATAATAACACCAGAAAATACGTGAAAACCATGGAAGCCAGTGATAGTAAAGAAGTAGTTGGTGAAGTTGGTTGAAGAAGCTGTTCCATCGTGGTTTAAGAAAGGATTGCTACCCCACCAAGCACCTTCATGATGTAAGTGATTCCACTCCCATGCCTGACAAGACAAAAACGCGATACCACCAATAATGGTCCAGATAAGATTTTTAACTACCCCTTTTTTGTCCATATTATGACCCGCTTGTACAGCCAAAACCATGGTTACAGAGCTAATGATCAAAATAAAAGTCATGATACTCACGAACACCAAGGGAGCATTCACGCCCTCTGGAGCAAATGGAAAACTCTTAAATACTTCGTTAGGGTCAGGCCATCCATTGGTAGAAAAACGAATGGTGCCGTATGATATCAAGAATGCTCCAAATGTGAAGGCATCACTCATGAGAAAATACCACATCATTACTTTACCGTACTCTACGTTAAAGGGACTCTTACCTCCACTCCATGATTTAGTGGTAGGTGCTGTTGCAGTTGTTGCCATATTAAAGTAAAATTTCGTACACAAAAGTATTGGCTAGAGTTGAAAAAAGGTGCATAAAAGACAACTTTTTTGTAATTAGCTAATCCAATTGTAAAAGATGAATAAATAAATCCAAAGTATATCTACAAAATGCCAGTAAGTACCCACCAATTCAATGGATAAACTACTGTAATTTTTAACACTACTTACATAAGCTTTAATAAACATCACCATCAATGCAATTACCCCGCCTAAGACGTGAAGCATATGCAATCCGGTAATAACTAGTAAAAAGGAAGCTGCAGAATTACTTCTAGCTCCAGTAAGAGCTATATTCCTTGCTTCTAAATCCATAAAACCCAAAATCTGTAATCCCATAAAAGCCAAACCCAATATGGCAGTCACCGTTATTAGCATCCTATAACGGCTCATTTCCCTGGCTTTAAATGCTTTTGCAGCTAAATGAACTGTTACACTACTAAGGATGATTACGAATGTAGAATACATGAAAACCACTGGCAAATCAAACTCAAGCCAGCTACTTTGATTCTTTTTTACAATATAAGCACTGGTTAAACCAGCAAACATCATAATGATACTACCCATTGCAACCCACAAAGTAAATTTGTGTGGGTGAATTCTTTTGGGTGCTTCATTTGCTATCGAACTCATTTTTAAATTTTTTAATGGTTAACCAATTTTATCTGCCAGTAATGCAAGCAATACAATAGGCAAATAAATATAACTGCTGAACATCACTCTCCTGGCTGCTTTCACATCCATTTCTTTATATAAACGCGCACTTTGAAAAACCATGAACAAATTACAAGCCAATACAATCCACAAACTGGTAATTCCTGATAAGCCAATGAAATAAGGGGCCATCCCAATAGGAATCATTAAAACTGAATACATAATGGTTTGGATTGCCGTGAACTTTGTGGGTCCCTTATCAGCTGGTAGTAATTTAAAACCCGCTTTAGAATAGTCTTCATGTGCAACCCAAGCAATAGCCCAAAAATGAGGGAATTGCCACAAAAACTGCATTCCAAATAAAACCCAACCTCCCAATGAAAAGTCATCGTTACCTGCTACCCAACCTATTAAGCAAGGTAATGCACCTGGTAAGGCACCAATCAATACAGCAATGGAATTTATTTTTTTAAGTGGTGTATAAATGAAGGAATATAAGAATAAGCTAAATGCGGAAACCAAAGCAGAAGACAAATTGAAAAAATACCACATCATACCCACCCCAACAATCCCTGCAATTACTGCAAATGTGTACGCTTCTTGTTGACTCATGCTACCATTGGCAACAGGTCTTTTTGAAGTTCGTTTCATCATTGCATCGGTGTCTTTTTCAACTGCTTGATTAATTGCATTTGCACTTCCTGTAATTAACATCCCTGCTAAAAACAATAATACAATCATGTACCAATCATACGCTACTACTTTAGGAGCAAGTAAGTAACAAATAACACAAGAGAACACAACTGTAAAGCTTAGTGTAAACTTAATTAGCAACATATAGTCTTTCAGCTTTGCAGCTAAAGAAAAACTTTGGCTTTCTACCCTATGCTCACTGGATTTTGTCATTCCGTCGTTGTAGTTTAAAAACAATGCTCCCGTTATCCGGGAGCATTGAAGTATTTCAACTGAATAAAAAATTACTCAGTAAATCATTATTAGTGACTGCTTTCGTCGGCTCCCACCGGTGTAGTCTGGGAAATAAATTCTTTTCCATCCTTACCATAATCATAAGCCCAACGATGTACTTCAGGAATTTCACCTACCCAGTTACCATGACCAGGATTAACTGGAGTAGTCCACTCTAAAGTATTTGAACCATAAGGGTTTTGTGTAGTTACTTTTCTACCTTTAAAAACAGAGTAGAAGAAGTTAAACAAGAACAACAACTGAGCAGCAAATACAATCATTGCAACAGTGCTAATGAATCTATTTAATTCAGCAAATTGCTTAAAGCTTTCCCAAACACTGTAGTCATAATATCTTCTTGGCATACCTGCTAAACCTTGGTAGTGCATTGGCCAGAAAATCATGTATGCTCCAGCTAAAGTAATCCAGAAGTGCAAATAAGATAGTGTATTGTTCATGTAACGACCATACATTTTAGGGAACCAATGGTAGATACCTGCGAACATTCCAAACATACTTGCAACACCCATTACAATGTGGAAGTGGGCAATTACAAAATAAGTATCGTGTAAGTGAATATCTAATGCAGAGTTACCTAACCAGATACCTGTTAAACCTCCAGAGATAAATAAGCTTACAAAACCAATTGAGAATAACATACCAGGCGTAAAGCGGATATTTCCTCTCCACAATGTAGTTAACCAGTTGAATACTTTAATGGCTGATGGTACTGCAATTAAAAGCGTTAACAATACAAACACAGATCCTAAGAATGGATTCAATCCAGTTACGAACATATGGTGTGCCCAAACCAAGAAGGCTAATATGGCAATTGCAAACAATGATCCAACCATGGCCATATAACCAAAGATGGGTTTGCGAGAGTTTACAGAAAGAATTTCTGAAGCCATACCCATTGCTGGTAAAAGAATAATGTATACTTCAGGGTGTCCTAAGAACCAGAATAAGTGCTGGTAAAGTATAGCGCTACCACCTTCGTTAGGTAATGCACCAACACCGTTGATGAAGATATCAGATAGATAGAAACTTGTTCCGAAATTTCTATCAAATATTAATAAGATAAATCCAGAGAACAATACAGGGAATGATAATACCCCTAATACTGCAGTAAAGAACAATGCCCAAATAGTTAAAGGCAAACGAGTCATACTCATTCCTTTAGTACGCATGTTCAATATTGTAGCAATGTAGTTTAAGCCCCCTAGTAATGATGATACCACAAATAATGCCATGGCAATTAACCATAAATCCATACCAGTACCAGAACCGGGAGATGCAGAAGCTAATGCACTCAATGGAGGATAAGCTGTCCATCCACCACTGAATGGTCCAAACTCTACAAACATGGAAGACAACATTACAATACTAGCTGCAAAGAAAAACCAGTAGCTCAACATATTCATAAATGGAGAAGCCATGTCCCTTGCTCCAATTTGTAATGGAATTAAGAAGTTGGCAAAAGTTCCACTTAAACCTGCAGTTAATACAAAGAATACCAAAACAGTACCATGCGTAGTAACTAACGCATAGTATGCATCAGGAGTGATTTTACCGCCTTCTGCCCATTTACCTAAGATATCTTCTAACCAAGGGAAACTCGCTTCAGGATAGCCTAATTGTAAACGGAAAAGTACACTCATTAAACCACCCAATACTGCCCAAACCATTCCAGTAATAAGGAATTGTTTCGCAATCATTTTATGGTCCATGCTAAAGACATACTTAGAAATAAATGTCTCATGATGATGCTCATGATGATGTTCACCATGTGCTTCGTGATGTAAACCTGCTTCGGCAGGTGCGTGCAATACGGCTTCGTTACTCATACACTGATTCTTTATTAGTTATTACAACCTCGTTTTCAGATGGTTGTTAGTTGTTCTATAATTTAGCGGTAACTTTTGATGCTGGTTCAACAGGCTTAGCAACTAATTTTACCGAATCTGTTTTTGCGTTAGCTGGATCCTTATCAGGGAAAGCTGTATAATAGTAAGGAGACTGACTAGCCATTTTAGCATCATACTCCGCTTGCTCCAATACTTCAATAACTCCTTTCATAGAATAGTGACTATTCCCACACATTTGGTCACAACTGATTTCGAATTGAAAGTCAGGATTTCCTGTTTTCTCTTTCATTTCTTTAGTAGTGTATTTAGGTGTAAACCACATGGTAGTTGGAATACCTGGAACAGCATCCATTTTCATTCTAAAATGAGATAAACCCACATCATGAATTACGTCTCTTGAACCAATGATTAATTTTACTGGTCTTCCCTTTACTAAGTACATGGTTTGTTCCATCACTAAATCATCATGTGCCAATTGGTCGTCCCAAATTAACCCCAATGAGTTTGTTGCGTTATCAATATTCTTGTAGTACTTTTTACCAAAAGCGCCGTCTTTACCTGGATAACGGTAAATCCATCCAAATTGCTTTCCGGTTACTTCAACAACCATTGCTTCTTTTGGGGGTTCACCTGTAAATAAGAACCAGTTTCTCAAACCAATTACAACTAGAACAGTTAGTACTATGGCTGGAATTACCGTCCAAATAGCTTCTAATTTATTGCTATGTGCAAAGAAGTAAACTTTTCTATTTTCATTTTCTTGGTATTTATAAGCAAACCAAAATAGAACAATTTGTGTACCAATGAATACGAATCCAGTTACAGCTAAAGTTAACCATAACATTGAATCTACTCTCTCACCTTCCACACTTGCAGAGCCTTGAGGAAGTAATGTTTTATCATATAAAACTTCATTGCAGTACCAAACTCCAACTAGTCCTAACACTAAGAACACTACCATCAAAAAACCATTAATCTTGTTGTTCTGCTTACGGCTATGCTCTTCCCCTTTCAAAATTGCCACATACTCACTTGCCTTAGAGATCTGAAAGATCACTACAAAAATGAGTAACGATACCGCGGTGATTAATAAAGCTGTCATAATGCTGTATATATATTATCTAATGTCTAACAAATATTAAATTAATCGTGTTCACTAAACTTGGTGAATTACACTTTCTTTAAGGTATGGATGATATTTAGCAATCAAAGGTTTCTTTGACAATGCTGTGCCCACAAAAAGGATCATTGCTCCAACAAAAAATGCTAAAATTCCGAAATCTAACCAACCTAAAGAAACGTGTTCTTTCATCAAAGAGCCCATAACCATTTGATAGAAATCTATCCAGTGACCAAAGATGATTAAAACTGCCATAAAAGTAACCAATGTGTAATTTCTTTTAGCTGAACGCTTCATCAGAATCAACAAAGGGCATAAGAAGTTTACTATTAAGTTAAAGAAGAAAATTCCTTTGTATGCGCCTTGCGTTCTATGTTTAAAGTAAACGGTTTCTTCAGGTATGTTTGCATACCAAATCAACATATACTGAGAGAACCATAAATAAGTCCAGAAGATAGAAAAGGCAAACATGAATTTACCAATATCATGTAAGTGCTCTTGGCTAGTTAACTCTAAATATCCTTTGTTCTTTAAGTAAATCACCCAAAGCGCAATCAATGACATACCTGCAACAAATGAACTTACAAATGTGTACCAACTATACATGGTAGAATACCAGTGTGCATCAATACTCATCATCCATAACCAAGGAACAGTAGATCCTACGGTTAAACCAAACCAAACAGTGAACATTGCTGTTCTTACGGTACCTCTGTGGATGAATTTTTCACTGGTTTCGCGATCCATTGGACCAGCATCCGCTTCATCGTTTAATTTACGAATTCTCCATCCTAAGAAGCTCCACAAAGCAATGGTTAAAGTAGTCCAAATGACAAAGAAAGTAGGATTCAAAAAGCCTGCTTTACCTTTTAAAATTGGATCAGCTGCTACTGCTTCAGCATCTAACCAATGGTAAATATGGTGCTTATGACCAAAAACGATATACAATAACACTGCAAAAGTGATTGCACCAAAAATAGGCACCAGTGTAGAAATTGCTTCTGGAATACGACGGAAGGTTTGGGTAAACCCTGCTTGCGCCAAAGTAGTAACAGAAATAAAGAACATACTGGCATTACAAATTAATGTCCAGAAAATAGTATTGTACATTAGTGTTCCCCAGAAATGCACTTGTTCGTGCTCATCGGAACTAAAACCTTTGGTGAACATTCCATACAGTAATGCAGCCAAGCCCAATCCAATCAAGGCATAAGACCAGGTTTTCATTTTTCCGGGAACTTCAAATTGTGTTCTTAAAGATGCCATTGTTACTCTTTTAGTTCAGTTAGTATTGATCCTATTAGCAGGACCATTTGCTAAATTTATTTTGTTGTTGCGGTTGCATCTGCTGCCGGAGCAGGAGCTGCTTTTGCTTTACTTGCCTTTTGTTTTGCTTTGATGTAAGCAATTACTTGCCAACGTTGCTTGCGACTTAATTGAGAAGCATATGAGCCCATTAAGTTTTTGCCGTAGGTTAACGAATAAAACATCTGCCCATCAGGCATAACAGATACGATAGGATCTCCAATCAAATTCTTTGGTTGGGCTGGGTAAGGTCCTTTCCCATCATTATAGATTGGTCCATTACCTTTTAAGTCAGTACCATGACAAATACCACAATTAATCAAATACAAACGCTCTGCTTCTTCCATATCGGTTTTACTTAAAGAATCGTATGGGTTAGGAACAGCTTTAGAAGCGGTATAATTAGTAGTATCACCTGGTTGATCCATTGGAATATGGAAAGGCATGTCTTCTTCGCGAGAAATAGTACCAACTACTGGGCGACTGTTGTAGTTGATGCCTTTTTCAGCAAGATTGCTGTGATCGGCATATGACTCGTAAGCACGGCTGTATGCCATGTCTGGCATGTAGATAGAGCCTGGTTTACGCTTAACATCACTGCAAGCAGATAATGCAACTACAGCAGATAAAGACGCTATGATTAATGTATTCTTCATGATTCGATAATTCTAAATATTGTACAATTAAGCGGCTACAATTTGTTTGTCTTCAAAAGGCATTTCATCCTTGTCGTATCTACCTAACCACCAGCCGTCTTCAGCAACTTCTACCTTGGTTTCTAAAGCACCATTGCTTTGTAAAAATGCTTGTAAATCGTCGGTATTGGTTTTATCGGTACACTCAATCACCATTACAAAAAGATCATCTGTTGCACGTGGATGAAAATGGTGCTTTTTCACAAAAGGTGCCAATTGACATAAGTAGCAAAAGGTCAACACCATCCCAACAGCTGCAAACAATACGGTTAACTCAAACATGATTGGAATCCAAGCTGGTAAAGCAAAGTGTGGCTTACCACCAATGTTCAAAGGCCAGTCTTTGGTAAAAATCCAACTGATAGAACTTAACGCAGTAGCTGTACCAGTAATACCATAAATGAATCCCGCAGTGTGCAAGCTGGTTTCACGTAAACCCATTGCATGGTCTAAACCATGAACAGCAAACGGCGTGTAAACATCATGGATTTTGTAACCTGCAGTACGTACTTTTTTTACTGCTGGAAATAAAACTGCTTCGTCATCAAAACAGCCTACTACAAATTTCTTTTTTGCCATACTTTATTTTTTGTCTGCAAATGCATCGCTGCAAGCGCAGTAAATAATTTTAATCATGTATCAAGCGCAACAAATAGGTTAACTATTAGTGATGCGCATGTTCGTGCACAAACTCTTCTAGTTTTTGTTCTTCTATATTTGCCATTTGGTTTTTATACCCTTCACCAGTAGTCTTCAATACATACTTAATTTCTGCAATTGCAATTACTGGGAAGTATTTAGCGAATAAGAAGAAACAAGTAAAGAACAATCCAAAAGTTCCAGCGTAGAACCCAATTTCCCAAATAGTAGGGCTGTAGTAAACAGACCAGCTTGATGGTAAGTAATCACGATAAAGAGAAGTAACGATGATTACAAAACGCTCGAACCACATACCAATATTTACAATGATACTCATGAAGAAGGTTACAAAAATGTTTCTTCTCATTTTGCGGAACCAGAAAATCTGAGGGCTTAATACGTTACAAGCCATCATACCCCAGTAGCTCCATCCATAAGGAGAGAATAAGTAAGCACGGCTGTACCAGAAAGTATAACCTTCATATTTATTTTGGCTATACCAACCCATGAACAATTCTGTTAAGTATGCAATACCAACAATTGATCCGGTTAATACAATTACTTTATTCATTGCTTCTATGTGACCAATGGTAACATAGTCTTGCAGGTTAAGCACCTTACGGGTAATAATCATGAGGGTTTGCACCATGGCGAAACCCGAGAACACCGCACCAGCCACAAAGTAAGGCGGGAAGATGGTAGTATGCCATCCAGGAATAACTGAAGTAGCGAAGTCAAAAGATACGATGGTGTGAACCGATAGTACCAACGGAGTACTTAATCCCGCTAGAACCAATGAAAGGCTCTCATGACGCTGCCAATGTTTGGTAGAACCTGTCCAACCAAAAGAAGCAATACCATATAAACGCTTACGTAATTTAGTGAAGGCACGATCTCTTACAGTTGCAAAGTCAGGAATTAAACCTGAATACCAGAACAAAAGAGATACAGTAAAGTAAGTTGAGATCGCAAATACGTCCCACAACAATGGGGAGTTAAAGTTTACCCATAATGGTCCGCGAGAGTTAGGGTAAGGCAATACAAAGAATGCCATCCATACTCTACCCATGTGGAAGATAGGAAACTGACCAGCACACATTACCGCAAAAATGGTCATCGCTTCTGCAGCACGGTTTACCCCTGTTCTCCATCCTTGACGGAATAACAATAAAATCGCAGAAATCAAGGTACCGGCGTGACCAATACCAACCCACCAAACGAAGTTGGTGATATCCCATCCCCAACCCACTGTTTTATTTAAGTTCCACTGACCTATACCATAAGTTACTTCACGGTATACGCTATAGACACCAAACATGAGTAAGGCAACAGCAATATAAAAACCTACATACCATAACTTGGTAGGCTTGGCTTCAATAGGGCGAACTATGTCTTCTGTTACCTGTTTGTATGTTTTATCTCCATACACCAGTGGTTCCCTGAGCTGTGATTCGTACTTTAAATGCATCTGTTCTTATTTTGGTCCTTGATCTGCCCGAAGGCAGCATCTGGTTATTTCAATTTCTTAAAAAATTATCCGTGTGCTTTTTCTGTTTTTGCTTCAGCACCTTCGTGATGAGGCATTTCATCGGTGTTTCTCACTTTAGCTAGATAAGTCACCCCTGGTAACACGTGCAGTTGCTCTAATACATAGAACTGACGGTTAGGATTCTCTTGTCTTGCAATGGTGATTGCACTTTCCTTGCTGTTAGCGTTACCAAAAGTAATGGCGTTGGTAGGACAAGCTTGTTGACAGGCAACCTTCACATCGCTATCGCTTAATGGACGGCTGTCTTTTTTCGCTTTCAACTTACCTTCTTGTAAACGCTGAACACAGAAAGAACATTTTTCAATAACCCCTCTTGAACGAACGGTAACATCTGGATTCAACACCATTCTTGTTAAGTCGTCGTTCATGTCTAACACAACATCGTTAACAACACCTTTTTGGTTATCGCCAAAGCTATCAGAACCAGTGTAATCAGCCCAGTTAAAACGACGTACTTTATAAGGACAGTTGTTGGCGCAATATCTTGTACCAATACAACGGTTATAAGTCATTTGATTTAATCCTTCACTGCTGTGGTTTGTTGCAGCAACCGGACAAACGTTTTCACAAGGGGCATTGTCACAATGCTGACACATCAATGGTTGGAACACTACATTCGGATTCTCTAAATCGCCACTGTAGTAACGATCAATACGCAACCAATGCATTTCGTGACCACGTAATACTTCTGGCTTACCAACCACTGAAACGTTGTTTTCTGCGTTACATGCTACTACGCAAGCACCGCAACCAGTACAAGTATTTAAGTCTACACTCATTCCCCATTTAATGCCTGGTCTTTCAAACACAGGATATAAGGTTCCTTGAGATTCAAATTTTTCTAAACCACCCCAAGGCTTTAATTCCTTGTCACGCTCTTCGCGAATTTCAGTTGGGTGGTGTTTATATGCAGCTAAGCTTAATTCTTTCACCACTTCGGTACGATTTCCTTGATCTGTATCGTAACGGCTATGCGTTTGTGTTAATGCTACAGGATAAGTTTCTTCTGTAAGGGTTAAGCTAACTTCTCCATTTGCAAATTGAACAGATGCGCCACTTAAAGAAGCCAATGCAAAGGCATTCTTACCAACACCAGCAGCTGATTTACCTACTTTCTCGCTACGTCCGTAACCAACCGCAATACCTACAGTATCAGGATGTGTTCCAGGAACAATTAGAGCAGGTAATTCAATTGATTTTTGACCCACAGTAATCTTCACAACTTTCTTAGGAGGATTTACCTCATAAGCATCTGCTTGCCCACCGTTGCTGATATCTATCCCTAATAAAGTTTTAGCCATTGCTGGAGAAACAACTAAATAGTTATCCCAAGTGGCTCTTGTAACTGGATCTGGTAATTCTTGTAACCATGGGTTACTTGCGCCTTGACCAGCACCTATACCCACTTTTTCGTATAATACTAATTCTACTTTACCGCCTTTCTTAGAAGAAGAAGCTGCAGCCAAAGAACCCGCAACAGCAGCGCCATTAAAGCTTCCAGCCGAAGTAGCTGATTCACCTAATGCAACTACACCATCTTGTAAAGCTTTATCCCAACCATTTACACCACCTAATTTAGCAGACCAGAAATTCTTTAAGTATGCTAAATAATCTTCAGTAGCACCACTCCATTTTAATAGACTGTCTTGCCACTGACGTGTTTTGAATAAAGGATAAATCGTTGGTTGAATAAATGAAAAGTGACCTGTTTTTGCTTCTGCATCACCCCAGCTTTCTAAGAAATGATTATCAGGTAAAACGAACTTACATAATTCAGCAGTTTCGTCTACTTTACCTGCAAATGATACAGTTGTTTTCACTTTAGCTAAACCAGCTTTAAACTGATCAGCAGCAAACCAGCTATAAGCAGGGTTTGCACCATGAATCAATAATGTTCCAACAGAACCTGCATTCATATCGGCTACTAGTTGCGCAAAGTCTGCATCAACACCAGCACGTGTATTTAATGAAACACCCCAGTTGATGGTAGCACCACCAGCACCAATGGCGTTATTAATTGCATTTACAATGATTTGAACATTTACATCATTGCTTCCAGCAACAACTAAAGCAGCACCCTTGTGTGCATTCAATGCTTTTGCAGCAGCTTCAATACCTGCTTTCAATTTTGCATCTGCAATTCCGGTAACACCAGTACCATTTACTGCACTTAATAAAGCAGCAGCAATAGCAGGCGTTTCAGAAGGACGGTGTAAATATTTTTCGTCTGCATTAGATCCAGTTAATGAAGCAACAGATTCAAATTGAATATGCTTGCTCATACTTGGATTCTTCTCGTCTAATTTTTTACCCTTAGCATATTGTTTTGAAAACTCAACTGGATTTAACCAAGTACCTAAGAAATCTGCACCTAAGCTTACAATCGCTTTTGCATTTTCAAAATGGTAAGAAGGAATTCCACGAACACCATTGGTAGCTTCATTCGCCAACAACATGGCACTATATGAAACTGCATCATAAGTAACATGCTTGCTTCCTGGATATTTAGCCAAGAACTGGGCAATTACTGCTTTTGTAGATGGAGAGTTAATTGTGCTGGTTAATACGACAATATTACCGCCCATTTGAGCAGCAACAGCTTTATCTGCAGCTTCAAAAGTTACTTCCTTACCATCAATGGTAGGGAAACGTAAACGTGAAGTATCATATAAGTCAAGTACAGAAGCTTGAACACGAGCTGAAGTACCTCCTTTAGTAATAGGACAAAGATCGTTTCCTTCAATTTTTATAGGGCGACCATCACGTACTTTAGCCAAGATACTTACTGTATCACCGTCTTGTACATAAGTGGTTGCATAGTATTTTGAAATACCAGGCACAACGTCTTCAGGCTTATTGGCAAATGGAATGGCCTTTTTTACAGGCATTTCACAACTTGCTGCGGCAGCTGCTGCTGCAGTACTGAAACCTAAATATTTCAAGAAGTCGCGACGGGGAGCCTTTGCTTCGAGAAAGCTTTTGCTTTCATCTTCTACAATAGGTAGTTCTTCATTGAATTCGTCTTTTACATCCTTATTAAACGCTGCAGACTGATTCAGCTCTCCAAAACTTTGCCAGTGCTTTTTTTGCTCCATAATTATTGATTAACAGTTGGAAACCGATGAACGGTTTCCACGTTCGAATGATATATTTAAAACAATCCTTTTTAATTTTTAAGAACTAGTAGTGACATTTCTGACACTCAGTACCACCAATTTTTTCAACGGTGATTCCTTTAGTACTATCGATTTTGCCACTCTTTAAGTCTGCATGGTATTTTTCATAGATGCTGTAGAAACCATTGTCTTTAAACTGAACCTTGGTTTCGCGATGACAGTTAACGCACCATCCCATGCTGAGGTCGCTGAATTGCTTCACTTCACCCATTTTTTGGATTTCTCCATGACAAGTTTGACAAGCAACTTGGCCAGCTTTTACGTGCTGAGCATGGTTAAAATAAACGTGATCAGGTAAGTTGTGGATACGAACCCACTCAATTGGCTTAGCCTTGCTAGGATCCCAAGGTTTACCCTCTTCAAATCCTGCATATTTGTATAGTTTCTTGATTTCTGCAGTACCGTCTACTTCTTCACCAGCTTCATTGTACATTTTTTCTCCTTTGTACTCATTAATGGCTTGGTGACAGTTCATACAAACATTTACTGAAGGGATGGTAGCTTGCTTACCTTGAGCAGCGCCGGTATGACAATATTGACAGTTAATTTGATTGGTACCAGCATGAACTGCGTGAGAATAGTAAATAGGTTGTTCTGGTTGATAGTCCTGGCTTCTTCCATAAGCCATAGCGCCTTTTGTAGTTAAGTATCCACCTACTACAAATAAGACTACAGTTACCATTGCTATATAAGCTTTATTTCTCCAGAAAGGAATTGGCTCAAGAGCTGGTTGTCCAGTTTTGTCGTCGGCTAATTTTTTAAGGTTAGCGTTAACCTGTAACATGATTAAAGCCACTACAGCCAAAATCAAAGTTAAAATTCCGAATAGTAAAGAGTTATCTGCCTCAACATTAGCAGCTGCTCCAGCACCTTCACCAGCAGCTGGGGCTTTTGAAGGATCAGGTACACTGTTAATGTAAGTTAGGATGGCATCAATCTCCGCATCCTTTAAATTGGGGAAAGAGTTCATTGCAATCTTATTGTACTCATTGTACAAGTTAACTGCATAAGGATCACCCGTTTTTAGGTACGCGGAGCTGTTTCTAATCCAAGAGTACAAGTTTTCCTTACTTGACCAACGAGACTCAACTCCTGCAAGGGCAGGGCCTGTCAATTTCTTATGTGGAGCATGACAAGACGCACAATTAGCACTAAAAAGCGCTTTACCGTCCTGGGCATTGGCGGCTACACTGAAACTCAGACTCACAAAAAATAAAAAAGCGGCAATGCTGGCTTTTGCTATGGATCTAGACAATATCATATGCACAACGATGGTTCTGGTGTGGAAAAATATCCTTAAACGGGGGCAAAAATATGATACGATTGTGACAATTAAGCAATAGGGAAAAAATTTTTTTAAACTGATGGTAGTTAATTTTAAAATTGTTTAACAAAACAACCAATTTCAATTGTCACGAAATGAATTTTTTAAAGCACTTTTGCAGCCATGCTGCATCGTTTAAAAAATAAATGGCAGGTTAGCTGGCTTCAGTTTGCCTTAATTTTCACCACATTCGCGATGGGAGGTAGTCTTTGTGGATACTTAGGAAGACAATTACTTTCTTTTACCAATTTAGAGCGTGGAATTATATATTTTATCATTTACATTGTAGTGGTAACTATTCTTTGGCCCTTTTGTGTTTTATTGGTAAGTATACCGTTTGGTCAATTCAGCTTTTTCAAGCAATACTTAGGTAGAATTAAGGTTAAAATGACCAAAAAGAAATAATATATGTTAAGACTGGCCATTTTTGCATCTGGTGCGGGTTCAAATGCAGCTAAAATAATTGAACATTTTTCCTGCAACACAGCAGTTGTGATCAACCTAATTGTTTCAAATAAAAAAGAGGCAGGGGTTTTGGGGATTGCAGCCGCCGCCAATATAGACACCCTTATCATAAATAGAAGTACGTTTTACGAGAACGCTGATTGCGTGAACGAGCTAAAAGCAAGAAGCATTGATTTTATTATTCTTGCTGGTTTTCTTTGGAAAATTCCCGCATCATTAATTGAAGCTTACCCTAATCGAATCATCAATATTCATCCGGCTTTATTGCCTAAATATGGCGGCAAGGGAATGTATGGCAACTATGTGCATGAAGCTGTAATTGCGGCTGGAGAAAAAGAAAGTGGTATAACCATTCATTATGTAGACGCTCATTACGATGAAGGCGATATTATTTTTCAAGCAAAATGCAATATAGAAGTTAGCGATACACCTGCAAGTTTAGCCACTAAAATTCATGCATTAGAGCATGCATATTTCCCATTAGTGATAGAAGAATTGTTGAATAAATTAGCTTAGTTTTTTTTCCATATAAACCACTTCAGGCAAAGGGTTGTGGTAATAGGCAGTAGTGATTTCAAAACCATATTTTAGGTATAAATGAATGGCTGCTTGCAATCTTTCTAATGTATCTAATTTCATTTTAGCATAACCCAATTTGATTGCCTCTTTAAGAATGCCTTCTACTAGCGCATCTCCTATTTTAAATTTTCTAAAAGCTGGTTGAACATAGAGTCTTTTCATTTCACAAACACCCTCTTCCGATAAAGGTTGCAGCGCAACAGAACCTACAGCAATTCCATTGTAGTAAGCCAATAAAAGGCTTCCTAGAGGTTGGCCATATTTTTTTAAAGGATCTTTTAATTCAGCGTCAAAGCTTTGAAAACAAAGGTCTACAGCTAATTCATTGGAGTACTCCTTAAACAAATGCCGAGCTGTTTCTAGCTCGGCACCTTCTGTTGTAATATGTTTTATTTGAATCATGATTATCCAGGCATGCGAGAAATGTATTTCTCTACTTCTTTAATTTGATCAACCACTTGTTTAGTGGTAGGCTTACATGCTTTTGCTCTTCTAAAATAATCTTTAGCCGCTCTGAATTCTCTTTTATTCATAAAAATTTGGCACATGCTAATGTATGCAACCGCTTCACTTTCTTTGTCAGAAATACCTGCTCTAATTGCAGCCCTGATATAGCTTTCGCCTTGTTTAAGATCTCCACGCTGCATACTCATCATTCCCAACTGAAGTTTATTAGCTCCTTCTGCTTCAGGCATGGGTGATCCTAGCTCAGAACTTTTTTTCAAGTGTTTTTCTGCACTATCAAAGTCTTGCTTCATCATGGCCATATTCCCTTTGATGGTATAATAAGTTGAACGCACAGGCTTGTACAATAAATTAGGATACCAAACGGTATTTAGGATTCGCTCCACTTCTTCCATATCCCCTCTTTCCATTGGTTCTTGAATCAATCTAAGTGGGCCAATAAAAAAATGACTGGCTACCCCAATGACACCCAGAAAATAAAGGATAAAAGCAGGCCAGAAACCGCTAGATAAATTAACTGCAACTGCAGCAGCAATTGCCAAAAGGCTTAACCAAAAACGGAACTTAATAATGGCATTATAAAACTTCATGATGTTAATTTGGTGGGCAAAGATAGGCCTTATCAACCATTGGACAAGAGTGA